>JAZNNI010000093.1:0-74385 GCA_045580145.1 Clostridia bacterium
ATAACTTCATCAAATTCGATAGGAAAAAGCCTGTCTGAGTTATCAAGAACAAGACTTACTTCGGCAAAATTGAGTGGCTTTCTTGTCTGAGTTCCATTAAAAATAACGTCCTGCATATTTGCACCACGAAGACTTTTTGCACTCATTTCACCCATAACCCAGCGTATAGCGTCTGAAATATTGCTCTTTCCGCTGCCATTTGGTCCGACAACGCCTGTTATTCCATTTTCAAAATTCAGGACAGTTTTGTCAGCAAATGACTTAAACCCCTGCATTTCAATCCTTTTCAGATACAATTAAAACTCATTCCTTCCAAACTTTTACATCACCTTTTGAAAGACTCTCATTCGCCTTTATTTTAAGGTCGATGCCGAAATTCTCTTTTATCTTTATAATATTTTTTTTCTTATTTCCAATGGCCTTTGAAATTTCGCGCGGATTAACGCAAATTACGTCTGTACCCTTATTTTCACAAAGGACCTTTGAAATTTTATCGTAGTATATTTCACTTTCAACAAGCTCTCCAAAAGCACTGTGGAAAGGGCCTGCCACGACTGAGCCGTTTTCACAAATCTCATCGGTGGTACAAAGCGAAATACGTATCACGTCAATGTTACTCTCCCGAAAAGCCTTTAAAAGCTTGCTTGACAGCTGCACCGCCTCGTCAAGCTTCTGCGGAGCATATTTTCCGTTTTTGTAGAGCCTGCAAAGACCAGTACCCTCAAGCACAAGTGTTGGATAAATACGCACAAAATCAGGCTTTAAGGCAATTATTTTATGTGCGGTTTCGATTGATTTTTCAGGTGTGTCCCCAGGCAATCCCGTCATCATCTGAAGTCCCAATCTAAATGGGTATTTCTTTATAAGTTTAACTGCTTCTTCAACAGTTTTCGCAGTATGCCCGCGGTTTGATGCTGCTAAAACCTCATCATCCATAGATTGAACACCAAGCTCAATCGAAGTAACCCCATACTTTAACAGCCTGTCCAAAATTTCCTCAGAGATATAGTCAGGACGCGTAGAAAGACGAATCCCATCAACATCTCCGCTTTCTATAAATTTGTGTGCTTCTTCTAAAAATTCGCACTGCTTTTCCTCTGAAATACCTGTAAAGCTGCCTCCAAAAAAGGCAACCTCAACATAGCGTCCGCACTCAGGTAATGTCTCCAAGTGTTCTCTAATAATTTTTGAAATTTCAGATTTTGTTATAGATGTGTCACTACCCGTGATTTTTCGCTGATTACAGAAAATACAATCAAATGGGCAGCCCTCATGAGGCACAAAAATAGGAATATTATACCACTTCATAGAATTTCCAAAGCATTTCGGGCAGCTTCTTGTTCCGCTTCCTTCTTACTTTTTCCCTCACCTTTCGCAATATGCTCTCCATCCACTAATACTGCACAGACAAAATGCTTATTATGATCAGGTCCGCTTTCGCTTATAAGCTCATATGTCACCTTACCACGTGCACCCTTTTGGGTATGTTCCTGAAGCATAGTCTTATAGTCTCCGAACATTTGCTTTCCTGATACTTTTGAAAGCTCATCCTCCATAACCGACAAAAGCCACTTCTTGGCAGTTTCAAAGTTGCTATCCAAAAAAATTGCGGCTAAAAGTGCCTCAAAAGCATCAGAAACCAGCGAAGGTCTTTGTCTTCCTCCGCTGAGTTCTTCACCGCGTCCAAGCTTTATATACTCAGGAAGCCCTATCTTTTTTGCCAATCCGAAAAGTCCTTGCTCACATACTAAAGATGCACGAATTTTACTCAAGTCTCCCTCATCATTTTTTGAATGCGCTAAAAATAAATTTTCACTGACCACAAGGCTCAGCACTGAATCTCCCAAAAATTCAAGGCGTTCATTACTCTCTGAGTGCCTTTCATTTGCGAAAGAGCTGTGTGCAAGTGCTTTTTCAAGATAATCCTTATTTTTAAATGTATATCCTATTTTCTGCTCAATATCAATCATTAAGTTCACCAACCATTAATCTACGTCAGCATTTTCCTTTATGTAATTAACTGCATCTTCAACAGTTGAAATTGTTTCTACCTCATCATCAGGAATTTCAATGCCATACTCTGATTCCATCGCCATTATAAGCTCAACCAAATCAAGAGAATCAGCTCCTAAATCCTCAATAAATGATGCTCCCATTGTTACTTCCTTAGCATCTACGCCAAGCTGTTCTACAAGAATTTCTTTTACTTTTTCAAATACCATAACTACTTCCTCCTGTTTGTAATATATGTATAATGTACCATTCTTTATTATATAACAATAATTTGTCTTTTGCAACAGTTTTTTGCTATAATTTAGATTAATGAAAAACAAAATAACTGCCCCCTGAGCAGTTATTTTTGTTATATTTATACTATCGTTCCGCCACCAAGCACTATGTCGCCATCATAAAAAACAACCGCTTGTCCTTTTGCAACGGCACGTTGCGGGCTTTTGAACTCAATATGTGCAGAATTCTTCCCTGTAATCTCTATCTTGGCTTCCTCTTCTTTTTGATTATATCTTATTCTCGCCTTTGCAGTAAAGCTTTCGGGAGGATTATCAAATGCAATCCAGTTTATACCCTCAGCATCAAGGCTTTTTGAAAACAGTTCTTCATTAGAGCAAAGTAGAACCTCATTTTTTTCAATATCCTTCCTGCATACATACATAGGAGCAGGGAGTGCAAGACCAAGCCCTTTTCGTTGACCTATAGTATACCTTATGATTCCCTTATGCTCACCTAAAATCTTGCCTGTTTTATCCACAAAATTTCCTGTTTTATATTTCTTGCCGCCATATTCTTCAATAAATGTCGCATAATCTCCATCAGGCACAAAACAAATATCCTGACTATCATGCTTTTTCGCATTGACAAATCCATTTTCCTCAGCAATTTTCCGTACCTCGCTTTTTTCGTATCCTCCAAGCGGAAAAAGCGTATGAGCAAGCTGCTCTTGTGTTAGTGAATAAAGCACATAGCTCTGGTCCTTGCTTTCATCCACCGCCTTTTTCAGGAGGTATCGCCCGCCGCTTCTCTCAATTCTTGCATAATGACCTGTTACAATGTAGTCATAACCAAGCTCATTCATACGATGCAAAAGCTTTTCAAACTTTAAATATCTGTTACAATCAATACACGGGTTTGGTGTCGCGCCTATTTCGTAGGAGTGTATAAATTTTTTTATTACCTTCTCATCGAACTCGTCCTTAAAATTAAAGACATAGTGCTCCATACCAAGCCTATGTGCAACCTGCTTCGCATCTTCAACATCACGTAGCGAGCAACAGGTATTTTCAGTTTCTTCCTCTTTATCAAAGAGCCTCATCGTAGCACCTATGCAGTCATACCCCTGTTTATTTATAAGGTACGCGCTGACTGCTGAGTCCACACCGCCGCTCATTGCTATAATCGCTTTTTTCATATCATACACCAATGTCAAACAATGTTGTTGACAAATATCTTTCTCCCGTATCAGGCAATATTACTACAATGTTTTTATCTTTGTTTTCAGGTCTTTTTGCAATTTCTACTGCTGCTGAAAGTGCCGCTCCTGAAGAAATTCCTACTAACAATGCTTCCTTCTTCCCAAGCTCTCTTGCAGATTTATATGCATCCTCTGTCTTAACCGTCACGACCTCGTCCAGAATATCTTCATCAAGAACCTCCGGAATAAATCCTGCACCTATCCCTTGAATTCCGTGTGTACCCGCTTCGCCTTTTGTGAGAACCGGCGAATCGGCAGGCTCAACTCCAATAATTTTTATGTCCCTATTTTTAGATTTTAAATATTTTCCTGTCCCTGTTATTGTTCCACCTGTTCCGATTCCTGCAACCAAAATATCAACTGCTCCGTCTGTATCCTCCCAAATTTCAGGGCCTGTTGTCAAAAAATGAGCCTCGGCATTTGCAGGGTTTATAAACTGACCTGCGATAAAGCTGTTTGGAATAGTCTTAGAAAGCTCCTCTGCTTTTTTAATCGCGCCCTTCATTCCAAGCTTTCCGTCAGAGAGTATAAGCTCTGCACCATAAGCTGTCATAAGCATACGACGTTCCTTTGACATAGTATCGGGCATAACTATTATAACCTTGTATCCACGAACTGCCGCAATAGCCGCAAGTCCAATCCCTGTATTTCCCGAAGTCGGCTCAATTATTACAGTATCTTTATTTAAAATTCCTCTTGCTTCTACATCATCGAGCATTCCCTTTGCCGCTCTGTCCTTTATGCTTCCTGCAGGATTGAAAAATTCAACCTTCGCAAAAATATTTGCATAAAGGTTATTCTTTTCCTTAAATCTCGAAAGCTCTACAAGCGGTGTTCTTCCTACAAGTTCTTCCATTGATTTATATATTTTTGACATTTTATCACTCCATTATTATGATACAACAAATCCGGCAAAGCTATACAACGGAATTTCCTCAAGCTCTACCGAGCTTCCGCATAGCTTTCCGCCTCCGTGTATACGAGATATAATTTTTAGATGCAACTCTTTTTTGCAATCAACTATAATGATTAATTATATCACATCTTATAAAATTAATCAATCTAATGTCAACAAAAATACCCACGCAAATTATATAACGTGGGTATCTTGTATTATTGCATATCCTTCTGTGCTCTTTTTAGTGCATCAAGCATCTCGATAATCTTTCCTTCTCTGCTTGGAGCATTTAAGATTCCGCTTGTTCCACCACTTCCGTGGGCACCTTCCATAACTACTTTGTAAACATCATCACCTGTGCTTACACCTGCTGCCTGAAGAATTAAAATATCTTCGCTGACAGATTTAACTGCCGCATTTGTGGCATGGATATATTCATCACTGCTGGTACTTCCCGTACCTATAAGGCTGGTCGGCTCACATATCATCATATCAGGGCCAAGCTGTGCAACTGCCTTTGCCGCCTCAGGAGTATCACAGCACACAATCGTTACCAAATCAAGCTCATTTGCACGCTTCATTGTCCTGTCAAGCTCCTCTATCTTTAAGGAATGCTCTGCATGGTTTAAAACCACCGCCTGAGCTCCTGCATCCTTCACACCTTCCGGCAAGATATGTCCCATTCCTCTTCCCGGAACAATTCCGTCCATATGCTGAGCTGTAACAATTACATTTTTTGTAGCTTCTGCAACCTGACGAAGATCAACGTGCTGGGCTGTAAAGATAATGTCAAGGTCATATTCCTCTGAAAGTCTGTCACAAATCTTTGCAAGCTCTAGTGATTCTTTTCCATAAATATACGCTTTTGGATTTACTATCAAAAATGGTGTTCTTATTTTTCTTTTCATTTATGCGCCCTCCTTATTCCCCGATAACTATAATCTTACATTTACGAGTCCTTGCACGAGTGCGGTCAAAATCTGCAAAATATATGTAACCTGTCGTTCCGACACCGAGCTTTCCACCATCAACATCAAATGTCTGACTTGACCCCAAAAGTGTTGCTTTTAAGTGTGCATCTCCATTCCATAGAGCTGTGCGGTCGCCATTTGGAAGATACTCTTCCGCATTAGGCCACGACGCAACCGCCTTATAGTGTTCTTCACCCGGATAAAGGTATATATCCTCTTTAGTCTGGTCAGGGAATAGCTTTGACAAAACATTATTTAAGTCAACCTGCAAAAATTCTTCGCCATCTTCTGTGAAATCATGCACAAATTCCTCAAAAAACACACTACAGGTTGTATGCGGCGAAATTACTGAGCAAATTCCATTTTTTATCCCGCTTTTTTCTATCGCTTCCTTTACCATTGGTGTGATGTTAACGTATGTAGGTGTCGTTCCGTGTGACTTGACCTGGATTGTTTCTTTATAAACTGCCATCTTATTTACCTCTCAAAATTTATATTTTTTTAGTAGCAAATACTGAATAATAATGCTTAAGGCACTTCTTCATTCCTTCTCTTGCAAGCATTCTGTGCTCTAAGTAATTATCAGCATTCTTGTCATCAATTTCCTGCTTTGCTGCCACCAAGAAATCTGTGTATATATTAATCTTTGCAATACCACCTGTTGCGCATCTATTAAGGTTTTCATCGCCTGATGATGAACCTCCGTGCAGAACAAGCGGAGTATCAACAGCTTCATAAATTTCTTTCAGACGCTCAAAATTTATTTCAGGAATTCCCTTATAGAGTCCGTGCGCTGTTCCGATTGAGATTGCAAGTGAATCGACATTTGTTTGCTTTACAAACTCAATAGCAGATTCAACAGTAGTATAACGTGAATCATCCGCATTTGCACTTTCGCTCACACCTATATTTTCACCAACACCAACGTGACCTATTTCAGCTTCAACCACAACACCCCGTGCGTGTGCATACTCTATAATATCCTTTGTCTTCTCAACATTATCTTGGAAGCTTTCCGTAGATGCATCAATCATTACAGAAGTAAAGCCCAAATCAATAGCTTTTTTTATAATGCTCGGCGTTGTTCCGTGGTCAAGGTGCAAAATTACAGGCACAGATGCTTCCTCTGCATATTTTTTACCCATAATTGCTGCATCCTCTAAGCTTATATTAGGGCTTATGTGTGCCTCTGCCAATGCAACAATTATTGGGAGCCCCAGTTCCTCAGCCGCCTCAATATGCCAGCGAAGTGAATCGATATCAATAAAATTCGCCGACGGAATTGCAAATTTCTTTTCTCTTGCAATTTTAAAAATTTCCTTTGATGTTACTAACATTACGTTTTCCTCTGCCTTTCATATTTTATATATTTCTTAATGTGCGTACCGTTTCCTCGATATTGTCACTATAGAAAACATAGCTTCCCGCAATAAGTACGTCCGCTCCCAAATCCTTCAGCTTGCGGCCCGTTTCAAGATTTACTCCGCCGTCAATAACCACAGGAATGGAATATCCTCTTTCTTTCATCATTTTTTTCAGGATAACAAGCTTTTCATATACACTTTCTTCAAAAGTTTGCTTTTCATAGCCCGGTTCTACACTCATAAGAATTATTCTGTCTATATGGTGTAATAAGTATCTTAAGCCTTCTACTCCGTATGCAGGGCCTATACCAATTCCGGCTTTCATCCCTTTTTCCCTTATTCTCTTTAAAAGGTTCACAGGATTATGGCACGCATCAAGCTGAAACGTGAATATATCCGCTCCCGCATCTGCAAACATATCAAGGTATTGCTCGGGTCTTAAAACTTCTAAATGAACTGAAAGAGGAATTTTTGTTATCCTCTTTAAATCGCTCACCATACGCGGCCCGAATGTCATATTATTTACATACACACCGTCCATTATGTCAATGTGCAGATAATCTGCCCCGCCCTTTTGCGCCTCTATGACCTGTTCGCCAATCTTGGTCATATCACAAGATAATATTGAAGGTTCTATCTGTATCATTTCTTCCCCTACTTCTTTTCAATTTTAGTTGTGTGCATCGTCACTTCATGCATCCAATCTTTAGCCAGAGCATAGAATTCCTTATACTTTTCAAAAAAGTACATATATTCTTCGTGTCGTTCTTTATTAGGTTCTACAACATAATCTATTGATGTCATATTATCAGCCGCAGTATTTATGTCCGGATAAACACCACCTGCAACCGCTCCCAAAATTGCAGAGCCGAGGCAAGGCCCTTCTGTTACCTTCGGCACAGTAATCGGGACATTGCTTACATCCGCGTGTGTCTGGAGCCAGAAACGGCTCTTCACAGCTCCGCCCGATACCACAATTTCATCAAGTGCAAAGCCTGATTTTCTGAAGACATCAATTATTGCCTCAGTTCCGTAGCATATACTTTCTATTATTGCTCTGTACATATGTATCGGTGTGTGATTGAGTGATAATCCGTAAAACATACCTCTTACATCAGGGTCAACATAAGGTGTTCGGTTGCCCTGGAAAAAGTCAAGTGCCAAAAGACCGTCTGCGCCAATCGGCAGATTTTCTGCCCCGTCATTTAAAATATCATATACACTTTTTCCCTGCTTCTGTGCTTCTTCCTTAACTGTTCCGCACAAATTCTTTACAAACCATTCAATTATTGACCCAGTTGATGTCTGTCCGCCTTCTACCATCTCAAGACCTTTCACGATACAATCAGGATATGAACCCCACATCCCTCTATTATGGATAGATTCACGTACCTGTGCAATATGAAGGTGAGATGAACCTGTAATTAAGGTCATCTTTCCCGGCTGAACAGCATTAAGGCCGATAACTCCGACAAACGCATCTGCTCCGCCCTCACCGACAGGAGTTCCTTCACATAGACCCAGTTCTTCTGCCGCCTGTTTTGTCAATCCGCCAACAAGCTCACCCATCGAAAGCACTCTCGGTGGAAGCTTATCTATTAAATCTTCAAGTCCGATTTTTTCATAGAAATCTTTAGGGTATCCGCCCTCTTTCGAATTATAATACCAACGCGCTGAAGCACAGTTAATGCTTGCAGTGTATTCCCCCGTCAGCTTATATATAAGCCAATCTGTACATTCATACAGTCTTGTCGCTTTTTTCCAAAGTTCAGGCTCATTTTCTTTAATCCACAAAGCTTTAGCCGGCAGACACTCCGCCGAAACCATACCATATCCGTTATATTTAAGAGCATCGTGTCCCGATTCAAAAATACGTTTTGCCTGACTTGATGCACGAACATCCATCCACAAAATAACCGGTCTTAAAGGCTGCATATCATCTCCGGAAATAAGAACTGTGCAACAAGTTGTATCCACACTCATTCCACGTATTTGCGCCGGATTAATACCGCTTGTTGATATTGCCTTTTTAGATGCCTTGCATATAGCCTCCCACCATTCATCGACGTGCTGCTCAGCACGACCTGATGCAGGAGTATATAGTGGATAATTTTCGCCGCAAAAAACAACAGGATTTCCCTTAAGGTCAAAAATCCCTACACGTGCTCCGCCTGTACCCATATCAATTCCCAAAACATACTCTTTGTTCATAGTAAATGTTCCCCTTTACTTATACTTAATTAATTATAACATTTTAAACAAGTTCATTACAATTTAAATTGTGGACAATTTGTTTTCATTTGCAGACATTTTCAAAACATTCCTCTGCATACAAAAAAGCAATGTATTTTACTACATTGCTTTTCTATTCAGTTATTAAAACAAATGGAAGTTTGCAATCAAGGATGCAAATACAATCGAAACAGTTGATAATAGCTTTATCAAAATATTAATAGCAGGGCCGGAGGTATCCTTAAATGGGTCACCGACTGTATCTCCAACAACTGCCGCCTTATGATTACTGCTTCCCTTTCCTTCAAAATTTCCGCTTTCAATATATTTTTTCGCATTATCCCATGCACCGCCTGCATTGGACATTAAAATTGCAAGCAAAAATCCTGTGACAGTCGCACCGGCAAGCATACCCACAACACCATCAGCCCCTAAGATAAGTCCTGTTACGACAGGTACTACAACCGCTATGACTGTCGGTAAAATCATCTCGTGAAGGCTTGCCTTTGTGCATATATCTATACAAGACGCATAATCTGCTTCTTTTTCACCTGTCATTATGCCTTTGATTTCCTTAAACTGACGTCTTACCTCAACTACAACACTCTGTGCAGCTCTTCCTACAGATTCCATAGTAAGTGCTGCGAAAACGAATGGCAGACAACCACCTATAAATAGTCCCACCAAAACGCGCGGGTCCATAAGACTCATAGAAAGTGTGACACCCTCCTGTGCCATTCTGTCAACATAAGATGCAATCAGTGCAAGAGCTGTAAGTGCTGCAGAGCCGATAGCAAAGCCTTTACCTGTTGCTGCTGTTGTATTTCCAAGTGAATCAAGCGCATCAGTTCGTTCTCTTACACTCTCATCAAGTCCCGACATTTGCGCAATTCCGCCTGCATTATCAGCAACCGGTCCGTATGCATCTGTTGCAAGTGTTATTCCAAGTGTTGAAAGCATACCAACCGCCGCAAGTCCTATTCCATAAAGACCAAGTGCCGCTTCACCTCTGCCCCCTACAAAATATGCAATAATTATGCAAATTGCAATTATTATAATAGGAAGTGCAGTAGATAACATTCCAAGGCTCATCCCTCCTATTATAATTGTAGCTGAGCCTGTCTGAGAAGTTGATGCAAGCTTTTGAGTTGGCTTATATGTATCTGACGTATAATATTCTGTCGCCTGACCTATTAAGACTCCTGCTATAAGTCCTGCAAGGATGGCAACATAAAGGCTTATATGTTCTTTTCCAAGCACAAACCAAACAAGCGGAAACGCACCTATTGCAACCAAAATTGCACTTAAATTAGTTCCTCGTGAAAGTGCCTTTAAAAGAAGCTTCTGTTCTGCCTTTTCTCCTGTTTTAACAAAGAATGAGCCGATTAATGATGCGAATATTCCAAGCGCCGCCATCAGCATAGGCACTGCCATTGCCTCTACATTTCCAAGTGCAGCAACACCAAGAGCGCAAGCAGAAACGATAGACCCAAAGTATGATTCATAAAGGTCTGCACCCATTCCTGCAACGTCACCGACATTATCACCGACATTATCTGCAATAACTGCAGGGTTTCTCGGGTCGTCCTCCGGTATTCCGGCCTCGACCTTTCCCACAAGGTCGGCTCCCACATCGGCAGCCTTTGTAAATACTCCGCCACCTACACGTGCGAAAAGTGCCATTGATGATGCCCCCATACCAAAGGTTACCATAGTTGCCGCAATCGTTTGTATGTCACACTTAAATACAAAATATAAGAGAGAAAACCATACCGATATATCAAAAAGTCCAAGTCCTACAACAGCAAAGCCCATTACTGAGCCTGCCGAGAATGCAACCTTCAAGCCTTTATTAAGACTCTCCGTGCAGGCATTTGCAGTTCTTGAGTTTGCACTCGTTGCAATCTTCATTCCCACAAACCCTGCAATAGCAGAATAACATCCACCCGTTACAAATGCAAATGGTACATATACAGAAAGCAAATCAAACTGTGCAAGCAGCAGTAAAACAACAAAGATTACTGCAAAGAAAATTGCAACAACCTTATACTGTCTCTTAAGATAAGCATTTGCACCCGTTCTTATATACGCTGCAATTTGCTTCATTCTATCTGTACCTTCTGAAAATCCAAACACTTTTTTTGCCGTAACAAAGGCAAAAAGCAGTGCCATCAATGCCCCCAAAAAAGTTACGAGCGCCAGCCCTGTTTCCATAATTACCACCCTTTCAAGTTGTATAATTTTGTATAGTGGTTTGTATTTTAGCACTTTTCCTTTTCTTTGTCAATAATTTAACTAACTTTTGTGGTCTTTTTTTATAAAATAATGGTCTTTTTTACTTTTATTCATCAATAAAGCATAATTACAAGCGGAATTGATATAATCGAAAGTATTGTTGTGACCGAAACAATCTCTGTAGCATATGCGGAATCGAGATTATATTTTGCTGCCATAAGCGCCGTAACAGAAGCTGTTGGACAAGCTGCTGAAATAAGAGTTGCTTTAGCAATTAACGGGTCAAGTTTTAAAAGCTTTGCCAATACTACAGCTATAACAGGAATGATTATCAGTCTTAAAATTGTAACTGAATACAAAGACAAATTCTTTATTGCCTTTTTAAAATCAACCCGCGTTAAATATGCTCCCATCACTACCATCGCAAGAGGTGTGTTGACACTCGCTATATAATTTACGCTTTCCTTTATAACATAAGGAAGCTTTATTCCTGTTACAAACAGTATTATTGCTATCAAAGTTCCCAATATTCCAGGGCTTGTTATTATTTTCTTTATAGAAATTTCGCGGAGACTTCCGTCATATACACAAATTCCGTGGGTCCAGTAAAGCAAATTAAAAATAGCAAAATATGCAGAGCCGTAAAACACTCCGTCATTTCCGAGTGTTGCAGATAAAATCGGGATTGCCATAAAGCCACAGTTGGAATAAATAGATGCAAATATATTTACTCTGTATCTTAAAGTCTCTTCCTTTTTAAAAATCAATGTACTCAAAATAATTCCAACTATATGAATTAAAACTGAAAACAGTGCTGCATAAATAAGTCCTTTTACCAGTTCTATACTAAATTCCTTCTGATATGCCTTAATGAGTACGCAAGGAGCTACCACCAACAGTAGAATATCGGTCATCTGGCGTGTACCCTTTTCATCAATCAGCTTTGCCTTTGCAAAAATAAACCCTATCGACATTAAAATAAATATTATTAAAACCTGTATAAATATTACTCCGCTTAGCTCCATTTTTATTCTCCCATTTCACATTTTTTCTACATACATTATAGCTTATCAATTTTCGTATATCAAGAAAATCTGCATCAGTTTTTTAATATTTGTTGGAAACTCAAGAAAAACTTAGTTCTGCACATTTTTTATTATACATTTTTTCCTATTTCTCCCAAAAAATCTACAGGCTGTATTAGTGTAACACAAAAAAATTCTTTTCATACTATAATTACAGGAAATAAATTTCCCAATAATCATAGTAATGAGGTGTATGAATTATGAATAATATATACAGCCTGACCGACCTGGCGGTAGGTCAGCGTGCAAAAGTTGGAAGCTTGACCTCAGAAGGCTCTATACGTCGGAGACTTCAGGACATAGGTCTGATTGAGGGAACTATCGTTGAATGTGTCCTGAAAAGTCCGTGCGGCGACCCCGCAGCATATCTTATACGCGGCGCAGTCATCGCACTTCGCAGTGAGGATACTAAAAATATCCTCGTATGCGTATAGTGAGGTGATTTTATGGGACTTTCATCAGCTTCAATGGGTAAAAATGCCGTGGATATGGGGTTTTGTGTCAAAAAAATCAGCGATGACGATAAGGTGATTGCACTTGCCGGAAATCCTAATGTCGGCAAAAGCAGTGTATTTAACCAACTCACAGGTCTTAGGCAGCACACAGGTAACTGGCCCGGAAAAACAGTTTCTAATGCACAGGGCATATGCTCACATAATGGCAAAAACTACATTTTGGTCGATATCCCCGGTACATACTCACTTATGGCACATTCTAAGGAGGAAGAGGTTGCCCGCGATTTTATTCTTTTCGGAAATCCTGATGCAGTAATCGTAGTGTGCGATGCCACCTGCTTAGAGCGTAACCTAAATCTTGTCCTTCAGACAATCGAAATTACTACTAATGTAATTGTTTGTGTGAACTTAATGGACGAAGCAAGAAAAAGGAATATAAGTGTTGATTTAAAAAAGCTTTCGGATAAGCTTGGCGTACCGGTAGTAGGCACAGTCGCAAGAAAGGGAAAGGGTCTTAAGCAACTTATGGACACTTTAGATGTCTCCTTAACATCTGAAAAAGCCTATCAAATCAGATATTTAGCACCAATAGAAGAAGCACTCTCCATACTTACTCCAATACTCAAAAAGCGTCTCACAAAAACAAGTCCACGTTTTGCAGGACTCAGACTTTTGGAAAATGATACTGAAATAATCGATAAAATAAGTGAATATGAAGGCTTTGATATATCGGGTGGCGAAGAAATCTCTTCTGCATTAAATGAAGCTGCTCTCATCCTTGCAGATGCCGGAATTACACGAGATACCTTATCTGATAAAATAGTTTCCTGTATTGTCCTTGGAGCAGAGGACATATGTAATGGCAGTGTTTTTTATGACAGTACAAAATATCGTGAGGCAGACCGACGCATAGATAAGGTTTTAACAAGCAGAGTTTTTGGTTTTCCTCTTATGATACTTCTTTTAGGGTTTGTTTTCTGGCTTACTATCTGGGGGGCAAATATTCCATCGGAGATTTTATCTCACTGGTTCTTTCTTCTTCAGGAAAAACTACTTGAGCTTTGCATATGGTCTGGTGTTCCCGAGGCTATTTACAGCCCTTTAATTTTTGGAGTATATAACGTTCTAACACGTGTTGTCGCCGTAATGCTTCCGCCGATGGCAGTATTCTTCCCGCTGTTTACCTTTCTTGAGGATTTGGGATATCTGCCAAGGATTGCATTTAACCTCGACAAAGCCTTTAAAAAATGTTCTGCCTGCGGTAAGCAAGCACTCACTATGTGTATGGGTTTTGGGTGCAACGCGGCAGGAATTGTCGGCTGCAGAATAATTGATTCCCCACGCGAGCGGCTTATTGCGATACTTACCAACAGCTTCGTACCCTGTAACGGACGGTTTCCGACATTGATTTCCGTCATAACGATGTTTTTCGTATTCTCATCCTCAGGCATAACGGAATCAATCTTAGGTGCAGTCCTCTTAACATCGGTAGTTCTGCTTGGAATCATTGTAACCTTTGGTGTTTCAAAGCTTTTATCAAAAACCATTTTAAAAGGGCAGCCCTCCTCTTTTACTCTGGAGCTTCCGCCTTACCGTCGTCCCGACATTGGAAAAATTATTATTCGCTCAATATTTGACAGGACTCTCTTTGTACTTATGCGAGCCGTAACTGTTGCAGCTCCTTGCGGACTATTAATATGGATATTTGCCAATGTCTACATAGGCGATATGACCCTGCTTTCACACGCCGCCGCATTTTTAGACCCGTTTGCAAGGATAATAGGTCTTGACGGAACAATACTTTTCTCCTTTATTTTAGGCTTTCCTGCAAACGAAATCGTAATGCCGCTTATAATAATGGCGTATATGTCTCAAGGCACAATTTCCGATACCCTTTCACTTTTAGAGATGAAAGAGCTTTTTGTCGCAAACGGATGGACCTTTGTAACTGCCGTCAATGTAATGCTTTTTTCCCTGATGCATTGGCCCTGCTCGACTACGATGCTTACGATAAAAAAAGAAACGGGCAGCCTGAAATGGACTTTTCTGGCATTTTTAATCCCAACACTTACGGGGATTCTCGCCTGCTTCTTGTTCACTTCTTTTGCCCGTTTATTTTAAAAGCTGCAGGAGAGCCCGATTTTACATTAATTAAAAATCGGGCTCTTATACAGCTTGTGCGTATTTGAATAAATCCCATATTTTGCTTCTAAAAGAAGGTCGATTGTATTATTTGTAAATTTTATTGTATCCGTACAAATTATCACCAGTTATTTCATCAATTTGTTCTCCCCGTTTCATATTTTCCTTGAGGAGCCAAACTGCCATTTTAGAATCATTTGGATCTTCACTTACTCTGTTATTTCTCTTGTGATAAGGAATAAGTGTTATTTCTTTTCCTGTATTTGTTTTTGCTTTAATGCAATCTCCAATAACATGATATTCCGGATTTTCTGCTATAACAAAATCAACATTACCATCATTATCAGCACCTTCAGCACACATAAGATATTGACCATACATCACGCAAACTCGTCCGGTATTTGCGTCCACCTTGGAATTTGCACAAATTTCTGCCAATTTAGGTTCGTATGAAACATTAATTTCGTTCACGCCCTCATTAAGCAAAACAACTGCATATCCGTTTTCGAGAGAATATTCAACTTTTTCCCCATTTAACAAGAGAGAAAAGTCTTCAGCATAAGCAGGAATCCTAAAGCTTACTTTCTTTTGTCCTTCTTTTATGACAATCTTAAAGCTCTTATCTTCTTGCTCTACATCAATGTCTTTTAACTGCACTTTACTTCCAATGTACATATTTATACAAAGCTCATCTTTATTGTAACTATAAATATAGGTTGCTAACGAAGAATACAACTTTGATAGCATAGGAGGGCAACACGGGCAATCGTGCCAAGTCCAACGATTTTTTGTTCCATCATTTACTAAAGGATTATCATAGTAGTAATGCTTGAAATCATTACCCACAGCCCCCAAAATATTATTATAAAGAGAAAGTTCAAAATAATCAAAATACTCCGATTTCTTTGAAATCAAATTCATTTCTCCCGCCCAAAATGCAAGTGCTATACCTGCACAGGTTTCTAAGTAGGCATCATTAGGCAGTTGATATTCACTGTCAAATCCCTCAATATCGTGACGTGAACCAATGCCGCCACTAATATGGATTTTCTTCGTTATCACATCATTCCAAATTGCATTTAAAGCTTCTTCGTAATCACTACGCAAAAGCTCTCGTTGTGCTGCCGCCGCTCCTTGATAACAAAGACCAGCTCTTACTGCATGTCCCATTGCTGTACGCATTTTTCCAAAAGGCATACTATCCTGATTATACGACGGTGTAAGCTTTTCGTCTCTTGCAAGCTGTCTACCCTCATGGTTTCCGCGATTATCATACCAAAAACGAACTACTTCTAAATATTCTTCAATTTTTACATCGTTTTCAACTGCAAAGGTATCAAGCTCCCTGCTTTCTTTAAAAAGTCTATAAAGCTCGATAAATGCCATTTCTGGAAGAGAATGTCCCGGAACAATATTGTTCTTTGGTTTTTCGCCTATATAAGCACATATATTGTTCGCACACTTTACCGCTGCCTGAAGTAATTTAGTTTTTTTGGTGGCCTTATAATGTGCAACAGCCGCTTCTATCAATGCACCTTGATTATATAGGTCATGTTGAGCTACAATATCTCCGTCTTCACCCTGCCCCCATTTTCTTTCAGGGAAGTCTTGGCATACTATCGTTGTAATATAGCCATCACTTTGTTGAGCAGAAATAATAATATCAATAAATTCATCAAGCTTTTCATCAAGTTGTTGATTGTATTGTTTACACAAGTAATTTGATGCACCTGTAATTGTTTCCATAAACAAACCATCAGAAAATGTTGGTCCTATATGCTTTTCTCCGTCATTACTTGCAACACTTTTAAAATTCTTAATGTATCCTGTTTCATCAAATTTATCAAAACAATATGGAATCATAACATCGCGTATACCTTCGGTATATGGTGTCCAAAAGCTATCATTTAAAATCACTTCTGCCAATTGTGGACGAACGAAAAAATCTTTCATACTAAATTCTCCTTTTTCTTGATATAATTAATATTTTGTGATATAATTATAGTATACTATTTAAATAATGAAAACTGAAATTTCTTTATAAAAGGTGGAATTTTCCTATATGCACTATATATGTTTTGATAATAGCAAAAAAATTTCTTTTTTATCTGCAGGACGAAGTATCTCTCAAGGCGGAGACTTTCATCCAAAAAGGAATCTGGATAGTACAGTGCTTCTACTTGGATATAGCGGGGAGTGCCATATCACTCAAGAAAATCGTGAGTATATTTTAAAAAAAGGCTCATTCCAAATATTGTTCCCCAAAACATTGCATTACGGAACCAATCCGGTAAGTGAAAATCAATCTCATTTCTGGTGTCATTTCGAACTACCGAATGATTTTTTCATCAAAGATGCATCTAATTTAACCGAATTTGATAAAAACAATTTATGCATACTCCCTGAGTATTCAGAAATTGAGAATTGTGAAAAGTTTTTTATTTTATTTTCACAATTGATTGATGCAGCAGAAAAAATGCACGAAAACAACAACCCCCATAGCATTATTTGTGACTCCTATGTTAAAATTCTTCTTCTATCACTATCCGAACAATGCATAGAACCTCATATCAAATCCAACGGAAAGCGTGCTGCTGTTTCAAAAGCAAAGGAGTGGATAAGGCTTCATGCTTGTGACGGAATAACTGCAAGCAAAGCAGCTGAGGCTTTGCACTATAACCCTGATTATCTCAATCAGCTCATAAAATCTGACACCGGCTTAACATTGAGCACCTACATAAATAATATTCGATTAAACGAAGCAAAAAAGCTATTGATTAGCAGTAATAAAACGGTTTCTGAGATTGCCTACGAAACAGGATTCTCCGATGAAAAATATTTTATGAAACTTTTTAAAAAAATTGAAAACGTTACACCATCTCAATATCGAGATGCTCATTTTAGAATACACCTAAATAAGTTTCACTAAACATCAATGCATATTTTACCTATTGCTATTTCTTTCTACATAAAATAGCAATGAGAAAAATAATTAAAATCCCTTGAATCAAATTCAAGGGATTTTTATTCTTTTCCTATAAAGTTTTTAAACATTTCGTGCATTCCTGTTGATGCCAGACCACTCACAAGTCCGCCAAGCACTATCTGCGGCGAGCACGACATATTTATCCATACATTTATCCCGACTCCTAAAATCCCCATTATAAGAGGAATAAATCTGTTGATACTGCTTGTAGGCAATACGTGCTTTATGATATATCCGACACACAGGCATATTCCCATTACAACAAGTATTAAATACTCATTTAAAAAATCCATATCACACCTCCATACTATGTGTAATATATATGATTTTTAATTAGGATTATTCCTACTGCTTTGGTGACAACAAAATTCAAAGGCTTCCATTTCAAATGGAAGCCTTAAAACACATCATCTGTCCTTATAAAAAGCCTTGTATGCCTTATATGCCATATAAATATCGCCTTTAGCTGTCACCTCAAATGGTGAATGCATTGAAAGCACAGGCACGCCGCAGTCAATTACGTCCATATTGAGATTTGCAACATACATTGCAATAGTTCCGCCGCCGCCTTGGTCGACCTTTCCAAGCTCGCAGGTCTGCCAGATAACTCCATTTTTATTCATAATCGAAATAATCTCATGCACAAATTCACTCGATGCATCTGACGCCCCCGACTTCCCTCTCGCGCCTGTATATTTCATAAGCGCCATACCATGTCCTGCATATGAAGAATTTTGCCTTTCAAATGCACTTTCGTAGTTCGGGTCAACCGCTGCGCTCACGTCGCTTGACATACAAGCAGAGTTTCTAATGACTTTATTATATGTTACAATATCACACTTTCCTGTAAGTTTTTCTATAAGCTCAGCAAGCGCCATATCGAAAAATTTAGAAAGCATACCTGTATTTCCTGTTGAGCCGATTTCCTCTTTATCAACCAAAAGGCAAAGTGCAGTTTTACTTGGTGCATCCACTTCAAAAATACTCTTTAGTGCAGTAAATGCACACACTCTGTCATCCTGACCGTAGCCTCCAACAAAGCTTGAATCAACGCCAACATTCTTCGCTTTCTGGCTCGGTACAAGCTCAATTTCAGCTGACAAGAAGGATTCCTCGGTAATTCCATAGGTAAGATTTAAAATATTGAGCACGTTATACTTAACACTATCATCTATATCGGTGTCATTTACTCCCATTCCGCCGATTAAAATATTGAGTGCTTCCCCTTCAATCGCATCAGCGAGCTTTTTAGACATCTGGTCTTTAGCAAGATGCGGCAAAAGGTCTGTTATGCAAAATACAGGGTCATTTTCATTCTCACCGATGCATATTTCAACCTGCTCTCCGTCCTTTGTATATGCAACCCCGTGCATAGCAAGCGGAACTGCTGTCCATTGATATTTTTTTATTCCACCGTAGTAATGCGTTTTTAAAAGTGCCATTTCCTTGGACTGATACAAAGGATTTGGTTTTAAATCAAGCCTTGGTGAGTCGATATGCGCGCCAACTATATTTACTCCCTCAGTTATATCTGCGCTTCCGATAACTGCAAGAAGGATATTTTTCTTCCTGTTTACAAAGTAAATTTTATCACCGGCTTTTAAGCTGTCAAGGCTCTTAAATGGCACAAAGCCGTTTTCTTCAGCCATCTTTATAGCTAAATTCACACATTCACGCTCTGTTTTTCCGCTATCCAAAAATCCCCTGTACTCGTCACACATATCCATCATTTCGCGTCTTTCCTCAGGAGTCATTTCCTTATAAACATTTTTGCTCTTATATGCAAGTTTTTTGTAAAACTCTTTTTCGTCCATAATTTCATTTCCTTTCCTTAAAATAACAATCTTCACATACAATTATACCACAAAATGCTCTGTTGTCTATTATTTTATACAATTTTTTTGAAAATTATTGATAATAATACAAAATTGTGATATACTAATGTGGTTATGAAAATATATGAAAAAGATGACAATTTGATAGTTGAAAATGCACCTGATTTTGACCTTGAACAAACCTTTGAATGCGGTCAATGCTTCAGGTGGAACGAATGTGATGGCGGGTATATCGGCGTTGCATTTGGAAAAGCCCTTAAAATCGTCGGGGACAAGGATAATTTTATTCTGTATGATACCTCTATGTCTGACTGGGACAATATCTGGAGCCAGTACTTTGATTTTGGAAGAGATTATACAAAAATTAAGGAAGAATTGTCCTGTGATGATGTTATGAAGAAGGCGACAAATTTTGGAAGCGGCATTAGAATCCTTAATCAAGACCCTTTTGAATGTCTTGTTTCCTTCATCATTTCAGCAAGCAACAATATCCCGAGGATAAAAAAGATTATTGACTCATTATGTCGGGAGTTTGGCGAAAAAATTACTTATCTCGGAGAGAATTATTATACTTTTCCCACTGCCGAAAGGCTTGCAAAACTTGACCTTTCTGACCTATCTGTCATCAAGGCGGGATTTCGCGACAAATACATACTTTCTGCCGCAAAATGTGTCCAAAGCGGAATGATTGACCTTGCCTGTTTAAAAAACGCATCCTTCGAATATGCTAAGAATGAGCTTTTAAAGCTTTCAGGCGTCGGAAACAAGGTCTGCGAGTGTGTGCTTTTGTTCAGTCTGGAAAAGTATTCAAGCTTTCCTGTTGATGTGTGGATAAAACGCATTATGGAATACTGCTTCTTTGAAAAAGAAGAACAGACAAAAGATACCATATCCGAATTTGCAAAAAATAAATTCGGTGAGCTTGGTGGCTTTGCACAGCAATATCTTTTCTATTGGGCACGAGAAAATAAGATTGGAATTTAGAATATGATTAAAGAATTTAAGAAATCAATAGCATATATCTGTCCCTATTGCTCATCAATTTCAATAAGGGATATAAATCTTTTTGATTTTTCCGGTAGTGATACTACACCCTTTTCCTGTGCTAAGAATTGTGACGAGGATTGTATAACCATTACACCAAAAAAGGACAAGTATACAATCTCAATAAACTGTCCTATGTGTGACGACCCACACGTTTTTAACATTAAGAAAATAACCTTCTGGAAAAATAACTTCTTTGTTCTTACCTGTCCCGATACAGGAATCGGAATTCTATTCATCGGCGAATATGCTAAAGTTAAGGCAGAAATAGAGCGACAGGAAGAAATGTTTGTGAAAATGAATGAGGAATTTTCTATAAGCGAAGAGTTAAATGTGATTTTCAACGCAGTAGAGCGCATTAATGACCTCGCAAAAAAGGGTGATATTTCTTGTTCCTGCGGAAAAAGTGAAATTTCTATTGAGATAGATAACGAAAACATTACCCTATGTTGTCGCAACTGTGGAAAATCCAAGGATTTTCCATCAAATGAAGATACACTGGATATGTTATTAAATACAAGTGCCATTGTACTTGATTAAATAAAATTTATATAAGGAGGAAACTCATAATGTTAGTTTCAGCAACAGAAATGTTAAATAAGGCTGTAAGCGGCAAGTACGCAGTTGGTCAGTTTAACATAAACAACCTCGAATGGACAAAAGCCATTCTACAAACTGCCCAGGAAAATAATTCACCTGTTATTTTAGGTGTTTCCGAAGGTGCAGGAAAATATATGACAGGCTTCAAAACCGTTTCTGCTATGGTAAGTGCAATGATTGAAGAAATGGGAATTACAGTTCCTGTAGCCCTTCACTTAGACCACGGTTCATACGACGGTGCTATGAAATGTATCGAAGCAGGATTTTCTTCAATTATGTTTGATGGTTCTCACTATCCTATCGAAGAAAACATTGCAAAAACAAAGGAATTAGTTGAAATATGCCACTCAAAGGGTATCTCACTCGAAGCTGAAGTTGGTTCAATCGGTGGTGAGGAAGACGGCGTTGTTGGTGCAGGTGAAGTTGCAGACCCTAACGAATGCAAGATGATTGCAGACCTCGGTATTGACTTTTTGGCTGCAGGCATTGGCAACATCCACGGAAAATATCCTGAAAACTGGAAAGGTCTTGACTTTGATGCATTAGCTGCTACAAAGGAAAAAATCGGCGACCTTCCTTTAGTTCTCCATGGCGGTACAGGTATACCTGCTGAAATGATTAAAAAGGCAATTTCTTTAGGTGTTGCAAAAATCAATGTAAATACTGAATGTCAGCTTTACTTCCAGGAAGCTACAAGAAAATATATCGAAGATGGAAAGGATCTTGTAGGCAAGGGATTTGACCCAAGAAAGCTTCTTGCTCCAGGTTGTGAGGCAATCAAGACAATAGTTAAAGAAAAGATGGAACTTTTCGGTTCAATCGACAAGGCATAATTTTAATTATTAGGACTATTTCCACTTATTGGAATAGTCCTTTTTTATATAATAGGAAATTGTGTATTTCCTATTATATAAAAATACAATTTTACACATAAGCAAACAAAGCGTTATTGCTCAGGTCGTCACTTGCGGCAAACGGCATAGCCGCTTTGTTCTTTTCATAATATAATAACAGGTGATTATATTATGCTAAAAAAAATCTCACTGTGTGTTTTTGTTTTTATATTACTGATATTATTTTCAGGAAAAAACAATAAATTTCTTCCTGTTTTTGATGAAGAAAATGATATACACCTTCCTGTAATTATGTATCACGGCGTACTTAAGGACAAAAATCGAACGGGGAAATATGTCATAACCCCTCAAAAATTTGAAGAAGATATTATATATCTAAAAGAAAGAGGTTATGAAACTATTTCTGCAAATCAGCTTATCAAATATGTATATTCAGACGGAGAACTGCCCGAAAATCCTGTACTCATCACCTTTGACGACGGAATGTATAACAACTACGAATACATTTTACCTATTTTAAAAAAGCACAATTCCTCTGCTGTTTTTTCAGTAGTTGGAAGCTATACTGAGGAATACACCAAAAGTAATGTTGCAAATAGTGCATACGGCTATATGCGTTGGTGCGATATAAAAGAGCTTGCCACTTCAGGCTATGCAGAATTTGGAAATCACTCATATGATTTTCACAGTACATCTTCGGGCAGGTATGGTACTGAGAAAAGGAAAAGCGAAAGCACTCTTGATTACATAAACGCATTCTATCAGGATACACAAAAAATGCAGTCAGAGTTTTTCTCTAACTGCGGTTTTCGCCCTGTTATTTATACATATCCTTTTGGTAGCTATAGTAAGGAGAGCTCAAGAGTACTCAAAAAAATGGGTTTTTTAATCACACTTTCCTGCACCGAAGGAATAAACAAAATCAGAAAAGGAGAAGACTGTCTATACCTTTTAAAAAGATATAATCGTGATGGCAGACTTTCTTCCAAGGATTTTTTTTCAAAGCTAAAGCTTTAAATTTTTCGATATTTTGCCTGTCCGAGCTTATATATGTCATTACCCTTACAATCAACTAAAACTGTGCACGGAAAATCCTCCACGCGAAGCTTTCTAATTGCCTCTGTGCCGAGGTCATCATAAGCCACAACTTCTGCTTCCTTTATGGAATCGGCAATTAATGCTCCCGCACCGCCGATTGCACCTAAATATATGCAGGTGTTTCTGCAAATCGCATCCACAACCTCCTTACTTCTTGCACCCTTTCCTATCATAACCTTAAGACCGTTATCAAGTAGGAGAGGAGTATATGCATCCATTCGACCTGCCGTGGTAGGTCCACAAGAGCCTATGACTTCACCCGGTTTTGCAGGGCAAGGTCCTGCATAATATATCGCTTGTCCCTTTATATCAATCGGGAATCCAATTCCATTTTCATAGTTTCTTACCATTCTCTCGTGCGCTGCATCACGGGCCGTATATATAATACCTGAAAGCAGGAGAGAATCTCCTGCCTCAAGTAGCTTTATTTTTTTATCGTCAAGTTCTGATAGATTTATTTTCAAAGCTTCCATCACTTAAATATTTCCTTCATTGTATCAAAAAAGCCTTTGCTTTTCTTATAGTTTTTCTCCTCAATAGTACCATCAAACTCACGAAGTAAGTCTTTCTGCTTTTGTGTAAGGTTCTTCGGGGTTTCAATTTCAACAGTCACATACTGGTCGCCCCTACCCTTACTTCGTATAAACGGAATACCCTTTCCTCTGAGTCTAAATACGCTTCCCGTCTGAGTTTCTGCCGGAATATCATATTCAACAACGCCACTTATTGTCGGCACCTTTATAGTTGCGCCAAGAGCTGCCTGAGCAAAGGTTATAGGAATTGTGATATAAACATCAAACTCATCACGTGTGAAGATATTGTGTTTTTTGATACGGATTGTAATAAGCAAATCTCCTGCCGGACCGCCTCTTTCACCAGGTTCACCGCTGCCGGAAATCTGCATTGTCTGTCCATCATTAATACCCTGTGGAATATCAATCTCAATAGTCTTCTGCCGTCTTACCTTTCCGCTTCCGCGACAATCTGTGCAAGGATCTTTGATAATCTTACCTTCTCCGCGACATTCCGGACAGGTACTTACATTTCGCATATAACCAAGCGGTGTTCTTGTCTGGGTTGTGACCTGTCCTGTTCCACCACATCTACTACACGTTTGTGCGCTTGTTCCCGGCTTTGCACCGCTGCCGTGACAGGTAGCACATTCCTCCATTTTATCAAGAGTTATTTTTTTCTTACAACCAAATGCTGCTTCCTCAAAGGTAAGCTCGACTACTTTTCGTATATCGCTTCCACGTCTCGGACCATTTCGTCTGTTTCCGCCACCAAAGCCAAAGCCGCCACCAAAGATATTTTCAAAAATATCACCAAAGTCACCAAAGCCGCCGCCATAAGCGCCGCCTCCGCCGCCTGCACCAAAGTTCGGGTCAACTCCTGCGTGTCCGAACTGGTCATAGCGTGACTTTTTACCCTCGTCTGAAAGAACCTCGTAAGCTTCATTTACTTCTTTAAATTTAGCTTCGCACACCTTATCCCCGGGATGAAGGTCAGGATGGTACTTTTTTGCCTCTTTTCGATAGGCTTTTTTTATTTCATCAGCAGATGCACCTCTTTGTACACCTAACACCTCATAGTAATCTCTTTTATCAGCCACAAAATTCACCTCATAAATTTACCTTGCAAAAGGGCGAACGTTTCCGCCGCCCTGATGCAATATGAAAATTATTTATTGTCGTTGTCAACCTCTCTGTAATCGGCTTCATATACATTGTCGCCATTAGGTCCTGCCTGCTGTCCGCCGGCTGCATCATTCGGATTAAAGCCTGCGCCTTGCGGATTTGCCTGCTGATACATCTTTTCAGAAATCTTATAGAACTTTTGCTGAAGTGCCTCAGATGCATTCTTGATTGCTTCAGAATCTGTACCCTTTAATGCTTCCTTAACCTTTTCGATTTCAGCTTCAACTTCCTGTTTATCCTGAGCATCAATCTTATCGCCGATTTCACCTAAAGTCTTTTCACACTGGTAAACCATACTCTCAGCATTATTTCTTGTTTCAACTTCTTCTTTTCTCTTCTTGTCTTCTTCTGCGTACTTCTCAGCTTCCTTAACAGCCTTTTCAATGTCTTCCTCTGAAAGATTTGAAGATGCAGTAATTGTAATCTTCTGCTCGTTGCCTGTACCCATATCCTTTGCAGAAACCTTAACGATACCATTTGCGTCAATATCAAATGAGACTTCAATCTGCGGTACACCTCTTGGTGCCGGTGCAATACCTGTTAAACTAAAGCGTCCGAGAGTTTTATTGTACTGTGCCATATCTCTTTCGCCCTGCAGAACGTGTACTTCAACAGATGTCTGACCGTCTGCCGCAGTTGAGAAAATCTGTGATTTCTTAGTAGGGATAGTTGTATTTCTTTCGATAAGTCTTGTGAACACACCACCCATTGTTTCGATACCAAGTGACAATGGAGTAACATCTAAAAGAAGAAGATCCTTAACATCGCCTGCCAAAACACCTGCCTGAACAGCAGCACCCATAGCAACGCACTCGTCAGGGTTAATTCCCTTTGTAGGCTCCTGACCCATCTCATTCTTAACAGCTTCCTGAACAGCAGGGATTCTTGAAGAACCACCAACTAAAAGTACCTTATCTACATCACCCTTAGAAAGTCCTGCGTCGTTCATTGCATTTCTTATGCAGGTAAGTGTTTTTTCTACCAAATCAGCTGTAAGCTCATCAAACTTAGCCTTTGTAAGAGTAATGTCAAGGTGCTTAGGACCTGTTGCATCAGCTGTGATAAATGGAAGATTTACATTTGATGTTGTCATTCCTGAAAGTTCAATCTTTGACTTTTCTGCAGCTTCTTTAAGTCTCTGCATAGCCATCTTGTCGCTTGTTAAATCAACGCCTGTTTCCTTTTTGAACTCTGATACTAAGTAATCAATAATTCTCTGGTCAAAGTCGTCACCGCCGAGACGTGTGTCACCGTTTGTTGAAAGAACTTCAAAAACACCGTCACCAATTTCAAGAATAGATACGTCGAATGTACCACCGCCCAAGACATATACCATAACCTTTTGGTCTGTGTCATTCATTCCATATGCAAGAGCTGCTGCTGTCGGCTCGTTGATAATTCGGAGTACCTCAAGACCTGCAATCTTGCCGGCGTCCTTTGTTGCCTGACGCTGTGAGTCACTAAAATATGCAGGAACTGTGATAACAGCCTGTGTTACAGTTTCGCCTAAATAACTTTCTGCATCCTGCTTAAGCTTAGTCAAAATCATTGCAGAAATTTCTTGCGGTGTGTATGCCTTGTCATCAATCTTCACAGTATATCCCGTACCCATTTCTCTCTTGATTGACATAATTGTTCTGTCAGCATTTGTAACTGCCTGTCTTTTTGCTACCTGTCCTACAATTCTTTCGCCGTCTTTCTGGAAAGCAACTACTGACGGGGTTGTTCTTGCACCCTCAGAGTTTGCAATAACCGTCGGGTTTCCTCCCTCTATAACTGCTACACATGAGTTTGTAGTTCCTAAGTCAATACCTATAATTTTTGCCATTTTTTTATTCCTCCATTTAATTATATACTTTTAATTTGCTACCTTAACCATTGAATATCTAACAACTCGTTCATCATTAAAAATGTACCCCTTCATAAACTCCTCTACAACGGTATTCTCCGTCACAGCCTCGTCATCAATATGCATAACTGCATTATGAAGGTTTGGGTCAAATTCCTCTCCAAGTGCCTTGATTTCTGTAACCTTTAACTTGGTAAGTGAATCAACCATCTGTTTTTTTACCATTTCGACGCCTGCTTTTAAGCTCACTGCATCCTCAGATGTAACTTCAACAGCCAAAGCTCTGTCGAGGTTATCCAAAACAGGCAGAAGCTCTGCTACTGCATCTATAACAGCATCTGCATATCTTGCATCCTTTTCCTTCTGAGTTCTTTTCTTATAATTATCAAACTCCGCATACAGACGCAGGTATTTGTCCTCACTGTCCTTTAGCTTTTCTAAAAGCTCTGCTTTTTCATCTACAGGTTCTTTTTCCGCTTCGGCAGTTTCTTCAACCTCAGCAGTTTCCTCTACAATATTTTCCTCTTCCTTTGCCAAATCTATCCCTCGCTTTCTGTGTTATATAGCTGGTCTAAAATTTTATCGACGTGATTGGAAATACAGTCAAGACTGGCAATAACCTTAGCATAATTCATACGTTTAGGCCCAATTACGCCAATTCTTCCTACGACCTTGTCTCCCATCGAATAATTTACCGTCACAAGACTCGAATTTGAAAGCTCTTCAAATTCATTTTCTGCACCGATTTTAATATCAACTCCATCCTTAACCCCGCCTATTAATTTAACCAGATTTTCCTTATTTTCAAGGAAAGTAAGCATTTCCCGTGCCTTTCCTACATCGGAAAATTCAGGATAAGACAGGATTGATTTTGCATTGTTGACATAAACTTCAGTCTCATCAAGTGCATCAATCGCCTCATAAACAAAATTTAATATATTAATAAGCACCTTTGGTGCAATATCAACTACTTCATTAATTTCATCACCGATAGATTTTATTCTCTCAAGTGTAAGCTCATCAGCAGTAAGCCCTGAAATGCGACTATTCAAAATCTCAGTAAGCTTCCCTGCAATATCGTCATTTATTTCTATCGCTACTGTCTGGTTTTTAATTATTCCCGTACCGGTTATAATCACAACCATCACGTTTCCAAACCCCAAATTCACAAGCTCTATTTTCTTAATCCTCGAACTGTTCAGCTTTGGAGATGTAACAACAGTTGTATATTCAGTTAAAGTTGATGCAATAAGGCTTGCTTTCTTTATTATCATTTCAAGCTGGCTCACACGCTCTGTCATAATCTGCTGAAGTTTCTCTATTGCCTCAACACTCATTTGATACCGTCGCATAAGAGAATTTACGTAAAAACGATACCCTATATCAGACGGAACTCTTCCCGCAGAGGTGTGCGGTTGGATTAAAAATCCCATTTCCTCAAGGTCTGCCATTTCATTACGGATTGTAGCACTTGAAAGACCAAGCTCATTCTTCTTTGAAATAGCGCGAGAGCCGACCGGCTCAGCCGTTCCGATATATTCGTCGATTATCGCCTGCAGAATTTTTTGTTTTCTGTCACTAAGCTCCAAGACTCTCCCTCCTTATTTTAAAATACTGTTAGCACTCACTTTGGTCGAGTGCTAACAGTATAAATAATACCTCTATTCCTTGTATTTGTCAAGTGTTTTTGCTGTTTTTTTTAATAATTTTTTCAATTATAATATGAATTCGCACATTATTTGATTGGAAACGCTGATTGCATCATCTGAAAGGCTGTAATATCCGTTTTCTTCCTTTATCATTCCCAATTTTATGAATTTTGATAATGGTTTTTCAAATACTTTTTTTAAATCTTTTTGGAATTTTTCAAAAAATTCCTTCTCCGATATTCCTTTATCCATTCTGAGTCCCAAAAACACAAATTCAGACATTTTATCATTTAAGGACAATTCTTCTTTCTCTCCGTTAGAATAGTCTCCCTTTATATATGATGAAAAATTATCAGTATTTGAAAATCTGATACCATCAACGTATGAATGTGCAGAGAGTCCAACGCCAATATACTCATCACATTTCCAATATTTCATATTATGACGGGACTCAAACCCTTTCTTTGCAAAGTTTGATATTTCATATCGGTTATATCCGTTCTTTTCCATCTCGCAAACGGCAGTTTTATAAATTTCACGTTCGGTATCCTCATCAGGCAACAGTAGTAAGCCTTTTTTATATTCCTCCAAAAGAGGAGTATTTTCTTCTAAAATAAGGCTGTAACACGAAATATGCGTAGGCCCAAGAGAAAATGCCCTATTTAAGTTTTCTTTAAAGCTTTCTATGGTCTGGTCCGGAATCGCACACATAAGGTCTATGCTTATATTTTCAAACCCATATTCCTTTGCCAGCCTCACTGTTTGCTCAGCATCAATTCCTGTATGAACTCTTCCTAATTTTAAAAGCTCAGCATCATTAAAAGATTGCACACCTACTGAAAGGCGGTTTACTCCGTTTTTTCTCAGTACTTCAAGCTTTTTGCCGTCAAGAGTTTTCGGGTTTGCCTCAACAGTAAATTCACATCCAGCTGCAAGCACAAAATTTGAATTGATTTTTTGTAAAAGCTTTTCAAGGCTTTGCGCATCAAGACTTGTCGGTGTTCCGCCGCCGACAAAGACAGTATCGCATACCTGTCCTTTATATTTCTCCATTTCAAGAAAAAGTGCATCAAGATACTTCCCTTTATCCTCGCAGCTTGCAGAAAACGAATTAAAATCACAATATTTACATTTTTTCAGACAAAACGGGATATGAACATAAAGTCCTCTCATAATCTTCTCCATTCTTGCAAAACAAAAGGACGGAAGCTCCGTCCTTTTTAGGTATTATTCATCGTGGCAGCCGCAATCACAATCACAGTCGCCATCGCAGTCACACTCGAACTCAAGCTCGATTTCCTGATTGCAGTTCGGGCAGATAATACCCTTATCCTCATCAAGAGCATCAAAGTCAATCATAACGTCCTCGTGGCAGTTTGGACATTCTATTTCAAAAAAGTCCATATCATCTTCATAATCATCGTCGTCGAAATCGAAGTCATCTTCATCATCTTCATCATCGCCATATGCGATTTCTTCAATATCTGCCAAATCGCTATCGATTTCGTCAACCTTTTCTTCAAGCTCATCGTGTGCATCAATGACATCGTCGAGAGCATCTGCAATATCTTTTAAAACATCAATTACGTTCACCAGGAGCTTTCCCTCAGGCTTACTCTCATCAATAGAAAGTCCGTCGCAAAGACCCTTTAGGTACGAAACCTTAGAAACCAAATTCTCCATATTCGCGTTCCTTTCAATATCAATTTAATCAATTTATAAGGTCGAAAGAAAATTGCTTAGATTACCATTTTGATGTTTGATGCTGTACTTAGGTACCGCCTCAAATAAAAATCGTCGATATAAGCGATTTTATTCAAACTTATACTCTTTCCATATATTCGCCTGTTCTTGTATCAATTCTGATAATATCTGTATCGTTTACAAAAAGCGGAACCTGAATAACTGCGCCTGTTTCAAGTGTCGCAGGCTTTGTAGCACCTGTTGCAGTATTTCCTGCAAAGCCAGGCTCAGTTTCTGTAATTGCAAGCTCAACAAATGTAGGCGGTTCAATACCAAATACATTTCCCTTATATGAAAGAATCATACATACCATATTTTCCTTAACAAACTTAAGCGCATCGCCAATCTGGTCCTTGCTGATAGGAAGCATATCAAATGTTTCCTGATCCATAAAGTAATAAAGGTCACCGTCATTGTATGAATATTCCATATTCTTCTTTTCGATATGTGCTTCTTCTACCTTTTCAGTAGGTCTGAAAGTCTTTTCAACAACACCGCCGGTAATTACGTTCTTAAGCTTTGTTCTTACAAAAGCTGCACCTTTACCCGGCTTTACGTGCTGGAATTCAACTACCTGATAAACGTTACCTTCAAATTCAAAGGTTCTTCCGTTTCTAAAATCTCCTGCTGTAATCATAATTTATTTCCTCCATTGTTAAATATCTCTACATAATACATTGTAATATATTTTGTATAAAATTTCAAGTCTTTTTTCAAATAATAGTCAAATCTTTACAAGATTTGGTAATATTATCAACATTTTCACCAATGACAATGACATCTTCAATACGCACACCGCCAAAGCCCTCTATATAAATTCCGGGTTCAACTGTAATAACATTTCCCTTTTCGAGAATTTCATCACTTTTCGGTGCAAACACAGGACGTTCGTGAATTTCAATTCCCACGCTGTGTCCAAGGCTATGTCCGAAATTTTTTCCAAATCCGGCATCTATGATAATATCACGTGCCGCTTTGTCTATGTCAGAACATTTCTTCCCAAGCCCTGCTGCATCTATTGCCGCTTTTTGAGCCTTTAAAACAACCTCATATATCTCACGTTGTCTTTCGGAGCATTTTCCCATCACAACAGTTCTTGTCATATCCGAGCAATACCCGTCTAACCGACAGCCAAAATCCATAGTCACAAAATCACCAATTCCGATAACCTTATCGGTTGCCACTCCGTGCGGCATAGATGACCTGAGTCCGCTTGCCACGATTGTTTCAAACGAGGTTCCCGATGCTCCGTTTTTCCGCATATAAAACTCAAGCATAAGTGCAACCTCGCGTTCTGTCATTCCGGCACGAATATTTCCCAGAACATATGAATATGCACTATCTGCCAGTTCTTCTGCTGCCGAAATTTTTTGAATTTCAAGGCTGTCCTTTATCTTCCTAAGTCCTGAAATCTTATCCTGCATAGGAACAAGCTTTTTTCCGAATTTCTGATATTTTGCAAAATCAGCTATCGTTACATTTTTTTCTTCAAAGCCAAAAATCTCAACTTCGGGAAGGTCAGCTATTTTTTCAACGCCCTCCGTTATATCTCGTATCTCGAAGTCCTTTGCCTCACACCTTGCCTGAACAGTATAGCGTGAATCTGTAACTAAGATTTGTCTTTTCTTCGTAATAAAAACGATTGCATCCTCCGACGTAAAGCCGGTATAGTAAAATATATTAGGATAACTCGTCAGGATTACACCCTCATTTTCGCCTAAAAGTTCCCTTAACTTATCAATTCTCCCCATTTTCTAAGTACTCCAATGCCATATTGTATCCATCAAAGCCTTTACCGGAAATCATTTTAACACAGGCAGGTGCTGTTACAGATGTTCTTCTGAATTCCTCACGCTTTGAAATATCGGAAATGTGAACCTCCACACACGGAGTCGTAACAGATTTAATAGCGTCGTGAATTGCATATGAATAGTGTGCGTATGCGCCGGGATTCATCACGATTCCGTCAAAATTCCCCAAAGTTTTTTGTATGGCTGTCACAATCTCGCCTTCAAAATTACTTTGGAAAAACTCCACTTCTACCCCTAATTTTTGCGCAAAGTCATAAATGAACTTACACAAGTCATCATAACTCTGGCTTCCGTACACCGATGGTTCTCTTATCCCAAGCATATTCAAATTAGGACCATTTATAATCAAGTATTTTTTCATAAAATCTTCCTTATCTTAAAGTTTTTCAATTTCTTCCATTAATGCCGAAATTATGTCTTCCTCTTTTACCTTTTTTATAATTTCGCCCTTTTTGAAAATCAACCCTTCGCCAATTCCGCCGGCAACACCAATGTCTGCCTCACGAGCCTCGCCCGGCCCATTCACCGCACAGCCCATAACTGCAACCTTGATATTTTTATCAACACGTTTAAGCCTTTCCTCCATTTCCTCGGCAATCGGAATCATATTAATCTTTGTTCTTCCGCAGGTCGGGCAGGAAATAAGCTCTGCACCTTGTTTCCTTAGTCCTAAAACCTTTAAAATTTCCTTTGCGGCATAAATTTCTTCGACAGGGTCAGCAGTTAGTGAGACACGCATTGTATTTCCTATACCCTCTGACAAAAGACTACCTATACCTACGCTAGACTTCACCATTCCTGCATTTTGTGTCCCCGCTTCTGTTACTCCAATATGAAGTGGAATATCATTAAGCTCATTAAATTTGCGATAAGCTTTGAGCATAGTCGGGACATCTGAAACCTTTATCGAAACCAATACATCAAAGAAGTTTAAGTCATCTAAAATTTCAACGTGGCGAAGCGCACTTTCAACAAGTGCCTCCGCAGTAGGTTTTTTGTATTTTTCCAATATATCTTTCTCGAGCGAGCCACCGTTTACGCCTATTCTTATAGGAATACCTTTCTCACGGCACGCATCTGCCACCTGTTTAACTCTCGCCTTATCACCGATATTTCCGGGATTAATTCTTACCTTATCAACGCCATTTTTGATGCATTCAAGTGCCAAGCGATAGTCGAAATGAATGTCGCTTACAAGCGGAATATTAATTCTTTTTTTTATTTCTCCGACAGCTCTCGCCGCATCCATATCAAGCACTGCAACCCTTATTATTTCACATCCGGCAGTTTCAAGACGCTTTATCTGGCTGACGGTTTTTTCGACATCACGAGTATCTGTATTTGTCATTGACTGGATTGAAACAGGGTTTTCTCCGCCTATTTTCACTCCGCCGACATTTATTGTTTTTTTCATATAGTAACTCCCCCAAAAGGTTTTATCAAGAAATCAGTTTCAATATATCATTAAAGCAAATCACGACCGCAAGTGCCAAAAGGAGCAAAAGTCCTATTGCGTGAACCATTCCCTCTTTTTCAGGCGGTACAGGCTTTCTCCTTATCAGTTCGACCAACATAAAGAAGATTCGTCCGCCGTCCAGTGCAGGAAGCGGAAGAAGATTAAATATTCCAAGGTTTACAGATAGCATAGCAACAATAAACAACACATTTACCGAGCTTGTTTTCACAGAACCCGAATTTACTGCTTCACTTACAACCCCAGCAACACCCACAGGTCCTGAAACATTATCAAGCCCTGTTTTTCCTGTTATCATTTCGCCGAGTGCCACATAGATGCTTCTTGCTATATAGGTTGTATAGTTCCACGCCTGTGGTAAAAGATTAAACGCCGTCACATCGGTCATTTGCGGCTCAAATCCAATGATATATCTGGTGGTAGAAAAGGTTTTTCCTATATACTCCCGAGGCACATCGCCATCTTCATACATAACAGTTCGCACCTCTTCCACACCATTAATTGTGTCAGAATATTTAGCGGAATTTTCACCATAAGTAACTGTTGTGATGTCCTGTGACGGCTTCAGTCTGAATCCAAGCTTCTCACCGTTTCGCTTTACTGTCAGTTCAAATTCCTCGCCGCTCTCAAATTCGCTTGTATAAAGAGCAATATCATTATAAAATCCTATCTTATGTCCGTTAATGGCAATAATTTTGTCGCCCGCTAAAACACCTGTATCTGCAAGGTATGAGCGGCTATCAACCTTCCCTACAATATTTGAAGCGAACGGTCCTGTCATTGCGACTATAACTGCAAACAGTACAAAGCCTAAAATAAGGTTAAGAATTGCTCCTGCCGAAACTACCAAAAAGCGTTTCCAAAGCTTTTGATTTGAAAACGCTGTGGGTGATTCACTTTCTCCGTCCTCCCCGTCAAGCTTACAATATCCGCCAATAGGAAAAATTCGTACAGAATAAAGTGTTTCTGTTCCTTGTTTCTTTAAAATTGCAGGTCCCATACCAATAGAAAATTCAAGTACCTTAACTCCCACAGATTTTGCCATTATAAAATGACCAAATTCGTGCAAAGTTATCATAACAAGAAAAATCAAAATTGTTACAATAGCTGTAACCAACACATATCAACTCCTTGAATATACTGCGCATCTGGCATACTTATCCGCTTCTATTATTTCTTCAATAGATGGGTTCTTTATGTTTTTCACCTTTGACATCGCTTCGCTTATAGATTCTGCAATATCAAGGTATCCTATTTTCCCTTTTAAAAATAATTCCACAGCCGCTTCATCACTGCTATTGAAAACTGTCGGCAAAATCCCACCCTCTCTGCCTGCTTTCTTTGCAAGCTCGAGTGCAAAAAAGGTTTCTGTATCCGGCTTTGCAAATGTAAGAGAAGGATATTTTGTGAAGTCAAGCTCATTTCCTTTCATCGGCAATCTATCAGGATATGTAAGAGCATACTGAATCGGCAGCTTCATATCCGGTGTGCCAAGCTGAGCGATAACTGCATTATCCTCATACATAACTGCAGAATGAAGCACACTTTGCCTGTGCACCAAAACCTCAATTTTATCAATATCAACATCAAATAACCACTTTGCCTCAATTACCTCAAGACCTTTATTTACCAATGTAGATGAATCTATAGTAACCTTTGCTCCCATATTCCAGTTTGGATGTTTTAAAGCCTCTTTGGGAGTTATATTCTTTAGTTCATCCTTAGTTTTTCCGAAAAACGGGCCGCCTGATGCTGTCAGAATTATCTTCTTAATCTTTTGAGAATTCCCCTGAAGTGACTGGAAAATTGCTGAGTGTTCGCTGTCAACAGGCAGAAGCTTTACGTTGTTTTCTCTGGCAAGACGTGTAACTATGTGCCCGCCGGTTACAAGCGTTTCTTTGTTTACAAGAGCTATATTCTTCCCTGCCTTGATTGCCTCAATAGTTGGCAAAAGCCCGAATATTCCTACAACTGCAGTAACTACAGTCTGTGCTTTCGGGTAGGTTGCAACTTCTATAAGTCCTTCACTTCCTGACACAACCTTTACATTTGTGTCGGAAATTTTTACTTTAAATTCCTCTGCCTTTTTTTCATCAACAACACAAACAAGCTCAGGCTTAAATACCCGAACCTGTTTTTCCAAAAGTTCAATATTTGAATGTGCAGACATTGCATAAACTCTTATGCCCGGATATTCTCTTACAACCTCCAGAGTCTGTGTTCCTATTGAACCGGTACTTCCCAATATAGATATATTATGTGTAAATCTCTCCATTATTCCTTTTCCTTTTATTAATGACACGTATGTACTCTTATAAAATAAATAATCCCATTGCGTAATATACAAATGGTGATACAAAAATCACACTGTCAAATCGGTCTAAAAGTCCACCGTGACCCGGCAAGATTGAACCATAATCTTTTTTCCCATAGTCTCTCTTTATACAAGAAGCAATCAGGTCGCCTATCTGCGATACAACTGAACCGCCAAATCCAAGCAATGCAAACTTCAGTATTATTAAATTTTTTGGCATACCTCCCGCCATTAAAAGACACATTATGACTATATATAAAGCACTTCCTATAGTGGAAAGCACTATTCCACCAATCGCCCCTTCAACAGTCTTTTTGGGACTTATTTCAGGAACCAGCTTGTGCTTTCCAAAAAATGTTCCTGTAAAATACGCTCCTGTGTCTGTAAGCCAAGCGCATATGAACGGAAGAATTACGGTGTACTTATCGCAATATTTTCTTATGAGAACTAAGCTAAGCATACACGTTGCAATAAAAAGCGTAACGGCCGCTGCAGACAGGACCTCGCTCGACTTCACTTTTTTATGAAGCACCACCATCATAAGCATAAATAGCATAATTGCACCATAATAACTGAACATAGCTTTATTTATAACAAAACCTACGATTAGCATTAATGCTGCGCAAAATCCAGTTATTTTCACTCTTTTATCTGTATCCGTCACTCCATACATTTCATAGAGCATTCCCATTATTATAGCAGCAACTGCCGCATAAAGTACATACTGATGAGCAAAAATTACAACAGCAAATACTGCAAGTCCTACTAACGCAGTAATTATTCTTTTTAACATATCCAAACCAGTCCTTTCTATTCAAAAACAATATAAATTATTATTTGAAAGTTATGATTGTTCTTTTACACTCCGCCATATCTTCTATTTCTCTTTTGATATGCCAAAATTGCATCATAAAGGTCTTTTACCGAGAAATCAGGCCAAAGAGTCTCTGTGAAATAGAACTCTGAGTATGACGCCTGCCACATCATAAAGTTTGACAACCTTTGCTCGTTGCTTGTTCTTATAATAAAGTCAGGGTCAGGCTGACCGGCAGTATAGAGATTATCCGAAATCATCTCCTGCGTTATCCTATCAACACTACTCTCGCCATCTAAAACCTTTTTGCAAATCTCCTTTACAGCGTGAACAAGCTCTTCACGACCGCCATAATTTAAGGCGATATTCATAACAATACCTGTGTTATTTTTCGTAAAGTTCTCAGTCTTTAAAATCTGCTCTCTCATTTCTTCGGAAAGTTCATCCCGCAAGCCGATTGCACGTATCACAACATTTTCGCCCGCCAGAGTACGCTCTGCATCCCTTAGATAGTTCATCAGCAGATTCATCAAAAAATCCACTTCTTCTTTCGGTCTTTTCCAGTTCTCGGTAGAAAACGCATACACAGTAATATACTTTATTCCCATTTTGTTACACTCTGTAACAATTTTTTTCAAAGTATCTGCTCCTGCCTGATGTCCCGCACTTCTTGGAAGTCCTCGTTTTTTAGCCCATCTTCCATTTCCGTCCATTATGACACCAATATGCACTGGTAAATTATTAAAATCGATTTCCTGTTTTTTATTTCTTTTTCTAAAAAGCATAGAATTACCTCATTACAGTATTACAGGCTGCCGACATAAGCAAACACAGCCTAAAACCCCGAAAACAACAATTTTCTCAGGGATTTTTACATATTTGCTCTATGCAGACAGCCTCATAAAAAATCAAACTTCGAGAATTTCTTTTTCCTTCGCAGCGGTAATATCATCAATTTCCTTGATAAATTTATCAGTAAGCGCCTGAATATCCTTTTCAATACCCTTTAAATCATCCTCTGTGATTTCAGATGCCTTCTGTTTCTTCTTATAGTCATCCATGGCATCACGACGGGCATTTCTTATCTGAACCTTTGCTTCTTCAGAATATTTCTTCACATTCTTAACAAGCTCTTTTCTTCTTTCCTCAGTAAGAGGCGGGAAGTTAAGGCGGATAACCTTTCCGTCATTTTGCGGTGCTATACCTATATCAGACTTGTTGATTGCCTTTTCGATTTCAGACAAAACTGTCTGGTCCCATGGCTGAATAACAAGCATTCTTGGTTCAGGTGTAGAAATAGAGCCTATCTGTGCGATTGGTGTCATTGAGCCATAATATTCAACAGCTATCTTATCAAGAACTGATGCATTTGCACGTCCTGCTCTGATTGTTTTAAGTTCTGAGTGAAAACCCTCCACTCTTTTATTCATTCTTTCTTCAACTTCAGGATATTTTCCCATAATCTCACTTACCTTTCTTTAAATAAATTATGTATGAAAAGGGTTTATTGCCCATTTTATCTTGTTCCGTCTTTTGTTACGAGTGTACCTATTTTTTCGCCCATAACTGCTTTTACAATATTTTCAGGGTCATCAAGTCCGAATACCAATATAGGCATATCGTTATCTCTGCACATTGATGCTGCTGTTGAGTCCATAACTCCAAGTTCTTTTGAGAGAATATCATTAAAAGAGAGTGCATCAAACTTTTTCGCATCAGGGTTTATGTTAGGGTCAGAATCGTAAACTGCATCAACCTTCTTTGCAAGGAGGATAACCTCCGCATCTGTTTCAATGGCACGAAGTGCGGCAGTTGTATCTGTTGACATAAACGGATTTCCGGTTCCTGCACCAAAAATTACAACTCTTCCTTTTTCCAAGTGCCTTGTTGCCTTTAATCTGATATAAGGCTCTGCAATCTGTCTCATTTCAATGGCAGTCTGAACTCTTGTATCAACTCCGCAGTTTTCAAGCTCTGAGCAAAGTCCCAAAGCATTTATACAGGTTGCAAGCATTCCCATATGGTCAGCACGTGTTCTGTCCATTCCTCCGCCGCTTCTACCGCGCCAGATGTTTCCGCCTCCTACAACGATTGAGACCTTAACTCCCATATCAACTACTTTCTTAATGTTTTCACAAATTTTGCGCATTGTAGGAACATCAAGACCATAGCCTTTTTCTCCTGCCAAGGCTTCTCCTGATACTTTTATTAATACTTTTTTATATTTGGCGCCCATAGTCGCTCCTCCATATATCTGCATTTTTTACTATTATATCACTAATTTCTTCCTGTTGCAATCCCTTTTTGCCTATTTAATTCTTATTTCACAGCCGCCGACCGGTCGTATTGCAAGAATATGGCACATATCCTCGCCAAATACTGATTCAATTTCTGCTTTAAATTCCTTCAGCATATCATTCGGCACAAATGCCTGAACCGTGCCTGCAAAACCGCCTCCGTGAACACGATATGCACCCTTTTCGCCCAAAAGCTCATCGCACAGGCAAAGTGCAAGACTCACCGCCTGATTAGTAGGATTTGATGATGCATAGACATTCTGGAGATACATATACGAAGATTGACCGGATTTTCTTACAAGCTTCAAAAACTCATCAAAATCTCCGTTTTTAAGAGCTAACGCCTCGTCTTTTGCACGCTTGGTCTCATCAAAGTAATGAATTGCACGAAGTATGGCCCTATCATTTTTCACAGATTCTCTTACTTCTTTGATTTTCTTCATAAATTCGTCTTTTGAGACGTCGTTTAAATACTCTTTTCCGAAAAATTTTGCAACCTCCCTCATTTCAACAGTTACAGCCGCATATTCATCAGTTAAGTCTGAATGGTCTGCACCTGTATCTATTATGCAAAGTGCATATCCTGTCTTTCCAAAATCAAAATCAACTTTTTCTACAATCGGTTTTTCGGGGGATGCAAAATCAACTGCAACCACATTGCTGACAGATGATGCCATCTGGTCTAAAAGTCCGCAAGGCTTTCCAAAATATACATTTTCCGCATACTGTCCTATTTTTGCAATTTCCACAGGGTTTACTTCCCCATTTGCAAACATTTCATTTATAATATTGGCAACAAGCACCTCAAAAGCAGCAGACGAGCTCATACCCGAGCCTTTTAATACACTTGAAATAGTGTATGCATCAAAGCCAGACAGCTTATATCCCATATCGGTAAACTTCGCCGCAATTCCCTTTATCAAGGCCGCTGCTTTCCCATATTCATTTTCACTTTCTGAAAGATTGGAAAGTTCAACAGTAGCCATTTCGTAGCCTTCAGACTGTATTCTTATTGTATTTGTACCATTTAATTTTGCTGCACCCAAAACATCAAGATTCAAGCCCCCTGCAAGCACAGCTCCGTGCTGATGATCGGTATGATTTCCCCCGATTTCAGTTCTTCCCGGTGCTGAGAAAAGTCTTAGGTTATCACCATTTCCAAAGGTTTGGGAAAAACCGTCAATCACCTTTTTGAAACGGTCCTCATAAAAACCTCTTTCTTCTGGATTACAGCCATACATATATTCAATATCAATATACTTAATTTTTGCCTTTAGTTCTTCTGTACTCATTAATCCTCACTCCTTATTGATTACCGCTGCTTTCAATGTGTTTTTCATAAGCATTGCTATTGTCATGGGTCCAACTCCACCCGGAACAGGTGTTATTGCACTCGCCACCTTTTCGGCTGTCTCAAACTCAACGTCGCCTACAAGCTTTTTATCCGCAAGGCGATTTATGCCAACATCAATTACAACCGCTCCCTCTTTTATCATATCGCCTGTTATAAAGTTTGGTATACCAACCGCTACAACCAGTATATCTGCACGCTTTGTAACCTCTTTTAAATCCTTTGTACGCGAATGGCAAACTGTTACAGTTCCGTGCTTATGCAAAAGAAGCATTGACATAGGCTTACCTACAATGTTACTTCTTCCCACAACTACACATTCTTTTCCGCTTATATCTATTCCGCTCTCAGCTATAAGCTCCATAACTCCTGCCGGTGTGCACGGAACAAAATCAAAATTGCCCACCATTATCTTGCCGACATTCACAGGATGGAAAGCATCAACGTCCTTTTTAGGATTTATGCGATTTAATACCTTTTCCTCATCAATTCCGCGAGGCAGCGGAAGCTGAACAAGTATTCCCGATATTCTGCTGTCACCATTTAATTTATCAATCAGTGCAAGAAGCTCGTCTTCCTTTGTATCGGCAGAAAGTGCATATTCCTCTGACAAAATTCCGATTTCCTCACAGGCTTTCTTTTTATTATTTACATAAACTCTGCTTGCAGGGTCATCGCCTACTATAATTACAGCCAGTCCGGGCATAATTCCCTGTGCTTTAAGACCGTCTGCCTCTTTTCTGAGTTCGTCCTTTATTCTTGCCGATACTTCTTTTCCGCTTAATATTTTTGCCATTTTCATTCTCCTTTTTTTCTTTTCTTGGTCTTATGAGACAGTTTGGTGAAAAGCCGATAAGGTCACTTCTTTTCGCAAGCCTTAAAGCTTCTTCCACCAACCTGTAATTTTCCGGATTTTTATATTGCAAAAGTGCTCTTTGCATTGCCTTTTCCTTTGGTGATTTGGGAACATATACCTTCTTCATCGTAAACGGGTCAAGTCCCGTATAAAACATACAGGTCGAAATTGTGCCCGGAGTCGGGTAAAAATCCTGTACCTGCTGTGGATTTATACCATGCTCTTTCAAGTAAAGTGCAAGCTTGATTGCGTCCGAGAGTGTACTTCCCGGATGCGATGACATAAGGTATGGTACAAGGTATTGCTTTTTGCCTATTTTTTCGTTTATCTTGTAATACTTATCCGCAAATTTGTTATAAACATCAATGGTCGGCTTTCCCATATATTTAAGAACATTATCCGAAATATGCTCAGGAGCAACCTTTAGCTGTCCGCTTACGTGATGCTTACAAAGGTCATAGAAAAATCTGTCATCCCTATCATTTATCAGGTAATCAAAACGAATTCCCGAACGGATAAATACTTTTTTTACACCCTTTATTTTTCTAAGCTTTTCCAAAAGCTCAGCATATTCCCTATGGGAAATATCCATATTCTTACACGGCGTCGGGAAAAGACATTGTCTGTCCTTGCAAGCTCCCAATGTATGTTGTTTTTCACAAGCTGCTTTTCTGAAATTTGCCGTCGGTCCGCCTACGTCGTGAATATATCCCTTAAAGTCAGGCAGCCTCGTCATTTCCTCTGCCTCTTTTATAATTGACTCGTGACTTCTCGAGGTCACAATCCTGCCCTGATGAAACGCGAGCGCGCAAAAATTACAGCTGCCAAAACAACCTCTTGAACTTGTTATCGAAAACTTGACTTCATTTATAGCATCAATGCCGCCCGCAGCTTCATACATTGGATGGTAGTTCTTCATATAGGCAAGTCCGTACACATCGTCAAGTTCCGCACGCGTAAGAGGTTCCATAGGCGGATTTTGCACAAGGAATTTATCCCCGTGCTGTTGAATAACAGTCTTTCCTATATACGGATTCTGCTCATAATACTGCATTTTGCAGGAAATCGCATACTTCTCCTTACTATTGCAGCAATCCTCATACGACGGAATAACAACAGCATCTTCAATCTGGTCAGTAGACGAAAGATAACAGGTTCCTTTTACATAAGTTATATCCTTAACATCCATTCCGCTATCAAGACATTCTGCAATTAAAGCAATCTGCTTTTCGCCCATTCCGTACATCAGAATATCAGCACGGCTGTCTAAAAGAATTGACCTTCTTACCTTGTCATCCCAATAATCATAGTGTGCAAAACGTCTAAGGCTTGCCTCCACTCCGCCAATCAAAATCGGAATATCTCCAAAAGCCTCGCGAACACGGTTTGCATATACAATAGTAGCTCGGTCAGGGCGCATTCCAGCCTTTTTCCCTGGAGCATATAAATCCTCGCTCCTTCGCTTTTTTGCAGCAGTATAGTGATTCACCATAGAATCAATATTTCCGCCCGATATTAAAACACCCAGTCTCGGTCTTCCTAATTTTTTAAAATCCTCTGTCGAGCGCCAGTCAGGAAGGGCAACAATGCCGACCTTGTATCCTTTAGATTCCAAGACACGCGAAATTATCGCATGGCCAAAGCTTGGATGGTCAACATACGCATCGCCTACTATATACAAAAAATCAAGCTGATTCCAGCCGCGTTTTTCCATATCCTGTCTTGTGACAGGCAAAAAATCATTCGTCATCGTAATTTTCTTCGTTATTTTCTTCGTACTCCTCTTCGTACTCCTCTTCGTACTCGTCTTCACTATCTGAGAACATATCTTCCTGCACACCACGTATTCTGTTTAAGTAAACATCTCGCGGTTTTGAGCCGTTTGCTCCGCTTATCAGTCCTCTGGTTTCCATCTGGTCAATTATTCGTCCCGCTCTTGCATAGCCAACCTTCATCTTGCGCTGTATCATAGCAGTAGAAATCTGTCCAAGCTCGGCGGCAAGCTCTATTGCCTGTGGCAGAAGCTCGTCCGCATCCTCGCCATCATCTTCATCAGTCACACCATTTTCACCTGATGCCATTCTTTCGATATGTTCTTCAAGGTCGTGGGCATAGTTGGTTTCCTCAGAGTTTTCCTTTATAAATCCTATGATATTTTCAATCTCATCATCCGAAACAAATGCGCCCTGAACACGAACTGCATTCGGAAGCCCCGTTGGGTGATAAAGCATATCGCCTTTTCCCAAAAGCTTTTCTGCACCAACCTTATCAAGAATTGTTCTTGAATCCACACCACTTGAAACAGCGAATGCAATACGACTCGGTACATTTGCTTTAATAAGCCCTGTTATAACATCAACAGATGGTCTTTGTGTTGCAATTATAAGATGAATACCCGCAGCTCTTGCAAGCTGTGCCAAGCGACATATATAGTCCTCTACTTCTTTTGCGGCAACCATCATAAGGTCGGCAAGCTCGTCGATTACTATTACTATCTGCGGCAGAGTTTCTCCGCCTTCTTTTTCGATATGTTCATTATATCCCTTCAAATTACGTGTAGCAGTTTCTGCAAAGAGCGAATATCTCCTCATCATTTCACCAACAGCCCAGTTTAAAGCTCCTGCCGCTTTTTTAGGGTCAGTCACAACCGGAATCAAAAGGTGTGGAATACCATTATACACACCAAGCTCAACCACTTTAGGGTCAATCATTATAAGCTTAACCTCGTCAGGACGCGCCTTATAAAGAATACTTGTTATTATGGTATTTATACACACCGACTTACCAGAACCGGTAGAACCTGCAATCAAGACGTGCGGAAACTTTGCTATATCTCCGATTACAACATTTCCGCCTATATCCTTACCAAGTGCAATAGACAGCTTTGATTTTGCATTTTTAAAGCTTTCGCTTTCCATAAGCTCTCTTGCCGATACTGTTCCGACCGTATTATTAGGCACTTCAATACCAACAGCCGCTTTTCCAGGCACGGCTGCAACAAGCACCGTCGGAACTGCAAGGTTTAATGCAATATCCTCTGCAAGACCTGTGATTTTTGCCAGTTTAACACCAGTTGAAGGCTGAATTTCATATCTTGTAACAGTAGGTCCCTGTGTTACCTGCAAAAGCTTTGCATCAACACCGAAATCCTTTAATACGGTCATAAGCTTATTTGCAGTTTCATACATTTCCCTACGCTTATCTGATGACACAGCATCCACCTTTTTTAAAAGCTCAATAGGCGGCAGTTTATATTCAATTACAGGCTTTTCAATGGATTCTTTTATTTCCTGACTTACTTCTGCCTTTTCTTCTTCAGTTGCTTTTGAAGCCTTCTTAGTTTTTTCATTCTCTGCGTTCTTCTTTTTCTGCTCCTCCAAAAGCTCCTTTACCCCTTCTGTCTGCGGAAGCTGTGCTGCAACATCCTCTAAGAACACATTAGGGTCAAACTGCACAGCACCCTCTTTTTCTTCAGGCTTGTCCTCTTTTTGAGCTTTCTTTTTGCCCTTTACTTTATCATCACCATCTGAAAAAACATCAATATTATTTCCCTTTTCCGAAATTTCACCGAGACGTTTTTTTGCACGGGCAATTTTTTCAGAAATTTCTTCAGTTTCTCTATTGTCAAGTTCTTGCTCATCACCTGCAAAACCTTCAATAATCCCTTGAAATGATACATTTAAAATAAATGTCATAACAACAGCCATAACAACAATTACAACAACAACCGATGCAACTCTTCCAATCAGTTTTTCTGCAAGTAAAAAGGCTATAGTTCCGCCCAAAAGCCCGCCGCCGTGTCCCGCAATACCTTCATTCCACAAAGCCGAAACAGCGGGCATATCCTCTTGCCAGAAAAGCATAACAAGAGTACTTACAAGCACAACCTCAAGAATAGAAAGTCCTGCTTTTAGTGCGAGTTTATTGGTTCGCTTTACCTTGAATACATAAATTGCAAGTGCCATAAGAACGAGCGGCACTAAATATGCAGTTCCGGCAAACAATCCGAACATAGCATCATTAATCAAACCCGCCAAAACACCCTCAGCTGTTCCATATGTAAATATACCCAGAAGAATTGACGCAAGGATAAGCCACACACCAGGCATCACATATGAGTATGATTTTTTCTTTCTTACGTTCTTTTTATTTGAAGAAACGGTCTTTCCTGATGCCGCTCTTGATGATTTATTCGTTCTGTTGACTGTTGTTTTCTTTTCAGCAGCTCTTTTTTGAGTTTTTTTGTTCGCCATTATTTTACACCTCAAATTTTATATATATTCTAAAAAATTCCATAATTATACCTATTTTAATATTGTATCATAATTTTTCAAAAAAAACAACTATAAATTGCGCCCCTTTTTATCCAATAATAAAATAAAATATTTTTCTACAAAATTTTTAAAATATTTCAAATTTACTATTGAAGATTTACTCGCATTCTGTTACAATAATAATGTATATATTTTGAAAGGATGTAAATAAAATGGACGAAAGATGTGTTCTCATAATAGAAGATGAACAGGCCATTGTTGATATTCTGAAATTCAATTTTACTAAGGAAGGCTACAAGGTTTTGGAAGCAATGGACGGACAAACTGGACTGGAGCTTGCACTCTCAGAAAATCCTGACCTCATACTTTTGGATGTTATGCTCCCAAGAATGGACGGATTTGAAGTATGTAAGAAAATCCGCGAAAAGTCTTCAGTTCCGATTATTATGCTGACAGCACGCGAGGAGGAAGTTGATAAAGTCCTCGGCTTAGAGCTTGGAGCAGACGATTATATGACAAAACCATTCTCTATACGCGAGCTTACTGCAAGAGTAAAGGCAAATCTTCGCAGAATGTCAATCGACCGTGCGCAGACTGCTACGGAGTCAGCAAATTCAATAACTTCCGGAGACCTTACAATAAATACTGAACGCTATGAGGTTTTAAAGCACGGCAAGGTTATAGATATAACTCTGCGTGAATTCGAGCTTTTGAAATTCCTTTCCACACAGCCCGACAAGATTTTCTCTCGTGAAAATCTGCTTGAAAATGTGTGGGGCTATGAGTACTACGGTGATGTACGCACCGTTGACGTTACTGTGAGGCGTCTAAGAGAAAAAATTGAAGATGACCCTGGAATGCCACGTTATATTATCACAAAGCGCGGCGTGGGATATTACTTTAACAAGGCATAAAAAATGTTTAAAAGTATTCAAACCAAAATTGTAGCAATTTTTATACTGACAATACTGTCGATAGTTGTTGTTATCGGTGCTTTTCTTACTGCAAATATTGTCAAGTTCTATAACTCAGAATTTTCTGTTATGATGGAGCAGGTTTTTACCCCTACTCTTGTTTCCGAGCTTGAAAAAAGTGCAGAAACAGACGGTGCTGACGGTGTATGGGATATTGTGACTTCTTACATAGGGCCTCTCGGGATTGATACCTACCGATTTTACAGCATTCTGGACGCGAAAACAGGCTCTGTTATAAAATCCGACGCGGGCAGAAACTCAGGAATCGAAAAAAGTGACAATGTAATACTTGCAATGACCGGACAGGTTGGCAATATTTCAAACACAGAAAAAAGCTATATGGATTTTGCTGTCCCTATTGAAGCAAACGATACTCCTAAATACATTGTCTATGTGAAAGACACAAAGAACGAGGTAAATTCCATTACAAGAAATGTCCTTTTCATTCTTGTAGAGGCACTTTTATTCTCTGTTTTTATTGCAGTTATTTTAGGGTTGTTCTTCAGCCGCACCATTACAAAGCCTATTCGCGATTTGACACGCAGCGCAGAACGCATAGCATCAGGCGAGTTTGACCATATTAACAAAGTTAAATCTGATGATGAAATAGGCATTCTGGCAAACACCTTCGCGTATATGTCGGCAACTCTGCACGACACTATTGAAGAAGTAAACTCTGAAAAAGACAAAGTTGAAACAATACTGAGCAATATGACCGACGGTATCCTCGCATTCAACCTTTCGGGCGAGCTTATCCATATAAATCCGGAAGCAAAAAAAATGATTGGCAGACAATATTATGATGATATTAATTTTGATGCCTTTTTCAAAGAAATAGATGCTGATATTACAATCGGCAACATCATTTATATAAAAGACGAAGAAAAAACTGAAAGGCAGGCAAGCATAGGAAATAAGGTTATTCGTTTTTCCTTTGCACCCTTCTCTATCGAAAACAGAATCGGTGGTATTCTTGTAGTAATGCACGATATTACAAATCAGCAAAAGCTTGAGCTTTCACGTCGCGAGTTCGTTGCAAATGTTTCTCACGAGCTCAGAACACCGCTTACAACGGTTAAATCTTACGCAGAAACACTTATGGATATGCCTACCGACACCCAAACTCAAAATCGGTTTTTGGCTACTATTGCAGCCGAAGCCGACCGAATGACACGTATTGTAAAGGACCTTTTGACACTCTCTCGTCTTGACGAGGGTCAATATGAGCTTCGTCCGTTTGAGCAAATAGAGTTGTCCTCATTCGTTTCTCAGATTGTAGAGAAAATGTATTTTTCGGCAAAAGAGAAGCATCAAACCATCAAATATGTTCCGAGCGGTTCTTCCTATATTATGACAGATAAAGATAAGCTGGAGCAGGTGGTTATAAATATAATTTCAAACGCAATCAAATATACTCCTGAGAATGGAAAAATCGAGATTTATTCTGGTGCTTTATATCAGGATGCCTTTATTAAAGTCCGCGACAACGGAATAGGTATTCCAAAAGAAAATCTGCCTCGAATATTTGAAAGATTCTACCGCGTTGACAAAGCGCGTTCACGTGAAACAGGTGGAACAGGGCTCGGCCTTGCTATTGCCAAGCAACTTATGAACCAACTTGGCGGAAACATTACCATAAACAGCACCTTGGGAGAGGGTACCGAAGTTATAATATCAGTACCCCTTTAAATGTTATCTTATTTTAAATGCGGTGTAATGGCTTTGTAATACTGTTATGATATAATGGTATTGTAAAATGAAATAACTGTCCACTATTTAGAGCTTGAAAGGGTTGTTCATAATGAAAAAAAAGCTTTTATCAATATTGCTTGCGCTGCTGATTATTTTACCTGCTCAGTGCGTATCATATGCGGCATATGAATCATCTATTCCGCTTACTGCACAAGGCAATGCAGCAGACCTTATTTACATAAAAAGACCGCAGTCACATTCTGCATCTACTTCTGATAAGACATATACTATTTCAGCAGTAGGCTCTAGCGGCACAAATGTAAGAATATATAAGTATTCACCGATAGATGATACTTGTCATCTTATAAAGCCTTTAAAACAGATTGGTGCAAGCGGTCTATACAGTACTGTGGTCGATTTGCCTGACAGCAGCAATACTTTCGTTGTTTATGCAGATAACGGAGCAAGTGACCAAGTTGTTACAATCCAGATTTCAAAGGTAAAGAAAAGCACTGTTGACAGACTCAAAAGTGTTACTGTAAATATATTGAATTTCTTAAAATAAGAGGTTAAACTATGAATAAAGAACGTATTAAAAGCATCATCTTGGTACTGCTTGTAATCGTTAATATCATATTGGCCGAAAAAATACTGGTTAATAAAAAATTATGGCCTTCCGGCTATAATTTTTTTAATATAGGAAATACGGTCAAAAAAAATGACTATTCGGTTACCGGTCAGCTTGCTGTCCCGGAAAAGATTATTGTAAATACAGGATATCAGTCAAGCCGTTTTGAATACCCAAGAAACAGCAAGGAATTCAGTAATATTTTTACAGTTTCAAATAAAATACTCAAAAAGGCTTTCTCAGAGCCTGCACGAGCTGTAACATACATCGAAGCGGAAAGCTGGTACTCGGTCCTGACCGCAAAGTCTGTATATCTTTCATACCCATGCAGTTATTCGTCACAGAATTTTGCAAATTTGTTAGGAATTTCAAAAACCGAGCGTACTTTTGAAAGCTTTAAAGATATTGTTATAAGTGACAATGGAAACGTATATATTTCGGAAAAAGATGGTTCGTCCTTTTATAAAATTGACACAGCCTCAAGTGAAATGAGTCCTATAATTGAGGCTGTGTCCGAGCAACATTCGGACGAAGAATCTGTTATCAATTACTCGTTCGACCTTAACTTTGACAAAGACCTGGGTGGGCAGAAGACCTTTCTGTCACCAATGATACCTATTTACTCTTCCCCTATCACTGCAGATGTGATAACTTCATCCAACCCCGTTTTAAAAGGTGATGAGGTTAACAACAAGACAATAAGCGCAATTTTGACGGCTTTCTCTATCAATCCCAACACTGTGCGCCGATATACTGAAGCAGACGGCTCACTTGTTTTTGTGGAAAACAATGGAATTTTGAAAATTTCACCGGACGGCATTCTTTCTTTTACCGCCACTGATACAGGAATAAGAATTTCAAGTCTTACAACCTTTGATACACACTCAAATGTATCCTCCATCGCATCCTTTGTCGATAAAGTAAATGCAGCCTCCGGAATAGATTTGGATATGTGCATCACCTCGCCGCTTACCTCTCAGTCCGAATCGCATTTCACATTCGATTACATTACGAATGGTTTGCCGTTATATTTTGAAGGTCAAAACGCCATCAGCGCAAAAATCTCAAATGGTTATTTGACTGAATATAAGCAAATATTAAGAAAATACGAGTCATTGGGATATTCTAAGGACTCTACAATATATATAGAAGCACTTGATAACATTATTGCAAAATATCAAAATTCGATGAATGAAATCCGTATAATAAAAATGGTACCGTCATATATAGATAATCTCACCATCGGCGAAAAATCTGTTGACTGGTATATCGGCATCGATAATGTTGTGGCACAATAAATAAGGAGGTATATATGAACTGGTACAGAGCTAAAACAATACTTATAATATTGTTCCTCTTTTCCGACTTATTTCTCTTGGGAAACATTATAATCTCTACCCGAAGGCTCACAGCTGTAGCTCCCGAAATTATAGAGTCAACCATTCAAATTCTAAAAAACAATAATATCAGTATAGAAAAAGAGAGTATTCCTGAGAACATTTTGTCTCTGCCATATGCTGAGGCAGATAATGTTATTTATGACTTCAATGCATTTTCAAGAGCTTTTTTGGGTGAGGGTGCAAAAAAAACAGACGAATTTTTGTACGAATCTAATAGCGGAACCATTCAATTTACCGGCGACGGCTTTACCTACAAAAGCATATCCCAAAGTGATTCAAAAAAAACTAACGAAAAAGATGCACGCGCAACTGCTATTGAATTTTTAAAGAGCAAAGGTTTCGACCTATCCAATGCTGAAATATACTCAGAAAAATACTCAGATGAATTTTCCATCACCCTGAAAAATAAGGTTAATTCTCTTCCTCTTTTTAATTCTGTCATAACAACAAAAATTTCAGGAACGCAGATTACCGAGGTTTCAGGAACCTGGTTTAATATTTCCCACACAAAAGGACAGGAAAACGAACTAAAGACTGTCACTTCTGCGCTCATTGACTGTATACCTTCAGTCACAAATGTACCTGCAAAAATTACAGAGCTTACTCTTGGCTATACCATACCGGATGTCACTCTTTATCATAAATCAGCAACACTCATACCGGTTTGGGAAATCCAAGATGAAAAAGGCAATATATATTACCACGACGCGAGAAATCCGGAGTAATGAATATTTGTTGACAAGTTAATATAAAAAAATCTCTTGTTTAAAAATGTAACAAGAGATTTTTTATTGCATTTTTGTTGTTTTGCATTCTCAGTCAAAAAGTGAAATCTGGTCTTTTTCGGGAAGATTAAGGCATCCCGCCTCTATCAGCATATCAATAATCGTCTTTGTCGCGCCCGTGCGAATTCTGAACTCCTCAATAGTTTTAAACTCACCATCCTCACGTGCCTCAACGATTGCCTTTGCAGCATTATCGCCCATTCCTGGGAAAGCATTTAAAGGAGGAAGTATTCCCTCCGGTGTTGGCAAAAACTTTGTCGCGTCCGACTTATAAAGGTCAATCGGGATAAAACCCACACCTCTTGCATACATTTCAACACATATTTCAAGAATTGGAACAAGGTTTTCCTCCTTAGGCGAAATCGTACCACTATTTTTCTTTTCCTTTAATTCCTCAATCGCCTGTCTTGCAACCCCTATACCCTTTGTCATAATCGACGCATCAAAGTCATCGGCACGCACCGAGAAATATGCAATATAGAACGCTTCAGGGTAATACACCTTAAAATATGCTATTCTGAATGCCATAGTAACATATGCTACAGCGTGTGCTTTCGGGAACATATACTTAATCTTTTTACAAGAATCCATATACCATTCCGGCACCCCTGCCGCTTTCATTGCTTCCTCGTCCTCTGGCTTTAAGCCCTTTCCTTTTCTTACTGCCTCCATTATCTTAAAGGCGTGACCTGCCTCAACTCCGCAGGCAATTAAGTAAATCATAATATCGTCTCTTGCACAAATTGAGTGTGAAAGGTCGCAAAGACCTTGCCTGATAAGCTCCTGTGCATTACCGAGCCACACGTCTGTTCCGTGCGAAAGTCCTGAAATTCTGACAAGCTCAGAGAATTTCGTAGGCTTTGTATCCTCAAGCATCTGGCGCACAAACTTAGTACCAAATTCCGGTACTCCGTATGTTCCAAGCTCAGTTCCTATATCCTCACCATCTTTTATATTCAGTGCTTCATTTGATGTAAAGAGGCTCAGCGTTTTTGCATCACCCAAAGGAATAGTCTTTGCATCAAGTCCTGTTAAATCTTCAAGCATTCTAATTACCGTCGGGTCATCGTGACCAAGTTCGTCAAGCTTTAAGAGGTTCTGGTCAATAGAATGGTAGTCAAAATGTGTTGTTATTATCGTTGATTTTACGTCATCCGCCGGATGCTGCACAGGGCAAAATTCGTGAATATCGTTTGTGTATGGCACTACAATTATTCCGCCAGGGTGCTGTCCTGACGTTCTTTTTACTCCAACACAGCCCGCCGCCAGTCTCTTCATTTCTGCATTTCTTATATGAATACCTCGCTCCTCAGCATATTTTTTAACATATCCAAAAGCTGTTTTTTCTGCAACTGTACCGATAGTTCCGGCTCTGAAAACGTGGCCTTCTCCAAAAAATGTTTCTGTGTACTTATGAATAGTTGGCTGATATTCTCCCGAAAAGTTAAGGTCAATATCTGGCTCTTTATCGCCTTTAAATCCAAGGAAGGTCTCAAAAGGAATATCGTGTCCGTCCTTTTTATATTCTGTCCCGCACTTCGGGCAAACCTTATCAGGAAGGTCACACCCCGAAATACCCGTATCACTTCCTACAAGCTCAAAATTTTTACAATTCGGGCAAATATAATGTGCAGGAAGCGAGTTAACCTCTGTGATATCTGACAAAAAGGCAACAAAAGATGAGCCGACAGAACCTCTTGAACCTACCAGATATCCGTCGTCCAAAGATTTTCGCACAAGCTCCTGTGCAATCCTATACATAACTGAAAAGCCGTAAGTTGTAATAGAATAAAGCTCTTTATCAAGACGTGCCTGCACAACTTCGGGTAGCGGGTCGCCGTAGATTTCCTTAGCTTTTGCGAGTGAATCGTTTACAATGCCCTCCTTTGCTCCATCTACAACAGGTGGACATTTTGTAGTTGGAATAGGACGCACCTTTTCCACCATATCTGCAATCAGGTTTGTATTTTCAACAACCACCTCATATGCCTTTTCTTCGCCTAAATATGCAAACTCTTCAAGCATTTCCTCGGTGGTCCGAAAATATAGCGGTGCTTGATTGTCGGCATCCGAAAAGCCTTTATAGTTCATAAGTATTTTTCGATAGCTCGCACCCTCTGGATCTAAAAAATGCACGTCACAGGTAGCAACAACTGGTTTTGCATACTTTTCACCGAGTGCTACTATCTGCCTGTTTAAATTCTTTAGGTCTTCATCCGTATTGATATCAGGAAATTCATCCGACAGCTTCATATAGGCATTATTGCCGATAGGCTGAATTTCCAGATAATCATAAAATGAAACAATTTTTTCAATTTTCTCATCAGATGCTTTTTCAACAACAGCGCGGAAAAGTTCACCAGCCTCACAGGCAGAGCCAATAATTAAGCCATCTCTTTTTTCCTCAATAAGACTCCTCGGAAGTCTCGGCGTCCTGTAAAAATAATCAAGATGCGATTTTGTCACCATTTCATAGATGTGCCTTATACCCTGAAGATTTTTAGCAAGCAAAATTATGTGGTTGGCTCTGTTCCTTTTCGCTGCACCACGCATATCAAAATCATTGTTCAGGCTCGATACCTGATTTTTCCCTTGCTGCCTCAACTCTTCGAGCATCTTAATAAAAATATCTGCAGTTGCCTTTGCATCATCAACTGCTCTATGGTGATTTTCAAGCACGATATTTAAATGCTTAGACAGATTATTAAGCTTATAGTTTCCTAAATCAGGATAAAGACACTTTGCAAGAATCAAGGTATCAAGATGTGCAAATGGGTACTCTAATTTACACCTCTCTGCCGCCACCTTAATAAATCCTGTATCAAATTTTGCATTATGTGCAACAAGTACACATCCGCTGCAAAACTCAAAAAATTCAGGCAAAATCTCTTTTATTTCCGGTGCATCCTTAACCATATCGTCTGTAATTGATGTAAGCTCAACAATTTTTGGTGGTATAGGTCTTTTTGGATTTACAAAAGTCCCCCATTTTTCAGTTATCTCTCCATTTACAACCTTAACTGCACCAATCTCGGTAATTTCATCATTATCCTTGGAAAGTCCTGTGGTTTCGATGTCAAATACAACAAAGCTGCCATTCAAAGGCATATCGGTTTCACCCTCGGTAATTTTTGCGGTATCATCAACCAAATATCCTTCAACACCATAAATCACCTTAATCTTCTCATTATCGCCCGAAGCTTTCAATGCATCAGGATATGACTGAACGACACCGTGGTCAGTAATCGCAATCGCCGAATGCCCCCACGATACCGCACGATTTATAAGCGCAGCTGCCGAAGATACAGCGTCCATCTGAGACATCTGTGTATGCAGATGTAGTTCTACCCTTTTTTTCTCGCTATTGTCCTGTTTTTCTTCAGGGGGTGCCGCATAGCAAACAGAGTTTGCCATTACTACAACCTCTTTTGCATAATCATTATATTGTGCCTTTCCCTTGATTGCTACGTATACGCCAGCCTTTAGTCCGCCTTTTTCTACACTTTTATTTACCTTACCAAAAGCCTTTTTGACTTCTTCAAATTTTTCTTCATTCTCTTCTTTTATCTCTATAAAAAACTGAACCGAAATTGAATCCTCAAAATCAGTCACGTCAAGCATTACAAGATGAAATTCCTTGCCGCTTTTTTTACTTTTTATATCCTTTATTTCTGCGACAAAAACTGTACCCTCAAAGCAAACCACATCAGAATTTTCATTAATTGCCGAAATAGGCATAAGTTCAGAGCGTATGCTACTACCATAAATAACACCCTCCGAATGCGCCTTTCCCAAATCCCTGATTTCTCTTTTTGCTACCATTTTCGGTTTTATGTATGCCTTTGCTTCTTCTTCCGTATCAAAATCAGAGGCAAAATCCTCTGCCTCAAATTTTCTTATCTCAATACGATTAAGATGAAGCTTCTTTGAAATCTGTTTTTCCAATTCCTCTTTCACTTCATCCGTAATATCCTCCTCCAAAAGAAGCTGAAGTTTCCTTAAATGCTTGGATATTTTCATTTTTTCTATATGCCTTCCGGCAAGCTCTGCATCCTTTATCCAGTTAAACACAGAACCAATACTTGGCTTCATTCTTTGTTAATTCCTTTCAAATTTCGATCATATGTATATTGTATACTTTTTTACTTTCAATTTCAAGGGGTATAATTTTTTTAATATTGAAAAAATATATTGACAAGCACCTCAAATTGTGCTATAATATCCATTGCAAATGCGGGAGTGGCTCAGTGGTAGAGCGTCACCTTGCCAAGGTGAACGTCGCGAGTTCGAATCTCGTCTTCCGCTCCAAAGGTTCTTGTTTTATACAAGAACCTTTTTTATTATAAAAAATGCGGTAGCATTTAAGCTACCGCCTATATTTTTGATATGTTCTCCTTATTTAGCTTTCTTTTCTTAACCTTTTTAAACTATTTCTAGTTTTTTTATAACGCTAAGGGGATAAAGTGTGTTTGAACTGTCCCATACAAAAACTTTTATCTGTTTTGTTTTATCAGAAAGCGATGCTATATTATATTTAACGTTATTTACAACATCATTGATAGACATTACATCAACCAAAGTATTATCATCATCGTAACAAGCCACAATCAACATACATTTCGATACCGCATTATTAATGCATATAAATTCCCTATTAATCGTCACATCGTATTTGCTTACTGTAAAAAACACATTTTTTGAAGCAGTATTTGAAGCAGCATCTGTTGCAGTTATTGTTAAGGTATGTTTGCCTTCTAAAAGTCTTCCGCTCCTGTCTATCGCACCTTCGCTCCATAAATAACTTACATTCACCTCTCCACTGTCGTCTGTAGCATCTACATCGAGTCTTAGTTTAGTACCTACAGGAACATAAAATTCTTCAGTCTCCAGACTTATAACAGGCGGGGTTATATCTCCCGACACTTCGGTTGTCACCACAGTTATACTGTCAACATAGAGATAAAAACTACCAACCGTCGAGTTTCTTAGTCCAAAACTGAATTGTTTTAAATATCCGTTTGAATCAGTTATGTTTTTTATATTTGAGAATGATATTTCTATCCATTCTTCGGTTGCAGACGGAGTAGAATTTATATGCCAACTGCCTCCTCCATTTGTCGTCATTCTTACAGCCTTTGTAGTTGCATGACAATATATTCGGAACTTAATCTCCTCTACATCTGATGCAATATAATTTGACAAATCAACAGAAAAACCTATCGCGCCGGAGCCTTCTTGTGCAATTTTAAGAACATATCCCGAATACCCTGTCGGGACATTTGCATCAGCCGCTCCTGCTTCGTCGTACATTATAAAATCGTCATATCCGTAACCTTCCGCATTTCCGCCATATGGAATTTCATCCTGTCCCATATAATCATTATAATTATAGCTTGCACAGTTTGCAAAGTTCTGAAAAAATACAAAAGTAGAAATTATTGCAATCACAAAAAACAGTTTTTTATTCATATCATTTTACCTCCTCAAGGAGAATGCTCTTAATTGATGCTATTTCCTCCTCTGTAACACCTATATCGAGCATAAATGCTTCAACATCCTCTGAAAAGGTTTCTTTGGGTGAATACCTTGATATTGAATTATAAGCATTCAGCATATTAGTATTCAGCATATAGTCTGCTGCAGCACCATCCTGACATCCTTTAGATGAAAAAAATGAAAGTTGATAGTCCATCATTATTGTATTTTTATCAACACCTAACAACCCCTGAATCAACATAACTATCGTTCCGGTACGGTCTCTTCCGAGAGAACAATGTGCGTATATAGGATAATTGTCAGGATCAGCAAATGTTTTTATTTCCGTTGCAAGAGCCTCTTGATATTCTTTTTCAAAAATCTGATGGTAATAAGGTCCATTCGCATTGATGTGCTTTACATCACTGCCAAAAGGTGACCCTCCCGCTGCTTCCGTAGAGCTTCGTATATCAAGGTCAGTTTTTATTCCCAGATCGCATATTGCAAATTCTCTACCGGCATCCGTAATGTCATTCACCTTTGCACCACGATAGAATAAACCTTCCTTCATACGATAACCATTACCAGCCAACTTCCCTCCTGCATCTCTAGTATTGCTCACACCTTCAATATTAACAGTTCTTGGCGACGGTAAAACCTCAAACGAGAAGATTTTGCTTTCTTTTCGTTCTTCGTCTTTAACCATTTCAATTTGCCAGTAATATGTTGTTTCGGTAAACAAATCATCTAATGCAAGTTTTTCTGCATTTGTTATGTAGTACTTAGAATCGGACATATCAGATTTCTGTGAAAGTCTCACAATATAGTAATCAGCACCGCAGTCACTCCACTCTAATGAAATACTGTTCGGAGCAAATATATCTTTACTTTGATAATATTTGTCCGGAAATGACTTCGTATAATCATAAGAGCTGTAATACTCATACACCAAATCGTTTGCAAGGATAATTTGACTATGATTTTCCGGATTTATTGCCTGTATGCTTGTATCTGTATTGTCCACCTTTATTAATGTGAAAGAATTTTCATTTGTTGCCACAACATCAATAGATATTGAACAAAAAAATACAAATAATGATATTAAAACACCTATTGCAACAATATTTATTTTCATAATTTACCTCTTTCATTTAAGACAAAAAACACCTTCATATCATAATTATACTTAATCTAAAAACAAAAAATAGATCATTTTGTTCATAAAATATTGCATTTTGTTCCAAGAACACAAAAAAAGGCTTGATTTCTCAAGCCTTTTCAATTACTTTTTTTGAATAAGATGCACACCAAATCCACCATATTCTTCTTCTAAATAGATGAATTTTCTTGTGCCGTCATCATTATATGTCGCACTTTCCATATTAAACTTGACACCACGCTTTGAAAGGTGATAAACCGCACGGTCAACATTATTTGTAAGGATTGCGATATGTCCGCATTTTCCCGGTCCTTTAGCTTTCATAATCTCAAATTGAGAGCCGACAAACATTCCTTTATCCGTTTCCCTTTCAATGTTCTTTCCTACAAGCATTGATAGCATATCAGCGGTTGTTTGGGCTTCGTTTGCATTTTCGTGATTTATTCCTATATGACCGATTTCAAGTCCGAGCATCTTGTCAACCGACTGTTTGGTAAGCTTTGTAATCTCGTCCCAGTTATCATTATCTATATAGCTTTCCTTAACCATAAAGCTTCCGCCACAAGCAAGTATCTTCTTGTTTGCAAGATATTCATTCATATTGTCAAGGCTGACGCCGCCTGTAGGCATAAATTTAACGTCCCCATACGGAGCAGACATTGCCTTAATTTTTTCAAGACCGCCGCTCTGTTCTGCAGGGAAGAATTTTACAACTTTAAGCCCAAGCTCAAGTGCTTGTTCAATTTCAGACGGAGTTGTGCAGCCTGGAAGCGGTGTTACCCCGTTGTCCAGACACCACTTTACAACCTTTGGATTAAATCCCGGACTTACAATAAATTTCGCACCCGCGTTCAACGCTCTTTGCGCCTGTTCAATAGTCAAAACTGTTCCTGCACCCACAAGCATTTCAGGATATGCATTTGTTATTGCACGGATTGCATCTTCTGCCGCATCAGTTCTAAATGTAACCTCAGCCGCACAAAGTCCTCCGTCAATCAGTGCCTTCGCAAGAGGAACCGCTTTTTCTGAATTATTTATTTTTATTACCGGAATAATTCCTATGTTTGAAATTTCACTTAAAATATTCATATTTTTCACCTCATAATTATCTCTGAACACGACCGCTGCCGTCTCCGCCAACAAGATTGTCAACCTCGCTTCTTGTGACAATATTCATATCTCCCGGAATAGTGTGCTTGAGTGCAGATGCTGCAACACCAAACTCAAGTGCATCCTTAAAGTTTTTACCGTCGAGCATTCTGCAGATAACACCACCTGCAAAGCTGTCACCACCGCCTACGCGGTCAATAATAGGGCTTATTCTATATTCTTTTGAGTGATAGAATTCTTTTGTATCTCTTGAATAAATGCAGGCTGACCAGCCATTGTCAGATGCTGAGTGTGATACTCTGAGAGAAGAAATCACATATTCAAAATTGAATTTTTCCACCATCTGCTCAAATATGCTCTTATATCCTGCAAGCTCAAGCTCTCCGCTTGTAACGTCTGTATCACCCGGTTTAAAGCCAAGTACCTTTTCCGCATCCTCTTCATTTCCAATACAAACGTCAACATATTTCATAAGATTTGTCATAACACGCTGAGCTTTTTCGCTTGACCAAAGTTTCTTTCTAAAATTAAGGTCACATGATACCTTAACACCTTTTGCCTTTGCCGCCTTTAATGCTGCTTCTGTAAGCTCTGCTGCACTATCTGAAACAGCAGGAGTAATTCCTGTGAAATGGAACCAGTCACAGCCGTCAAAAATCTTATCAAAATCAAAATCAGATATAGCAGCTGTTGCTATTGATGAATTTGCTCTGTCGTAAACAACATTTGATGCACGCATTGATGCACCTGTTTCAAGGAAATATATTCCAAGTCTATCTCCGCCTCTTGCGATATTATCGGTCTTTACGTTCATCTTGCGAAGAGCTGCAACTGCTGAGTCACCAATAGGATTTTCAGGAACCTTTGTCACAAACTCTGCATTATGTCCGTAGTTTGCAAGAGAAACTGCCACGTTTGCTTCTCCTCCACCATAGCAAACCTCAAACTTATTTGCCTGCAAAAATCTTTGATGATTTTCTGTCGATAAGCGAAGCATAATTTCGCCCATTGTTACCACTTTTGCCATTTTTATTCCTCCTTTTTATAATAATATATTTGACATATTATTTTCTTTATTATATAATAGCCATAGATTGTTTTCATCAATTATCTTACTGAATATGTCAAATATATTATGATTTTATTTGAGAGGTTTTAATATGCAAAATGAAAAAAGAATTGACAAGGCAGTGATATATTCTTCCGAAAAATCACCTCTTACTATTTTTCGTTCGTCAATGCCTCCTGAAAAAACTATGTTCTATGAGCATCATCATACAGCCTTTGAGCTGACAATGGTAATCAGCGGCAGCGGAATTTACTCAACAAATTATTCAGAATTCAGCTTTAAAAGCGGAGATATTTTCTTTTTTTCCACCGACGAGGTGCATTGGCTCAAAAAACTCGATTGCCACACGCACTTTTTAAATATTCACTTTGAGCCGCGTTTTATATGGTCGGATAATCTTGGTTTTTCCGGCAAAGACATTATGCAAATATTTTTCAGCAGAAAGGATAGCCCCTTAAACGAGCTAAAAGGTACTTCAGCAGACGTAATACGTGACATTATTTATAAAATAGAGAAAGAGGCAGCAGAAAAAATGCCCGAATATGAAACAATGCTCAAGGTACATCTTATAAATATACTTGTTGAAATGGTACGGACCTTTGATGGCAAACTCTATGAAAACGAAATACTTTTAAGCCGTCATACGCAAAAGTATATGTCTAAAGTCTTAAATTTCATAGACGAAAACTTTGCATCTGATTTGACTCTTTCCGAGCTTTCGGATGTTGCTCATATGAGCAAAAACTATTTTTGCAGACAATTCAAGCAGTTAAACGGCATCTCACCTTGGGAATACATAACAATCAAAAGAATTGAACAGGCAATTTCCTATATTGAAACAACCGACCTTACCAAGCTCGAAATTGCGGCAAAATGTGGATATAACAATACTTCAAACTTTTATTATGCTTTTAAAAAAGTTACCGGAAAAAGTCCGTCCGATTATAGTCTATCAGCTACCACATAAAATAAGTAAACCCTGCGACAGAATTTATCGCAGGGTTTTTTCTATGATTAAATATCAAGGTTTGAAACATACTTTGCGTGTTTTTCAATAAACTCACGTCTTGGCTCAACCTTATCTCCCATAAGGATTGTAAAGGTCTGGTCTGCCGCAATAGCATCCTCAAGCTCAACTCTCAGCATTGTTCTTGTCTCAGGATTCATTGTTGTTTCCCAAAGTTCAGGCGGGTCCATCTCACCAAGACCTTTATATCTCTGGACCTTAGCACCGCTACCCATTTCCTCTAATAGTGCGTTTCTTTCCGCATCAGAATATGCAAACTTTTCAACTAAATTTGCATTCTTGCCCTTATACACCTTATAAAGAGGTGGCTGGGCAAGATATATGTTTCCATTTTCGATTAGCGGTCTCATATATCTGAAGAAGAATGTAAGAAGAAGTGTTCTTATGTGCGAGCCGTCAACGTCGGCATCGGCCATAATAATTATTTTGCCATACTTCAGCTTTGTTATATCAAATTCTTCGCCGATTCCAGCACCTAATGCCTGAATTACGGGCAGGAGCTTTTCATTTGAGTAAACCTTGTCAATTCTCGATTTTTCAACATTTAGCATCTTTCCCCAAAGCGGAAGAATTGCCTGGAAGCGTCTGTTTCTTCCTTGCTTTGCAGAACCGCCCGCAGAATCTCCCTCGACGATGTAGATTTCAGCATAATCCGCACCTTCGTCGGTACATTTTGCAAGCTTTCCGAGAAGTGAAGAGTTGCTTGCCTGCGCATTTTTTCTTGTTGCCTCACGTGCTTTTCTTGCAGCCTCTCTCGCACGGGATGCCGTCAAAGTCTTTTCTATAATTGTCTTTGCAATCCTTGGATTTTCCTCCAAAAACGCAGACAGTTTATCATTCAAAGCATTCTCAACCAAGGTTCTTGCCTCAGAGTTTCCAAGCTTTGTCTTGGTCTGTCCTTCAAACTGAGCCTCTGTAACCTTTACGCTGATAATCGCTGTAAGACCTTCTCTTGTGTCTTCACCTGAAAGGTTTGACTCCTTTTCCTTTAAGAGATTATATTTTCTTGCGTAGTCATTTATAACCCTTGTAAGTCCCGACTTAAAGCCTGTCTCATGCATACCACCATCGATTGTATGGATGTTATTTGCAAAGCTTAAAAGTGCCTCGCTGTATGCATCGGTATACTGCATCGCAACCTCAACAATCATATCATTTCTTGTTGCTTCAAAATAGATAATATCGTCGTGTAGCGGGTCTTTGTTTTTATTGATGTAAGAAACAAATTCCTTAATTCCGCCTTCTGCATAAAGTGTAACACTTTCCGGTTCTGCTACTCTTTTATCTGTAAAGATAATTTTAATTCCTTTATTCAAAAATGCCTGCTCACGAAGTCTTTTTAAAAGTACTTCATAATCAAACTCGAGTATCTCAAAAATCTCCGGATCCGGCTTGAATGTAATCTTTGTACCGGTTTTATCAGTATCGCCTATAACCTTTAGTTCACAGGTAGGCTTACCTCTTTGATAGCTCTGGTAATGGATATGTTCGCCGTCCGAAACCTCTACCTCAAGCTTTTCGGAAAGTGCGTTAACAACTGATGAGCCAACTCCGTGAAGACCTCCGGAAACCTTGTATCCGCCACCGCCGAATTTTCCGCCGGCGTGAAGAATTGTAAGTACAACCTGAACAGTCGGTATACCCTCCTGCGGATGAATTCCTACAGGGATTCCACGTCCGTTATCGGTAACCGTAACGGAATTGTCAGGATTGATATCTACCTTTATTTCGGTACAGTATCCTGCCAAAGCCTCGTCGATTGAGTTGTCCACAATTTCATAGACAAGGTGATGAAGTCCTGCTGAGGATGTAGAACCGATATACATACCCGGTCTCTTTCTTACCGCCTCAAGCCCTTCTAAGACTTGTATTTGGTTTTCGTCGTATTTTGTTTCAATTCTTTCCATTACTCTAAACTCCTACTTTTAAATAATTATATTATCGGATTTTGCTCTCCTGTAAAGTGTTCGTGATGCAAGTGATGTTATATATACAAAAGTTTTTTCGTCTTCTTTTGTTACAATAAAGGATTTTGGAAGATCCTCTGTTACGTCAATGACTTGTCCATTTTTTTGCGCCTCGGCCAGATAGCCTCTTGTCTGGTATGAAACCGTCGTATTATCCATATCAAAAATTCCAACAACAGTTTTAAGGTCTACGACAACATCATTTCCTAAGTGAAGATACATACCGGCTATCCCTCCTTAACTCGTCCGCTTTCAATCTCAAAAGTCCTTGTTCCCTTTGCACTCTGGGCAGTATCAAGGTCTGTGCAAGTTAAAATTACCTGTTTTCCGCGTATTTTCTCGGTCAGATAAAGTCTTCTTGAAATATCAAGCTCGCTCATAATGTCATCAAGGAGAAGTACAGGGTATTCACCTCTTGCATAATTTATGCTTTCCATCTGCGCCATTTTAAGACTCAAAACGCTAGTTCGTTGTTGTCCCTGTGAGGCAAAAGTTCTAACCTCTTTTTCATTTATGAACAACCTCAAATCGTCCCTTTGAATACCATAAAGACTTGAACCATTCTCTATTTCACGAAGCTTTGCCGATTCCAATTTTTCTAAAAATCTTTCCTTGCTTATTATATCACATTCTATGCTCGGTGTATATACTAAATTTAAATTTTCTCCGCTTATATTATGGTGTATTTCTTTTGCAAAACCCTTCAAGCTCTCAATATAATCACGTCGAAATTCCATAATTGCACTACCGTCTTCAGCAATCTGCTCATTCCATACCAAAAGCATCTCGTCATCGGTTTTTCCTGCAAATTTAAGCTTTTTCAAAAGACTGTTTTTCTGTGCTAAATTTTTATGATAAGAAATCAATTTTTTGAGATAAACGGGATATAGCTGACTTATCGCCTCATCTAAAAATCTTCGTCTTACCTGCGGTGCCCCCTTTATGATTTCCAAATCCTCAGGTGAAAACATTACGACATTTAGGTACCGCATCAGCATAGAAAGCTTTGTAATCGGGACATTATTTATTTTCACCGTCTTTTTACCATTCGGCAAAATTTGCATTACTGCTCGATAGTCTCGACCTTTATCGGAAAACTCTATCTGAAGTCTTGCAAAATTACTTCCGAATTTAATAAGCTCAGTATCAGATTTTGTACGATGGCTTCTGCCGTGAGAAAAAAGGTAAATTCCCTCTAAAATATTCGTTTTTCCTTGTGCGTTGTTACCATAAATCACATTGGTATCATCACAAAATGAAATACTTTCCTTTTCATAATTGCGAAAATTTGTTAAAGACAAACTTTTTACCTTCATTATACCACCGTTAATTCAAACATTTCATCTTCAAATTCGACAGTCACAACATCGCCGCCGCGAATTTTTTTGCCACGCATAGTGCATATCTCGCCATTTACCGATACGATTTCATCTAAAATCATTTCCTTTGCAATCGCTCCGTTTTCAGCTATTCCCGCAAATTTAAGGAGCTGGTCAAGCTTTATAAACTCCGTTATAATCTCAATTTCTTCTCTATGAATTTCCATAAACCTCACCCCTAATTTGTCGTTCTGGTAACTTCTAAAACTCCTGAAAGCTGTGAAATCTTTGTCATAGCTTTTTGAAGCTCATCAGTTCCGTGAATTTCCACACCAAAGGTCATAACTGACATTCCGCCCTTTAATGCTCTTGCATTAATGGATACACAGTTTAAGGAAAGCTCTGCAAACACAGTAGTAACGTGCATCATCATTCCAGGTGCATCCTCTGCTTCAACACGAAGAGTGGCAACATATGCGCTTCTGTTTTCTCCTGTCCAGTTTACCTTTATAAACCTGTTCTTATCCTCCTCAGAAAGCACATCAGGTTGGATGTTAGGGCAATCCGCCCTATGCACTGAAACGCCTCTTCCTTTCGTTATAAATCCCACAATTTCATCGCCAGGTACAGGGTTGCAACACTTTGAAAGTCTTACAAGACAGTTATCAATACCCTTAACCTCAATTCCGGTCTGATTTCCTTTTTTACGGATAGTATGTGTAGGCCTTGTATTTTCGGGCTGATTTTTCTTCTGTTCCTTGATATATTCCTCACGAAGTCTCATAACAACCTTCTGTGAAGAAAGCCCGCCATAACCGATGCTTGCATAGAGGTCTTCTATATCATTTAGGTTATATTTTCTGTAAAGCGGCTTAAGCCACTCCTCGCGGAAAAGCTTTGAAAAAGGAATATTTAATCGCCTTGCCTCTTTTTCAAGCATATCCTTTCCGTGAATGATATTTTCATCACGTCTTTCGTGCTTCAGCCATTGATTTATCTTACTCTTTGCAAGAGATGTCTTTACAATCTTGAGCCAATCCCTACTTGGTCCCTTTGCCTGCGGCGACGTTAAAATCTCTATAATGTCTCCATTTTGCAGTTTATATGAATTTGTGACGATTTTACCATTTGCCTTTGCGCCAACCATCTTGCTTCCGACTTGTGTATGAATAGCAAAAGCAAAGTCTATTGCAGTTGACCCATTTGGAAGCGGAATAACCTTTCCTTGCGGAGTAAACGCAAAAACCTGATCAGAGAACATATCTATCTTCAGGCTGTTCATAAACACATCTGCATCCATAATATCTGCCTGTGTTTCCATAAGCTTTCTGACCCATTCAAGCTCTTTATCCATTGAATCAGCGCCCGATTTGCCCTCTTTATATTTCCAGTGCGCCGCAATACCCTCCTGTGCTACCTTATGCATCTCCTGAGTACGAATTTGAATTTCAAACGGTGTTCCGTCGCTACCTACAACGGTAGTATGGAGAGATTGATACATATTAGGCTTAGGCATCGCTATATAATCCTTAAAGCGCATAGGAAGCGGTGTATACATTTCATGCACCATTCCCAAAACTGCATAACACTCCGCAACTGTATCCACGATAACACGAACCGCAAACAAATCATAGATTTCATCAATCGTTTTGTTCTGCGCATACATTTTTCTGAAGATACTGTAAAAGTGCTTAGCTCTTCCTGTTATCTCACAGCCAATGTCATTGTCCTTCATCCTTTTTTCTAAGGTCCTGATTATTTCAGCAACGAATGCCTCACGCTCGCTTTTTTTCCTGTTGATACTCTCTGCGATTTCATCATACGCAACAGGGTCAAGGTACTTTAGCGACAAATCCTCAAGTTCTGATTTTATTTTAGAAATACCGAGTCTATGAGCAAGCGGCGCATAGACATCAAGCGTTTCCTTTGCAATATAAAGCTGTTTTTCCTGAGGCATAAAACCAAGTGTTCTCATATTATGCAGTCTGTCAATCAGCTTAATAATAACGACACGAATGTCCTTACTCATAGCAAAGAACATTTTTCTTAGGTTCTCCACCTGTTCATCCTGATGATCGCGGTATTGGATTTTCTTAAGCTTCGTAACTCCGTCAACAATCTCTGCTACTGATTTACCAAACATCATAACAATGTCATCATAGGTATACGGTGTGTCCTCTATGACATCATGCAAGAGACCTGCACAGATGGCGATATTATCCATAGAAAGCTCAGCCGCAATATATGCAATCTGCACAGGATGAATTATATACGGCTCACCCGATTTTCTGAACTGATTTCGGTGTGCCGCCTTTGCCATACGATAAGCGACATAGATAATATCGGTATTGGATTTAGGACTATATCCCTTAACCATATCAATAATTTTTTCCACTATGACATCTGTTTCGTCAGCTATCTGAGGAAGTGTCTCCTGTGGATTAAATATTATATTATTCAGTTTTTTATCCATAGTCCCACTCCCTTCTATTTCTTAATATCTTTTAGAACCAGTTGCAAATTTTCTGTTCCCTGATAAACGTTTACATTCATTGTAAAAGCAATGCTTAAAGTATCCCCTGCTTTTATATCGTCGGCATAGTCTCCCATTCCAAAGCCTACTGCATTAAAGGCAGAATTTCCGTCCGTAAGTCTTATTCTCAGATGTTTGCCGTCCTGCCCCATAGAAGATACTGACATAACCTTTAGTCCGCAGGCAGAAAATACAGGCACTTCGTTTGCCTCACCAAACGGCTCAAGCATCGACAGCATCTTTGAACTCGACAAAGTAAGGCTGTTTCCCGTAAGATTGCAATCAATTTTAAGCTTTGGTACAAGATTTTGTGTGTCAATATTTTTCTTTGCATATACATTTATTTTTTCACGGAATTCATCTATTTTATCCGCATTTATGCTAAGCCCCGCCGCCTGCAAATGTCCTCCAAACTCGGTGAGCAGTTCCTCGCAGCTTGATAGTGCATCAAACAAATTCATTTCAGGGATTGATCTTGCAGACCCTTTACCTTTTCCATTCTCGCAGGAAATGAGTATACACGGGCGGTATAACTTCTCGCAAAGCTTTGATGCAACAATTCCTATAACTCCCTGGTGCCAACCTTCACCCGAAATCACATAGACAAGCTGCTCTTTTTCAAAAGCGCCGACTATTCCGAGTGCTTCCTCATATATTTCCTGTTCAATAGACTGTCTTTTTCTATTGATTTCATCAAGATGCGCTGCGATTTCGTATGCCTTATCCGCATTATCACATATTAAAAGCTCAACAGCTGTTTTTGCATTTTCAAGTCTTCCACTGGCATTGAGTCTCGGAGAAAGAGAAAATGCCAGTGTGGTGCTATCAAGAACTTTCCCGTCCACACCTGCTATATTTAAAAGTGCCTTTATTCCTTCATTTTTTGTGTTTTCAATCGCGTTAATTCCCTTGCTTACAATAGTCCTGTTTTCATCAATAAGCGGCACAACATCCGCCACCGTTCCAACAGCAACCAAATCAACATATTCTAAAAAGACATCCTTGGTATTTTTGCCAAGCTTTATCGCAAGAGCAAGAACAAGCTTGAAGGCTACTCCTACACCTGCAAGACCTGAAAACGGATATGTACTGTCCTCTCTTTTTGGATTTATCACCGCTACGGCATCAGGAATAGTCTCCTTACAGGTATGATGATCTGTAATAATAACATCCATACCCTGCGTTTTCGCAAATGCAACTTCTCCTATGGCTGTAATTCCGCAGTCAACGGTTATCATCAGTTTGACTCCCGCCCTTGCAAGTCTGTTAACTGCCATAATATTTATTCCATAACCTTCCGAAATGCGGTCAGGGATATAATAATCAACCTCTGCGCCTATATTTTTCAAAAATTTATAAACAGTTGCCGTTGCTGTTATCCCATCAACGTCATAATCTCCATAAATAATAATCTTTTCTTTGTTTTGAATTGCTGCTAAAATTCTGTCTGCAGCCTCTTCCATATCGTTTAACATAAAAGGATTATGCACACAGTCAAGACCTTTTTTTAAATATGCTTCAACATCACCATCCGCTATACCGCGATTCATTAAAATGACAGCTATCGCCGGCGGCAGTTTATGACGCATTGCAAACGCTTTTATATCATCAGTTTTCAGTTGTTTATTCCTATATTCCCAAATCTTTTCCTGCATCGTTTTCTCCATTAATGTATTACACTTTATTATATCATTTTTTTAATAATTTTTCAAGTAAAATTGCCTTATTAATGCATATTTTTTTATAAAAAAGTACAGGCTAAAAACATCAACGAAAGGAAGTGATTTAAATGTCAAACAACCAGAACTCAAACAATAACCAGAACAGAAATTCAAACAACAATCAGAATTCTAACAACCAGAATAGAAATTCAAACAGCAATCAGAATTCTAACAACCAGAACTCAAACAACAATCAGAATTCTAACAGCAACAAAAAGGACAACTCAAACAACAGATAATTAAACTCATAAAAAATGCCGACCCAAAGGGACGGCATTTTTTGCATTGACTTCATTTTTATATACATAAAATCATTGATGCAATCTGAAAATAAATAAACAATGAGAGTGCATCCACAATAGTCGTAATAAACGGGCTTGCCATAACAGCAGGGTCAAACCCGACCTTTTTTGCCAAAAGCGGCAAAACACAGCCCGTAAGCTTTGCAACTAAAATCGTGAACAAAAGTGTGAGGCTGACAATAAGCGCAATCGCAGAGGATACATCATCAAACATCATCATTTTTGCATATGTTGCGCCTGCAAGCACAATTCCGCAAACAAGCGAAACTCTCAGTTCTTTCCATATGATTTTAAAAATGTCTTTAAATTCAATTTCTTCAAGAGAAAGTCCACGGATAACTGTTACAGATGACTGACTTCCCGAGTTACCTCCTGTACCCATAATCATCGGTATAAAGGAGGTTAAAATTACAAATTGTCCAAGTGCTTCTTCGTAACGTGAAATAATGTTTCCTGTAAATGTTGCGGAAATCATCAAAAGCAAGAGCCAAGGTATACGTTGTCTGCACGTATCAATTATACCTGTTTTAAGATATGGCTTTTCAGACGGAGTAATAGCCGCCATCTTTTCAATATCTTCCGTTGCCTCTTCCTGCATAACGTCGATAGCATCGTCGACTGTTACAATCCCTACCAGTCTTTCCTCGTTATCTACAACCGGCATAGCAAGGAGATCGTATTTTGAAAGTGCTAATGCCACATCTTCCTTATCGTCATGAGTATTTACTGAAATCGGATTTTTTTCCATAATATCCGAAATTACACAGTCTTCTTCTGCAAGAAGTAAATCCTTTGCCGATACAGTTCCCAAAAGGATGCGATTCTTGTCCGTTACATAGCACGTATAAATAGTTTCCTTATCAAGACCCGTTCTTCTGATTCTCGTAAATGCGTCAGCAACCGTCATAGTCTCTTTAAGGTCAACAAGCTCAATCGTCATAATCGAGCCTGCGCTATCCTTTGGATAATTCAGTATTTCATTAATACTGTTTCGCATTTCAGGTTCTGTCTGTCTTATAATTCTTTTAACGACATTTGCCGGCATTTCTTCAATAATATCAACGGCGTCGTCCAAATAAAGTTCATCCAAGACTTCTTTAAGTTCGCTGTCCGAAAAGCCCTTTATGAGTATTTCCTGCATATCCGAATCAAGCTCTACGAACACTTCTGCAGCAGGTTCTTTCGGAATAATTCTGAACAAAAGGGACATATACTGCTTCGGCAAATCATCAAACAAATATGCTATATCAGCAGCTTCCATATCAGAAAGCATATTTTTAAGTTGTGTATATTGTTTTGTGCCGATAAGTTCAATGATTTCATCTACCACAGCATCATCCCCTTTTTTTATAAATTAGTCTAAAGTTATAACGTCATCACCCGGCTGGTCTGGTTTTACTGTCGGCGCCGCAGTAGGTCTTTGTATAGGTTTTTCCGACGTTGTAGGTTTTTTTGTCGGTTCCACCGTCGGGTCAGGACTACCTGTTGCTGTCGGTGAACCGCTCGGTGACGGGCTTATATCAGTTCCTTCCCCTTCACCCTCCGGCGAAGGCTCAATCACATCCTTAAAATGCCCCTTGTTTTCACAATACTTTGTAGGCAAAGTTCCTTTTGCAAAATATTCAGTTTTTCCATAGCTACATCCGCTTGATGAAAGTTTACCTGTCTTCTGACATACTGAAACCGCAGTTACACTCGAAGGCTGTTCGATTGCCTTATCCGCAAGTCCTGAATGAACCTCCTGCATAACCTTTTTCCATACACCATTTGGTATACTACTTGAAACACTGCCATTATTCTGGTCATATCCGCACCACACAGCGCCTACGTAATAAGGTGTGTAGCCTACAAACCATTTATCTTTGCTGTCATTTGATGTTCCTGTTTTTCCATAGGTTGACATTCCCGAAAGCCTTGCACTTCTTCCTGTTCCAGCGCTTCCATTTACTACATCCTTTAAGAAGCTTGACATAATAAACGCATTTGCCTCACTCATAACTCGGGTAGTTTTAGGCTCATTTTCAAGAACTACCTTTCCAGTGCTATCCAAAACCTTTGTATATGTGTGCGGAGTTACATAAACACCCTTATTTGCAAACGTAGCATATGCAGCAGCCATTTCCTTCGTTGTAACACCGACAGTAAGACCTCCAAGACCCAATGCACTTAAATTTTTATCATCATTTACAAGTGTTGTAAAATGATACTTATCAGTCATAAATTTAAAACTGTTTTCAAGGCCTGATGACTGAAGCACCTTCACTGCAGGAATATTTGCAGAGATTTCAAGAGCCTTTCTTATCGTCATATCACCCTTAAAGCCTGTATACGAATTCTTAGGCGACCAATCACCGATAGTAAGCGGTTCGTCAGTCACAATCGTAGCTGCTGTAATTTTCCCTGTTTCAAGTGCAGGCGAATAAACCGAGAGCGGTTTTATGGACGAACCTGCCTGACGTTTAGTCTGTGTTGCACGGTTAAGTCCGCGACTTTCGGTTTTTGTTCCGATTCCGCCGACCATACCCTTAATCTGTCCGTTCGAAGGATCAATAATTACCATAGCCGACTGCATACCGCGTGATGCACCTGGGAAATTGGCAGTATTTGTATAAATCTTTTCAATATCGGCCTGAATTTTGCTGTCCATAGTTGTGAAAATCTTTAACCCGCCGCCAAACACCTGCTGAGCCGCAAAAGATTCAGAGTAACCCTTTTTCGTCTGCAAATCAGAAATTACATCATTTATAACTTGGTCTACAAAGTAGCTGTAAACAGTTGAATTAATAGCCTTTGTTTTACTGTTTACACCAAGCTCTGAATTAATCGCCCTTGTATATTCCTCTTCCGAAATCTTCTTAAGTTCATACATCTTTGTTATAACTGTATTTCGTTTTTTAATAGTTTCATCCGGATTACGGAACGGGTCAAATCTTGACGGTGCCTGAGTTATACCAACTATCATCGCCGCTTCCTCAAGCGTTAAATCTATCGCTTTTTTAGAAAAATACATTTTTGAAGATGCTTCTATTCCATAACAGTTGTTGCCGAAATACACAATATTTAAGTACATCGTCAGGATTTCGTCCTTGGTAAAGCGTTTTTCAAAAGCCACAGCACGCATCATTTCTTTTACCTTACGCAACACTGTCCTGTCTCTTTCGTTGGTGATATTTTTAATAACCTGTTGAGTAATTGTACTGCCTCCGTAGGATGGCGACTTTCCGGTAAGTTTAGCTCCTACCCATCCAATAACCGCTCCCACAGTACGTTTTATGTCAACACCATTATGCTTTATAAATCGTTCGTCTTCGATAGAAATAGCAGCCTCTTTTGCAACCTCTGGTATCTCTTCTGAGTCAATCCATTCCCGTCTTCCGTCACTATGAAGATATGCAACCTCTACAGAGTTCCCGTTTTCATCATTGGCAAAAACAGCCGACGAAAAATTATATGCAATGCCTTCAAAATCCATCGCATCTATTTCCTTAGCGATTGATGCATACATTCCCGCACCCACGCCAAGCACTATTACCACTGCTATCAAAGCACATATGATTATGCCAACCCGTAGCCTTGCCCAGATAAGAGAAGAAGATTTTTTCTTTTTCGTACTTTTTCTTTCTTTAGCAGTTTTTCTTACCGCAGACGTCTTCTTTGCAGATTTTCTGCTTTCCTCTCTCGCACGCCTTGCCTGAACAGTCTTCATTTCGGCACGTCTTTCCTCTAAAGACGGTCTGTCCGCTGTCTCGCCGACTGTACCCTGACGGCGACGAACCACTCTTTCATTCGATGAATTTTGTTTATGTTTATCTCGTGCGTGTTTCAAATCTGGCACCTCCCGCGTACATTACATATATAACCAATTATATTATAGTACAAAAAAAGATTTTATGCAACATTATTTAGTAAAAAAACTTATTTGCATAACTTTTAAAAATCTGGAAAATATAACTAAAAAAGATTTTTAAGTCAATGAAAGGAAAAATATTATGAAAAAGCAGTATTATATATTAATTCCTGTTGCAGTAATTTCCATAGTCGTTACTTTTGCCTCCTGCGCTAAAAAAGATAATGAGTATCGCCGCAGAACTCAAGGTCAGCAACAGGTACTGTCAAACGAGGAAGGTATCGAGGAATTCCCCTCCACTTCCCCTTCTCCCGCTGCCGCAGAATTTTTAGTACGTCTCGAAGGCTCCACCTTAACATTATATGACACAGGCGGAGATGAATATACGGTCTTAAAGTCTCTTAACATTGACACTTCCTATTATTCTTATGAGGATATTAAGGAATTAATTGCAGGAATTCCCGCATATAGTAAAGAGAGTGGCTTTGAAATTTTGGAAAATTTTACAAATTAAAGGAAATCAAAGAAAACAGGAGTAAATGAGAGCTTTTGAGTCCTAAATGAAATTATTTTCCTCATACAAAGTTTGAAAAGAGTGTAAATAAAGATATAATAGTATTATTAGCAGTCTCCCGAAGAGAGTGCTAATAATTGTTTGAAGGAGGCGTGTCAGATGAATATTAAACCACTGGCAGACAGAGTTGTTATAAAAATGTTAGAGGCAGAAGAAACCACAAAAGGCGGTATTATTTTAACAAGTGCCGCACAGGAAAAGCCTCAGGTTGCTGAAATTGTTGCAGCAGGCCCAGGCGGAGTGGTTGACGGAAAAGAAGTTAAAATGGAAGTCAAGGTTGGCGATAAGGTCCTCATTTCCAAGTATGCAGGAACTGAGGTTAAGCTTGACGGACAGGAATATACAATCGTCAGACAGTCAGATATTCTGGCAATCGTTGATTAATTTTGGAGGGATTAAAAAATGGCTAAACAGATTTTATTTGGCGAAGAAGCAAGACACGCTTTAGAGCGTGGTATAGACCAGCTTGCAGATACTGTTAAAATTACACTTGGCCCGAAAGGCAGAAATGTTGTTTTAGACAAAAAGTTCGGTGCGCCGATTATCACAAACGACGGCGTAACAATCGCAAAGGAAATCGAGCTTGAGGATGCTTTTGAAAATATGGGTGCACAGCTTGTAAAGGAAGTTGCAACAAAGACAAACGACATTGCAGGCGACGGTACAACAACAGCTACACTTTTAGCTCAGGCACTTGTTCGCGAGGGAACTAAAAACGTAACTGCCGGTGCTAACCCTATGATTGTAAGAAAAGGTATTCAGAAAGCAGTAGACGTTGCAGTTGAAAACTTGCTTGCAAATGCAAAAAAAGTCAACGGCAAGGCTGACATCGCAAGAGTTGCTGCAGTTTCCGCTGCAAACGACGAAATCGGTGAGCTTATTGCAGAAGCTATGGAAAAGGTTACTGCTGACGGCGTAATAACAGTTGAGGAATCAAAGACTGCAGAAACTTATTCTGACATAGTAGAAGGTATGCAGTTTGACAGAGGCTACATCTCACCTTATATGGTGACGGACACAGATAAAATGGAAGCTGTGCTTGATGATGCATATATACTTATCACAGATAAAAAGATTTCAAACATTCAGGAAATTCTCCCACTCCTTGAGCAAATCGTTCAGATGGGCAAGAAATTGATGATTGTTGCAGAAGATGTTGAAGGCGAAGCTTTGACAACTCTTATTTTAAACAAACTAAGAGGAACTTTTGTGTGCGTTCCTGTTAAAGCTCCGGGCTTTGGTGAAAGAAGAAAAGCAATGCTTCAGGACATTGCAATCTTAACAGGCGGTCAGGTAATTTCCGAAGAACTCGGTCTTGACTTAAAGGATACACAGGTTGTTCAGCTTGGCCGCGCAAAGCAGGTTAAAATTCAGAAAGAAAACACAAT
>JAZNNI010000094.1:0-133728 GCA_045580145.1 Clostridia bacterium
ACAGACATTTTCTCTTTGTCAAACTTAGAGTTATATATATGGCATACACCTATTTCAAGAGAACGTATAGCTTTTAAAAGGCTTTCCTCCATAGTTCTTCCGATTGCCATTACTTCACCTGTTGCTTTCATCTGAGTAGAAAGCTTATTTGACGCAGAAGTGAACTTGTCAAATGGGAATCTCGGCATTTTTGTGACAACATAGTCAAGTGCCGGCTCAAATGATGCCGGAGTATTTGCAAGCTTGATTTCATCAAGTGACATTCCTACTGCAATTTTTGCAGTAACTCGTGCAATCGGATATCCGCTTGCCTTTGATGCTAAAGCTGAAGAACGCGAAACTCTTGGGTTTACTTCAATTACATAATAATCGAAAGACTGCGGGTCCAGTGCAAACTGCACGTTACATCCGCCCTCGATTTTCAATGCCTTTATAATCTTGAGTGCGCTCTCACGAAGCATACTGCATTCCTTACTTGTTAAGGTTTGACAAGGCGCAACAACGATTGAGTCACCTGTATGAATGCCAACTGGATCAAGGTTTTCCATATTACAAATAGTAATAGCTGTGTCATTTTTGTCGCGCATTACTTCGTATTCGATTTCCTTATATCCTTTAATACTTTTTTCAACAAGCACCTGACCTACAGGTGAAAGCTGAAGAGCATTTTTCATAATTTCACAAAGCTCTTCCTCGTTGTCTGCAAAACCGCCGCCTGTTCCACCAAGGGTAAAAGCAGGTCTTAATACAACAGGATAACCGATTTCAAGCGCAGCTTTCTTTCCTTCTTCAATAGAATGAGTAATTATGGAAGGAAGAACAGGCTCTCCAAGTTCCTCGCAAAGCTCTTTAAAGAGTTCTCTGTCCTCTGCTCTTTCAATACTTTCTACACTCGTTCCCAAAAGCTCTACCTGACATTCCTGTAAAATTCCTTTTCTTGCAAGCTGCATCGCAAGGTTTAGGCCTGTCTGTCCGCCAATTCCCGGAACAATAGCATCAGGACGTTCATATCTCAATATTTTTGCAACATATTCAAGAGTCAAAGGTTCCATATAAACCTTATCGGCAATCGAAGTATCTGTCATAATTGTAGCAGGGTTAGAGTTTACAAGTACAACCTCATATCCTTCTTCTTTAAGGGCAAGACAAGCCTGTGTGCCTGCATAGTCAAATTCTGCAGCCTGACCTATAATAATAGGTCCTGAGCCGATTACCATTACTTTTTTCAAATCTTTTCTCTTAGGCATTTTCCTGTCCCTCCTTAATGTTATCTAAGAACTTTTCAAAAAGATAGTTCGTATCATTCGTGCTTGGTGTACTGTCCGGATTGTACTGTACAGCGAAAATATTATCCTTTTCACACTCTACTCCCTCGACTGTGTTGTCAAGGACGTTAATGTGTGTAACCGTAAGATTTGTTCCGGATGTAGAATCATTATCGATAGCATAGCTGTGATTCTGACTTACTATTTCGATTTTTCCTGTTTTAAGATTTTTAACAGGATGGTTTGAGCCTCTGTGTCCAAACTTCATTTTGTAAGCTTTTGCTCCATACGAAAGTGCGATAAGCTGATGTCCGAGTCCTATACCGAAAATAGGTAACTCTCCTCGCAAGCTTTTTATGGTTTCAATAACTTCCGGCACATCTTCAGGATTTCCAGGACCCCCTGAAATAAATACTCCGTCAGGCTTCATAAAGCGAATATCATCTACAGATGTGTTATATGGGACTACGGTAATATTACATCCTCGTAAATTGAGACCCTTGATAGTACTTAAAGTAATACCGCAGTCGATTGCAACAATATTATACTTGTGATTTGATGTTCTTGAATACCATCTTTTCTTGCAGCTGACACGTGAGACTGCGTCTTTTGGAATCTCCCTTGATTTTAAAACCTCAACAGCATCATCTATACCTGTATCAGCATTTGTTATAAGCACTTTACATATTCCATTATCTCTGATATGTCTTGTTAGTTTTCTTGTATCAACTCCGTAAATTCCAGGGATATTGTTCTCCATCAAAAGCTCGTTAAGAGTTTTTGTATAGCGGAAGTTACTTGGCATATCGTTGTAATCCCTTACAATAAGTCCACCTATTGTTGGAGTTTTGCTCTCAGAATCTTCATCTGTTATACCATAGTTTCCTATCAGCGGATATGTCATAACAACCATCTGATATGTGTAAGACGGGTCTGTGACAACTTCTTGATACCCCACCATAGAAGTGTTGAAAACAAGTTCACACACCTTCTCATTATCACTTCCGAAGCCGTAGCCGTAATATTCACTGCCGTCTTCTAAAACCAGTTTTCTATCGTATTTTCTTTCCATACTATATCCCCCTTGTAAATTGTTAACATACATTTTCCCGTAACTTTTTCACCTTCGAAAGGAGTGCTTCTTCCTTTTGAAAGGAATTCATCAGGTTTTATTATATATTCATTGTTAAGGTCATAAACCACCAGGTTGGCAGGTTCACCCTCTGCAATTTTGCTGCCTATATTAAATCTGTTATTAGGATTTTCGCTCATAAGCAATATCAATTTTTCAAGTGATATTATTCCTGTTTTCACAAGCTTTGTATACAAAACAGGAAAAGCAGTTTCTATCCCCACAACACCCATAAGGCTCTTTTCAAGACCTTTTGATTTTTCTTCAAAAGAATGAGGTGCGTGGTCTGTCGCTATCATATCTATTGTTCCGTCTTTTATTCCTTCAATAAGTGCGAGCCTGTCTTCCTCACTCCTTATTGGAGGATTCATTTTGAAGCGCCCTTCCTCTTTTAGCATACTGTCATTAAAAACAAGATAATGTGGCCCTGTTTCCGAGGTAACTGAAAGACCCTCCTTTTTTGCTTTTCTTATGAGTTCTACACTTTCTTTTGTTGATATATGGCATATGTGATATTTACATCCGGTCTTTCGGACAAGCTCTAAATCTCTTTTTATCTGCCCCCACTCACTCTCAGAGCAAATCCCTTTGTGGTTATGCATTTTTGCATATTCTCCGTTATGGATATATCCGCCTTTTAAAAGCGAATTATCCTCGCAATGAGCAGCTATGATTTTATCAAGCTCCTTTGCTTTTATCATTGCTTTTTCCATCATTTCGGTATTTTGAACACCTCGTCCGTCATCGGAAAATGCAACCGCCGCTTTGGAAAGAGCCTCCATATCACTAAGTTCATTCCCTAATTCTCCTTTTGTTATCGAAGCGTAAGGATAAACTGCAATAGCAGCATCTTTTTTTATTATATCAGTCTGCAATTTCATATTTTCTGTGCAGTCAGGAACAGGATTTAAGTTTGGCATTGAGCATACCGCTGTATATCCTCCCCTTGCCGCAGCCAAAGTGCCTGATTTAATTGTTTCTTTATACGAAAAACCCGGCTCACGCAAATGAACATGTACATCTGTAAAACCGGGAAAAATATGATAACCGGTGCAGTCAAAAGCTTTATAATCTGCATCAGTAACACCTATATATTCAATTTTATTTTCGGAGATATTAATATCGGTGCATATAAATTTACCACCCGAGAAAACGTTTGCATTTTTTAAAATGTATTTCATAAATTATCACCCCGATATATAAAATAAAACTCCTGCCAAGCGACAAGAGTTTGCATACAAATATAGAAATATACCAAAAAGGGCATACCAAAAGCTATTTAATACACAATCTTGTCGGCATCTCTGTACCAATCTTAAAGATTAAAATAATAATAGCATATTTTCGGCTTTTTGTCAATATTTCTTTTAGAAATTATTGTACTAAAATTAATCGCAAAAAAAATTACATTTATTATTGATTTTTGATTAAAAATGAAGTAAAATGTAAATAATAAAATTTGGTAAAACATTTTTTATATTAATATTTAAGGAGTGATTTAAATGGATTACAAGGGAACAAAAACTGAACAAAACTTATTAGCTGCTTTTGCCGGCGAATCGCAGGCACGTAATAAGTACACATATTTTGCATCTGTTGCAAAAAAGGAAGGCTACGAGCAGATTGCAGCAATCTTCCAAAAGACTGCAGACAACGAAAAAGAGCACGCAAAATTGTGGTTTAAGGAGCTTTCAGGCATTTCGGATACAGTTAACAATTTAAAAGCCGCAGCAGAGGGCGAAAACTACGAATGGACCGATATGTATGCAGGCTTTGCAAAGGATGCCGAAGAAGAAGGCTTTACTGCACTTGCAGCACGTTTTCGTGCAGTTGCCCAAATAGAAAAAGAGCACGAAGAAAGATATAGAAGACTTATTGATAATGTTGAAATGAATAAGGTTTTCGAAAAAGCTGGTGAAACTATGTGGGAATGCCGCAACTGCGGACACATTGTTGTAGGTAAAAAGGCCCCTGAGGTTTGCCCTGTATGCAACCACCCAAAGAGCTACTTTGAAGTAAGAGCAGAAAATTATTAATAGCAGACAAAAATTAACTGCCCCATTTTGATATGGGGCAGTTTTTAATTATATATTTAATGCACCTTCACAGTTTTTCCTCCGCTTAAGCGAGATTCCTCTGCTTTGATACCAATAAGGTGACTTTCCATTGATTCCTCTAATGAAGTATAGTTGACTTTTTCACCACTAAGTATAGAATACAAATTTTTAATTAATCCATAGTCACCTCCACCATGACCGAAGCCCAGACTATCGCTCCTTTCGACAAGATCACTTATAGAAAGCTTTTCCGTTTTATGACCAAAACGCTTAATTTCAATCATATCATATAGCTCATCAAAAACGATTTCCCCAGCTGTACCAAACAGGTTTATGCGTCTGCCTGGTTCTGCAGCATACTGCATTTTCAATGTAGCATCAACACCGTTTTTAAAATGCATTTGAACCATTTGGTGGTCAACTACGTGAGGATTTGACTCAACTCCGCTTCTAAACACACATATGCCAAGGTTAACCGTTTTTAATCCTTCATATAAAGCTTCTTCTGTGGTTGGATTTTCAAGTGTTACCTTATTGAATGGCCAGGTAAACTCCGGACAGCCCTGCTTCTTCCAATTATCTATATATATTTTTTTTGCACTATATATACAGCTGTTAATATGTGGGCAATCAAGACAACGATCAGTTGCTCCTTCTGGTGCATTTTCAGGAATAAAGTAGTTAAAACTGCCTATCGACGACACTGCATCACACCTTGACTTTGCAAAATATTGAATATAATCTAAATCATGACAGCATTTTGCCAATATGGTAGGATAATCGTCCTGTGTACTTTGAAGACGTATATACGCCTGAACCTGATGCCAATATGCAACACGTTCCATAGCATCAATAGCAACAAGATTCCCTATCACACCACTAGATAAAATATCTGAAATTTTGATATAGCCGGCACCATATCTCAAAACGTGGCATACGACAATCTTTCTTTGAGTTTCTTTTTGAACATCTAAAAGCTCTTTGATTTCTTTGGTGGAATCACTTACCGGCTTCTCCAATAATATGTCGTAACCCAACCGCATTGCTTTCAAGCACTGGTCAACGTGATATTTATCCCACGTAGCAATTATCAAAACATCAGCTAGTTTTTCCTTTAAAAACTCATCTTCATCATCAAAAATTGCTTTTGATGGAAGATTTAAAAATCTATTCATTTTCTCTAACTGATTATGATTAAAATCACATACAGCAGTTATTTCAAATTTTTCTGGTAACTCTTGTAGCAAAGAAGCATATACAAGACCCCTGGCACCAGCACCAAGGATTGCAACAGTAAATTTTTTCTTCATTTTAACACATCTCCTAATTATTATTTGAAATAATTATATCAGTGTGAAATTCTTATTTCAATGAAACAAATAGACTTATAATTGGATTTTTTGAACCTTTAATTGACAACTTGATTTAAATAGCATATAATAATATCATAATTTTACTATGGTGATTATATGAAAATAGGATTTTTTGAACTTTTTGACAGATATTTTTCTATTTCAAATCTTTTTCCTGTGAGACAGTGCGCAAATGAAAAGACTCGTTTTGTAATGCAAAATCCGCGTCATACAGATGCGTTGCTCCTGTTTTCAAAAGGAACAAGCATTTGCTATCAAGATAACGTACCACCTCTCTATATTCCGGAGGGCGCTTTAGTTTATATGCCTAAAAATTCCAGATATATATGGGAAGACTCACCTGATCCTAAGGATGAACAAATAGAAAAATTCCTTTTTGAATTTACATTGTTTTCTTCAGAAGTTGTACGCGCTGATAACGAAAAAAAGATTTCTCAGTAGTCGGGCTCTCCAATGACCGGATTTTTTTTGATGATAAAGTAACAATAGTCACAACAAGATTTTCAAACTATTACCGAAAATTATTTTGCGAGTTGATAGAGGCTTTCAACGAAAATTTATCTTCTCCCTTAAATGTATACTGCAAGGCATATGAAATTTTCAGATTTATGGCAGATGACCGCAAATGTGCAGCAAGAAACAAGAATATAGATGTAATAGCCGAAGGAATCAAACATATTAATCAAATACCATTTTCAAACAAAAGCATTAAAGAAATAGCAGATATGTGCGGAGTAAGTGTGGGATATTTTGAGAGGGTATTTAAAAATTATACAGGGGTTTCTCCATCAAAATATATCAGTATGAAGAGAATCTTATTCGTAAAGCAACTTCTTCAAAATAGAAATCTTACTCTCGAACAAATCGCTGAAGAAGCCCACTACTGCGACAGCGGATATTTGTGCCGTGTCTTTAAAAAAATTACAGGGATGACAACAAACGAATACCGAAAAATCTATTTTTCACAAATGCATACATCTGATAACTTTACATATTTCTAATATAAAAAGCTGATGAATTTCATCAGCTTTTTTCGTTTAATTATTGCTCTTCATTTACCAAATCACGATAGATTTCACGAATATTTTTGTAAACAAATTCGGGTTTCACATCGCTTTTCTCTAAATCCTCCATAGTTCCCTCTCCGCTTAAAACGAAGATGGTACTTATGCCTGCATTTACTCCGCAGGCTATGTCGGTATAGAGTCTGTCGCCCAATACAACTGTCTCTTCTTTTGAAAATCCTGTCTTTTCTATTGCAAGCTCAGCCATTGTAGGCTGTGGTTTTCCTATGAAAACAGGTCTTCTTTTTGTTGCATTATAAAGCATCTCACAAAAAGAACCGCAATCAGGCACATATCCATACCAAGTAGGACAAACCCAGTCAGGATTTGTAGCGACATAGTCAACACCTTTTCCTAATAGTATACAGGCATCTTCAAGCTTTTGAAAAGTAAGCTCTTGGTCATTTGCAATACATAAGCAATCAATATCATCTTCTAAGCTATCCGTTATCAAAAGGCCTGCATCTGCAAGTTGCTTTCTAAACGATTTTGTGCCGAAAGCATATATTTTGTTATAGTTTTTCTTTTTTAGATATAGTATAGTCGCATCAGTAGATGTAAGAAAATCGTCTGCATTTGACTTTATTCCCAAAGATGCAAGCTTCTCTATATATTTATCCACACCTTTTGAAGAATTGTTAGTAAGAAAAATATATCTTCCTCCTATACTTTTCACATAATCAAGAAAATCAAGCGTTCCGTCAAAAAGCTCATTATCAAGATAGATTGTTCCGTCCATATCTAAAAGAAAAAGTCGTTTATTTTTTAAATTATTCATATTTTCCTCTCCAAAGTTGTGTTTTCCCTGTAGAGACTGCTGATGCACCGCTTTTTAAAATTTCAATAGTTTCTTCATCAGTTTCAATAAGTCCGCCTGCAATTATAGGTACATCTACTTTGTTCTTTAATCGCGTTATAACCTTGATAATAGTCCCCGGCATAATCTCCACCATATGTGCCTTTGAGGATTTTATTGTTTCTATCGCCGTGTCGATTGACTGTGAGTCAACAACAAAGAAGCGCTGTACCGTAAAAACGCCAAGCTCGCTGGCGTGTTTTATGATGCTCGTCCTTGTGCTGATAATCCCGTCAACACCAAGCATCTTTACGTATTGTATTCCGCTTCTGTCCCTGCCTATTCCGTCAGCTAAATCAAGGTGAATAAATAACTTCTTCCCATTATTATGCAGAATTTTAATATCTTCTTCCAAGCTAAGTATATCAGGAGAAAGATGAAACACAATTTTTACGTTTGAAGAAGCCGCAGATAGCAGCTCTTCACGGGTACGTACCGCTGCAATTACCCTGTTATTTTCAAGACCGGACTTTTTTGTCATAACAGAAATCCTTTCTAAGTTGATACTATCTTCTTAGATTTTATCATATTTATTTTCACTTTTCAAGAAAAATTATCTATCATCAGATCTTTATATCCGTGCAACACCTGTATCCTTTGCAACCTTGATGACTGCCTCAGCAACCGCCGGAGCAACTCTTTTATCAAGAGCGGAAACAATAATATTTTCCTCGCTTATTTCATCATCTGGAATAAGCGAAGCTAAAGCATAAGATGTCGCAACCTTCATTTCTTCATTTATGCATTTTGCTCGACAGTCGAGCGCACCGCGGAATATACCCGGAAACGCAAGAACGTTATTAATCTGATTTGGAAAATCTGACCTTCCTGTTCCGACAACCCTTGCACCTGCTTCTTTTGCGACGTCAGGCATTATTTCAGGAGTAGGATTTGCCATAGGAAACATAATTGCATCCTTTGCCATAGTTTTAACCATTTCCGCTGTAACAAGATTTGGGGCAGAAACACCAATAAACACATCGCTATCTGCAAGAGCATCTGCCAATGTACCTGTTTTATGTTCGAGGTTTGTAACCTTTGCTAATTCTTCCTGAGCACTGTTGTTATCAGGATTTCCTTCATATATGATTCCAAATTTGTCACAATATGTAAGGTTTTTTACACCCATATTCATCAGGTGCTTCCCTATTGCAATTCCGGCTGAGCCTGCTCCGTTTATAACAACTTTTACTTTATCTATATCCTTCTTTACAAGCTTTAATGCATTTATAAGCGCCGCAGCCACAACAATCGCTGTACCGTGCTGGTCATCGTGAAATATAGGAATGTCACATATTTTTTTAAGTTTTTCTTCAATTTCAAAGCAACGCGGAGCTGATATATCCTCAAGATTTATACCGCCAAAACTTCCGGACAAAAGATATATTGTGCGTACAATCTCGTCAACATCTTTTGACTTAATGCAAAGAGGGAAAGCATCAACACCTGCAAACTCTTTAAATAATGTGCATTTTCCCTCCATAACCGGCATACCTGCTTCAGGGCCAATATCTCCAAGCCCTAAAATGGCAGTGCCGTCTGTAACAACAGCTACAAGGTTGGATCGACGCGTCAATTCATAAGATTTATCAATGTCGTTGCTTATAACAAGACACGGTTCAGCCACACCCGGAGTGTATGCCAGCGATAAATCCTCTTTTGTATTTATGCTTGCACGGGAAATTACCTCTATTTTTCCCTGCCACTCATAATGCTTTTTTAGTGATTCTTGTCTTATGTCCATAACTTAATCCTCCCAAGGGAACTTATACTGCGAAAGTCCCAGCTCGTCTCTAACTGCAATAATTTCTTTCTGCACAGATTCATTAATAGGAACTCCGTCCTTTCTTGCAAGACGAACAAGGTGTTCTTTTTCACCTGCCGAATAAATTTTCTCTGCTCCGGGAGCTTTCTTTGAATTGCGGACAGAGCGGATAATCTCGCCTGCTTTCTTTCTGCAAAGGTCTTCTCCTAAGAAATGATTTGTATCAATAGCAATAAAGAAATGACCAAGATGATACGGTGATTTGTTTCCGTCTGCATCCTTTCCGTCGAGTGCTTTTCCATATGCACCATCCTGAAGTACCGCTGAAAGAAGTTCTACTGCCATAGCATAGCCATAGCCTTTGTATCCTCCAAGAGCTTCACCTATACCACCAAGAGTTGTAAGAGCAGCTGTGCCATTTCTTATCATTTTAAGTGCTTTTCCTGCATCACCCTCTATAGCTTCACCATTTTGGCCGATAATTGTTCCCGGATGTACGTCCTCCCCTATTCTCTCATAATATTCAACTTTACCATTTTGAGTAATTGATGATGCACAGTCAATTAAGAAATCAAAATCTTCGTCAGTCGGAATGCCTATAGTAAGAGGATTTGTTCCAAACATACCCTCAACACCAAACGTAGGTGCTACAGACGGGCGCGCATTTGTTCCTGTCATACCTATACAGCCTTCCTTACAAGCCATACTCGGATAATATCCTGCAATACCATAATGGCATGAATTACGAACAACTACCATACCCATACCATATTCTTTTGCCTTGTCGATTGCCATTCTCATAGCCTTGTAGCCTATAACCTGTCCCATTCCGTCGTGTCCGTCCACAACAGCTGTAGTAGGTGTCTCTTTGATGATTTCAAAATTTGTAACAGGGTTTTGAATACCATCTCTTATTCTGTCTAAATAAATTGGTTTGAACCTGTTGACTCCGTGAGATTCAATACCTCTTTTATCTGATTCCAAAAGCACATCTGCACAGATTTCAGCATCCTCTCTTGGTATCCCGTAACCCACAAATGCATCTATTACAAAATTTGTAATAGTGTCCCAATTAACTATGTTTGTTTTTGCCATTATGTAATCCTCCAATTTTAATATAATATAGAAAAAAAGAGTACACTTATTCTGTAAAATAAGCGCACTCCAAAACTCCATGCAAGTTTATTTTAATATACTTTTTAATATTTGTCAATACTTGTTTAAGTTTTTTGTAGGATGTTTTTTTACTTTTCTAATCTATTGCTCTCTTATTGCAGAAAATTATTTGCGCACAAAAACAGCTCCTAAATCGGAGCTGTTTTAGCACTATTTCAAAATAGTAGTTTCATTTTCATCACAAAGAGGTTCCATTCCTTCTGCATCATCCCATACAAATACCTTAACTGTATTTGCACCCGTTATTACAAGTTCTGTTGGACAATAATTAATTCCTGCTGTGAGTGACTTATTACTCTCAACTTTAGAGTCTATCAACTTGCCATCCGCATCATACGAAGCAAAAAGTAAGGTAACATCTGTATAAGACTGAGGAGCTACGATTGTTGCGTTTTTAGCTTCATAGTCTGTTATTGTAAGCTCCGTAAGTGGTGATTTGTCTAAGGTATTTTTTGTAAAGCAATTCTTTAAGGTAATGAGTGATGCATCTTCATTTGCCCTTATAAGCTCATCAAACATTCCACAAATAACTCCTGCACCATAATCAGTATAATGAACTGGGTCTGCATAAATCTCAGCTCTTTCTTCTGCAGTCATTGCACCCAAGCGTTCAGCTGATATATCCTTAAAGTTTATGATAGGCACATAACTATCACACTCGTCACTTGCATCCTGCATACAATTCAAAATAAGCTTATCTTCTTCAAGGTGATATGGTGTATAGTTTCCATTTTCGTCTGTATGATTCCAACCTGCAGGGACTACGAAGAATGGCTGTGCGCCATATAAATAAATATGCATCTTCTGCTAATTTCTTGTAGTTAGCAAGACTCTGCTCATAGCTCATATACTGATTCTCAACTGTTCCTGACCAAAGAGAAGCATCGTTTGTTCCAAGCGCTATCATTACATAGTCTCCAGGCTTTACCTCTGTTAGATATTTCTTGTAGTTTGTAGTAGCGGTTGATGTATATGTCGCAAGGTATGAGCCTGTATTAATTCCGCCAATCGCATAATTTACAACATTGATTCTGTCGCTTGCAAAGTTGACAATCTTATCTACCCATCCCGGATTTCCGCCAACACCTGCACAAAGTGAGTCACCTAAAATATATAGAGTTTTTGTTTTATTGTAAATTCTTAGAGACTTGTCAATAGTTCTTGCCATAGCATAAACCACATCCTTGTATGTTATAGTATTGTTAATTGTAACATCTTTATTAATAATACCAACATTTATAAGTTTTTTAGCATTTTCATTGATACCTGCCAAATCAGTTTTAACGTTGTTATATGTATCTCGATAATATCCATCAGGAAGAACATTTGCAAGGATATCTGCTAAATCTGCAAAGGTTGCAGTTGCATCATAATCTGCATAAATTCCGCAAATTCCATTTAACGCTGCATATTCTGTAAGAGCATCCTCATATGCGTAATCTACACTTATTCCATTTGCTTTGTTATATAATCTTACAGCATATCCAATCAAATCACCAATCGTTACAGAAGTATCTCTATCAAAAGTCTCTGCACTTGGAATTGCCCCAACTCCGAATGCCGCTTCAATATATTTAAGTTCTTCTTCTGTTGCATCTGTAAACATTCCATCTGAAAGCTCATATATCGATTTAAGCTTAGGCATCTCTTTACCCGCTGTTACAGCCTCAAAGATAAATCTATCATATTCGTCAACGATGCTGTCACTGTCAAGCGTAAATGTGCTGCCCGCTGAAATGATTTCATCAGTACCATACAGTTTCCATCCGCCAAAACTTTCGTCATCAACTGAAGGAAGTGTGATGCTGCCACCCAAATTAACAGGAATTTCAGCTAAAGTACCATTTATTGTACCTAAATTAAAGCAAGCATAATAAACAATCTTATTAATTACAGCTGTTATATTGAGTTCCTTATCATTAACAGATGTCTGATAATAGTCGCCAGGATAATACTTTTCACCATTTATGTCATAGTATGCCAGTTCGTATCCTTCAGGAATTGAGTCTGCAAATGTGTTAGCTTCCGGCATCTCAATATTTTCTCCCGGAGAGAAGAATCCATCTACTTTTGTATCCTCATCTATATTGAGATGATACTTATTTGTCTTTGCATACATTGCAATATTATCCAAAAGTACATACTTGTCCTCTTCATATTTTCCGCCAAAGAAAATGAGGCAGTTTGTAAGAGCTGTTCTCGTAGTAGCTGCACTAATTTCAATTTGTGCACGGAGAGTCTCAAAGTTTCCATTAATGCCTGAAACTCCGCTTACTTGCACAGTACCATTATCACTCGTTGGTCGTAAAGACAAATCAGAGGCAGTATTTTCAAGTACAGTTGCATCTGCGACGATAGTATATATACCTTCTTTTTGAAGATTGAGTGCAGAGTTTCCTCCGTAAAGCTGAATCTGAGGATAGCAATTTCCTGTTTTTCCAGAAGTAGTATTTGTTCTGAGTTCAAATACATTATTACCATTAACATCTATTATACTATTTATGGAATCACTGAATGTTCTGAATGTAAAATCAGTAAAACCATCAGTATATGTTCCATCTGCATACGAAACAGGGATATATGCATTGTTATATGCTCCTGTTTCTAAATTTTCAAAATCAGCATAGAACACAAGATTTCCAAGTTCTTCATCATATGTTGAAACAGTCAATGGCCTTAATGTCGCATATTTTCCAAGTAGCTGTGAAGTTTTAATACTTTCGCCAGCTTCACACAAATACTCGCCATCAAGCGTCCAAGCAGAAACACCCTCTATCATAGGAAGTGTAACTGTTTCTTTAGTCTCATCAAATTCTACAAGTTCCTGAAGCTGTCCCTTAGCATCTGCAAGCATATATGAATTTTCAGGGAAATAGTAAACCATCACATTGTCAATATATGTCGCATCGGTAGCTGCATCACCTTCTCCGTTATGATTATAGTGGAATGCAAAGCTTGGAAGCTGCGGGTTAGGAGCATCTTCAGTACCTTCGCCTATAACACGGCTTCCGTTATATGTCAATGTTGTTGTTCCATATTGGTTAGTTGATTTATCTGTTGTTACTATAGCTTCTTGAGGGTAAGCTACTCTCTGCCATACCCCGCCGCTTTTAACCGTAGGATAGGTTCTGTAGCTGAAATCATACCAACCCAATCCAAAACTGCTTTGGGATGCTTCGCTGTAATAATCAAAAATCACCTGATATTTACCATCATACATCTTATTGCCGTTGAATTTAAGTCCATAGTAACCGGTAGTCTTTCCTTCAAGCATAGTTGCATCAAAAACCTTTCCGCCAACTACCTCATCCGGATTTTTTGCAATTTCACATTTTGTAGTATTAGAAAAATTCACATACCAGCTTATACCATCCATATAGTTTGTGTCGACATAAGCAGCATCATCTCTGTCGCCCTGTTCAAAGTCCTGATAAGCAACAAGCTTACCATATTCTGATACCTTTTCCGGCGGAATACTTAGAGTTGAACGAATGGCAACCAATGTCTTGCCGATAAAGTCATCGACATTAATTGACTCACCTGCCTCATAAAGCTTTCCATCGTACAGCCAGCCGTAGAAGTCGCCTGTCCAATCAGCATTTACTTCTTTTGCTGTTGGAAGTGTAAATGTATCTGCATTACCTAAATTAACTGTTGCTTGAGCATCGCCATAGGTAAATGTAGCATTTGTGCTTACTACAACAGGATAATAGGTTTTAGCAGCAAATGCAGCAGTATTAACTGTTTCACCAACTGTCAAAGTTGTGCCGTCAGCCGCTTTCCATTCAGTTACCCTGCCATCAATCTCTATTCCAAGCTCGCTTGCTGTCGGGACAACAATCTGTCCGTTTTCATCTGCAGTTTTTGCTTTAACAACACTTGATTCTTCACTTGCTTTGAAGTGTATCTTCGTTGATGGGAAGAAATAAATTGCCACATCATCATAGTATGTTGCAGTATCGTAAGCTTCTGATGCAGGATTCATTGTAAGTCCCCAGCTTTTCAAATTAGTCTGAGCGACACTAAGGGTTGTTGTAACGCTTATAGGAATCCATTTATTATAATCTGCATCTGTCGGGAATGTATATGATACACTTCCTCCACCATTATTGAACCAAACCTTTCCGCCTGTGGTATGACTTTCTGCAAAGGTATAGTCAAAACCATCCTTAAATGAATAGAATTTAAAGTCTACATTATATGTACTTGCAGGGAAAGAAAGGCCCTCCTTCATAATCGTATCTGTACGGATAAATCCATAAGACGAATCAGTCTTTGTGTATTGCTTTAATGCCTTGTTTCCGCTGTCGTCTGTTTCATAAACACCTGTTTTTGTCGTATCAACGTTAGGATAGAGAAAATATGAGTTTGCAATACTATCAAAGTACACTTTATTTATATATGTAGGAGTATTTATTCCTGCATCCGCAATATCCCAATCGTAGTATACGAGAAGCTCACCCTTTGTATCATCATAAACAGATAAATCAAAAGGCTTTAATGTTAGGTATTTGCCAAGAAGTTCTGAAGTCGGCAACGAATATCCTGCCGGATAGAAATTCTTTCCATCCAGTGTCCAAGCACCGACCCCGTCTTTCGCAGGAAGTGTAACAGTCGCAGCTGTTTCATCAAACTTCACAAGCTCAGTTGGATTTCCCTTTTCATCTGTTAGCATATATGAATTTTCAGGGAAATAGTAAACTCTTACATTATCAATATATGTAGGTTCTGTATATGTATCGCCTTCGCCATTATGGTCATAATGGAAACCAAAGCTTGGAACCTGTGGGTCAGGCGCTTCCTCGGTACCATTAACTACATTTGTTAAGTTGCCATATTTAAATGTGGCATCACCATACTGATTTACAGAATAATCAGTTGTCGCAGTAAGTTCTGCAGGATATGAAATAGTCTCCCATTCTCCGCTGTTAGTGTGGGCAAAGCTATTTCTCATACCACCCCAACCAAACCATCCGCATCCAAAGCTTGATTTATTTGCCTCGCTGTAATAGTCAAAAAGGGTATAATATTTACCGTCATACATCTTGCTTCCGTTAAACTTAAATTGGTAGTAAGCATGTTGCTGCCCTTCAAGATGAGTTGCATTTAAAACACTCCCACCAATAGTTTCATCAGGGTTTTCAACAACGCCTCCAACCATACCATTTGCATTTGGACTATAAATCCAAGATGCACCGGTAATGTAGTCAGTGTTGACATATCCTAAAGTAGAATCGCTGCCCTGTTCAAAATCCTGAAGCATAACAAGCTCACCATACTCTGATAGTAGGGATATATCAGCGTCGGATGAATTTGTTTCGGCACTTATCGGACTCACAAACATTGCCTGGGTAAAAAGAATTGTGATTGCACAAAAAAGAGCCAGTTTCCTTTTCATATTCATTCCCACTTTCTATAATAAATTTATTAGGCATAGTTATTATATCATACAATTTCACCAAAAACTATAAGAAAACAAACTTTTTATATAAGAATATTCACCAATTTTGCTAAGCGTTCACAGTATGGATTCATTTTAAACATAAAAAAAACAGCTCCTAAATCGGAGCTGTTTTAAAATAGAATTATTTATTTAAATTTGCTTCAAGCTTTGCAAGCTCTTCTGCAATTTCTTTTGGAAGTCTGTCACCAAACTGTGCAAAGTATTCCTTCTGATTTGCAACGTCTTCAAGCCATACGTTTTTGTCAACTGTTAAGAGTGCCTTTAAAGTATCAGCATCAATATCGAGGTCTGTGATGTCTATATCCTCCGGTTTTGGCATATAACCGATTGCGCTGTCAGTTGCGTCCGCCTTACCTGCGCATCTATCCAAAATCCAGAGAAGAACTCTCATATTATCACCAAATCCAGGCCACATAAAGTTACCTTCATCGTCCTGTCTGAACCAGTTAACGTGGAAAATCTTTGGAGCCTTTGAAGCGTCCATCTTCTTGCCCATTTCGAGCCAGTGACCGAAATAATCAGCCATATTATAGCCAACAAATGGCTTCATAGCCATCGGGTCACGTCTTACAACACCGACTGCACCAGCAGCGGCAGCTGTAGTTTCAGATGCCATTGTAGCACCAACAAATACACCGTGCTGCCAATCTCTTGCCTGATATACAAGCGGAGCGCATTTTGCACGTCTGCCACCGAATACGATTGCGTCAATCGGTACACCCTGTGGATTTTCAAATTCTTTTGAAATACACGGACAGTTAACAGCAGGAGCTGTAAATCTTGAGTTTGGATGAGCAAGCTTGTTACCTTCCCCAATAAATTCAGGTCCGTTAACCTTTGCGCCCTTCCACTCTGTTGCATTAACAGGTGGATTCTTATCAAGGCCTTCCCACCAAACTGTCATATCATCATTATTGATGGCAACGTTCGTGAAGATTGTATTCTTCTTTGTTGATTCAAGTGCATTAAAGTTTGTCTTAACAGATGTTCCAGGTGCAACACCAAAGAAACCTGCTTCAGGGTTAATAGCATAAAGTCTTCCATCTGGTCCGATTCTAAGCCATGCAATATCGTCACCTACTGTCCAAACCTTATATCCCTTTTCCTTCAGATATTCTGGTGGAATAAGCATTGCGAGGTTAGTCTTTCCGCAAGCTGATGGGAAAGCTGCAGCAATATAGTGAACCTCTCCCTGTGGATTTTCAAGACCTAAAATGAGCATATGTTCAGCCATCCAGCCTTCCTTCATACCAAGGTAAGATGCAATTCTTAGTGCAAAACACTTTTTACCCAAAAGCACGTTACCGCCGTAAGCTGAGTTAATTGACCAAATTGTAGCATCCTGCGGGAACTGAACGATATATCTTTCTTCAGGATTTACGTCCTTTTTAGCGTGAAGACACTTAACGAAATCATCGCTGTCACCAAGTTGGTCGATTACAGCTTTACCGATTCTTGTCATAATAGCCATATTAAGAACTACGTAGATACTGTCAGTAAGCTCTATACCAATCTTTGAAAAAGGTGAGCCAACAGGACCCATTGAATAAGGAATAACATACATTGTTCTACCAATCATAGAACCATCATAAAGAGCCTTTAATTTTGCATACATCTTTTCAGGCTCCATCCAGTTATTTATAGGACCTGCCTCTTCCTCTGTCGGTGTACAGATAAAAGTTCTGTCCTCAACACGTGCAACGTCGTTTTCAGCAGTTCTGTGATAATAACAACCAGGCAGCTTTTCCTGATTAAGCTTAATCATTTCGCCTGTTGCAACAGCTTCTGCACGAAGTGCCTCAAGCTGTGCCTCGCTGCCGTCAATCCAAACGATTTCTGACGGTCTGCACATTGCAATCATTTCGTCCATCCATGTTTTTACAGCATTATTAGTTGTCATGGTTATTTCCTCCTTTTTTAACATCAGAATATTATAGCAAAATGTCAAAATAATAACAATCGCACTATCTAATATTCTAAGCCATTTTAAACATTATAACACAGTTTTGTCAATATGTGAAGTCTTTTTTTATTTTATTAACAAATTTCTTACAATTTAACAAAACATTTCATTTAACGGCTATACTTTCATATATTCTGCATAAATCAGCAATATTTGTTGTGTATTAAATTAATTTTATCAGCGATTCGGCTATAAATACAACAACGCAAGATGCTGTTGCAACTGTTAACAGGCTTTTTTCACAATAAGCCACAACCGCTGCTGCTAAAAATCCCAGCACTGCCGATATTATATTTCCCGTCGAATAAAAAATCGCAGGTATAGTCATTGCACTGAGGACTGTATATGGAATATAATACAAAAAAGAAAGAATAAATTTATTTTCGATTTTCTTTTTAATAAGCAAAAGAGGTAGCATTCTTATAAGATATGTAACCCCTGCCATCAAGACAAGATAAATAATGAAACTTTCATTCATATTCCTCTTCCTCCTCGTTCTTTATAGGCGCAACCCACGCAAAAACTGTACTTGCCAAAACCGCACAAATGATAATGGTAAATCCGCCCGGTATGCCTTTAAAAACAGAAACATATCTGAATATACAGCTTAAGATTACTGAAACAAGAACACATAAGGCAGTCATAATATTTGTTTTAATTTCCGGAAGCACAATGGCAACAAACATACCATAAATTGCAATTCCGAGCGCAGAAACAACTCCCGCAGGAAGTATATTCCCTGCCCCTGCACCGATTAACGTACCGATACTCCAGCCGAGGTATGGCATAAGTATAAGTCCGTACATATATCTTTTGCCCAAGCACCCATCTTTTCCTGACGAAACGGCAAAAACTTCATCTGTATTCACAAATGAAATTATTAATCTATCAAATATTTTTATACTCTTGCCAAGCTTTTGTGAAAGCGAGACTGACATTAATGCATATCTTAAATTAATTACAAGCTGAGATACTAAAAGCTCTATTAGGCTGCCGCCTGACACTATTATCGGCACTGCGGCAAGCTGACCTGCTGATGTGACGTTTGTCATTGATATTAAAAGTGCCTCTAAAAGAGTAAGCCCATTTTCGGTTGCAAAAATGCCAAATGCAAATGCTACAGACAAGTATCCGAGGCATATTGGCATTCCGTCAGTAATTCCTTTAAAAAAATTATTATTTTCCTTCATTTTCCCCACCTATGATTTTTTCCTCAAAAAACTGTGATAAAACAAAATTTTATCACAGTTTTTATATGTATTCTTTAACCTTCCTTCGTCTTAATTTCGTTAATGTATCCGTCATATATACAAACGGATAGCAAACCGCACACACAATAAGTGCATAGAATATATCAATAACAGAATGTTGTTTTAAAAATACAGTTGAAATACTTATTAAGACAGTTACAATTAAAAATATGAGTCTCCACGGCCTTGATGAAAAAAGCCTACTCTTTCTTGCCGCAAAATAGACCGCAAATGAGCCTATAACGTGCAGAGACGGACACACATTTGTATTGGTATCAAATCCGTACAAAAATGTTACTATGTCTGTAAAAACATTCTGCCTTTCAAACACCATTGGTCTTAGTTCCTGAGATGTAGGGTAAATTATATAAATTATCAAAGTAAGTGTATATGTATAAATCGTATATTTAATATAATTTAAAAACGTCGGAATATCAAAAAAGAATGAATATATCTGAATTCCAATTATAAATACAAACCAAAAATAATATGGAATAACAAAATACTCACAAAATGGTATTATGTCATCCAGTGCACAATATACCACATTGTAATCAACATTAAAAGCACGTTCTAAGAGCATAAAAGCTAATCCAAAAAGCGGCCAGAACAAAAGAAACTTTACGTGTTCAAATTCCGGCGTATTTAATTTATTTAAACGAAATTTACGATAATCAACCATTTGCATTGATATGTCTTTCCTCTCTTAAAATCATTTTATCACGCAACGAAATAAAATGAGGTCTGTTGTAGCGTTGTATTAAAATGTATGGAATATTTCCAAGGAAATACAGGACTGATATAATTGTTCCTGTTTTCCCTTTCCAGATATGATAAAATCCAATAGAAAAAACACAAAGAATATAATGAATTATCTCAGCGACACACGATTCTTTTACTAATCTGTCAAGCTTTTGGGCAGTAATATTTGCTTGCACTCGTTTTGGAAAAATCAAATGTGTAAGCATACTCATATCCGGAACTCGCGACTTCCATTTTTTTATATGAAGGTTATCATAAATTTTACCATTTTTCTCCCAAGCAAACGATTTATACGGAAATTTATTTTCATAAAATTTATCCCTCGGTAGTGCAAGTCCAAAATAAAAGCAACCCTGTCCTATTAAAATAAAATATATTATTGTAAATAAAATCTTCATCTTAACTCCCTTACATAAAACCACACTAATGCAGTATACCATATCCAGCAGTAAATTTCAATCACAAATTAGCAATATATGTGATTTACCTTAAATCAAGCTCCATAGAAATATGCACTATTCCTTCCTCTAAAAATTCGTCAGAAATCGATTTAAATCCCATTTTTTCGTAGAACCCAACAGCCTGCTTTTGTGCATGAACGCATATTTTTTCGGCAGTAAATTCTTTTTTGATTACTTCAATACTCTTTTTCATAAGATGAGTTCCAATACCATTTTTGTGAGTCAGAGTCAACACTCTCCCTACCATAACAGTATTTTCTTTATCCTTAAATGCTCTCAAATATGCGATAACTCTGTCTTTGTCAACTATAAAACAATGCAAGCTATCATAATCAATACCATCCATATCCTGACATATTATTCTTTGTTCAAGAAGAAAAATCTCTGCCCTTGATTTTAATATCTCATATAGTTCGTTAGTAGATAGTTCATCAAAATATTTGGCATAAAACTCCATCATTTCACATCCTAACTAAAAAACATTATTCTAATTATATCACATTAAAATTAAATTACAACAGGATAATGTTAACTTTTTGTTAAAATAACACTTAAAAGGATGCAGAAATTTCTGCATCCTTTTTGTTTCATAATTATCAGCAGCAATTATTATCATTGCGTTCGCAGCAAGGATCACAACAGTTATTTCCACCGCCTAAAAAGTTTCCATCCCCGCAGAAACACAAAACAAATACTACGATGATAATAATCCAAATCCAGCTGTTGTCATTACCTCCACAGCTATTTCCACATCCAAACATTAACATATTCCTCCTTTCAAGCTATACTACACAGTATGCTGAAAAAGGAATTGTGTGCATCTAAATTTTCTTTTCCCAGAAAACGAATATATCATCTGGAGTTTTTGTCATATAAAGGATTATTCTTTCTCCTTTGTTATTTACAATGCACGACCATCCGTCATCCGTTTCTGTAATATCTGAATAAAAAGCATTAGGATAATGATGTTCAAGATAGTTAGAAACAGCCTCGTGTTGATTTTCAAATCTTATTTTATTAAAAATCCCTTTACCTTTATAAAATCGATAAGCCTCAAATGCGGCAATACCAAGTAAAAGCGAGAGCTTTTTATTGTTTTTATTCATCACTTTCTTCTCCTATAAGCTTTAAGTAAAAATCATATAAAGCCCTAATATTTGCTGGGGAATTTAGTATTTCAGAAACTCCATCTTCTGATGCTTCTATCGTTTTTAAAAATTCTCTTATAAGCTTTGCACCTACAGGATTATTTTTCAAATCATCAAGCCCCATCAATGCTCCTACAGAAATATTAAATAGTTGAGAAATAGTTAAAAGCACGTCAAACGGAGGAACGATAAGGTTGTTTTCATAACCGTGGAGTGTACTTGGTGATTTTCCTATAATCTCAGCAAACTGTGCCTGAGAAAGTTTATACTTAAGCCTTACTCTTTTAATATTTGTACCAAAATCAATTTTTTCTTCCAAAGCCACTCTCTCCTTTAAGCTTTTTTCCTTAGCATAGCATCTTTAACCACAGGTTCGTCAAAACGAATTTTTAATATCATCTGTGCGTGTGGAGCAACATCAATGGATTCCCCTTTTTCATTTTCCATATACGTTATTTTTTGTGTGAAAAATGGTTTACCCGGTTGCATTATCTCTATTTCATCACCAACAAAAAACCTGTTCCTTTGTGAAACCGTGGCAAATTTTGTTTCTTCATCATAATCTGTTACAATTCCAATCAAGTCATAATCACGAATGTATGAACTTGATGTATATACCTGACTTTCTTCATTGGGCTTCCCGAAATAAAAACCTGTCGAATACGGCCTGTGACTCACTTTACAAATCTCATCAATCTGTGATTTGTTAAAGGTATAGTTTTCCGGGTCCTCAAAATATCTGTCTATTTCCTCTCTGTATGCTTTTACGATTGTTGCAAGATAGTAAGAGGTTTTTACGCGTCCTTCCAGTTTAAGACTTGTAATTCCGCTCTTTACAATTTCCGGAATATGCTCTATCATACATAAATCCTTTGAGTTGAAAATAAAGGTACCGCGCTCATTTTCAAAAACAGGCATATATTCTCCGGGACGAGTCTCCTCCATCAAGCTATAATTCCATCTGCAAGGATGTGCACAAGCGCCCATATTTGCATCTCTTGAGGTCAGATAATTTGAAAGAAGACACCTTCCTGAATAGGAAACACACATTGCGCCGTGAACAAAAGCCTCAAGTTCAAGCTCCTTCGGTGTATTTTCCCGAATTTCACGGATTTCCTCCATACTCATTTCTCGAGCTAAAACCACTCTTTTCGCACCTTGGTTATACCAAAATTCTGCACTTTTGTAATTTACATTATTTGCTTGCGTACTGATATGTATCGGAAGCTCAGGTGCATTTTGTTTTACTATCTCAAGCATACCGGGATCCGCGACAAGCACAGCATCAAAGCCGAGCGGATCAATCTCTTTTATATATTCTTCAAATTCTTTAATATCTTTATTATGAGGCAAAATGTTTGCCGTCAAATAAACTTTCTTGCCTCTTGCGTGAGCAAAAGAAAGTCCTTCTTTCATTTCTTCAAGCGAAAAATTTTCCGCAGCAACTCTCAGACTGAATGACTCACCGCCCACATAAACTGCATCTGCGCCGTAAAGAATTGCTATTTTTAATTTCTCAAGACTACCGCCTGGTGCAAGAAGTTCGGGTTTGTTCATATCAATCTTCCTTTCTTATTTTTTCACTGCAACAGTTACGCCATCTCCCAAAGGTAAAATAACTGTTTCAAGCTCGCCTCGTTGCATTTGCGCCGATATGAAACGCCTTAACCGTTTCACAATCGTTATTTTTCTTCTTATTACGTGCTCGTCATCTGCAATCATTCCTTTGTAAAGGATATTGTCAGATATAAGAACTCCGCCTTTTTTTAAAAGACGAATACAATCATTTAACATATAAATATAATGTGCCTTAGGACCATCTAAAAAAATCACGTCATACTCACCTGTTAGTGTCGGTAAAACTTCTTTTGCATCATTGCATATTACTGTGATTTTATCGCTAAGGCCTGCTTTTTCGATATTACGTCTTGCAATCTCTGCCATATCGGCATCCCACTCAAGCGTTGTAACACTTCCGCCTTCTGCCATATATTGTGACATCAATATTGCAGAATACCCTATCGCACATCCAACCTCTAAAATTCTTAAAGGCCTTTTTATACACATTAAAACTTCTAAAAATTTAGCAGTTTCAGGCTGCACAATCGGAACAGAATTTTTTTCTGCATATTCTTCCAAATCCTTTAAAATGCCGCATCTTTCATTAATTTCTCCGCGTATGTAAGATGTTATATACGGGTAGACTATGGCATCTTTATCATATTCAACCATTCAAAACTTCCTCGCAGACTTTGATAATCTCTTTTTTTACATCCTCTACTGATTTAAAAGACTGACTTGCGCCTGCAGCCATCATATGTCCGCCTCCGCCAAAATGCTCTGCTATTTCTGATACGTTATATATTCCGTTTGAGCGGAAGCTGATTTTAATTTTTTCATCTGTTTCGCGGATAGAAACTGCAATCTCGCAACCCTCTACCGCTCTTGCAATATTAACTATATCTCCAGAATCCTTTTCCAGTACAGAATATTTTGAAAGCAGCTCGCAAGTTGCTGTAACAATGTTCAACTTCCCGCCAAAATACTGCTCAATATTATTCATTATTTCGCCCTTGAATTTTATGACGGACAAAGGCTCTGTGTCATAGAGGTGTCTGGCAATACGGGCGTGGTCAATACTGAGCTTTAGAAGCTCGCATATTATTTCCATAGTCCTCGGTCGGACATTTGAATATTTAAAGCTACCTGTATCAGCACTGATTGCAGCATACAAATTTTCAGCCATCTCAGCAGTCAAATTTATTCTCATCTTCCTGATTAATTCAAATATAATCTCGCCTGCAGCTGCAGCTTTTGAATCAATATAATTTTCCTCTGCAAAGCCCACATTTGTTTGGTGATGGTCGATGCACGCAGTATGTTTTGCGGTATCAAAAATAGCCTTTCTCTTGCCGATGCGGGCGACATCTGCACAATCAATACACAGACATAAATCAACCTCAGGTACATTTCCTTCATCAAACAATATATAGTTGTTGCCTAAAAATCCAAGTCTGATTTCAGGTATATCAGAAAAATAACACTCAACAGTTTTGCCGATAGTTAAAAATGCAAGCTTTGCGGCATAACAGCTACCGACCGAGTCGGCATCCTCACTATCATGCCCCAAAATTGCAATAGTTTCAGCTTCTTTTATTAGATCAATAATATTATTCATCGTTTTTACCTTTATTGATATCGCTCAGCATTTGATTTATATATGCACCGTGCTCAATAGAGTGATCAAGCTCAAACAGAAATTCAGGTGTATGACGAAGGTCGATTCGTCTGCCTATTTCACGTCTTATAAACCCAGCTGCAGATTTTAGTCCTAAAATCGCTTTTTTCTGGGTTTCCTCATCGCCCATAACACTGATATAACACTTCGCATAGCTTAGGTCGTTTGTAACATGAACTGCTACAACACTTGTCATCATAGGTATACGGGAATCCTTAAGTTCGCGTATTACAGAAGCAAGCTCTCTCAAAACTTCCTCGTTTATTTTGTTAATTCTGTTATTTGCCATTCTATCCCCGCCTTTCACAGATTTTATGCGAATTATCTTTCAATTTCCTCCATTACGAAGCATTCCATAACGTCGCCTTCCTTAAGGTCGTTATAGTTTTCGATGCTGATTCCGCATTCAAATCCTTCAGAAACTTCCTTTGCATCATCTTTAAATCTCTTAAGACTTCCTATTTTTCCTTCGTGAAGTACAATTCCGTCACGTACAAGTCTTATTTCGGCGTTACGTGAAATTTTACCATCCGTAACATATGCACCTGCAATAGTACCAACACCAGATACCTTGAATGTCTGTCTAATTTCAACGTGACCTGTTACAACCTCTTTGAATTTAGGATCAAGCATACCCTTCATAGCTGCTTCAATTTCTTCAATCGCCTGGTAAATTACTCTATATAAGCGGATATCAACTTCCTGTGATGCAGCGGCTGCAAGAGCACCTGAGTCAGGTCGCACATTAAAGCCTACAATAATTGCATTTGATGCATTTGCAAGCATAACGTCAGACTCATTGATTGCACCAACACCGCCGTGGATTGCACGAACACGCACTTCCTCATTTGAAAGCTTTTCAAGCGATTGACGTACAGCCTCAACAGAGCCCTGAACGTCTGCCTTGATGATTATATTAAGTTCTTTCATATTACCCTCGTCAATCTGGTCAAATAGATTGTCAAGAGAAACCTTAACTGCCTGATTAAATTTATTTTCTTTTTCTGCCTGTCTTCTTGATTCTGCAACTTCTTTTGCAAGCTTTTCATCCTTAACTACCATCAGGTGTTCGCCGCCCATAGGAGCCTCGGAAAGTCCCTGTATTTCAACAGGAGTTGACGGCCCTGCAGTCTTCATACGTCTGCCCTTGTCATTAACCATCGCTCTTACGTGGCCTACTGCAGTTCCTGCAATAACAATATCACCCACATTAAGTGTTCCTTCGTGAACTAAAACAGTAGCAACCGGGCCTTTTCCTTTATCAACTCGCGACTCGATAACAGTACCCTTTGCCGCTTTGTTAGGATTAGCCTTTAGCTCCTTCATATCAGCAATCAAAAGCACCATTTCCAAAAGTCCGTCAATATTAATTCTCTGTTTTGCAGAAATTTCAACACAAACAGTGTCACCGCCCCATTCCTCAGGTACAAGCTCGTGTTCAACAAGCATCTGCTTAACACGTTCCGGATTTGCGCCGTCTTTATCAATCTTATTAATTGCAACAACAATGGTAACACCGGCTGCCTTTGCGTGATTTATAGCTTCTATTGTCTGTGGCATAATACCATCATCCGCCGCAACAACCAAGATTGCAACGTCTGTAACCTGAGCACCTCTTGCACGCATTGTAGTAAAAGCTTCGTGCCCCGGTGTATCAAGGAAGGTTATAACTCTATCATTTAATGTTACGCTGTACGCACCGATGTGCTGAGTAATTCCACCTGCTTCAGTATCCGTAACAGAAGTATCTCGGATAGCATCAAGAAGTGAAGTTTTACCGTGGTCAACGTGTCCCATTACAACTACAACAGGAGGACGTGGCTCTAAATCTTCCGGCTTATCTTCCTCCTCAGCAAATAGTATATCCTCTTTGGTTAAAACTATTTCAGGTTTTGCATCAACACCAAAATCAGCAGCAATAAGTGCAGCTGTATCGAAGTCAATGGACTGAGTTATTGTAGCCATAACGCCAAGCATCATAAGCTTTTTAACAACTTCTGCTGCGCCCTTTCCAAGTTTTGACGCCAAGTCACCAACAGTAATAAATTCAGGAATTTCAATTTCAGTCGGAGTTTCCTTTTCCTTCTTTTTAGGAGCTTCTTTTTGTTTTATTTCCTTTTCTTTAACCTGCTGTTGCTTTTTGCCGTGCTTTTTATTTCTGCCACTTTCAAGCTTTGAAACGTCATCATCGGTAACAAGGTCCTCGAGGCGCTCTCTTTCGTTCACCTTATCAATTTCAACAGTTGATGTTCTTGTATCAACATAACGCACCTTTTTAGCATCATCAGCCGAGATTACATATTCCTTTTCATTGTCCTGTGGGATTTCCACAACAGTTTCTTCTGCTTTTCTGCTCTTGGCAGCTGTTTTCTGTTTCTTTCTCGGCTGTTCAGCAGGCTTCTCCTCAGAAGACGCAGTAGTTTTTTCAGCCTTTGGGGTTTCTTTTTTCTCTGCCTTTACTTCCTGTACTTTTTCTTCCTCTACTACTTCCGACTCTGTTTTGTTTTCTTCCTCAAGAGGCGGCTTTTCGATAGGCTCATTACCTACGTCAAAAAGTGTTGTAAAAATATCAAAAACTAAACCCAACTGATACTCATCAAGAACAGTTGTATTTTTTACATCTATACCTACTGTTGCCAGTTTTTCAATTATATCCTTACTTGTCAGTTTTAAATCCTTTGCAATCTGACTAACCTTAATTCCGTTTTCTGCCATACTAATCATCAATCCTTTCTATTTTAGATAATATTGCATTTTTAAAATTCTCATCATTTACCGAAACAACCATTCTTCGCTCAGAACCTGTTAATTTTCCAAGTTCGTCTGCTGTTGCATACTCAATGTACTCTACACTGTAATAATTACAGGCGTCACATATAGACTTACGGCTAGCAGGAGAAATGTCTGCTGCAATTATTATCAAACGAGATTGTCCGCTTTTAATAGCCTTTTCGCACAAGAACTCACCAGTCTGAACCTTTCCTGCACGCTTTGCAAGACCAAGCATACCTAAAACTTTATCCATTTTTTGCCGCCTCCGAAATTTCTTCATATATATTTTCAGAAACAGGCATTTTAAAGTGTCTGGCAAAAGCCCGACGTTTTCTTGCGTTTTCGATGCACACTTCATTTTTACAAATATATGCGCCCCTGCCCGACATTTTTTGATTTATGTCAAGCTTTGCTTCATTTTCAGTTTTAACAACCTTTATCAGCTCACCCTTCGGCTTCATCTGCCTGCAGGCAACGCACATTCTAAGTGGTGTATGCATTAAAAATCTCCTTAAATTATATTTATTCCTGCCCAGCAGAAATATCTATCTTCCATCCGGTAAGTCTTGCAGCCAAGCGTACATTCTGTCCGGATTTCCCGATTGCCAAAGAAAGCTGATGTTCAGGAACTGTAACCTTGGCGCTCTTTTCTTCTTCATTTATATCAACCGTAAGTACCTTTGATGGGCTCAGTGCCGCTGAAATGTATTCAACAGGGTCTTCGCTCCATTTTACGATGTCAATTTTTTCATAGTTAAGTTCATCGCCTATAGCCTGAACTCTTACCCCCTTAGGTCCGATACACGCACCCTGCGCATCTACATCAGGATCCTGAGAGTAGACAGCAATTTTTGTTCTTGAGCCTGCTTCACGTGATATTGACATCACTTCTACCAAACCGTCCTGAATTTCCGGAACCTCTTGGAAGAAAAGCTTTTTAACAAGTCCCGGATGTGAACGAGAAAGAATTATCTGTGTACCTTTCGTTCCGTTTCTCACTTCACTTACATAGCACTTTATCATTCTTCCAACTTCATAATACTCATCCTGTACCTGTTCATTGGCAGGCATTAATGCCTCTACTTTTCCAATATCAACATACACATTCCCGCGTTCGATTCTTTCGATTTTACCCGAAACTATTTCGTTTTCTTTTCTTGTATATTCGCTGTAGAGAATACCGCGTTCAGCTTCTCTAAGTCTCTGTGTAACCACTTGTTTTGCTGTCATTGCAGCAATTCGTCCGAAATTAGCAGGGGTAACTTCTATGTTAACGATATCTCCGATTTCATAAGTGCCGCTTATTTTCTTAGCATCTTGGACAGAAATTTCCTGCTGTGCGTCACTTACCTCTTCTACAACTGTCTTCTGTGCATAAACTGCGATTTTTCCAGTATCCCTGTCAAGGTCAACACATACATTTTGTGCAGACAGGAAATTTCTCTTGTAAGCAGCAATAAGTGCCGCTTCAAGCGCATCTAAAATTACATCCTTGTCTATTCCCTTTTCTTTGCACAAGTCTGCAAGGGCAGTTATTAATTCTTCATTCATTTTCTTATCCAACCTTTCTAAAATTCAAAATGCAGCTTAACAAATGCTGCTTCTTTTACATTTATTTTAAGCGGGTCTCCGCCGCAGTCAACCATTATTTCGCCATCATTAAATGACTTTAAAATTCCATTAAATTCTTTTTTTCCGCTGGTAGCTTTAAAGAGCTTTACATCCACTTCTCTTCCTAAATAATGCAAAAACTCACGCTGGGTCTTAAGTTTTCTTTCCACTCCCGGAGAAGAAACCTCAAGAATATACTCAACATCGATTGGGTCTATTCTATCAAGCTCATCACCAAAGGCTCTTGAAAAGGTTTCGCAGTCATCGATCCCAACACCGCCGTCTTTATCAATGAACATTCTTAAAAATTGCTTACCATCTTCCTTTTTGAATTCAGCATCGACAACAGTCATACTAAGCTTTTCTGCAATTTTATCACCAATTTCCAAAGCTAAAAGCTCTGTTTTATTTGCCAAAAAAAATCACCTCTTTAAAATTAAATTTAAAACTAAAGAGTGGGTTTTTCAACCCACTCTTAGAAGAAAATCTATTCACTATAGTTAGTATACCACATTCAAGTTTAAAATGCAAGTATTTTTTTTAATTTTGACATTTCTTTTTTATTACAACAAGACTTCCTTGTTTGTTCCATAGAATATATCATCTTTTCCGCTTATCATTTTGAAAAATTCTTCAAGCATTACAAGTCCATTATTGTAATCAAACTCAAATGAATGACCCCAAATGTAGAGTATTTGCGGCTTATCAGCTTTAAGCTCTAAGAATTCTTTTCCCATACTGAACAATCTGTCAGGCTCCATAATATGATAGATATTAGGGTTAAATCTGTAAAGATTTTCCTGTCTGTCAAAGCTGTCGGTAAGTGTAGTAGTTCTTGCATACTGAACACCTGTCTTATCTCTCAAAATTCCGGCAACTCTGTCATCATTTGGCCCATTCGGATAAGCCATTCCTATAACCTCATATCCCACAAGTTCTGAAAGATTAATTCTGTCCTGCTCAACTTGTCTTATAATTTCATCTTCCTCAAGACCTGTAAGCGTAGGATGAGTTAAGCTGTGAACCGCCACTTCGTGTCCTTCATAAACACTCTTGACATCCTGCGGAGCAATTTTATAGTGAGCAATATTTTTATTTTCTCTCAACAAAATACCATTTCTCCCCAAAAGCTCAGAGTTGAGATTAAAGGTACACTTTAAATTATATTTATTAAGTAGTTCAATAAGCGCTATATCCTGAGTTGTGCCATCGTCATAACTAAAGGTTATAGCTTTTAACTTTCCATTAAAATCTTTCACTTTGTCGACCTCAATCTATAATTTGATATTCATCGTCAAGCTCCTCTAACGGTACTCTTGACGGTTCAGGGGTTGCATAAGGCTTTTTCGTAGGCACAGGAGACGGTGTCGGTTCTTTGGTTACAACTGGCGCTTTTGTAACCTCAGGTGACTCAGTAGCCTGATCGTTTTTATCTTCCTTATCTACCGGCTTTGGAGTCTCGTTTTTAGGAGTTGCCTTTGATTTGTTTCCCGCTTTCAATATTTTTTGCGAATGGTCATCTGAAATTGTTACTTTATCTGTAACTTCTGATGTAAATCCAAATACCTCCTGCATAAGTTGTTTGGTTTTTTCCAAATCACAAACGTGGTAAGAGCCTCCGCTGATATTTTTTGATTCACCAGGTAAACTGTAGGTTTTTATACTTTCCCCTGTGAGCTTATTCACGTACCTGATATACTTGGTTATATCTCCAGCAGAAATATTAGTTACAATCTCCTTAGAAATTTGCTTAAAAAGGCTTGGTAATTTCACTAAAATTGTGGCATTTACCTTTTGGTCTATAACAGCCTTTAAAAATTCCTGTTGCCTTTCAACTCTTCTTGTGTCAGAACCATCGCCTCTTCCGGAGTTACTTTTTCTATATCTTAAGAACTGCTGAACTTGGTTGCCTGAAAGCTTTTGAAGCCCCGGCTTTAGATGGATATGAAGATTTTGATAAGGGTCATCATAGTTCATCCCTCTCCCATTTCCCTCAACATCAGGAACGTCAAATTCTACAGGTCCTAATATATCAAAAACACGGTCAATGGCAGAAAAAGAAAATTCAACATAGTAATTAATCGGAATTCCTGTAAGCTGCGTTATAGCTTCTGCTGTGGCTTCCGCTCCTAAAATTTTTCCAGCAGATTCTTTGCTGCTCATTGCATGAATTTCATTAATCTTACGTGTGATTTTTTTATTTGAAATATATATCTTCGTATCGCGAGGAACAGAAAGCATATTTACCTCCGCCTTATTAACATCATATGATGCAACCATAATGGCATCAGTCCTTAATCCTTCCTCATCAACACCAAGAAGTAAAACATTTATTTTTCCATTTTCAAGCGGTGCTAAAATTTGACTTTCATCAAATAGTCCAAATCCCATAACAACAAAAACAAGCACAATGAGCACTATCAACATTCCAAGGAAAACCTTGCCTATCGCACCTTTTTTCTTGGTGTTTTTTCTTGGTATTTCCTCTTTTTCTTCTATATTGACATCTGCATCAAGCTTTGGTTCTGAGTCTATAAACTCAAAATCCGCCTCCTCAGGCTCAGTATTTTCAATATCTTCTTCTGTTCTTTTATAACCAATAAGCTCTTGCTCCCTAATTTTACGCATTGCTGCTTTTTTATTCTTTGGTCTTGCTCTTTTCACAATATAAACCTCACTATATTCATTCTGCTACTAATTTGCCGCCGGTCTTTTAATTCCCGACTCCTGTGGTTTTTGTGTCGGTGCTTTCGAAGGCTTATCAGCAGGTACTTTGGTTTCTTCAGGCTTTACAGTAGGTGACGATGATGTTTGCGGATTCTTAGTAGGTTTTGCCGAAGCTGATGGGGCTTTTGTCGGCCCTTTTGTAGCTTTTGGCGACGAAGACGGTGATGGAGATGCCACACTTGGGCTCTTCGTAATTTCCGGAGATAAGCTTACTACCGGAGATGATGTTGCCTTCTTTACATCTTTTGTCCTGCTGCTTCCGTCAGCAGAATGGATTGTGATTTTCGATGCATCATATCCAAAAGTATTTTGAATTAAGGTGGCAAGCTCATCCATATCTGCTATCCAGTAAGAAGAATTATAATCAGTTCCGTTTGCTACTCCCGGTAATGCATACATATGCACATTTTCGCTTGTAAGATCGGATAAGTTTTTAATATACTTCGTTACATCTGTGAATTTGATATTCGTTCTGATATTAGACTGAAGAGTCTTGTAAAGCTCAGGCAATCGTGGAATGATGCTTGTATTGAGTTTCTGCTCTACAAGTGCTTTCATAAACGCCTGCTGCGCACTAACCCTGTCAATATCCCCCATTGGATACCTTCTAAAACGAACGAACTGTTCTGCCTTTTCACCATCCAATGTTTGCATACCCTTTTTCAAATGGATATAAAGGTCCTGATAAGGGTCTTCATAGTTCATATTCTGCGGAACATCAAATTCTACTCCGCCCAATGCATCAATCGTTTCACGGAAGGCTTTAAACGTAAATTCCACATAATAATTTATAGGAATTCCTGTAAGACGGGTAACTGCCTCAATCGTTCCGTTTATACCTTTTTTCTGTCCTGATTTTGAAATTGCACGTGATGCATTAATTTTTTGATATCTGCTTCCTATATACATTCTTGTATCTCTGGGTATGGAAAGAATATTTACTGTATCAGTATCAAGATTATATGATGCCACCATTATTGTATCTGCAAGCGATTCTGATTTATCTACGCCTACAATCAACATATTAATCTTTCCAGTCTCGCGGTCAACAGGCTCTACTATTCCGGAATCATCACCAATAGAGCCAAACAGCCCGCCTATTCCCATAACTATCGCGAAAGCAACAATAATTATGACAAGAGATATGCTAAAAATAGTAAGCCTTTTTTTGTTCAAAAATCTTTTTTTAGCTTTTTTTCTTCTACGTTTCAATTATTTTCGCCTCAACTTTCAACAGATGTGAAAACACTTTTTATTATATATCAATTCTTAATTTATGTCAATAATTATGATATTAATGTATTGCAATTTAAATAAAAAAATATTATAATTGTAATATGTAAATCACTATATTTTCGCAAAGAAAAAGTCACGCTGTGCGAACGCGACTTTTTTCATAAAAATATTAAGGGGAAGGTATTTTGTAAGTCTTTCAACTTACAAGCCAATGATACCATTTTATTATGTCACCGGTATGAACTAATTGTGAAATTATTGTAAACAATGAAAGGATGTATATAGTATAATGAAAAAAAGAGATTTTATACTGATAATCACAGTTATTTCTATCAGTATTATTCTTTCTCTACTGCTTTTTTTTAATACAAAAAAAGGTAATACTGCCGTAATATACGTAAATGGCGAAAAATATTGTGAAGCAGATATTTTAAAAGACAGCGAAATCAATATATTCGACACAAACACTGCAGTAATTGAAAATGGAGAAATTTATATGAAATCATCTACCTGTCCTGATAAGCTATGCATTCGCCAAGGTAAGATTTCTAATAACTCAAAAAAGATAATATGCCTTCCAAACAAGGTTGTAATTGAAGTGAAGGCTAAATCCGATATAGATGCGGTGGTGAGATAATGAACTCAAGAAAAATTGCATATATTTCCCTTCTTTCTGCATTATCGATAATATTTGGATATATTGAGAGTCTCTTTCCGGCATTTATTGCAATCCCAGGCATCAAGCTTGGCATTTCAAATATTGTCATCCTCTTTGCCTTGTTTTTTTTGGATAAGCCTTCGGTTTTTCTTATAGTGCTGGTAAAAGTAACGGTTACTGCACTTCTTTTCAGCGGTATGAATATGTTTTTTTATTCTATTTCAGGCGGAATTTTTAGTTTTATCGCTATGAGCATTTTTAAAAGATATAATTTCAGTATATATGGCATAAGTATGGCCGGCGGTGTTTTTCATAATTTAGGTCAGATTATTACGGCATCTATAATGCTTGACACATACTCGGTTATATACTATTTGCCAATACTTTTGATTTCTGGTCTTTTGGTAGGATATATTATTGGTGCTGTTTGCAATATAATAGTGTCGCGTTTTAAAAATTTCACACTTTAAAAGAAGCTGCATCGCAGCTTCTTTTTAGTTAGTTTTTATCGTAAGAACTCGTACAATTCCACCATTTGAAACAGATTTGTCAGAGTATGCAGAAACTTGTGAAATATTTTTCATAACCGAAAGCTCATCAACCGTTATTTTTCGAATATTTGTAAGCGAAGTAATATCTGCTATCACAACATTATCATCCATTCTATAAATATTTCCATCGAGCATAATCCTGCTGCCCTCAACAGCTCCTATTTTAGATGCAGATTCAATTTTAACCAATGAAACAATATCACTAACCGCTCCATTTGTAGTTTTGAAGCCCACTCCTGCACCGATAGATGTTGTAATCTTCGCAGAATCTCCTATTGAATAATTTTTAATTGCATCCTCCGCAAAAATTTTATATCCTGTAACTGTGTCATTTCTCTTTTCAAAACCGGTTATAACACCATATTCATAAGTATTTTCAAAATTTTTTACGTACAAAATAGCAATATCTCCAAAGGCATTCGCAGAGACTGCATTCAAAATCTGACCTTGCAACAATTCCTTAGCTGTAATCCTATCAAAATCAAGTAGTTCACAAGTTGCAGCACTCGAATCATCAGATGATGTGCGTTGTATAATGACTGCATCTTTTAAAAGATATCTGCTTCCAATTTTTCTATCATCAACATCAATCTTGCCTGCATATTTTGAAGCCTCCGAAAAACTCTGTCTTGTAAGCTTTGCCTTTCCGCTTTCATATGAAATACGCATAAAGTCTCCGGAATTATCCTTATATAGCTTATCCGTAACAATTTCGTGAATTTCGCCGTCAGGCATAAACATTTTTGTCACAAATTCAGTATTTCCTTCATTCATTCCTTCAGTAGCAGTTTTTAGTGAAGATGAGAGCACTACTCCATAACCAAAATAATCAAAAGAGACAGAATTGTCGGTTACAAATACAATCTTGTCATTCTTTCCAAGAATAAGGGTAACCTTATCTCCTATATCAAAAGCTCCGATTGAAGCATCAAGCTTGCTTGTAGCCGCCTGATATCCTATCTCATACGACTTTCCGCCTACAATAATACTTTCCACATACGCTTTTGATGGATAAGCCTCATAGTATGTGCCGGTCACCTTCTTTGAGTAAACCTCCATTGTGTTTGTTTTTGTATTATAATACACAACATCATTTGCCTTAATATCTGATAAGCTTGCACCCTCACCATTACGATATACAGTGAGGTTAGTCTTATTTATAGCAATTCCTTCGAGGCTATCTGAATTGCTCGAATAATTATGAGTTGTTAAAACAGGGTCTATATCGCTACTACTTCCAACCACAGCAATATTCCATAGTCCGTCATTATTTCCATAGAATGTAATATCTGTACCATTCGTTATTTGTCCTTTTGCAGAAGCAAATGTCATTTTGCTGTTTCCGTAGTAAGTGACAAAATCGTTATCTGCCTTATATGTTCCCTTTCTGCCATCTAATGTCGTATATTCGATTGTATTTTCTGTAAGCCTATTTACGGTAGCCGTCTCAGAATATATACCTTTTGCATTTTCATAGGATTTTAACGTGGCAAGATATCCATTTTTATCCACAACCGCATATTCAAAAATATCTCCTGCACCTGCAGGTATTTGAGTTTTTTCAATGTATGTAGTTGCATTATTTAGTTTCAAATTACCGGCAAGCACACTTATATTATCACTTTCAGAATCTTTGTCAAGTATCAAAGCATCATCAAGCACCATATATCCCAAAGTTTCTATATATGTATCTACGGATGCATTATTCCCAGGTTTTGCAAACAATGTCCTGTCGGTCAAAATAGCTGCCGTTGCTCTCGTAAGCGGTGCATCAGAAGGTAAGCCTATTCCATTGGTTATTCCAATAGATTTTGCTGCACTTACATAATTATCAGGCCAATAATATCCTACTATGCTTTCATCATAGCCTATCGTCCTAAGAAGTATTGTAAGCGCTTCTGAGAGACTTATTGTTTTATTCGGTCTGAATGAACCGTCGGAGTATCCCGATAATATATCCTTGCTGACCGCATAATTTATGTATGGTGCGGCCCAATTCCCTGCTTCAACGTCAAAAAATCCTGATGAAAAGGCAGACATACTCGCTTCTTCATCCTTATCCATCATACATACAACAATTTTTGTAAACTCAGCTCTTGTAATACTGTTATCCGGACGAAATGTTCCGTCATCATAACCACTTAGTATTCCAAGATCCTGAAGCCTCAAAGCTGACAGGTAATAATTATCTGATTCATTTGTATCCGTGTATGCTGCGTTTGTTATAGGCACTATACCTACCATAACAGTAATTACGAGTACAAAACTTAAAATTTTTTTCATTTTCTCAATCCTTTCAAAGAGAATTATTCCGAACGCAAAGCATCAATTGGATGGAGTCTTGCGGCTTTTTTTGCCGGTGCTATACCAAAGAAAATTCCAATTATGAGCGAGAAGGAAAAACTAAGCAAAATCATACTTCCTTTTGCCACAAAAGTCATATTTATCATAGCACATACCAATCGCCCAACCAAAATTCCGAAAACAATTCCAAATACTCCCCCCATCGCACTCAGTATTGTTGATTCGACCAAAAACTGCAAGAGGATGTCGTTTGTTCTTGCTCCAATCGCCTTTCGAATACCAATTTCTCTTGTTCTTTCGCTTACTGAAACTGTCATTATATTCATAATTCCTATTCCGCCGACTATTAAAGAAATAGCCGCAATTCCAGCGAGCATTGTAGTCATCGTTCCCATAATCTCATCCACTATATCAACAATTTCCGCAACGCTGCTTACAGAAAAACCTGTATCTGTTCCAAGCTCATCTGTTATATACTCTTCGAGCGCAGAAACTGCCTCATCAACCGTTTCCTCTGATGTCGCGCTAAAATAATATGTTGATATATTTTTGTTTTTTAAAAAACGTATCGCCGTTGTATACGGGATTGTTACTGCATTATCGCCCGAGTTTTCGGTTGAATTTCCTATTTCTTCAAACACACCTACAATTTTAAACTGTCTTCCGTTTAATTTGATTGTTTGCCCGACAGGATTAGCACCTCCGAAATATTCCTGAACTATATATGTACCAACAACGCATACATATGAACGATTTGTTATATCATAGTCAGAAATATACCTGCCCCACATAATATTAGGCTCTTTAATATCTGCATAAGTTGAGTCATATGCCGAAAGCCTTGTCATTGTGTTTTTATTTCCGTGCTTCATTGATACATTGCCTGAAATTGCCGGTGACATTGCTTCAACCAGTTTAGGATTCTCATCTAAAAATTCCTGCATACTGTCGATGCTTATTGCGCGTGTCGAACCTCCCCAGCCACCACGAGACATAGAGACCGTGATAAGCTTTGTCCCCATAGATGACAAAGAGTCAGTTATAGTCGAGGTAGCTCCCTCACCTATTCCGGTTAGTATTATAACAGAAGAAACACCTATAATGACTCCGAGCATTGTCAGTGCTGAGCGACCTTTATTTCCCATAATACTCTTTATTGACATTTTAAAGGACTGCGAAAGCTTAGAAAAATTCATTCTTCCGCACCTCCCTTTAAATCTTCATTTAATAAGGTATTTATATAGATTTCTTTTTCATTATTTGCTTCTTTTAGGTCAGCCTCCAAATCGGCAGTCTTTCCATTTTCATTGTCACCAAGTGCAGAACCTTTAATGTTGCTTGCATCGGCACGATCGTGCTTATTGTCTATATCACTCGTGATTTTTCCATCGCGGATTGTGATAATCCGTTCTGCCTGCTTTGCAATATTCAGGTCGTGGGTTATTATAACGACAGTATTTCCGTCCTTATGCAAATCGTGAAGCATCTGCATAATTTCAACACCCGATTTCGAATCAAGCGCTCCTGTGGGTTCATCCGCTAAAATTAATGATGGATTTGCAGAAAGAGCACGTGCCACAGACACTCTTTGCTGCTGTCCTCCTGAAAGTTCGGTTGGCTTATGATGAATTTTATCCAAAAGTCCCACCCTTTCAAGTGCCTTTTTTGCCATTTCTTCGCGCTTCGTTGCAGGTATACCCCTGTAAATAAGAGGAAGCTCTACATTTTCAAAAGCCGAAAGCTTTGACAAAAGATTGTATTGCTGAAATATAAATCCAATCTTTTTATTTCTAAGATCCGCAAGCTGATTATCGCTCATCTTGCTCCCCTCTACACCATCAATCCAATATCGTCCGCTTGTCGGGACATCAAGGCATCCTATCATATTCATCAAAGTAGACTTTCCCGAGCCGGATGGACCAATTATTGAAACAAATTCGTGCGGCTTAATATGCAAAGTTACTCCATCCAAGGCGTGAACATCGGTGTCACCCATTTTATAAATTTTTGTTATTTCTTCTAATCTTATCATATAGGCTCATCCTTTATCACATACCGCCGCGGTTTCCAGTCATTCCTCCGGATGGCATTCCGCCGCCCATACCACCTGGCATTCCGCCCATTCCTCCGGATGGCATTCCGCCCATCATCATATTACTTCTTCCGGAAGAATTAGCAGATTGCTTATAAATGGCATCGCCCTCTGAAAGACCACTTATGATTTCGGTATAGTCCTCATTTGATATACCTATCTTAACTTCGACAGTTCTATATCCATCAGGTGCCTCCGGAATCATTTTGTCAGCATTTGGTATTGTCCCTTTATTTTCACTATCAGGCATTCCATCTTGCGATGGTTTCATATCATTATTTGGCATTTTTTTATCTTTTCGAGAATCTGCTTTTTTATCCTCCTTTACAAATACAAAGCTTTTTCCCATAATAGTTTTTACATCTTCTGTCGGCACCATCAAGACATTTGTTGCCGATTCAATTATTATCTCAGCATCTATGTTCATACTTGGTCTTAAATTTCCCGGCTCCGGTATTTCAACCTCTGCCGAATAAGTAGTAACACCATTTTGGGCAGTCCCCTCAACAGAGACATTTGTTATTACACCCTTAAATTTTTCATCCGGAAGAGCATCGCAAGTAATTGAGACTTCTTGCCCTTTTCTAACCTTGCTTATGTCTAGCTCGTCTATTTCAAGCTCAAACTTAAGCTTTGAAATATCTGCCACAACCATCATTGATGTTTGGGAATTTGTTTTGTCGATAGCATCTCCGGCTTTTGAATTTTTCGTAATAACTGTCCCGTTTATCGGAGATTTTATATTATAATTTTCCAAATCCTTCTCAGTCTGTCGCATTGATAAATTTGCACTTCTATATGACAGAGTGCTGTCTGCAATTTTCTTATCAATATTTTCACTTGTAAGCGTCGCAATTACTGTCCCTTTTTTGACAAATTCTCCATTAGAATAATAAATTTTTGAAACAGTACCCTCAGTTTCAGTTACAACAGAGCTTGTTGCAGCATTTGAAACTGTACCGCTTCCCGGACTTATGTATGTACCGACACTTCCACCGACTTCCATCCCTGCAAAAAAAGCACCGGGATTTTTAAACTCTATTTTCACATCATACACTAAAGAGCCATCCTTACTTGCATAAGAAGATGTTGCTTTATGTATAACAGTTCCGGAAACACTACTCATATGCTTTGAGCTTGTTATGGTTGCACTATCACCAATATTTATATTACTGATTTGCGCTTGCGTAAAGGGTAATACAACCTCTAAAATTGTCGTGTTATCAATGGTGGCAATTTTTGTCCCGTTCGTTACCTCATCCCCAACTTTAACAACAAGTCCTGAAATAATCCCATCATTTTTTGCCTTTAAAGTAAGTTTTTCGCTTTCCTTCATCGCATCCAGGTAACTATTCTCACTCTGCTGCATAGAAATTCTTTGACGTTCTACTGTCAAATCAGTATCAGAAGCATCAAACATATATAACACATCATCCTTTTGAACTGCGTCTCCCACCTCATACGGACAATATATGATATCTCCGCTCACTTTCGGGATTATCTCAAACCTTTCATACGGCTGTACTGCCGCACTCCCTGAAATTATAACCTCAATATTTCCTCTTGTTACAACATCATCAGCACGTACAATATTCATCGCATCTTTCTTCCTATTTGAAAAAAAACCACCAGCTATTGTAATGATTAAAATTGCCGCCACAAGAATGATGACCTTTTTCTTTGTAGGTTTTGTCCACTTTTTTAATTTTTCCTTTGCGAAAAATTCTTTTGCTCTTCTCAAAAAAACGCCTCCCTATCCAAATCTAACCATATTATAGCAACAAAATATTATTTTCATATGTATATCCTGTAAACAATTTGTGAATAATTAATCAAAAAATAAAAAATCTCCTATAGCTTTTAATTATACTATAAGAGATTATTTTTTTCAATCCTTCTTTTTAAGATAGTGTCGACTAAAAACGACTCACAATCCCAAAATCAGCATACTCAAAAATTCTTGCATCCTTATCTGGGTTTATTGCAATAACAACATCCGCACCCTCGATTGCACAAGTATGGTGAACAGCTCCAGAAATTCCGATTGCAATATAAATCTTTGGACTCACAGTCTTGCCAGTAAGACCGATTTGCATATCGTAAGGTGCGCCGTTTAAATCGACAAGTCCGCGCGATGCGCCGACTTCAGCACCGAGCTTTTCTGCCAAATCGTTTATGGCTTCAAACCTATCTATAACACCTTTACCACCAGCCACAATTATATCACTGCTTTCAGACTTAGTTCTGACTGTTGCCATCTGCGGCAAGGTCAAGCACTTAATTTTAGCAGTAATATTTCCGCCTTGTGCAGGTCTATACATATAAAGAGTTTCACCTTCAGCCTCGAGCATAGTGCAGTCTGCACACAATCCTGTGTTTAAAATTGCTGCGGCAACGGGAGCATTTTTTCTACCCCAGAGATCTGCGTTCCATAAAACAACTCCGGGTTTTTCAGCCTTTACCTTTTCTGTAATTTCTTCAGGGGACATTTTTTTAATCAGCACGACCTTTTCTGCAATTTCCAAGGCTTTTTCATAAACCTCATCACCAACTGCCCACGCAAGACTCAATTTTTCATTTTTTGTTTCACCTGAGACCTTTACTTTTTCCTCTTTCTTTAGCCTTTCAACCAAAGGAATAAGCTCGTCATATTCAATAAACTTACATTTTCTTTTCCCGCGCTCATTTTCAAAAGTTTTCAAAACTCTCGTAGGAGAGCCTTCAAGTCCACATCTTGAAATATCACAGCCAAGTACCGGATTATCTAAGATTCTAACCTCGCCAATCTTTGAAAATATACTTGGAAATCTAAGTATATATCCACGTTCCAAGGTTACAAGTGCGGGGAGCTCTGTTTCTTCTTCGCCCAAACGTGTTATCGCTTTTACTATATTTTTTTCACATTCTATCGTAAGCGCATTTGTGACAAGAGAAATATCCAACATCTTTGAAAGCATAGGCCCCACCTGTGCTGTGTCGCCGTCTATACTTTGCCTACCGCAGAGGATTAAATCATATTCCATTTTCTTTATTACAGTTGACAAAATATATGATGTTGCTAAAGTGTCAGAGCCTGCAAAAGCCTTGTCGCTTAAAAGAACTACCTTTGCGCCCAGTCTTGTAAGAGGCTTTAACACTTCCTCACAGGATTTTGGCCCCATTGAAACAACCGTCACGTCATCAGAAAGAGTCAAGGCACATTCTAAAGCTGACTGGTCAAACGGGTTAATTTCGCCTTTTACAACCTTTACACACACTAAAATTTTCATATAAGATCTCCGTTATAAATAGGTTCAAGTGCTTTTTGAATTGCCTTATATCTTTTGAAAACTGCAGCGTACTGCTTTGTTTTATTGTTATCAGGCAAAGTCTCTGACACAACCCTATTGCAAGTTTTAAGTGCATCGTTTGCGTCACTAAAAATTCCAACAGCAATACCTGCAAGCATTGCACTTCCAAATGATGAATCGTTATATTTCATTTCCACAAGCTTTATTCCCAAGCTATCTGCAACCATCTGGCGCCACAAAGGACTTTTTCCGCCACCTCCGATAATTATTGCGGAATCTGTATGAGGTATGTTCATATTATCAAGAGTTGTCTTACAATCAAGCATACTCATTGTAACGCCTTCTAAAACCGCCCTTGTAAAATGTGCTTTTGTATGTGAAGCACGTACCCCAACAAAGTCTGCACACAAATTAGGATTTGCATACGGAGTTAATTCACCATTTAAATATGGATGAAAAATGAGACCATCTGAACCAATTTCAACTTGTTCTGCCATAGCATCAAGCTCTTTGTAGTCGCCCTCAAAAGTATCTCTGAACCATCTGTACGACGCCGCACAGGATTTTGTGGCAGTTCCGGGGTAAAAGAGTCCGTCTATAAAATGAGAATAGTTTATGAGACTCACATCAGGATATGGTTTATCTGTGATAACACAAATTCTTCCTGCTGTTGCCAGCTTCAAAGTCATTTGTCCTTTATTTACTGCTCCTGATGCAAAAACCTCCATAACAGTGTCAGTCGTTCCACAAATAACTGGAGTTCCTTCGCAAAGACCCGTTATGCCTGCTGCCTCTTTTGTAATTTTTCCTACAACATCAGTAGGCTTTACGATTTGTGGCAACATATTTATGTCAATTCCCACTATGCCGCACAATTCCTCGCTCCACCGCATCGTATTAATATCAAACATCATTGAGCCTTCTGCTTCTATGTAGTCTGTTACATAATCACCTGTCAAAAAATGACGTACATAGTCCTTTGCAAAGAGAATTTTATTCACTCTGCTCCAGTTTTCCGGTTCGTTATTTTTTATCCACAAAATCTCTGGAAGTGTCCAGATGGTATCTGGCTTATGAAGTACCTGTTTTTCTATTATGTCAGCATAATTATTTTTAAGGTATTCAACTTCTTTAATGCTTCTTGTGTCTGTCCAGTAAATAGAAGGACGGATTACATTAAAATCTTCGTCCATTATTACTGCAGTGTGAGTTGCAGCATCAAGTGCTACAGCTACAATATCGCAAGGTGAAATATTGCTTTTTTTAAGTACACCACTGATATTTTTGCAAGTTGCATCTACCCAATCCGCCGGATTTTGCTCAGCATATCCCGGCTTTGGATAATGCGTTACATATTCAGTTGTATTGGTAGCACAAATAACACCATCTTCGGAAAGAAGTGTTGCTTTTGATGCGCCACCACCAAAATCAATTCCAAGTAAATATTTCATTTTTATTCCTTACCTTAGTACTTAACCATATAATTTATTCCGTGTATTCCTGGATGAACGCCCCTGTCGATCAAAGTATTGTTTTCGTCATGACAAAGAATCCATTTATTCTTTTTAAATAGCAATTTATCATCTGTCTTAAAATCCAACACATCATTTGTGTCCTTAGGAAGTACAACAACACACGAAAATCCATTGTCACTTACCTGGCATGGGCAAAAATGCAGTGACGTTCCAAAAATCAGAGCTGCCTCACCTTTTTCCAGATAAAATGCCTTTATCTTTTTAGAATCGTACTCATTTCCTTCCATTTCATACCTAAGCCCCAAAAGAAGAACAAGTGGCGTTGCAGCAACATTTATCTCTGCACTGTTGTGAAATTCAAGTGCATTCATCTGTGAGCTGTAACCATGACACAGACCAATCTGTGCATCACAGCCTCCAAACAGCGCGTCTTTTATCTTACTTGCGCCTTTTGCATTTTCAAGTTCATTAACAGAAAGTAAATATGAACTTCCACTTTCGGGTTTTTGAATTTTACCACAAATTTCTACAAACTCATCAGTATTAATATCAAGAACTTTTCCATATTTTTTGAATTCTTCATCCGTTATTCTAAAAAATTCAAGTTCAGGATTTAACCTTTTTAATCTTTCCAGCATACTATTACCCTTTATTTATTCAGCCACGCGTGGTCTTCGTCAGTTGTCATATAAAAACCTCTTACCGGACCTGCCATTATCCATAGCATATAGTTTTTATAGCCCGGCGCACTATGAAATGGGTGGTATCCTCTTGGAATTTCAACGAAATCTCCCGACTTAACTGTATAAGTTTCGTCAATATCACCCTCCATTGTATAAACCTTTTGAATGCCAAAACCTTGCGGCTTATCAAATTCATAGTAATAAATTTCTTCTGTGTTTGCCTCTGTTGGCATATTAGCATCATCGTGCTTATGTGGCGGATAGCTTGACCATTGTCCACCTTCTATCCAACACTCGCCGATATATATCTGGTCTGCTTCTACTCTCTCATCAAGAACAAACATTGCATGTCTTTGCCAACCTGGTTTTCCGAGGTCTTTAGCAACAACATCTTCAGGTTTTATAAGTACCGGCTTGTGATCATTCTTTGACGGACATTTACTAACTGCGATTGAAACATCACCGACACCTGTAATTGTGAAATCTGTATTTCGAGGAATATATACACAAGTTGCATTGCCGTCAAAAACAGTTTCTCTATCGCCGATATTTTCGTACTTAAAGTCTTTGCCGCAAACTGTGCACTTACCACCTAAAATAAGTAGTGCAAACTCTTTGTCACTTTCGTAATATGCTTTAGTTTGTCCGTCTGCAAGTTTAACCATGTCTATTTCAACATTCTTACAGTGGCTGTTTTCTTTTGTAAAAATTTCAGATTTTCCAAGCTTTTTATTCCAATTTCTCTTATACATTAATTCCACTCTCCTTTAAAAATTCCATTGCTTCATCAAATGTAGGCACAGCTACTCTTGCTCCGATTTTCGTGCATTTTAAAGCAGATACGGCACTTGAGAACACACATGCATCATAGTAATTATAACCTGAATTTACTGCAAATGCAAATGCTCCGTGAAAAACATCACCCGACCCATTTGTATCAACTGCATCAACTAAGAATGCAGGATAGCTTTTTACTTCTTTTCCGTCATAGATTATGCCACCTTTTTTTCCTTGCGTTATAACCACAACTTCGGGAGAATATTTTTCAAACAAGACTTTCGCTGCATCTTCTACTGTTTTTTCTCCTGTATGACCTGTAGCGAATTCTTCTGATGGGATTAAAATATCGGTATAAGGAAGCAGTTTTTCAACTCCTTCATAAAGACCGCCTGCATCATACAAGACCTTGGTTCCATTTTCGTTCGCAATTTTTGCACCATCAATTGCAGCTTCCATTTCATTTCCGTCAACCATAAGAATGTTTGCTCCCTTAACCGCCTCTTTCTGAGCTTCATTAAGCCTCAGCGGTGGTATATTTCCTTTATAAAAAACACAAGTTCTGGAAGCTGTTTCCTTGTTCAGCCATATAGACGACGAAAATGACACAAATCCTTTTTCAAGCGTGACAAACTCTGTCGATACGTTATATCTTTCTAAATCCCCTTTTAAAAACACCCCTGCTCCGTCATCTGTCAAAGCTCCTAAATAAGCACATTTTGCGCCAAGCTTTGAAGCGGCAACAAGCCCCGTAGCACACGGCCCACCGCCGCTTTGTACGGAGCTTTCTGCTCTTAGTTTAGTGTCTTCTTCGGGAAATTTGGAAATAGTATATAATGTATCACATACATTTGCGCCTATTCCAACTATATCACTCATAAATTATGCCTTTCCGTTTGCATCAACTAATCTTATTTTTTCAACTGCAAGCTTTTTAACAGTTTCAATCGGGTGTTTCATAAACAGGTCAATTGCAAGGCTTCTGTTCGGGTCATCAAGTGTTTCCTTTGTACCCTCAGCAAAAGCGCAACAAACATCAGTACCAATATTCATCTTACGGATTCCTGCTTTTATTGCGGCTTTAACCTGATCATCAGGAATTCCTGAGCCACCGTGAAGAACAAGCGGTATTCCCCCTGTTGCTTCTCTTATTGCTTTTACTCTTTCAATGTCAAGCTTTGGAGTTTTCTTGTAATGACCATGAGCATTACCGATTAAAACTGCAAGACAGCAAACATTTGTTCTTTTCACAAATTCTGCAGCTTCTTCAGGGTCAGTAAATTCGTCCATACTATCATCATTTACACTACCCACATGACCAAGCTCGCCTTCAACCTCAACATCAATCGCGTCACAAATATTTACAATATGTTTTGTATTTTCAATATTTTCTTCCAGAGGATGAACAGAGCCATCATACATAATACCTGTTGCACCCCAGCGAAGAGCTTTTTGAATTTCAAGCTCTGACGGACCGTGGTCTAAGTGGAAGCATACCGGAACAGTAGCCTTTCTTGCCGCTGCGATAATCGCAGGGCAAAGATAATATCCAACTTCTTCATTTAAAAGTCTTGGGTAAACCTGAATGATAATCGGTGCTCTTTCTTCTTCTGCTGCCTTAATTACTCCCATAACAGTTTCAGTATTATATACGTTGAATGCAGGTATTGCAAAATTGCCTTTTTCTGCTAAGTCAATTACTGTTTTTAAGCTTACAAGCATTTTTCAATAACCTCCTCAACCTTCATAAGTTCAATATCTTCCGGCTTTGTCTTTGAAAGCATAATATGTTCTGCAGGACTAGCTGTAACTAAAACCTTTACATTTACATTCTTAGCATTTATCCATCTGTTCTCTGCCACCTTTTCAATAACAGACGGCATATACTCGTTCATAATAAGGTGTCCTGCAAGCATTGTATCCTTGCGATTTAAAAGCATCTCATTAACACTTCCGCAAGCAGATAAAATTTCTCTTACAGGCTCTGTTTCTTCTAAATCCCTTGCAAGAATTGGTGAATCCTGTGGGGTTAATTCAAGGCCTGTATTTTTAACTGCAAGCTTTCCGTCTTTAATTAGTTCTGCCAAAAATGCAGTAAATGTAACTACTTCTGCTTTTACGTCAATTCCCCACTCCTTATATTCACGCATCATAACTTTTGCGTCAGCAGGGTCATAGCAAATTACCTTTTTATACTTATTTAAAACCTTTGCGCAATTTTCCATAACAGCCTTTGTCTCGGCAGCTGCTCCAATCAAGAAGTCCATTGAATAACCGCTATTAGGCTCATCCTTCAAAATTGTGAAGTCAACACCTGCTTTTTTAAGAACTTCAGCAGCAACTTTTGCACAGCCAAATGCCCTTGTATCTTCACCAATAAAGAAAAGTGTATCGGAATCTTCAAAATCAGGTATTTTATTTTCATTTTCTATGCCGTAAATATTGCCTTTTTCCTGAAAGTTTGAAAGCATAGTCATTACGTAATCAGGGAGCTTTCCGTCAAGAGCTGCACCGAGTCTTGCCTCCTTAGTATATAAAACAGGATCCCAACCTGTTGTGCAGTCAGCTACACAGCCGCCGCAAAGGGAACATTCATATACATTATTTATAATATCATCTGAATATTCAATAGCATCACGAAGCACCAAAGAAAGTCCTAAAGCTCTTGCTCTTGCGGTGTTTCTTTCAAGACCTGTCGCGTTTCCGATAGGACAGATGTGATGACACATCCAACAGAAACGGCACGAATTTATATGTTCTTTTGCTTTTTGTGTAAATTGCATTTAAATTCCCTCCTTATAGTCCAAGCTTAAACGGATTCATAATTCCGTTCGGGTCAAGCTGCTTCTTAATTCCCTCAAACACCTGCATTGCAGGGCCATACTGTTCCTTCATAAGTCTTCCGAGCTTAATACCTACGCCGTGGTGGTCATTAACAACACCGCCGTTAGCTAAGGCTGTTCTTACGCCACAATTCCAGATTTCCTGATGAAGTCTGAAAGCTTCGTGTGGGTCCTGAGGAACCTTATCACCATCAACGATAAAGCGGTCATAAATCATACAACCCCACTCATACCAATGTGAGAAGTGTGCAATAAATTTAGCCTGTGGGAAGTTTGTCTCAATTGCTTTCTTCATTTCCCAATAGATCTTTTCAATCTTGTCATAAGGTGCGATTGTATCCATTGTACCGAAGCACTGCGGAATGTCCATCATATGTCCTGGATAAAAGAATGTAATCTTTTCCTTCCACCACTTTTCACCATATTCTGAGCCTAAATCTTCAGCACCATACTTTGCAAATGTTTCAAGAAGAATCTTCTTTTCAAGTTCAACCATTTCAGCAACACCCTCAATGGCGATATTCATAAATGCACCCTTCTTCTCTACACCAACAATCTTCTTGATAAGTGATGCAGTTTCAGCCTCGTCATAAAGACGCATAACCGATGGTTTAAACTTCTGAAGAAGCTCACGTCCTGCGTTGAATGCATCAGTCATATTATGGAATAAGAAGCCTCTGAACTGTCTTGATTCAGGCTGTTCGTAAATTCTCATCTGTGCCTTTGTCATAACGCCGAGTGTACCCTCAGAACCGATAAAAATCTGGTTCAAATCAGGTCCTGCTGCGTGCTTTGGAGCTGGCGATGTTTCAATAATATCTCCATTTGGAAGAACAACCTCCATCTGAAGCACCATATCATCAATCTTACCATACTTAGTTGATGATACGCCTATACCGCGGTGTGCTAAAAATCCGCCGACTGTTGAACAGGTGAGTGATGAAGGATAGTGCATTGTTGCATATCCTCTTTCATTTGCCGCCCATTCGATGTGCTTATAAATAGCACCTGTGCCACATTCTATGTACATTCCCTGTTCATTTACATCGTAAATTTTATTCATTCTCTTTGTATCAAGAACGATACCACCACATACAGGAAGGGCACCACCTTGTGTTCCACCACCTGCACCCCAAGTTGTTACAGGGATTTTATAGTAGTTTGCAATTTTAAGGACTGCAGAAACTTCTTTTGCATCCTTAGGTGCAACGATAAAGTCACCCTCAGGCATACGAAGACCTCTGTCTGCCCACATACGTGATAACCAGAAGTAGTCAACACTATGTGTAAGCTTGTCAATAGTACGCGTAGAACAGTTTTCTCTGCCTACCGCATCCTCAAGTTCTGTTGTGATTACATCAAACAAAAAATCTGTCATTTTTTCTTCTCCTTACTTTTCTTTATTATTCCATCGGGTCATAAGTAATGCCCGGAACATACTTACAAAATTCTTCCAAAACATCGGTATAATCTCCATAGATTTCCGACATATGATGTATATAAGGTCCGTTTATAAGCTTTTTCTCAAGCATTGACAAATCCTTAAATTCTGCCCACATATATGTGCCCCAGGTATAAGGGCCGTCAACCGTTTTGAAATTTCCTGAAAGTAATGTATATTTTCCGCAATCTCCCTGAAATCTTGCGATTGTATATACTCCGTCCTTTGCCCTGAAGGCAGGCTTTCCAGCGAGTATCTTAGCCTTAGAATCTCCCGCTTTTACAGAGTACGGGAACGGGCCGCAATGCCACAAGAGCTCGGCATTTTTATTTTCAGGATGTCTTGTGGTAAATTCACCAAAAAGCGGTGCTGACTTTCCGCGTGTTGCACATCTTAAAAGTACTGATGTGATTGCACCAAATATGTCATATTCGCAGGTGACTATATATCCCATATCGCCAAGAATACTCATTGCAAGACACGGATTTACTCCAACAGCCGTCGGCATTGCTGACCAGCATTCAGTTGTCAGAACATCAGCTTCAGTTTCATTGAATATCTCAATATATGCATATACAAAAGCCGCAAGCTTTTTTAACTCCTCATCAGAACTTCCTGTCGTGTCATACATATCCTTAAGACGTTCGACGTCTTCTGCAAGCTCCGAAACCTTTGAACTAATTAATCTGTTATATTTTTCGGCAAACAAAGCCATATTTACCGTATTTAAGTTAAACCCGAATTTTTCCGTAAGCTCAAGTTCATTGGCCATAACGCTTTTAAATGCATTTAATCGTGTTCCAACCTGCGTAACTGTCAGTTTTTTAAAATTTTTAACCATAGTTACGACAGACAAAAATTTGTTCATACCTTCCCTGAAAATATCGCTTTCAACAGGACAATTTTCTATGTATGAAAATGGTATATTGTATCTTCTTAACTGCTTACTTATAGCAAAAAGTCCACATTGTCCGTCTGTATACCTCGTTCCGTCCGGTTCAAAAACCATATCCTGCGGGCCCCATAAAAGAACAGGTAATCCCATTTCTTTAGCAACCCTGCCACAGGCTTCTTCATTACCGAAATTGCAGTTTATAATGAATATAGCATCAACCTTTTCTTCTTTTAAATATTCACAAACTTTGCTACAGTCAGTATTTTTATAAAGAAGTCCATATTCGTTCAGCCAATCCAAATCACAAAACTGTGTCATTTCATCCTGAAAATTCGCTTTTAGGTAATCAATTACATATTTTTTGTTTTCTACGCCCTTTGCCACTTCAAACATACCTTTGCGATTTTCAAAGTTGGCAACATGTCTTACATCTGGAACAAGACCAATTTTGAGTTTAAAATTAAGCACAAGCTCTACTCCCGAAAATTATTTTCACTTTTTTAGTAATACACCTCTTATATGTTATCACATTTTAAAACTTTTTTCAATACCTTTTTATGAAAAATTTTTTTAAAATAAATTATATTTTTAAGCAAAACCAACAAAAAAAGCAGTTACACGAACTAACTGCTTTTATCTTAATATTTATACCTTTCCCTCTTAATTACCAAAAATATAATGGTTATAATAACTGCCATCACCTCTGCTGCGACAACTGAAAACCAAATTCCGTCAATTTCTAAAAACAGTGGTAATATCAACACTGCTGCAATTTGAAAAACTAAAGTCCTTAAAAAAGATATTAGCGCAGATGTAAGTCCGTCATTTAAAGCCGTAAAGAATCCTGAACCAAATATTGCAAAGCCTGCAAAGAAAAAGGAAAAAGAAAAAATCAAAAATCCTCTTAGCGTCATATCCATAAGCTCTCTGTCATATCCAACAAATATATATGAGAGTGGATATGCAAGCACTTCTGCCAAGAGAAACATAACTATCGAAAAGAGACCTATAATAACAGTGCTTTTTTTCAACAAGCCTTTTAATTCGTCGTGATTTTTAGCTCCGAAATGAAAACTTATTATAGGAGCAGTACCAACCGAATATCCTATGAATGCGGCAAGGAAAACAAAATTTATATACATCAAAACTCCATATGCTGCAACACCATTTTCCCCTGCATATTTTAGTAGTTGGATATTATATAGCATACCTACAACAGACATAGATATATTGCTCATAAGTTCTGATGAACCGTTTACGCAAGTTTTTAAAAGTGCTTTACCATCATATTTTGTTTTTGTAAGCCTTAAAAGACTTTTATTAGGCATCGCAAAATACACGAGCGGTAATGCACCACCTATTATCTGACTGGTAGCAGTAGCAAGCGCCGCACCAATGAGTCCCCATCTAAAAACCGCCATAAAAAGTGCATCCAAAATCATATTTGCAGCACCTGAAGCAATAGTTACATATAAACCAAGCTGCGGTTTCTCTGCTGCAACAAAAAAGCTTTGAAATTCAAACTGAAGCATATAGAAAGGCAGAGCTATAAGTATTACTCGCCCATATATTATTGAATCTTCGTGCATTTGTCCCTCTGCCCCTAAAAATGCAGAAATCTGCGGCAGAAATATTATACTAACAAGCGAAATCACTACCCCTAAAATCACAGTGACATAAACAAATAGAGAAAACAGGCTGTTTGCCTTTTCCCCATTTCCCTCGCCCATTGTCTTTGCAATCAAAGCACTTCCGCCTGTCCCGAACATAAATCCCAGCGCCCCAAGGACCATAAGTACAGGCATAATAAAGTTTACTGCAGCAAATGGAGTCTTTCCTACTATGTTCGAAACAAAAAATCCGTCTACAACACCGTAAATGGATGTGAAAATCAACATAATAATCGATGGCAATGTAAACCTTAAAAGCTTTCTATAATCAAAATGGTCTGATATCTGTATATTCATATTCCGCTCCCTTTTACATAAAAATAACCGGATAAGAATACGGATATTTCAATCCGTGCCTTATCCGGCATTACATTTCCAGCGAATGTTCTGCCCTCCGCGCTCAATATCGGAAATTATATCATACAAAATAAGCAAAGTCAACATTATTTCTTTGCAATTCGTATACCATAGATTGTGCCTGCTACTGCATATGGTATCAATAAAAACAAACAAAAGATCGTGGCAATCGGAGGAAAAATCGTGCTAATTATAAAAAGCACTCCCATTACAACTGTTTCAAAACCGATAAATCGATTTATCTTTCTTGCTTTTTCAGTATCAACATTATAATTTTTGATATAATCAAACTTTGGAAGATAATTTCCTATCACAAGGAAAATTACACCCACAATAACGGCTGCAATCTTTCTTATATCAAGCTCCATACCAAGTCCATACACAAGTGTAACACTCTGCAGCAATAGCGTCATAACCGGAATTATCCACTTTGTCACTCTCTCGAATTTCTTTCGTTCACCATACTTTGCAGCATTTATATCATTAGTAAAACAGCAAAAAATTTGAAGAGCTACCATTAATGCCGGCAATCCGAAAACTACAAATCCTTTTGATGCAAAATTATCAGGATTATTGTTTATATCAAAATGAATTGCCATTGTATCAGGAAGTCGGTTCCAAAGAATAATTCCAAAAAGTACAGGCAAAATGCAAAAACTACAGGTTATTATAAGCGACTTCCATTTAATAAATTTCATTTTTTCTTCCCTCCCAATCCATATATCCACATTATTACTTCCTCAAATACTGTGGCATTGAGTTCGTAGTAGATGAAATTTTTATATTTTTCCTCTGCAATTAAATCGGCTGATTTAAGTTTTGCCAAATGATATGAAACAGTTGCACCAGTTAAATTAAAGCTTTCCGCAATTTCTCCCGCAGATTTTTTGCCGTCTTTCAGTAAAGACAGAATATCACGCCGTACCGGGTCTGAAATAGCCTTCAAAGTTTCATTCATACCCATATCACATCACCCTCCAAAAGGTATTTAAAAACATTTCTAAATAGATTATACTTTAAACGCGAAAAGATGTCAATAACTATTTAGAAGAAAATCTAAATAGTAAAAAAAAGGAAAACCGATTGCTTAATGAAGACTTAAACAATCGGTTTGAATATTCTTTTACTATATCTGCAAAATTACTGCTTTTTTCTTAACAAAAATACACATTCGTCAAGTGCCGCGAACAATGCAATGATGCAGGTAACAATGCATAGGTAAACTGCATAATCGGAAAATTTAAAGAAATAAGGTGATAAGAAAACACAAAATCCTGTTAATTTATTTAACTTAGTATGATTAGACATAAGCGTACCATACACAATCGCAGTAAATATGTAAGAAAAAACTCGCAACGCAACTACAACTATCACCAATTCCCAGATTTGTATAGGTAAAAGATTTTTTATTTCAGGCAATATCTTGAATATCATAACTGCATAGAAAAGGATATCTGCAACACTATCCAGTTTTGAACCAAAATCACTTGTCGTATTTGTCTTTCTGGCAATATATCCGTCAAGAACATCACTTACACCTGACAGAGTATAAATCACAAAAAACGCATCTGAAAAAGGAACGGTAAAAAGAAGCATAACCGTACCTACTATTCTTGCACAAGTAATTATGTTTGGTAAATTCATATCTTTTCCTTCCTTATATATAGTAATTATTTTAATTATACCATTTTTTTCAAATTTATCAAGGGTTTATAAAAAGTTATTTTAACTAATTTTTGTTAAATATAAAAAAACGGAACAAGAGTAACTTGTTCCGACGTGGTGACTCGTAAGGGAATCGAACCCTTGTCGCCGCCGTGAGAGGGCGGAGTCTTAACCGCTTGACCAACGAGCCATACAGCTTTTTTATTATAACAAAGCGTAATATATTTGTCAAGCTTTTTATAAAAAATATATATTAAATTTTCAAAAAATTCTTTTTTTCCTATTTTAATATCTACTTTTTTATGATATACTATTTGTATTCTTACAAATAGAGGTAAAATATGAAAAAATTACTCAGGTATTTAAGTGAATACAAAAAAGAAACAATATTAGGCCCACTTTTTAAGCTTCTTGAGGCCTCCTTCGAGCTATTTGTTCCGTTAGTTATCGCGGCAATAATTGATAAAGGAATACCCGAAGGTGACAAGGGCTTTGTCTTTAAAATGTGTTTTGTGCTTGCAATTTTGGCACTCGTCGGACTAATAAGTGCTTTGACAGCACAATATTTCGCTGCAAAGGCATCTGTTGGTTTTGCGGCAAAAATTCGCCACGCACTTTTTTCTCACATACAATCACTTTCATATACCGAGCTTGACGAAATTGGAACTTCTACCCTCATTACCCGTCTTACCAGCGACATAAATCAAGTCCAGACAGGTGTAAATCTTACGCTAAGGCTTCTGCTTCGCTCTCCCTTTGTAGTATTCGGGGCAATGATAATGGCATTTACGGTTGATTTTAATTCTGCTATAATTTTCACTTTAACCATTCCCATACTTGCTATCATTGTATTTTTTATAATGCTGGTATGCATTCCTCTATATAGGAAAGTTCAGGAAAGGCTTGATGACGTTTTAAATACAACAAGAGAAAATTTGACCGGAAGTCGCGTTATACGAGCATTTTGCAAGGAAGATGATGAAATTGAAAAATTCGCTGCACGAAATGATGTTCTTACTTCAACACAAAAAGTTGTAGGATTCATATCTTCCCTTATGAATCCGCTTACTTTTGCAGTGATTAATTTTGCTATTGTAATTTTGATTTATACAGGAGCGATACGTGTAAACTATGGTATTTTGACCCAAGGTGCTGTCGTTGCTTTGTATAATTATATGTCACAGATTTTAGTAGAACTTATTAAGCTTGCAAACCTCATTATAAATATCACAAAGTCCATCGCTTGCGGAAATCGTATACAATCAGTTTTTGAAATAACATCTTCCATTTCTGCCGGAAACAAAGAAACTAACATGGATACAGATATATCAGTAGAATTTTCAGATGTAGGCCTAAAGTATAAAAATGCTGCTGAAAACTCTCTTTCCGGCATATCCTTTACTGCAAACCACGGTGATATAATAGGAATAATCGGAGGTACCGGCTCAGGAAAAACGTCACTGATAAATCTTATACCGAGATTTTATGATGTGGCAGTTGGCGAAGTTTTTATAAACGGGATAAATGTTAAGGATTATCCTTTGCACACTTTGCGCAAAAAAATAGCAATCGTTCCGCAAAAGGCAACACTTTTTAAGGGTACAATCCGCGAAAATCTCCTTTGGGGCAACGAAAATGCCACAGACAACGAGCTTCTAGAAGCCCTTTCTATTGCACAGGCATCAGATATAATTTCTAAAAAGGAATCCGGACTTGATTCTATCGTGGAGCAGGGCGGAAAAAATTTTTCTGGTGGTCAACGACAGCGCCTTACAATCGCACGTGCATTGGTGAAACGAGCAGAAATACTTATTCTCGATGACAGCTCATCTGCTCTTGATTTTGCTACAGATGAAGCACTTAGAAAATCCATAAAAGACCTGCCCTATTCTCCTACCGTCTTTATCGTATCACAACGTGCTTCCTCTATAATGCACGCAGACAAAATTATTGTATTGGATGACGGCATTATGTGCGGAGTAGGCACACACAAAGAACTGCTTGAAACTTGCGAGGTTTATAAGGAAATTTATAGCTCTCAATTTGAAACGGAGGTGCGAAATGGCTAATATACAGACAAATACTATAAAGCGTGTTCTATTATATATAAAAAGATATTCAGTATTGGCTGTAATTTCTCTTTTGATTGCGCTCCTTTGTGTCATTGCTACTCTTTATATACCCGTCCTAATAGGCAGAGCTATCGACCTCATCATAGGGGAAGGCAATGTTGATTTCTTAGGCATTTTGTTCATTCTTTCAAAAGTGGGACTAATAACAGCAATAACAGCTATATTACAATGGATAATGAATATTATCAATAACCATATAACATATAGCACAGTGCGCGATATTAGAAATACGGCTTTTAGAAAAATCGAAAATCTCCCACTTAAATATATTGACTCGCACTCATATGGTGAAATTGTAAGCCGCATTATAGCGGACGTAGACCAATTTTCTGATGGTTTATTAATGGGTTTTACACAACTCTTTTCAGGGATTATTACGATTTTCGGCACCTTGATTTTTATGCTTAGTATTAATGTAGGAATAACTATTTGTGTTATTGTCCTTACCCCTATTTCACTTTTTGTTGCCAAATTTATTGCTTCAAAAACATTTTCTATGTTTAAAAAGCAATCGGAGGCACGCGGCGAACAAACTGCCTTTATTGAGGAAATTATCGGAAACCAAAAGACAGTCAAAGCTTTTGGTTATGAAAATCGTGCGCTAACTAAATTTGATGATATTAATGCAAAACTCGAAAAATATTCTCTGCACTCTATTTTCTTTTCCTCTATTACTAACCCAAGCACGAGATTTATCAACAGTCTTATATACGGCTGTGTTGCACTTCTTGGTGCTTTTTCGGTAATTAGCGGAAAAATAACAGTAGGTGGGCTATCTTGTTTTTTAAGCTATGCAAACCAATACACAAAACCTTTTAATGAAATTTCCGGCGTAATTACTGAGCTACAAAATGCTCTTGCCTGCGCCTCGCGAATTTTTGAGCTTATAGACGAACCATCACAGTCTGCAGATGAAAATGACGAAATTTCACACGTTACAGGAAAAATTGAACTTAACAATGTTTATTTTTCTTATACCCCAAGTCAAAAACTTATCGAGGATTTCAATTTATCTGTATCTCCTGGTCAAAAAATCGCGATTGTAGGACCAACCGGATGTGGCAAAACAACTCTTATTAATCTTTTAATGCGTTTTTATGACGTAAATAGTGGCTCAATAATCCTAGATAATAAAGATATTAACAAAATAACCAGAAAAAGCCTAAGAAAAAGCTATGGAATGGTTCTTCAGGAAACGTGGCTTCAAAATGCCACAGTCCGTGAAAATATTTCAATAGGAAATCCAGATGCTACCTTGGATGAGATAATAAGTGCAGCAAAAGCATCGCACGCGCACAACTTTATCAAGCGATTACCACAAGGATATGATACTGTCATATCTGAAAATGACGGTATGCTTTCTCAAGGCGAAAAACAACTTTTGTGTATTGCACGAATAATGCTTGTTCTTCCCCCTATGCTCATTTTAGACGAGGCAACATCATCAATAGATACGCGAACCGAAATGAAAATACAGGATGCTTTTTCAACACTTATGAAAGGGCGCACAAGCTTTATTGTAGCACACAGACTTTCTACAATCCGCGATGCCGATATAATTCTGGTAATGAAAGATGGAAATGTAATTGAACAAGGAAACCACAATGAGCTTCTTGATAAAAAAGGCTTTTATTACACTCTTTACCACAGTCAGTTCGAACAATAATTTCCTCAAGCTTTTCTATTGATTTTTTAGAGAAAAAGTATTACAATAAATAGAGAAATAAAATGAGGTGGACAAATATGAGAATAACAAATGACATCAAATACGTAGGTGTTAACGACTATGAGATAGACCTTTTTGAAGGTCAGTACATCGTTCCAAACGGTATGAGCTATAATTCATATGCAATCATAGACGAAAAAATTGCAATTATGGATACCGTGGATGCACGTTTTACAAATATGTGGCTCAATAACATTAAAAATGCACTCGAAGGTAGAACCCCTGATTACCTTATAGTTCAACATATGGAACCTGACCACTCCGCAAATATTCTGAATTTTGTTAATGAATATCCCGATTGTCAGATTATTGCATCAGCCAAAGCTTTTACAATGATGAAGAACTTTTTTGGAACTGATTTTCAAGACAGACAAATAGTAGTTGGTGAAGGCGATACTTTTTCACTTGGAAAACATAACCTTACATTTATAACTGCACCTATGGTACACTGGCCTGAGGTCATTGTGACATATGACAGCACAGACAAAGTTCTTTTCTCTGCCGATGGATTTGGAAAATTCGGTGCAATAGACACGGAGGAAGATTGGGCTTGTGAGGCAAGACGTTACTATATCGGTATAGTTGGAAAGTACGGACCGCAGGTACAGGCACTTTTAAAAAAGGCATCAGCACTTGATATTCAAGTTATATGTCCTCTTCACGGTCCTGTGCTTTCAGAAAATCTTGAATATTACATCGGTCTTTATGACACCTGGTCAAGCTACAGACCTGAAACTGAAGGAATTTTTATAGCATATTCTTCAGTTTATGGGAATACTAAGAAAGCAGTTATGCTTTTAGAAGAAAAATTAAAAGAATTAACAAATCAAAAAGTTTCTGTATGCGACCTTGCAAGGTCAGATATGGCAGAGGCGGTTGAGGATGCATTCCGCTACAGTAAAATAGTTCTTGCTACAACAACATATAATGCTGACATCTTCCCTTTTATGCGTGAATTTATAAATCACCTGACAGAGCGTAACTTCCAAAATAGATTTGTTGCTCTTATTGAAAACGGAAGCTGGGCTCCTATGGCTACAAAAGTTATGAAAAGTATGCTTGAAAAAAGTAAAAATCTTACATTTGCTGAAACAGAGGTTAAAATAATGTCTGCATTAAATGATGAAAGTTTAAAACAGCTTGATGCTTTAGCAGTTGAGCTGAGTAAATAAGGAGGAAAAAATAATGAAAAAATATGTATGCGGCGCTTGTGGTTGGGTTTATGATGAAGAGCTTGGTTTACCTGATCAGGGTATTGCCCCAGGCACAAAATTTGAAGACCTACCGGACGATTTTGAGTGTCCACTTTGCGGAGTAGGCAAAGATATGTTCACAGAAGAATAAAAAAATCCCACTTCAATTTTCTGAAGTGGGATTTTTTATAAGTTCTTATCGACATCTGTCTATTATTTTAAGCTTATAGCTTCTTTTGCCTTTTCACATATATTTTCAGGAGTTAAGCCATACATTTTGAAAAGTTCTGCCGGCTTTCCGCTACATCCAAACTTATCTGTACCGATAACCTTTACAGGACACGGAGCAGCGCCTGCTGTAACCTCACAAACTGCACTTCCAAGTCCTCCATAGATTGAATGTTCTTCAGCAGTTACGATAGCGCCTGTTTCCTTAGAAGCCTTAATTATAATGTCTTCATCGATAGGTTTGATTGTGTGGATATTGACAACCCTTGCAGAAATACCCTCGTCAGCCAGCATTTCTCTTGCCTTTAGTGCCATTTCAACCATAAGACCCGTTGCAATAATTGTAACGTCCTTTCCGTCCGCAAGCTCCACACCTTTCCCTATTTCAAACTTATAGTCAGCCGAATTTACATCTTCAACTGCCAAACGGCCAAATCTCATATAAACAGGTCCATCGTGCTCGATGGCAGCTTTTACTGCAAGCTGTGCTTCAATGTCGTCAGCTGGGTTAATTACTACCATATTAGGAATACTGCGCATAAGTGCAATATCTTCAAGGCACTGATGTGATGCACCGTCTTCCCCTACTGAAATTCCGGCATGAGTTGCGCCGATTTTGACATTCAGCTTTGTATATCCTATTGAGTTTCTTATCTGTTCAAAGGCTCTGCCTGATGCAAACATAGCAAATGTTGATGCAAATGCAATCTTTCCGCTCGCAGCAAGACCGGCTGCCACACACATCATATTTCCCTCTGCAATTCCTGTATTAAAAAATCTGTCAGGATATGCTTTTTTAAACATTTCAGTCTTAGTAGATTTTGAAAGGTCAGCATCTAAAACGACAATTCTTTCGTCCTTGCCATATTCCACCAATGCACTTCCATATGATTCTCTTGTAGCTCTCTTTGCCATTATAAACTCGCCTCCAGTTCTGCTATCTTATCATTAAGCTCATTAATTGCCTGATTATACTGCTCCTCATTAGGCGCAGCACCATGCCAGCCGGCGTTATTCTCCATATAAGAAACGCCCTTGCCTTTAACTGATTTCATTATAACAGCTGTAGGCTGTCCCTTTGTAGCTTTTGCTTCATTTACTGCTGCTTCAAGCGAATCAAAGCTATGTGCATCTGCCATAACAACGTGCCAACCAAAGCTCTCGAACTTCTTATCAATAGGTGTTGGGTTCATTACTTCCCTTATATCTCCGTCAATCTGAAGACCATTAAAGTCAACAAAAATTGTTAAGTTGTCGAGCTTATAGTGACTTGCAAACATTGCCTGCTCCCAAACCTGTCCTTCTTCCAATTCACCGTCGCCCAATACCGCATAAACTCTGTAATCCTTATTATCAATCTTAGCAGCAAGTGCCATCCCTCCAGCCGCAGATACGCCTTGTCCCAGAGATCCTGTTGACATATCAACACCCGGTACTTTATTCATATCAGGGTGTCCCTGTAAGTAACTATCTGTCTTTCTGAAAGTCGCCATATCCTCCTCAGGAATAAATCCCTTATGTGCTAAAACTCCATATAGCGCAGGGCAGGTGTGTCCTTTTGAAAGCACAAATCTGTCACGGTCAGCCATTTTGGGATTTTTTGAATCAACATTCATAACCTCGCAGTATAGATAAGTAAGTAAATCAGCAACAGAGAGTGAACCTCCCGGATGCCCTGATGATGCACTATAAACGGCTTTTAGTGCATTTTTTCTTACTTTATTTGCAATAATTGCAAGTTCGATAGCTCTTTTTTTGTCCATTTTTCTTCCTCCTAAGATTTATTTTGCATTTTGAAAAGCTATTTCCATTAATTCGTTCAGCCTGTTTTCTTCTCCTGATAAGTGAAGGTATCCGATTAGTGCCTCAAAACCTGTGGCGCGCCTGTAATCGGTAAGGTCGGCATTTTTAGGGACTGTTGCAGACTTTGCATTTCTTCCCCGCTTATAAATTCCAAGCTCTTTTTCGGTAAGCATTGGCTCTATCACCATCATTGCATTGCTCTGTGCTTTTGCCTTAACATATCCAACATTTAAAACGTGCAATTTATGTGCCGGCATATCAGTATGCATAGACAGCACCTTTTTTCTTGTAAATACTTCATAGACGGCATCTCCGATATATGCAAGCACGAGCGCCGGATAAACCGACGGATTTTCTCCATTCATCATTCTGCGTATGACCATTTTACACCCATTGGTGTATCCTTTAATATAATATTTCTTGCCTTTAATTCATCACGGATTCTGTCTGCCTCTGCCCAGTCCTTATTTTTTCTTGCTTCATTTCTCTTTTCAATCAATGCTTCAATTTCACTGTCAACAGAATGTTCTTCTTTTTCTTCAAAAAGGCCAAGAACGTCACCGAGTTCGTGAATCATAGAAAGTGTATCCTCAACAACCTTCTTTGCGTTATTTCCACTCTGAGACAGATTTTTGTTTGCAACAGAAACAATATCGAAAATTGCTGAAATGGCATCTGCAGTATTTAAGTCATCATCCATCGCATCACAGAAACGTTTTTTAGCCTTTAAAAGAGCTTCTGCAAGTTCTTTTTCAGATTCATTTAAATCCCGTTCGCCTGCTGCACCCAATAGGAACTTCAAATTATCAATACAGGTGTAAACTCTCTCCATTGCAGATTGTGCCTGCTGCATAAGCTCATCGCTAAAGTTTACAGGGCTTCTGTAATGTGCAGATAGCATAAAGAATCTCACAACTTCCGGCTTGTATTTCTCGGTAATATCACGGATTGTAAAGAAATTGCCGAGAGATTTACTCATCTTCTGATTGTTTATATTGATATATCCGTTATGCATCCAGTAGTTTGCAAAACTGCAACCATTTGCACATTCTGACTGCGCAATTTCATTTTCGTGGTGCGGGAAAATGAGGTCTTTTCCGCCTGAGTGAATATCAATGCTTGCTCCCAAGAATTTATTTACCATTGCTGAGCATTCTATATGCCAGCCCGGCCTTCCCATTCCCCACGGGCTTTCCCACGCAGGTTCTCCCGGCTTTTGTGCTTTCCAAAGTGCAAAGTCCATTGGGTCTTCCTTATCGTCTGTGACATCAATTCTTGCACCCGATTCAAGTTCTTCAAGCGGCTGATGTGAAAGCTTGCCGTAGTCATCAAACTTCTTTGTTCTGAAGTATACATTCCCGTCTACATTATATGCATATCCCTTTTCTTCGAGATTTTTAACAACATCAATGATAGCTTCAATATTTTCTGTTGCCTTTGGGTGAATTGTTGCTTTTTTAATTCCAAGAGCTTCTGCATCTTTAAAATATTCAGCAATAAATCTTTCGCCAAGTTCTTTTACAGTTATTCCTTCTTTATTCGCACGGTTAATCATTTTGTCATCTATATCTGTAAAATTCTGAACAAAAGTAACCTTATATCCCAAATATTCAAGGTATCTTCTCATTGTATCAAAAATGATAAACGGTCTTGCGTTCCCGATATGGAAATAGTCATACACAGTAGGTCCGCAAGAATACATCGAAACCTCACCCTCTTTAATAGGGACAAATTCCTGTTTCTGCCTAGTCATTGTATTATATATCTTCATTTTCTTTTCCTTCCAAGTTCTTATTTTCTATTTCTTTCATCTTCTTTTCAAGTGCAGCCATATGCACAGAAAGTGTGCACATCTGCGACGAAACCGGATCTGGAATCGTTACCTGGTCAAGGTCTACATCTACACGTATACCCTCACGTTTTACAATTCGTGCCGGAACACCAACACAAGTTGAATCAGGCGGAACCTCTGATAAAACCACCGCACCTGCCGCAATCTTTGAATTATCTCCGACCGTAAACGGGCCCAAAACCTTTGCTCCACTTCCGACCATAACATTATTCCCCAAGGTAGGATGTCTTTTCCCTTTTTCCTTACCTGTTCCGCCAAGCGTTACTCCCTGATAAATCGTACAATTATCACCTATAATTGTAGTTTCGCCAATGACAACACCCATACCGTGGTCTATAAAAAGACCTCTGCCAATGGTTGCGCCCGGGTGGATTTCAATACCAGTCCAGAACCTTGTGCATTGTGAAATCCATCTCGCAATAAATTTTCTGTTGTGCTTATAGAAAAAATGTGCTGCTCTGTGCCACATAATTGCCTGTATTCCGGGGTAAAGCAGAAAAACCTCTGCCTTTGACCTCGCCGCCGGGTCACGCTCGAGGACTGCCTGCACATCATATGCAATATTTTTAAAGAGCATAATACACCATCCTAATTATTTTATATAATCATTATACTATAAATAACAAAAAAAAACAAGATTATTTCCAAGATTTATTTACTTAAATTCCAAAAAAAGAGTATGGAATTAACCATACTCTATTATACGTTACAATTTATCATACAGTTACCGGAATGATAAGCTTTTCGCCTTTGATTAATTTTGCATCTTCTGAAAGTCCGTTACAGCTTAAAATACTTTCACATTTTACGTGATATTTTTTTGCAATATCCCAAACATTGTCTCCGCCTTTAACAAAATAAATAACCATACCGCACTGACGGTCTGTAAGTTCTTTCATTTCAACATCTTTTACTACACGAATTATTGATTTTTTTATAATTTTCCCGCTTATTCCAATACCGCATCTTACCTCTACTGCATTTGATGAGCTTATTGTATAGCTTATATGCTCACAATCAACGCTGAGTAAAATTTCACAATCCTTAGTAAGATTTTCGCAATCAATCATATAGCTGAACGGGATTTCTTCATTAAGACTACAAACCGGAATCTGTGGATTGTCAGTTGTATACAAAATATAAACCACTGTTTTCCCCGAGACTGCAATTCTTCCATTTTGAATTTGCGATGATGTTATGTAAGGCTTTGCAACAGCAGTGTATACGCTTGCAATTTCAGGTGAATTTTCTTTCCTCTGGAGTAATTCTTTCATAACAGCAGAAAACATCGTTTTTTCTACTACTTCCTCTGTCTCAATTTCGTCAAAATATGTATCGCAATCAGCATCTGTAAAATAACAGTCACACAAAATCGGTATCTCTTGATGTAGCTCGCACCTTACACAGACAAGCACCTCCGCGTTCATCAAAATGCACTTTCCCTCACCCGAAAGAGCTGCAGACAAGGCAAACTCTGTGTCAAGAATCTGATAAGAAACATCACATTCACAAGTTTCATCTATCTCCTCTGTATCAAATACCTCAGTAAACGGCAGTTCAAAATCCATATGTTCACATCTGCCATTTTCATCCCGATACAAAACTGATGCACAAGCCCTTCCTTTAACTACCAATTTCCCCGAAAGAGCCTTATATTCCTTCTCCATAATCATTACATTAGTTTTGAGTATTTCTTCTGCCGAACATTTTCCCGCAGGGAAATCAATGGTTTCCTCCAAGCCGAATGAGAATTCCTTATAAAAACAATCGGTTGTAAATCGTACACCCTCACGTCGCATTTGGGCACTTTCTGATTCTATCTCAGACACAAAACTACATTCCACATCATCAATGGCCTGTATATTTATAAGAATGTGTGCTTCTATGCCCACTTTTCTCGAATTTATAAGCTTATATACTATCCTTTCTGCATCACAGCAGGCAATTAGCTTCATATTTTCTGAAAATTCAGATTTTTTGACAGTTTCACAGAATTCAAAAGAGCCTTTAATGCATTCTATGTATTCTTTTTCACTTTCAGGGACATATAAAACGTTTACATTTACTTTTCCCTTTAAAATAATTTTCCCGTCTTCTATTTGCTTTTCTGACAAAAAGGTTTCAGCATCAACCTGCAAAATCTTCAAAATATCGGGCTTTACATCAGGCACAATGATACTTCCCTCTGCGCTTGTTTTTATGTCCCCTTCATAAATAGCTTTTCCAATATTTATGTTCTGTTTCTTTACCTGCATATTGCATATCCTCCTAAAAAAATAATCCCATAGTAGATACTATGAGATTACTTTTTTTAATATGCTATTTTAATGTGCAAATCTTCTTCCAGTTTTCATAAGCTGAATCCCAGCTACTTGCATCCTGTGGCTCATAAACATCAATCGGAAATGAGTTTTTAACAATTTTTCTTCCTTCTTGAAGGTCAGAAATTGCTCCCATTGCCATTCCCTGCACAATTACATTTCCAATACTTGTTGCTTCAACAGGGCCTGCCGAAACCTTTCTCTTTGTAGCATTTGCAGTAAACTGACAAATCATCTTGTCCTTAATTCCGCCACCAACAATATTTATTACGTTATATTTCTTTCCGGTAACATCTTCCATGCCCTCAACAACCTGACGATACTTAAATGCAAGGCTTTCTGCAATACAACGGACAATTTCGCCTTTTGTCTCCGGAACCTTCTGACCGGTCGCCTCGCAGTATTCACGAATTCTCTTCGGCATATTTCCAGGAGTCTGGAATTTATGATAATCAGGGTCAATAAGGCTCGCAAAAGGTGTTGCTTCCTTTGCCTGTTTTTCAAGCTCGTCAAATGACAAAAGTGTTCCTTCTCTATCCCATTGACGGCGTGATTCCTGAATCAGCCACAAGCCCATTATATTCTTCAAAAATCTTATTGTCTTGTTAACTCCGCCTTCATTTGTGAAGTTATATTTCATTGCATCTTCTGTAACCATAGGCTCATCAAGCTCAACACCCATAAGCGACCACGTTCCGCTTGATATGTAAACAAAATCTTCTCCATTCTCAACAGGAACTGACGCAACAGCCGAACCAGTATCATGTGATGCAACTGCAACAACCGGTATTCTTTTCACTCCCAATTCTTCCGCAATTTCTTCCTTTAATATTCCAACCTTATCCCCCGGATACACAACATCTGCATAGATGTCAGTTGGAATTCCCAATTTTTTAAGCATATCTTCTGCCCAAACGTGCTTTTTAGAATCAAACATCTGTGATGTGGAAGCTATAGTATATTCACACTTCATCTCACCTGTTAAGAAATAGTTAAACAGGTCAGGCATAAAGAGTAATTTTTCTGCACACTCAAGTGTAACATCACCAGAAAGCTTTGCAGCAAGTAGCTGATAAACTGTATTAAACCAGTTAAATGCAATTCCGGTTTCTTCAAATATTTTTTCCTTAGGAACAAGCTTAAATGCCTCGTCATACATACCTTCAGTACGTGTATCACGATAATGATGCGGGTTTCCGAGGAGTTTTCCGTTTTTGTCTAAAAGGCCATAGTCAACACCCCAGGTATCAATACCTATACAATCAATATCTCTGTCGCCCGAATTTGCACATTTTAAAATTCCCTGCTTAATTTCGTGAAAAAGTCTTAGTGCATCCCAATACATTCCCCCATTTACCAAAACAGGGTCGTTTGAGAAGCGATGCTTCTCCTCAAGTGTTATTTTTTCTCCGTCAAACTTTGCAAGCATAGCACGTCCGCTTGATGCACCAAAGTCAAATGCTAAAAACTTATAAATTTTACTCATTATACTCTCTCCGTTTCTTTTTGAAAATCCTTCCTTGACAAACAAAAATATACTTTTATTATACAAAAACGTCATTAAATTGTCAACAACATTACAATAAATTATTGAAAATAGCTGGACTTTGAATTAATAATATGATATAATAAATAAAATGTTCAAAATCGAAAGGAGATTACATAATGAATAAGACAAAAGTTTCAGCATTATTTATTGCTGCAATTCTATCTTTTGGCACAGTTGCAAGTGCAGCGAGTTTTACAGATATGCCAGAAGACCCAAAGGTTGCTGCTTCAATTGAAAAAGCCGTAGAAAATGGTTTACTTTCCGGTTATGAAGATAACACAGTTCGTCCGGATGCAAATATCAGACGAAGCGAAATGGCAGTTATTATTACAAATGCGTGCAAAGTTGACAAGGAAGGCGATATTTCTAAATTTGCTGATGTTAAAAAGACAGATTGGTTCTATTCTGCAATGGCAAAAGCTTATGAAATGGGTGCTTTTGCAGGAGATGGTGTTAATATGAACCCAAATAACAATATTACATTCCAGGAATGTTTTACTGTTCTTTCAGAAGTGTTTGACCTTCTTCCACCATACCAATTTTTGACCGGAAAGCCGGAAACGATGCCTGCAGATACCCTCTATTCTGCAAGACGACTTTATGATATAAGCGTTCTTAATCAGTTTGCTGACAAAGACGAAATTGCAGATTGGGCAATCCCATATGTTTCAGGAGTTGTTTCAAACGGCGGTTGGAGCGGTATTGATGGCAAGATTACCCCTAAAGCATATATAACACGTGCACAGTTTGCTATGGTTATGGACAACCTTATAAAAACTTACATTGACGAACCAGGTACTTACGCAGAACTCCCTTCAGGAAATGCGATGGTAAGATGCGATGGCGCAGTTTTTAAGGATTTAAATCTTGATGGAAGTCTTTATATAGGTGATAGTGTTTCTCCAAACGGAGTCACAGTTGATAATGTTACTGCAAAGAGAATAGTTGTACGTGGCTGTGCTGAACCTACAATTAATGAAAATGGCGACCTTGATTATAATCCTGATAACCAAGGCATCGTAATCTCAGGCAAATTCGATGCAATTCGTATTATTAGACCTTACATCAACGTCAATTCAGCAAATGCAGATTGCGACTCACCATATACAGTTCCAAACACTCACATAATTCTTGGTAATATTGCTATTGAATAATGTTAAAAAGCGGTGGTTTTTCCACCGCTTTTTATTTCACAAAAACTCCTGAAATTTCGGGAGTTTTTTTCTACAAAAAAACCACGTGCTGTGCACGTGGATATTTATTTTGGATTTACAATATCTCTCCAATCCATATCACCTCGTTCAAGACCGTGAATAAGAACTTCAGCAGTTGCAAGATTCGTAGCAATAGGAATATTATGCATATCGCAAAGCTTCAAAAGGTTAGTTATATCCGGTTCATAACTTTCAGGAGTAATAGGGTCTCTAAAGAACAATACAAGGTCAATCTCGTTGTATGCAACCCTTGCGCCTATCTGTTGGTCTCCCCCTTGTGAACCGGACAAAAATCTATACACTTCCATTCCGGTATTTTCAGTTATCATTTTGCCGGTATTATCCGTTGCAAAAAGTGAATGTTTATCAAGAATACCTTTATATGCGATGCAAAACTGAATCATCAGTTCTTTTTTCTTATCATGTGCTATACATGCAATGTTCAAGCAAAACCCCTCCAATACCAAAAATATATATCTATTATACCAAAAAAATACAAAGTTGTAAATAATCTTTTCTTAAATTATGGCAATAATTCACTAAAATTACTTTCTGGATTAGTATTTTCGACGAAACTTTCGTCACCTGCATCTGTCCTTAAGTTGAAATATTCATCATAAATATCTCTTGCCACATATGCAGCGTTTGCTCCCCGATAACCGTGTTCTATAACAACACAGACCGCAATTTCAGGCTCCTCAAAAGGTGCAAAGGAAACAAACAGCGCATTGTTTGATGACTTGGAGCTGATTTGAGCCGTACCTGTTTTTCCTCCGACACTAATCGGATATCCGCTGAAAATTTGCTTTGCTGAGCCTTCATCAGCAACACCCAACATCCCGCGTCTTACTGCATCCAGATTATCTTTAGATATTTCCACACGATTAGTAACCGTAGGCTTGCTTTCATAAACAAGACTACCGTCAGTTGAAGAGTGAATACTTTTAATTATATGGGTTTTATACAAAGTTCCTCCATTAGCTATGGTTGCAACATAGTTTGCAAGTCCAATAGGAGTAAAAGCTGAATAAGACTGACCAATAGCTGTCTGTATCGTGTCTCCTCCTACCCACTTTTTATCCTCTTCATTTTTATAAAGTGTCTTTTTATATTCAGGACTGGATACATTTCCGCTTACCTCTTCAGGCAGCTCAATTCCTGTTTTTTCACCAAGCCCCATCTTTGATGCATATTCATCGATGGCACTTATGCCAACTCTTCTGCCCGTTTCGTAAAAGAAACAGTTACAGGAGAATTCTATCGCATGAGTCACATCGAGCATACCATGTGTTTTTCGTTGTTCGGACCATATCCAGCATTTTGGCTGATAGTCCTCATAAAAACGATAGACACCATCACATTCAATTTCCTCCGGAGTACTGATTGCTCCGGTAGATAGTGCTGCAATAGCGGTTAATGGCTTAAATGTTGAACCAGGCGTATATGTTCCGCTTATTGCCCTGTTCCATAAAGGCTTTGCCGGGTCTTCCAAAAGTTCGTTATAGCTTTCGCTGAAAATCTGAGGGTCATATGTCGGATATGTTGCAAGTGCTAAAACATCTCCGGTTTTTACGTCAAGAACTACAACTGCACCGGAATCAGCATCGCCGCCTCTTCTTTCCTGATTTGCACCCGCTGCTGCAATCTGCTTTATATTTCTCTCTAAAGATTCCTCAGCAGCTCTTTGAAGATTAGAATCTATTGTAAGAACAACATAATTTCCCGGTATCGCGGCTACTTCATTTCCTTCTTCTCCTAAAAGCTCGGAATCTTCACCATAATATATATTTTTGCTGCCGTCTGTCCCGCGAAGATAGTCCTCACAAACCTTCTCTATCCCCTGTTTACCAACAAGGTCGCTTAATCCGTATCCTTTATCTTCCAGTTCTTCATATTCTTCCTTGTATATTTTTCCTATACGCCCTAAAATATGTCCACCAATTTTTCCTTGAGTATATTGCCTGTAATAATCCTGTGTAACCGCAACTCCTTCAAATTCGTTTTGTCTTTCCTTTATTTTTGATACAACAGTTGCAGAAACATCATCTGCCAAAACAAACGGGGAATTGATTGAAAATCCCGCCTTTCTCATTTCATAACGTAATCCTGCAAGACGTCTTACTGTCAAATTATCATCCGATGATATTTTATAAGCTTCCTTATAATACTCAATCACATCATTTGGCGACATAGTTATATCAAGTGCCTTTACTCCGTCAAACCACTCACTTTTCTTCTCATCATTCTCAAAGGTAAAGGCAAATGGTTCACTATAAGAAACAGGTAAGCTGTCTTCAATCGTATATCCATCTTCATCAAGAATTTTAAAAAGCTTCAAAAGCATTGCATTAAACTCCTCATCAGAAATGCCTGTTTTTTGAAGCTTTATGGAATAACCTTTTCTATTGGTCACTAAAACCTTTCCGTTGCGGTCGGTAATTTCGCCACGTGGTGCTTTTTGGGTTATATTTGCAGATACTCTTTGGTCGGAAAGATTTTTATACCCTTCTCCGTTTATAATCTGCATATCATAAAGACGCCAGACAATCACTCCAATCATAAGTACAAGAATGATTTTAATAAAAAGAAGTCTTCCTTTCAGCACTCGCAATTACCTCCTTGTTAGCAGAATTCTTTTAAGAACAGGATAAAAAATCAATGATATGAAAATATTATATATTCCTGTAGGTACAATTATTGATGTAAATAAAATCCAAAATCTTCCACCTATATCTGTTATGTGCAAAATATAAAAAACAATCTCTGTAAATACTGATAAGAAAAAAGTATTGCAAATGAGCAAGAGAATTTTAGATGAAAAAAGCTTGTCCCTTATAAAAAAAGCAACTAACGAAGAAAGCATAAAAGTTACAGCATATGTACCAAACCCATATGACAGAGATACGTCAATAATGCCTCCTAACAAAGCGGAAAGCACTAAAATGTATTTTACATCGTCTTCAAATATTACAGCAGCCATCAAAAAACTAAACGTAAACATTGGCACTGCACCACATACCTCAATATGCTTAGAAAATGTCATTTCGCATAAAAGCACAACGAAAGATATTGCTGAATATTTTGCAATTTTTGCTACCTTCATTCTAAAACTTCTCCCTGTAACTCCTCTGCATCATCCTGTATATCAGTTTCATTCGTATCATTCGGCACAATATCCGGTATATGAGTGATTACTAATACTTCATACAGCGAAGAAAAGTCAACACTAGGCTCAACAACTGCATAATCAAGATTTCCCGCACTGTCGGACTTTACTTCAGTAACCTTTCCGACAGTCAAATCAGGCGGATATATTCCGCCAAGTCCGGAAGTCACCAAAATATCTCCTTTAATAAGATTTTTATCATTTGATAAATATTCAAGGCGACAGTTCTTATCTTCCGCAAGGTTTGCATCACCGCTTACAACACCGACATCTCCTGTTCTTGAAAGCTTTATCCCTACAGAATTTGATATATTTATTACAGTTGAAACTGTTGCCCAATTCTTCCCAAGCTCAGTAACTCTTCCGACCACACCAAGTCCTGTAACGACTATATCATCCATTTCTATTCCTGATGTACTTCCCTTATTTAGCATCACAGTATCATACCAGCTACTTGGCTCATACGAAACAACACGCGCAGTTACAGTTTCGTATCCAGCCATTGTGTTGTCTCTTAGGTCAAGTAGCTCTTTTAAACGTCTGTTTTCAATTATATATGACTCTCTGCTTTTATTTTCTATTTTAAGGGTATTAAGCTGAGATTTTAAGTCCTCTATTTCCTTTTCATATTCAGATGCCTTTGATAAATGCTCCGAAAAGCTCCTTATCGGTGTAATTACTGAATATGCAGTATTAAATACAGGCGACATCACAGTATTCACCATTCTTTGCAACGGATTATCTCCAACATATGAAATTATTGACAATACCAATATCACCGAAAGGATTGTCATAATTATTTTAGTAACTTTCTTCCTAAACAAAGGCATTGTTTTATCCTCACAGTACAGTTTATTTACGAGCTACCGAAGATCGCAAAATTATATCTCCATTTTCAAGTGCCATACCTGTTCCCAGAACAACGCAGTCAAGCGGTTCATCTGCAATGCGTACAGGAACACCTATTGCACCCTCAATAGCCTTATCTATATTACGTATAAGTGCCCCTCCACCTGTTATGGTAATACCGTTTTCTATAATATCCGCCGTCAGTTCTGCAGGTGTTATTTCCAAAGTGTCACGTATTTCCTCAATAATGTTGTAAATATTTTCTGCCATAGCCTCTCGCACTTCTGCTGCAGATATGCGTACATTTTTAGGCAGACCCGTAACCACGTCACGTCCTCTTACTTCATAGTATCCTTCATCAGGATAAGGCTGAGCAGAACCAAGTTCAAGCTTGATTTCCTCTGCTGTTTTGTCACCGATTGTGAGATTGTATTTTCTCTTTACATAATTTATAATAGCATTGTCGAAAGCACAGCCTGCACTTCTCATCGAATGAGAGGAAACTACTCCACCCAAAGCAACCACTGCAACCTCACAGGTTCCGCCACCAATATCCACAATCATATGTCCGGCAGGCTTCAAAACATCAATACCAGCGCCAAGTGCTGCTGCCATTGGTTCTTCAATTAATGTAACAGACTTTGCCCCTGCCAAAGCAAGTGACTGAATAACCGCACGTTTTTCAACATTTGTAACTCCTGACGGCACGCAAACTGTAACCTTCGGTTTAAATAGCCCACCCATTTTACCAAGTGCAAGCCCCAAAAGTCTTTTCATCATAGCCTCGGTAATTTCAAAATCTGCAATGACTCCATCACGTACCGGTCTTATTGCCACAATATTTTCAGGTGTTCTTCCCAACATTTCATCTGCATCGTTCCCGACAGCCAGCACCTTTTGGCTATATTTATCTATAGCAACCACGGACGGCTCGCGAATTACAATTCCTTTTCCTTTTATATAAACTAATGTATTAGCAGTTCCAAGGTCGATACAAACATCGCTGCCAAAATCAAAAGCCTTAAATTTCATTTTTACTCTCCTTTTAACACATCAACATCAAATTCTTTTTCTAAAATTTCCGAAAGTTTAGAAACAGGCAAACCAACGACATTAAAATAGTCTCCATCGATTTTTTCCACCAAAAGCGAGCCTATTCCCTGAATTCCGTAAGCACCTGCCTTGTCCATAGGCTCACCGCTTTTGATATAGCTTAATATTTGCTCGTCTGAAAGACTTTTAAAATAAACCTTTGTTTCAACAGCGCTGCATACGGAAAAAGCATTTTGGGTACTCATCACGCAAATACCTGTAAAAACACTATGGCATTTTCCGGAAAGCATACTAAGCATACGAAAAGCATCCTCTTTATCGCTTGGTTTTCCTAAAATTTCTCCATCCATACACACTACAGTATCTGCAGAAATAATAAGTTCATCACCTTTTCCGCGTTTTTTTGCAACAGCTGTCGCCTTTAAAAGTGCAAGCTCCTGAACATAAACAGGAACAGGCAAAGCTGTCCCATTAATAGCCCCTTCGTCTGCATCCGATACTAATGTTTCAAATCCAAGTCCTATATTCTCAAGAATTTCTTTTCGTCTCGGTGAACCCGATGCCAAAATAAACTTTTTCATATTTTTACCTTTTTATTATTTACTGATTTTAAAAAAATTACTCAACACCACGAAAAAAATGACCGCGTGTAAAGGTATTTTCTGGTGGCAAATTTACATTTTTGCCCAACATTCCCATATTATATTCTTTTATTATTTTACCACATTCTGCAGAATTTTCAACAGTAAATACCAATCTTATTGCACTAATTTTCAATTTGTTCATAATTTCGATTTTATCTGCCATAAAAACAGGCTTGGAGTTTAAGAGTTCCAAAACGCACCCCTCATTACATTTTACAGGGAATTTTTCCTTCATTCTATCCGTCAGCACGTGGGTCATTTTTTTGTTCTGACACTTAGAAAGCGCTTTAAGCGGACAATTTTCCATCACCATAAGAGGAATCCTGCCATAGCCTATAATCTCACACCCTGCGGATATTCCAGAAAGCTCTTTTAAATTAAGCTCCGGTGACATAGTAACACGTTCTAATTTATTATAAAAGTTAACACTTTCCCTGTTAAAAACATTAAGCCTGAAATCCCCATAGCATTTTTTAGTTTCGTCAATCTGACCTATATTTGATATTAAAATGCCTTCTGTCAGTGGTTTTTCATAAATTCTGTCATCTCTGCAAACAGGTGGCAATTTTGCAATTATATTTGCATTTTTGAAGTCCTTGTAAAGACGATTTGCAAGATAAGTATCTGCGTATATCTCGAATATTCCGTTTTCAATGCATACCTTTGCCTGCTCATAAGTAGAAACCTCAGCCACCAAAACAGGTGTAGTTTGCTTTGCATATCCACATTCAACAGGTGTATATTCAAATTGTCGTCTTAGCTGAATTTCGCATATTTTTTGTGATAATTTTTCTGCAGCAGCTCTTCTTGTTGCATTTATCTCAGAAACAGGCATTGTTATGCCTTCATCCAGTTCAATTTCAACGCTCTTTACCAAAAACGGTGTGTTCCCCATCTTTACAAGCTGATTTTCAAGGCGTTCTCTATCCATCGCCTTATTTTGTGCGATTTCAGTCACAGCTTCACTTTTTACATCTGCAAAGTTACCATCATCATCCCATATAGATACAACAAGAGGCATATCTTTTTTCATAGCTGCTGACATATAAATTTCTCTTTTTCTAAAATTTGCATCCTCTCTGCATCGTTTTTTTACATCGTCAGAAAAGATATTTTCTGCAGAATTTGCAGGATTATCGTAGCACATCATATTTTTGCCAAGTGCATCGTCAAAATATCCGTCAGTAAATCCGCTCCTTGAAAATGCATCAATAAGTACCTTCATATCATCGTGAGTGACTTTTTCCTTATTGTCAATATATTTTCTGTAAACGCCTACCACCGCCGCAACATATTCGCTTCGTTTAAGTCTTCCTTCAATTTTCAAGGATTTAACACCTATTTCACGTAGTTCTTCAAGCCTTTTAACCATACACAAATCCTTAGGACTTAAAAGATGACCGTTTTTTTCATCAATGTTGTATGGAAGTCTGCAAGGCTGTGCACACATTCCTCTGTTACCGCTTCTTCCGCCTATTATACTGCTCATCAGACATTGTCCTGAATAGCTCATACAAATTGCACCGTGAGCAAAAACCTCAACTTCAATATCAACCTTTCGGGTAATCTCCAAAATTGCTTCTTTTGAAAGTTCGCGTGCAAGAACAATACGCGAAAAGCCCATATCTTTCAAATATTGGGCAGCCTTTACGTTAGAGACAGTCATCTGTGTGCTTGCGTGGAGCGGCAGGTCAGGATACATTTTTCTTAAAACCGATGCCATTCCTATATCTTGAATTATTACAGCGTCAACACCCAGTTCGTTAAGCTTTCCTATATATTTGAGGAATTCCTCTGTTTCTCTTTCCTTAATCAAAATGTTTGCCGCAACGTGAAGGTTTACTCCACGAAGATGGCAATAATCTGCTGCCTTCTTTATTTCTTCAAGCGAAAAATTGACCGCACTTCTTCTTGCTGAAAAGCTGCTGCCGCCAATATAAACCGCATCTGCTCCACTTTGAACAGCAGCACATAGCGCAGAAAATGAACCTGCAGGTGCAAGTAGCTCCATCAATAATCCGCCTCCTTTTATCGTATTTTTTCGTCTAAAACACCTATTATATACCTATTATATAACAACTTCTGCAAAAATCAACATAAGTTGTATTTCATTTTTAATACATTTCTTTTACAGGGATTCATCGTAACTAAAAAAGCACAGAATATATTTGACATAACATATTAAATTTGGTATAATAGCAATGTTTTAAATGCACCCGTAGCTCAGTTGGATAGAGCAATAGCCTCCGACGCTATGTGCCGCTGGTTCGACTCCAGTCGGGTGTACCACATCGGAGCAAGTTATTCTTGCTCCGTTTTCTTATAAAAAATTAATTATATGCTTCACCATTTCTTCTTTTTTAACTTTTTTCGACAAAAGTATTGCAATTACCTCTAAAATATGTTATGATATATAAGATAATTAAATATTCCCCTTTGAAGCTTTCAGAATTGCCGTGTGCAAAACCGAAAGCAGAGGGAACTCCGGAGAACCTCTTAAGTGAGTGCCGAAGGTGCAAGGACGAGCTTCGCCCAATCTCTCAGGCAAAAGAACGGAGGATAAAAACACACTACACTTTTGTTTTGTATGTTGTTTTTTCCGGAGCTATTGATTTTTTAATCAATAGTTTTTTTATTTGAATTTGACTTTTCTTGCACGGTCGAATTCTTAAAATTTCAGTTTTTGGAGGTATTTTAAAATGCAAGAAACAATTTTAAATTTTGTGGCTAATGCCAACAAGTATCTGTCCGACTACATCCTTATTATACTTTTAGTCGGCGTAGGTCTTTTCTATTCAATCAAGACAAGATTTGTTCAGGTACGTTGCTTTGGCGAAGGTATGAAAAAGGTTTTTGGAAACATAAAGTTCTTCGGTGGCAAAAACGAAGGCGGTCTTTCATCTTTTCAGGCACTCGCTACGGCTATCGCAGCACAGGTTGGTACAGGTAACATCGTTGGTGCATCTGGTGCTATCTTAGTTGGCGGTCCTGGTGCAATTTTCTGGATGTGGATTATTGCTTTCCTCGGAATGGCTACAATCTATGCAGAAGCAGTACTTGCTCAGGAAACAAGAATCACTGACGCAAACGGCGAAGTTCACGGCGGACCTGTTTACTACATAAAAAAAGCATTCCCTAACGGATTCGGTACTTTCCTTTCAGTATTCTTTGCGATTGCTATTACACTTGCGCTCGGATTTATGGGTTCAATGGTTCAATCAAACTCAATCGCCGAGTCTTGCAACACAGCCTTCGGAATTCCTGGTTGGATTGTAGGTCTTATTATCGCGGTTATTTCTGCTTTCATTTTCCTTGGCGGTATCCAGAGAATCGCATCTGTAACAGAAAAGCTTGTTCCGATTATGGCAGCACTTTTCCTTTTGGGCGGACTTGTAGTTCTTGCTATCAGAATTCAGTATCTGCCTGAGACAGTTGCTATGATTTTTAAATTTGCATTTACACCTTCTGCTTTAATCGGCGGCGGAATCGGTTATGCACTCAAAACTGCAATCAGTCAGGGTGCAAAAAGAGGTCTTTTCTCAAACGAAGCAGGTATGGGTTCAACACCGCACGCTCACGCAATGGCTAACGTTGAAAAGCCACACGACCAAGGTGTTGTTGCAATGATTGGTGTATTTATCGACACATTCGTAGTTTTAACAATGACAGCTTTAGTTGTTATTTCTTGTCTCTATGCAGGTAATGGACCACTTGCAGGATTAACAGGTGATGCATACTTGGCTGCAACAAGCGGTGCTGATGCAATTATTCAGAAAACAAGTGCTATGCAGATGGCTTTTTCAAATGCTCTTCCTTATGAAAGCTTCGGTAACATCTTTGTCGCAATTTGTCTTTTGTTCTTCGCTTTCTCAACAATTTTAAGTTGGAACTTCTTTGGCAAGATAAACGTGCAGTATCTCTTTAAAAACAGCAAGATTTCAGTTATTGTTTACTCTGTAATTGCAATAGCATTTATCTTCCTTGGTTCACTTTTATCAAACGACCTCGTTTGGGAGCTTACAGACTTCTTTAACTACTTAATGGTTATCCCGAACGTTATCGCACTTTTTGCACTACATAAGATTGTTACTAAAAATTCAAACAATAAATAATTTTATCAATTATTGGAAAACTAAAAGCAGTCCTCGTGGCTGCTTTTTGCTTTATATTGACATTATTTTGAAAATGGTGTATAATATATTAGTATTGTTTAGCCGTTAAATATGAAAAGTCGGACAATATATTTATAAAAAAAGCGCCTGAACCGACAAACGGCATCGGTTGACGAGGTTGGGGTTTATCGAAAATTCGGCGGATTTCCCCACGGCAGTCATGTCGAAAGTATTTGCAAAAAATCAACGGAGTAATCTGTAAACAAAGGGCAAATGCTATGAAATAATATTTTGTCGGAAAGAGGGCTTTTTTTGATGCCCTTTTATAAGGAGTAAAATTTAATATGTGTGGAATAGTTGGATATGTTGGCAACAAAGCTGCAACACGTCTTCTTTTAGATGGCTTAAAAAGCCTCGAATACAGAGGATATGATTCGGCAGGTATTGCTGTTTTTAGTGATGGAAAAATCTCGGTAGCAAAGGAAAATGGCAGACTATCAAAGCTTTGCGAGCTAATTGAAAAATCGCCAATCAGCGGAAGCCTTGGCATTGGCCATACAAGATGGGCAACACACGGTGTTCCATCTGTCAAAAACTCGCATCCTCATACAAACAGCGATGCTTCAATCGCAGTTGTTCACAACGGAATTATCGAAAACCACGAATTTTTAAAGAGTTTTCTTGAAAGTAAGGGATATACTTTTAAATCTGAAACTGATACTGAAGTCATCCCCCATTTAATTGATTATTATTACGAAGGCGACCTTTCCAAAGCGGTAAAGAGGGCTGTAGAAAAACTTGACGGCAGTTATGCAATCGGTGTCATTTCAAAAAATGAACCGGACAAAATTGTTGCTGTAAGAAAAGATAGTCCCCTCATTGTCGGTCTATCATCAGGCGGAAATTTTATCGCATCCGATATCCCCGCAATTTTATCAGAAACAAGAGACGTTTATCTTTTGAATGACAACGAATTTGTCACACTTAAAAAGGATAGTGTAGAAATAACTGATATCGACGGTAATCCGATCAAAAAGGATGTTTTTAAGGTGGAGTTTTCAGCACAGGCCTCTCAAAAAGAGGGGTATGACCATTTTATGTTAAAAGAGATATTTGAGCAACCACAAGCAATACGAAACACACTACGGTCACGTCTTTCAAAAGACCTTACTCTAAGCCTTGATAATCTCGAATTTTCTAAGGATATAGATAGGCTCTATATTGTAGCCTGCGGAACTGCCTACCATGCAGGTCTTGTAGGAAAAAAGGCAATCGAATCACTTGCTAAAATCCCTTGTGATGTTTGTCTGGCATCTGAATTTCGCTATGGTGAGCCTCTTCTTAATAAAAACACTGCGGTCCTTGTAGTGAGCCAATCTGGTGAAACAGCAGATACTTTAGCGGTCCTTCGTATGGCAAAAAAATTTGGAAATAAAGTTTATGCAATTACAAATGTCGTTGGCTCTTCAATAGCACGCGAGGCTGATTATGTATTTTACACTTATGCCGGACCTGAAATTGCTGTTGCATCCACAAAGGCTTATACCACTCAGCTTGTTGCTTTTTATCTTATTGCAATACATCTTGCTGAACTTAGAGATACCATTTCTCAAACCGAACTTAGCACTCTTAAAAGTCGGCTTCTCACTATTGACAAAGTTGTAAGCGAGACGCTTAAAACAGCTGATAAAGTCAAGGAATTTGCAAAGAGCATTGCAAAAGAAGAAGATATATATTTTCTCGGCAGAGGGCTTGACTACTTCGTTGCTCTCGAGGCATCCTTAAAGCTTAAGGAAATTTCATATATCCATTCCGATGCCTATGCAAGCGGAGAATTGAAGCATGGTCCGATTGCACTTATCGAAGACGGAAGTGTAGTAATTTCAATCTGCACTAACCCTGAAATAAGTAATAAACAAAGCAGCAATGTAAAAGAGGTGGTCGCAAGAGGTGCCGATACAATAGGTTTTATATCTTGTATGTCTGATGTTTCAGCATATAATAACATTTTAGAACTACCTAAGATTGACCCGCTTCTCGCTCCACTTCCTTCAATAATCCCACTTCAGCTTTTGGCATATTATGTATGCACTGAAAAGGGATTTGATGTTGATAAACCAAGAAACTTAGCAAAATCAGTTACAGTTGAATAATAGGAGGAATTTATTATGGGAAGATTATTTGGAACAGATGGTGCAAGAGGCGTTGCAAATCAAGAGCTTACTTGCGAAATTGCATTTAAAATCGGTCAGGCTGCCGCATATGTATTGACAGAAGAATGTCACAGAAAGCCTAAAATATTAATTGGCAAAGATACAAGAATCTCGTGCGATATGTTAGAGTCAGCACTTGCTGCTGGTCTATGTTCTGTTGGTGCACAGGTAGTATCCTTAGGCATAATCCCCACCCCAGCAGTTGCGTATTTAACACGGAAATATGATGCAGAAGCTGGAATAATGATTTCTGCATCACATAACTCAGCCGAATATAACGGAATTAAAATTTTTAATTCAAATGGTTATAAGCTTAGTGATGCCATCGAAGAAAGAATTGAAGCAATAATTTTAGACTGTGCAGAAAAAATCGACTTACCTACAGGCGATGATGTTGGAACTGTAAAAAAATGCGACACAGCGATTGAAGACTACACAGAATTTGCTAAAAGTATGATTGACTGCGATTTAAAAGGTATGCGAATTGCTATCGACTGCGCCAACGGTGCAAGCTACAAAACTGCCGCAAAGGTTATTTCAAGTCTCGGCGGTGAGCCCTTTGTTATACACAATCACCCGAATGGTACAAATATAAATTTAAACTGTGGCTCTACCCATCTGGAAGATTTATGTAGCTACGTAAAAAATGCCAACGTCGATATTGGTCTTGCATTTGATGGTGATGCCGACCGCTTAATAGTTGTCGATGAAAACGGAAACGTGATTGATGGTGATAAGATTATGCTTATCTGCGCTGAGTACTTAAAAAGCCAAGGACTTTTAAGAAAGGATACCCTTGTTATTACGGTAATGTCTAACCTCGGTCTTATTTTAAAAGCAAAGGAGCTTGGAATAAATACTGTTCAGACTGCTGTAGGCGACAGATACGTTCTTGAAGAAATGTTAAAGTCAGGCTACAACTTAGGTGGCGAAGCATCAGGGCACATTATATTCCTAAACCACAACACAACAGGAGACGGCCTTATTTCTGCACTTAACATTCTTAAAATACTTAAGCAATCAGATAAAAAGATGTCCGAGCTTGCGAAAATTTATGAAACTATGCCTCAATGTATTATAAATGCAAAGGTTTCCAATACAAAAAAATATGTTTACTCCAAAGACGAAGTAATCACCGAGGAAATTCGTAGTCTCGAAAAAGAATTTGACGGAAAGGGCAGAATTTTAGTAAGAGCTTCAGGCACAGAGCCTTGCGTGCGTGTTATGATTGAAGGAGAAAATCAAGATATAATTATGCAGAAAGCAAAATATCTTGCCACCATAATTGAAGCAAGGTTGGGTTAAATAGCAATTTAAAAAGTCGGGCATTAAAACCCGACTTTTATTTTATTATTTCTTCTAAATCATACTCAGGTATAGCAGCTGTATTTGAAACCACAAATCCGCTTAGCTTTACTGCGATATCAGTAGCTGTTTCAACAGATTTACCCGACAGATACCCTGTAGCCCAAGCCGCAAAAAAGCTATCTCCTGCACCAACTGTTGATGCAACCTTCACTTTTTCTGAATCCTTGTAATGAAAAGCTCCATCCACACAAGAATAGACAAAGCATCCTTTTTCACCAAGGGTAAAAATAATATATTTAATGTTTTCATATGTAGAAGCTAATACTTGTGCTACATCTTCTAAAGAGCTGATTTTATCACGATAAAATCCCATCTCTCTTAAAAGCGGCTCTTCTTCTTCACTGATTTTCAAAACAGTTGCATTTTCAAGACAAAATCTGATTGAGTCTTTGTCATAACAATCCTTTCGCAAATTTATATCGCACACAATATTTTTAAAACTGCATTCTTTTACAATTCTCTTAAGTGATTCTCGGGATACATTATTTCTTTGAATTAGAGTACCAAAGCAGAGTGCATCAAAATCCTTATCATTTATTGACTCAACATCCCCGTCTTCTACGGTTATATTGTCATATGCAACACCTTTAAGCACATTATATTCCGGCATACCATTACTATCAAGGGATACCATACACTTACCTGTCTCTTTATCAGTACACTTTATAAAATTGCAATAAACATCAAGTCCTTTTATAATATCTATTGCCCTATCTCCCCATTCATCCTTCCCTACTGCTGAGAACAAAAAACTTTCCGCCCCACACTTTTTGCAATGTGCCGCAAAATTCAGTCCTGCTCCGCCTATGAAGCTCTTATCTTCATATACATCCCATATAACCTCACCAAATGTAAGTATTTTAGCTTTCATAAAACTCCCTTTAGTCCTCAATATTCTGATTGATTTTAAAAGACAAAGTCATAAGTGAATCAGTAAGGTGGACATTTTCAACAGGAATAGGTTTTTTTGTTTTCAATTCAACATATGCAAAGTTCCAAAGACCTTTTATTCCACTTTCCACCAGTTCATCGGCCACTTCCTGAATAACGTCCTTAGGAAGCGTAAGCATAGCAATATCAATATCATTATCTTCTACGAATGCCTTTATGTCCTTCATAGCCATAATTTTGATACCGCCCACATCCTTGCCGATTTTTTCCTCATCAATATCAAACAGACCGCAAATATTAAACCCGCGTTTTTTAATACCAGCATAATTAGCAAGTGCATGACCCAAATGTCCTGCACCTACTATGATCGTCTTATACCCTTTAGGTGTACCAAAAATTTCCTCAATTTCTTTTAACAGATACTTTACGTTATAACCGTAGCCTTGCTGACCAAATCCCCCGAAATAGTTGAAATCCTGCCTTATCTGACTTGCAGTTACTCCCATTTTTTCGCTGAGGGCATTTGAAGAAATCCTTGTTTTTCCATTTTTATCAAGCTCACTTAAGTATCTGTAATATCTCGGCAAACGTCTTATTACAACTTCAGGAACTCTCCTATCTTTATTTTCCAAAAAAATTTCCTCCAAAAATTTATTACTAATTAAGTATATCACAAATTTCACACAATATCAACCTTAATTAATTGACTTTTTTTTCTTTATAGGATATAATTATTATACTTATATCTTTTCATTTTGGAGGAATTTACTAATGAACAACGGAAACTATGCTGTCGCACAATCAGGCGGACCAACTGCCGCAATTAATGCCACACTATGCGGTGTTATAGAGGGTGCATTTGCACAAGGCAGAAAAATTTATGGAGCTATAAACGGAATACTTGGTGTTATCAACAACAATTTTACCGACCTTAACAAAACATTTGCCAATATGGACAGAATTCAGCTACTAAAAACAACTCCATCGGCATACCTCGGCTCTTGCAGGTATAAACTTCCGAACACCGACACAGACTCTGATGTTTATGAAAAGATTTTCGATAACTTTAAAAAGAAGAACATTACTATGTTTATATACATCGGTGGAAATGACTCTATGGACACAGTAAGAAAGCTATCTTCATATGCGCAGGCAAACGGAAAGAATGTGTCAATAGTTGGTGTACCAAAAACCATTGATAATGACCTTATGGGCACAGACCACACTCCTGGATTTGGCTCTGCAGCGAAATTTGTTGCTACTACCGTAAGCGAAATAGCACGTGACTGCGCTGTTTATGCTGACAAGTCTATTACCATTGTTGAAATAATGGGAAGAAATGCCGGATGGCTCACAGCCGCATCCGCCTTAGCGCGTAGCCGCACAACCAATGCCCCACATCTTATTTATCTTCCTGAAAAGCTATTATCACCACAAAAGATTATTGAAGACGTCAGAAACTGTCCTGCTCGCAATATGGTCATTGCAGTTTCTGAGGGGATAAAAAACGAAAAGGGCGAGTATTATTCCAATATGGATTGCCAGATAGGTCACGATGAGTTTGGTCACGCACAGCTTTCGGGTGCTGCGAAGGTTGTTGAAAATATACTAAAAGAGGAATTTAACGTAAAAACGCGTTCGATTGAGCTTAATGTTCTTCAGCGCTGTGGCTCACACTTTGCCTCCCTTACCGACCTTGACGAATCAATTAAAATCGGAAAGTTTGGTGCAATCGCTGCATCAAAAGGAAAAACAGGCATTGTTATGGGGTTTGAAAGAACAAAAGAATACAGTATTAAAATCATTGAAAATAATGTTACTGATGTTGCGAATCTCGAAAAAACCGTACCGGACAGATATATAAACGAAGATGCAAATGATGTAACCAGAGAATTTATAACATACTGCAGACCGCTTATTATCGGCGAACCAAGAATTGATACCAAAAATGGTATCCCAAAACATATTTCTTTATAAACTCAAATGAGGTGCATAGCAGCACCTCATTTTTATATTATTTGTTTTTTATTCTTTTAATCAAGTATATAATTGCGGCAAGTATCAACCCCACTGCAATTGCAACAATAAGATCAAAAACAACAGTTAAAACAAATGTGACAACCAAAACTAATATATCACCTTTTGGAGCAGTCTTTACAATTTCTACAAACTTTCTCCACTCGCTCATATTATAAGCAACCATAAAGAGAATTGCGGCAATAACTGGCATTGGTATTAGCCCTGCATATGGCATCAAAAAGAGAAGCACTAAAAACAGAACTACTGAATGTACCATTCCTGAAACTGGTGTTCTTCCCCCGTTTTTAGCATTTGCGGCAGTACGTGCAATCGCACCCGTTGCCGGAATTCCACCAAACAAAACCGAGGCAATATTTCCAGCACCTTGTGCAACAAGCTCCATATTTGAATTATGCTTTGAGTTCACCATACCATCTGCCACAACGCAGGAAAGCAGTGATTCAATCGCCGCCAAAACAGCAATCGTAATAGCATCGGGCAAGACCGCGGTTATTTTTGCAAGGCTAAAATCCATCCCTGCAAAGTCTACCTTTGGAAGTCCTGCCGGAATTGTATAAAGCTCGCCTATCTTAAACACACCATCATCAAGTCCCGGAATAAATTTCACCATCAAAACTCCTATAATCACTGCGATAAGTGACGGCGGAATTCTTTTTTCGAACTTAGGATATATTATTAAAATTGCAAGGCATACTGCCCCTACCAAAAGTGCCTCTATACTGAACGTTCCTATTGATTCAAAGTTGGCAACAAGCTTTTCTATCGTCTCAACAGGCTTTATCCCTTCTGCATATGTAAGCCCTAAAAAGTCTTTTATCTGCCCTATTAAAATTGTTACTGCAATACCGGAAGTAAATCCTGTCGTTATTGTGTATGGGATAAACTTTATCAAGCCTCCCATCTTAAATACTCCCATCAAAATGAGAATAACTCCGGCCATTAACGTAGCAAGGAAAAGACCATCCATACCTTGTGTTGCAACAACCCCTGCAACAATAGTTGCAAATGCTGCCGTAGGTCCTGCAATCTGTATTCTGCTTCCCCCTAAAAACGAAACAACAAATCCTGCCGCGATAGCCGTATAAACTCCGCAAGCAGGCTCTACGCCCGATGCAAGAGCAAGAGCAATCGACAGCGGCAGCGCAATGATTGCTACAATTATTCCTGCAATTATGTCCTTTACAAACTGGTCTTTAGAATATCCCTTCATCACCGAAAACAGCTTTGGTTTTAAATAGCACTTATTCAAAATTTCCCACTCCTTAATAATTTTCATCCTGATTATTCTATCAACTTTTCCGACATAATTCAACAAAAAAAGCATTGTTTTTCCTTTATTTATGCATTTTGGCAAGTTATAGTGATGTATAACATATTCGATTTGTAAATTCTTTCATTAAAAAACCGGAGCAAATTGCTCCGGTTCTATTCTTCATTCCATACTATAAATCCATAACTGTCTAAAACCTGAAAATATTTGGATAATCTTTCGTAAAGCGGGTTTGCCTTGTCACCAAACCTCGTTTCTACTGCCTTACCAAGCTCAATGATATTCTTTTTACCATCCATAATCGGCCAAACAAAGCTACCAATTTCATCAAGGTGAATATAGCTTATTCTTGGCTTTTTAAACAGCTTTTGGCAAATTGTATTAACAAAGCCTTTATTTTCAATTTCCAGAGTTACTATAGCATTTTCGTCCTCGTTCCAGACAATATCCTGTCTGCGACACGGGACTTTCTCAAGATAATTTCCTGTTTCCTTTTTTTTCATAGTTTATTTACGCTTTTTCCATACTGAGAATTTCAAAACTGTCAGAATTATTATTCCAAAAAGCACCAATCCTCCGATATTTGAAACGAGTGTCGGAATTCCAAGTCTTGCAGAAAGGTCAAGGACTGAATCAAGTCCAAATACAGCTAAAAGCGCCAAAAGAATTCCTACAAGTCCTTCTCCTGCTATCATTCCTGAGCAAAAAAGAATTCCGTCATTTACAATAGTCTTCTTTTCTTCCTCTTTACGTTTCATTTTATCAAGCGCTAAACGAACAAGTCCGCCTACCATAATACAAGCATTTAACTGCACCGGAAGATATGTTCCGATTGCAAACGGAAGAACCGGTATACCTATAATCTCTACCGCTACTGCAATAAATACACCAACAAATACAAGTGCCCAAGGCAGATTTCCGTCCATAACACCTTCAACTATAAGCTTCATAAGTGTTGCCTGAGGTGCTCCTAACTGGTCTGAACCGAAGCCCCAAGCTGTATCCAAAAGATAGAGTGTTCCGCCGATTGCAAATGCCGCAGCTATAACTCCGATGATTTCACCAATTTGCTGTTTCTTAGGTGTAGCACCTAAAAGATAACCTGTTTTTAAATCCTGCGACGTATCACCCGCAATCGCAGAAACGATACAAATAATTGAGCCGATTGATATTGCGCTGCACATTCCAACTGCACCTGTGCTGCCTGTCAATTTCAAAATCAATGTTGCAATCAAGAGTGTTGCAATAGCCATACCTGAAACAGGGTTATTACTGCTTCCTACAAGTCCAACCATTCTTGATGAAACTGTTGCAAAGAAAAATCCGAACACAACAACTATAACAGCTCCCAAAAAACTTACCGGAACTGCCGGAATAAGCCAGACAAGCACTGTCAAAATTGCAATAGCAATAAGCACAACTTTGAAGTTTATATCGCGCGCAGTACGCTCACTTCCAAGATTTCCCGCAGACGACATACTCTTTAATGCACCGCCAAAAGTTTTAACAATAAGAGGCAATGATTTTATAAGACTTATAATACCGCCGGCTGCCAATGCTCCTGCTCCTATATATCTTATGTAGGAGCTCCATATTGCGCTTGCGCCACCTTCAGCAAAAAGCTGACCGATACTTACAGTACCAGGATAAATAGTTGCATCTGCGCCAAAAAGTACAATCAAAGGAATAAGCACCATCCAGCTTAAAAGTCCGCCGGCAAACATATAAGAGGAAATTCTCGCACCGCAGATATATCCCACGCTCATTACAGCCGGATAAATCTGTGTACCAATTTGACCTGCAAAGCCTTTAAAGCTTAAAGAAACTTCACCTGCTACAAGCTTTAATCCGTCAATTATAAATTTAAACAACGCTGCAAAGCCCATTCCCGCAAAAACGGTTGACGCATTCGCACCGCCCTCTTCACCAGCTAAAAGAACTTCTGCACAGGCTGTACCTTCAGGATATGGCAAAATTCCGTGTTCCTTTACAATCAAGGCATTTCTTAAAGGTACCATAAAGAATACACCCAAAAGACCGCCTAAAAGTGCAATCAGTGTAATTTCTACAATACCTGGCTTGTCCATCTTTCCTTCTGCTGCCCACAAAAAGAGCGCAGGAAGAGTGAAAATAGCACCGGCAGCAAGGGATTCACCAGCTGAACCTACTGTCTGCACAACGTTACTTTCAAGGATAGAGTTTTTGCGCATTATAACACGAATAACACCCATCGCTATAACAGCTGCAGGAATTGACGCAGAAACTGTCATACCAACTCTAAGTCCCAAATACGCATTTGCAGCACCGAATATGACTGCCAAAAGAACACCCATAATTATAGATGTGACCGTAAGTTCCGGCGTAACCTTTTCTGCCGGAATATACGGCTTAAATTCATTTTGATTATTCATATTTTTTCTCCATTCCGCCGCAAAAAGCGACTTGTAAAAATCTTCGACTATTATATCATATAATCCAAGAAAAATCAATATATCTTGCCATATTACTTGCAATTTCCAAGCACTTTTAATATCACTTCATACATCATTTTTACCGAGGAGATGCTGAGTCTTTCTTCTGTAGTATGAATGTCATACATTAATGGCCCTATTGAAATAGCATCAAGGTCCGGTATTAAAGATGAGAAAATTCCGCATTCAAGACCGGCATGGATCGCCTCAACAGACGGCTCATATCCTGATATTTCTTTAAAGACATTTTTATAAAGCTTTTGAAGTTCGGAGCTACTATTAAACTCCCACGGCGGGTAATGTCCTGACGTTTCAACTGTGCATTCAACAATACTGGAAAAGGTTTCTAATTTCTTTTCAAGGAATTCAAGTGCAGTTTTTTTATTACTTCTGAGTGTGAAAAGCATTGTTATTTTGTCCCGCTCCGTCTTCAAAATTCCAAGGTTTAAAGACGTTTCAACTAACCCATTAATTTTGTCACTCATTTCCTGAACGCCATTTGGGGCAATTAAAAGCATAAATATAAGCTTATCGCGAAGTTCCTTTTCTAAAACTTCAAATGTTCCCTCTCCACACGCTTTGACTTCAATATCAAACTCACCGTCGTCGCGGTCCTGATATTCTTTCTTCAAATCGACAATATACTCAGTTATAGCCGTGGTAAATTTGTCTGTATCATATACTGCAAGTTCAATCTCACAGGATGACGGTATTGCATTTCCCTTTGTACCGCCATTGATGCTTATAATATCAAACTCCGAAACGGATTTTGCATAATCAATTAGTCTTCCAGCTAAAATATTAGCATTTATTCTGCCGCTATTTATTTCGACACCCGAATGTCCTCCTTTTAATCCAGTAATTGAAATACTTACTCTTGTAGCATTAGTATTAACCCTGTTTACAGGAATTATCATTCTAAAATCGCTTCCGCCAGCGCAAGAAACTGTTAATGAATCTTGCTCCTCTGAATCAATATTTATCAATTTCTTACCTTTTAGTACTCCGCTTTTGAGCTTTCCTGCTCCTATCATTCCCATTTCTTCATCGGTAGTAAATACTGCCTCAATAGGCGGATGCGAAATATCATCACTTTCAAGAATTGCAAGAATCATCGCAACAGCAATTCCATTATCAGCACCCAAGGTTGTTCCCCTTGCTTTTATAAAATCACCGTCAACATAGATATCAAGCCCATCCCTTTCAAAATCTATATTGACATCAGGCTCTTTTTGACACACCATATCAAGATGTCCCTGTAAAATTACGGGTTCACTCCCCTCGTAGCCTTTTGATGCCGGTTTAAAAATAATCACGTTATTTGCATCATCGCGAACTGCTTTCAAAAAGTTTTTTTCAGCAAAATCCATACAATAACTGCTTATTCTTTCCATATCACCAGAGCCTCTGGGAATTTGTGTTATTTCCTCAAAGAATTTAAATACTCTCTCAGGCTTTAGGTTTTTAAGTTTATTCATTCAAAAGTCCTCCAAGTTTTACATTATATTACTATAAGTTTCGTTCAAATTTATATGCAATTATTCTCAAAAAGTTCTAATATTAATAGTTAGGAATATCTTTTTCATAATCTTACGCATAAGTTTAATCACCTTCTGCTAAACCTTTTAAATTTTATCACACTTTATTCCCATTTTCAAGGATATTCTAAATTTTATCGGGCAAAAAAACTGACATTTTGTTAAAAAAATGTCAGTTCCAAAATTTTATTTAATGAGCTTCAATAACTCTTCTTCATTAACAAGTATTTCAGCATCCTGAGAATTATCTAATATTTCATTTGCATAGTCCAGCACCATTTCCTGTTTTACACTTTCTGTAATATCTGGAAGTGCTACACGCTTAATTATGTGGTATCCAAATTGAGATTTTACCGGCTTTGAAATTTCATCAATTTTGAGAGCATATGATGCATCTTCAAATTCCTTTACCATATATCCCCTGCCAAACACATATCCGTCAGGATTTTGCTCCATACCAGGGTCTTGGTTGTATTCTCCCACAAGCTCGTCAAAGTCAGCGCCATCAGAAAGCTTTTTATAAATGTCATTTGCCAGCTTTTCATCTTCAACTAATATATGCTTTGCTGATATAAATTCCCCGTAATATATCTCATCAAAATCCGTTTCTTCGGCAATGGTTCTTAGTATATTATTTCCGTTTGAAAAATACTGTCTTTCATATATGAGCGCAACTAATCCTTTAAGCTGAGGGGTTATTTGCTCTTTCTCGGATTCTATTCCTGCTATTATGGCTTCGCAGTCTTCCTCCGAAAAGCTTACCGTTGGAAAAGCATTATATATTTTTGCATAATTAGAAAACATTTCCAAAGTAGCCTGCGCTATATAGAACGAAAAATCTTCTTCGCTTACGTTTCCTGCGTCAACATCGCCGTGAGCAAGATCATACATAATTTGATAAAGCGCTTTGACTTCAGATAATGAAATCGTTTCATCGCCACATTTAACCACTATATCAGTATTATCAATCACTACTTGCTTTGTAGAATTTACATAGTTTACATTATATAAGAGCTCTTCACTCACAAATCTAAGTGGCACAAAGGTTCTTCCGTTTACAATAACAGGCGCTGCATCAAGCTTTTTCTCTGTACCGTTTACAATTACTAAAGGATTCTCTATTGTGAGCAAAATTTCTTTATCGGCACTTGTAATTTTTACTTCACATTTTTCAGGGTCCCATCCTGTATCAGCCCCAAATGCATCCGAAATTGCACGCACAGGAACCATAGTCCTTCCATCACTTATAAAAGGTGCTGCCTCTAATACATTCTGAATGATAGCTCCATCTTTTTCTGACACAAAGTTTGTATCTCCGATGGTGAATTCAACAACCTCTGCTGATGCAGCAGTAGTTGTCAAAAGCATAAGTGCCGAAAGCATTACTAACTTTTTTAATAAATTCATTTCGTTTCCTCCAAAAAGTTCAAACTAACACAATAAAGCTTCAGAAATGCTTTTATTTAAACATTTCGCAAGTTTCATATTCAAATGTCAAAAGAGAGTCAGATGCATAATCTGCAAGCGGGTTGTTTTTCGCTTCACCTACTGCAAGTGCGAGCATTCCCCCTGCCTTTGCCGCTTCAATTCCAGCATCGGAATCTTCAACCACCAAACAATCAGAAGGCTCAACATTAACCTTTTTAGCTGCAATTAAGAATACCTCCGGATCCGGCTTTGACCTTGTAGTATCAAGTCCGCTTGAAATTGCGTCAAATCTATTTAAAAGATTTGTTTTATCAAGAATCAATGGTGCATTTTTACTTGCAGAACCAACTGCAGTTTTAATTCCTTTCTCGTTCAAAAAAGCAAGGAACTTATCCACTCCCGGAAGAACATCCTTTTCAGAAAGTGTATCCAGAGATTTTACATAATTTGTATTCTTTTTCTCTGCAAACGCAATCTTCTCCTCCTCGGTATAAACCTTGTCGCTCTTTTCCAAAACAACCTCAAGCGATGCCATTCTGCTTACTCCTCTTTGGCGAGCATTGTCAGCTTCTGTGAAATTCATTATACCAAGCTCTTCTGCAAGCTGTTTCCACGCCTTAAAATGCAATACATCTGTTGTAACAAGTACACCATCTAAATCAAAAATTACCGCTTTTACCACACCTAATCCTCCTCAGTTAATTAATACCAAAACATAATAACACAAAATCCCTGCAAAGTCAATATTCTAAGCATTCTATTATGTCGACTCCGAGTGAAAAAACTCTAATTTTGTCCTTCATTTTTATTACTAATTTCACATTTATTAACAAAGTGTAAATATCTTTCAAAAAAGGCTTTCAAAACATTTATATTTGTGATATAATGTCATTTAGTATTATTTTGGAGGAATATTATGAATTTATGTTCACGATGTCACAAAAATCCTGCTGTGGTTTATATCACAAAAATGGAGGGAGACAAAACGACTAACGAGGGTCTATGTATTGCTTGTGCAAAAGAGCTTGGTATAGGACCTATTAATAATATGATAGAACAGATGGGCATTACCGATGCTGATATAGAGAATATCAATTCAGAGATGGCTAATTTTATGAACGACCCCGAAGCGCTTGAGGGTCTTATGTCCGGTTTTTACGGCGACGAGGATGGTGAAGAAGGCGGTGCAGCCATTGCGCCTCTCGAGTTCCTTTCAGGCTTTATGCCGGGAAAACCTGACGACAATTCTCAGCAGGCAAACAACAAAAATGAAAAGAATAGTTCAAAAAAGAAGTCTTCAGGCAAGAAAAAAAGTATGCTCGACACGTATGGCACAAACCTTACTGAAAAAGCGAAGCTTGGCAAGGTTGACAGAGTTATTAACCGCCACAGCGAAATAGACCGTGTAGTTCAGATACTAAACAGACGTTCTAAAAATAACCCCGTTATACTGGGCGAACCCGGCGTCGGTAAAACTGCAATAGCGGAAGGTCTTGCACTCAGAATTGCTGAGGAAAATGTCCCGCCAAAGCTTTTTGGCTATCAGCTATACCTTATTGATTTTACAGCCTTAGTCGCAGGCACACAGTTCCGAGGTCAGTTTGAAGCACGCCTTAAAAATCTTCTTTCCGAGGCAGAAGATGCAGGAAATGTCATTTTGATAATTGACGAAATCCATAACATTGTAGCTGCAGGGGATGCTGAAGGAGCTATGAGCGCCGCAAATATTTTAAAGCCTGCACTTGCCCGCGGTGAAATACAGATAATAGGTGCTACAACTCTTGCTGAATACAGAAAACATATTGAAAAGGATTCCGCGCTAGAGCGCCGTTTTCAACCGGTTTTAGTCGACGAACCAAGTATATCAGAATCAGTTGAAATCCTAAAAGGAATTAAAGATTACTACGAAAAATATCATAGTGTTAAAATTTCCGATGAAGTTATTGAAGCTGCCTGCCGTATGAGTGAGAGATATATCACAGATAGATTTTTGCCGGACAAGGCGATTGATGTAATTGATGAAGCCGGAAGTAGTGTTAACCTTAAAAACATTGCTCTTTATGAGGCAAAAAAGATACAAAAAAGGCTTTCTGAAATTACAAATGAATCTCAAGATGCAGCAGATAAACAAGATTTTGAAGAAGTTGCAAAGCTAAGACAGGAAGAGATTGAATTAAAGACAAAGCTTGGACAAAAAGAGCTTGAGGCAGAAAATTCAGAAGTGACTTTAGATGATGTCGCAACTGTTATTGAAAACTGGACAAAAATACCTGTTCACAAGCTCACCGAAGATGAGGCAACAAGACTTCTAAGCCTTGAAGAGCGAATTCACGAACGAGTAGTTGGTCAGGAAGATGCAGTTTCGGGTGTTGCACGTGCAATACGTCGCGGCAGAGCAGATATATCCTTTAAAAAGCGTCCCGTTTCCTTTATTTTTGCAGGTCCTACCGGTGTTGGAAAAACTGAGCTTGTAAAAACAATTGCAGAGGTTATGTTTAATAACGAGGATGCACTTATCCGCTTTGATATGTCAGAGTTTATGGAAAAACACTCAGTATCTAAGCTAATCGGCTCGCCTCCTGGATATGTGGGATATGATGAGGCAGGTCAGCTCACTGAAAAAGTACGCAGAAAGCCTTATTCAGTAATTTTACTTGATGAAATAGAAAAGGCGCACCCTGAAGTATTTAACCTTTTCCTTCAAATACTTGATGATGGAAGAGTCTCCGACAGTCACGGCAAGATTGTTAACTTTGAAAATACAATTATAATTATGACTACAAATGCAGGCTCGGAATTTTCTTCATCTTCACTTGGCTTTAACTCAAGCGGTGAGCTTACATTAAAGGGAAATGTAGAAAAAAGCTTAAAGCAACATTTCCGTCCTGAATTTTTGAACAGAATTGATGAAATCATAACCTTTAAGCCTCTTACCAAGGACGAACTCAAAAAAATCATCGACCTTATGTTAAAGGATATTATTGGAAGAATGGCTGAAAAGGGTGCAAAAATTGAGATTACCCAAGACGCTAAGGACCTCATTTTAGAAAAAGGCTATGATGCAAAATTTGGTGCAAGACCTCTAAAGCGAGCAATACAACGGCTCATTGAAGATAAGCTGGCAGAATTTTCGCTAAGAAACACCATCAGCCAAAATACCCATATTACAGCTGATAGAATCGGAGACGAAATAGAACTCACCATAATTCATAGTTAAACATAAAAAAGCACTGCATCGCAGTGCTTTTTAGTTTTTATAGAATGACATTAATATCCAACATTTCACCATCGCGGTAAACTGTTATTATTATTGTTTCACCTTTTTTATGTGTATCTCGGATTTTGTTTAATTCACTAATTGATTTTACTGTTGTTCCGTCCGCTTTTAAGATAAGGTCGTTCGCCTTAATTCCTGCTTTTTCTGCAGCTCCTCCTTCTAAGACCGTCTCAACCAAAACTCCGTGTGCCGTATCACTTCCTGTTATCCCAATTAAGAGTCCCTCAGGGGCTTTTCCTGAATTAATAAGTGACTCTGAAACATTCTTAATATCATTTGAAGGGATAGCAAAGCTTATATTTTCAACATTTGCCGAAATTGCATATGTTATCATCCCCACAAGATGCCCCTCACTATTTAAAAGACACCCACCTGCATTATTTGAGTTGGTTATTGCATCTGTCTGAAAAAGGTTCACACTGCTGCCATTTTGCATAGAAACACCCCTGTTCACTCCGCAAATAATACCCTTTGTAATTGATGTTCCAAGGTCTCCGCCAAGCATATTTCCTATAACTATGGCTGTGTCGCCAGCCATAACATCATCAGAATTTCCAAGGACTATAGGGGTCAGCCCTGTAGCTTCTATTTTAAGAATTGCTATATCCTTATTTTCATCCATCCCGATAACCTTCGCACTATGCTTGGATTTATCTGGAAGAATTACAGATATTTCCCCGTCACTTCCTACCAGCGAATTGCTTGTAAGTATATATCCATCACCACTTAGGACAACACCTGAACCGGTATTTGTTGATGTGGAAAGTCCAAAGAAGTTCATATATGATGACTTTGTGGAGACAGAAACTATACTCGGAGAAACCGAGGCATTAATATCGGCTATACTTAAAGTTTCATTTTCATCAAGCTCTTTCTGCACCGGTCTTTCCACATATGAAATTACAGCTGATGGTCTTAGCCTTGGAGCTATGAAAATAGAATAAAATGTTAAAACGAATATACAGGTTACGAATGATGCAATTACCGATATAACCCACGGCTGAACAGGTTTCTTTACTTTATCAGTATTTTCGGGTGTCGGAAGATAGTTTTCAAGTTCCTCTTCAAATTCTGATTTTTCATAAATTTCAGATTCAGAATCAGGTTCACAGGGTTCAAACTCACTATTATCTATCAAAGAATTATCAGCAATCTCCTTTGATTCATTATTAATTTCAAAATTTTGTTCTTCTTGCATTATGTATTCACTCCTAAATTTTATATCTATATTATAATACTATTCCCCTGAAAGTGTATGAACAAAGTGTAAACTTTTATTGACAAGGTATCATAAAAGTGATAAATTTAATAAAGAAAGTAATTGTTTTTGGAGAAAAAATATGTATAGCATCAAAGAAACGATAATAGTCGAGGGTATTTATGATAAAATCAAGCTGTCGGGATTTATAGACAGCCTTATTTTTATGACCGATGGGTACTCCGTCTTTAACAATAAAAACCTGCAAAAATCAATAACGACTCTTGCAGAAAAAACAGGCATTGTCATCCTTACCGACTCTGATTCTGCAGGCATAAAAATCCGCAACTTTGTAAAGCAACTATGCCCAAAAGAACAGGTAAAGCACGCATATGTGCCTGAAATTGCCGGAAAGGAACGGCGCAAAAGAGTCGCAGGCAAAGCAGGACTCTTAGGCGTTGAAGGGATAAGCGAAGAAATTATTATAAACGCACTCAAGGAAAGCGGCTGCACCATAAACGGCAATGCAGAAGAAAAGAAAACAAAACAGGATATAACCAAAACTGATTTTTATTTTATGGGTCTATCCGGCAAAGAGGAAAGCGCAGAGCTTAGAAAAAAACTTGCAATTCTTCTAGGTCTTCCCTCTAAACTTTCCTCCAATATGCTACTTGATGCCGCAAATCGGCTTTTAACACTTGATGAACTTGCAATTTTGCTTGAAAACATTAGGAAAATGTGATACAATAAATTAAAGAGCTTCTAATAGAAGTCCCGTCTGCGGGCGTAGGATTTTGGTTTTGTTATTACACAATTACTAAACGCACTTTCCTACATAATTAAAAAATATAAGGTGAGATATAATAGTGAAAAACAAAGAAATTTGGAAATGGATTATTAAAAATGGGAAGAAAAGCTTTCCCATAATATTTCTACTTGTACTAATTAGTATAATTATGTCGCTTATTCAGGTACGCTTTGCGACAGCCTCAAAAAATGTTATGGATATCGCAACAGGGAAAATGTACGGGACTTTATCCTCTGCGTTTTTTGTACTTGTGGCTCTTCTTTTGTTACGGCTTGCAATTCAAATTTCATTAAACTATTTAAACATACACGCATCATCAAGACTTGCAATATCACTAAAGCGTCATCTTTTCAAAACGCTTATCAACAAAGATTACCTTTCTGTCGCAAAATATCATTCAGGCGAACTCTTAAACAGAATTAACAGTGATGTATCTGTAATCGTAAATGGAATCATAGCAATCCTTCCCTCAGCCGCACTTTTTATCACCAGCATAATCGGTGCTTTTTATGTACTTTACAACATTGACAATACACTTGCCCTGATTATACTTTGTATCGGTCCGGTTGTCGCAATAGGCGCACGGCTTTATTCTGTAAAATTCAAGGCAATGCATAAAAAGTGTCAGGAATATGACGGAAAAACAAAATCTTTTATGCTTGAAATCTTGCAAAATTTACTCGTAGTAAAATCCTTTAGTTGCGAAGAAAATATGCTCGATAAAAGCGAAACTCTGCAAAGACAAACATATAAGCTGCAGGTACGGCGTGTAAGTATTTCATTGATTGCACAAATCGGTATGTTCCTGATATTTAATGCAGGATACTATTTTGCAATGGCATATGCAGCTTTACGCCTTTCAAAAGGACAGCTTACTTATGGTGACGTTACCGCAATTTTAGCGCTTGTATCCCAGATACAGACACCTTTTAAAAGTATCTCAAGCCTTATCCCTCAGGCATTTGCGGTTTCTGCATCAATAGAACGTCTCATCGAACTTGAATCTTTAAAGGACGAGCCTGCCTCCACATATTCCTTGCCGCTTGACACATACGAGCATATGGAACAAATTGTGTTTGATAATGTTACATTTTCATATAATTCCGACTCATCTGTTTCCGGAATTGATATGAAAATCAATAAAGGAGAATGTGTCGTTATTGCCGGAGAATCCGGAGCAGGAAAAAGTACTGCTATCAAACTTTTGCTTGGAATAATGGCTCCGGATAGCGGCAGAATTTTTATAAGAAGCTCAAAGGATGACCTTGAAATAAGCAAAGATACACGTTCTCTTTTTGCGTATGTTCCACAAGGAAATCTTATCCTATCGGGAACAATAAGAGAGAATATTGCTTTTTCCCATAGCGATGCAACGGAAGAAGCAATTATCCACGCAGCAAAAGTAGCACAGATATGGGACTTTATATCTTCACTTGATAAAGGGCTTGATACTGAGCTTGGAGAAAAGGGACTCGGTCTTTCTGAAGGGCAAACACAGCGTATATCTATTGCAAGAGCAATACTTCATAATGCACCTATCCTTCTCCTTGATGAATCCACATCCGCACTTGATTCACAGACCGAGCTTAACTTACTCTCTGCAATCAGAGAAATGACAGACAAAACCTGTGTTATAGTAAGTCATAAACAAGCAGCATTCGATATATGCGATAGTGTAATTTATATTGAAAAGAAAGAGGCAGCAAAAAATGGGTAAATTCGACGGAATACTTTTATGCACAGACCTTGATGGCACTCTCCTTGATGATGAAAGACACGTGACCTTTGAAAATCAAAGTGCGATTGAATATTTCAAAAAAGAGGGCGGTAAATTTACATTCGTAACAGGACGTGTTCCCCGTGGCGCAAGGTTGATGCTTGACTTTGTCCATCCAAATGCTCCTGTTGTTGCTTTTAATGGTGCAGGAATTTACGATTTTAAAGATAACAAGCTTTTGTGGGGACTTTATCTTGACGAAACTGCAAAGTCAGCTGTTCGCTATGTTGAGGATAGATTACCTCAGGTTGGGCTTGCAATCTGCACAGACGAAAATGTGCATTTTTCAAAGATGAATGAATGGGTAGACGCGTACTTTAAGGCTGAAAATCTGCCGCTAGATACAACTCCCTATATGGAAATAAAAGATAAGTGGAAAAAGGGGCTTTTTATTGTTGAATGCTCGGATATGCCAAAAGTAAAACAAATCATAGCAGAATCAGAATTTGCTGACCTGTATGACTTTGTTCAAAGTGGACCTCATTATTATGAAATTTTGCCAAAAGGTGCCACCAAAGGCACAGGTCTTCATCGCCTTACAGAACTTTTGGGTATTGACAGAAATAAAGTTATTGCTGTGGGCGATAATGAAAACGATATAAGTATGATAAAAGAAGCAAAAGTAGGCATCGCTGTTGCTAATTCTATTGATGAATTAAAAGAAGCTTCTGACATTATCACTGTAAGTAATAATGAAAATGCAATCAAAAAAGTTATTGAGATGCTTGATAGTGGCGAAATTTGTTTGTAAGACGAATTTCGCCTTTTCATAATCTCCCTTTTCCTGATAGTCTGTTATGAGCTTTAAGGCTCTTGCAGTCTGCTCCACTCCCCAGTTTTCCGTCAAAAATCCTATCATCCCCCTCTGTTGTTCTTCTGTTTTCTCAAATTTAGAAAATACCTTAAACGCCCCTATCGAATTATTTTTATATACATAGAGTCCATCATATGCATAAACATAATCAACAGGCGTTAGTTTTCCATCCTGAAGACCCGCATTTTTGCTGCTTCAGCTCTTGCATCTCCTAATTATATATAGAGCATAATATTCATTTATCAAACAAAAAAGCAACCTTTTAAAAGGTTGCTTTAAATCAGATGAAAAGTCCCCATACAAATGATAGTACAAGTGAGACCAAAACCGGAATTATACACGAGGTTACGCAAACATCAAGATAGGATTCCTTATGTGAGCAATGTGACACGGCCAGTAAGGTCAAAACAGCTCCGTTATGAGGCAATGTATCAAGTCCACCTGATGCTAATGATGCAATTCGATGTAAGTATTCAGGATTTAAACCAATGGACATTGCCTTTTCCAGATACTGCGGTGCTAAAGCTTCAAGTGCAATAGACATACCACCTGACGCAGACCCTGTCGCGCCCGCCAAAACATTAACAGCAACAGCCTCTGAAAATAGAATTGACCCCGGCATATTCAGCATAGCATTTTTTAAAAGTGCAAACCCCGGTACGACCTTTACAACAGAGCCGAACCCTACCGCACAGGCAGTATTCATTATTGCAGTTAACGAGCCGTTCGCACCATCATTTATAGCCGGCAAAAGAACTTTGAACTGTTTTATATTCATAAGGCAAGTAACCAAAATACCGCCAATCAATGCAACAACAATGGCCTGACTTGTAGTCCATTCTGCAATGCCTGCATTTTTCAAAACACCCGGTAAGACATTTAGCATCAGTACTACAACAATTAAAGGCAAGAGTCCGCTGAGCCAATGCCAAGACGGAAGCTGTGACAAATCAATATTATTATCTACATATTTCGGGTCTTCAACAAATGTAGCACCTTTTTTTCGAGCATTACGGCAACGCCATTCAAGATATAAATATCCCGGTACTGCAATTAAAACAGCCGCAATAATACTCATAACCGGAGCTGCCGTAGCAGTTGTCCCATAATATGTAGTAGGGATAATATTTTGTATTTGCGGAGTCCCTGGAATTGAGGTCATTGTAATTCCAAAAGCACCAAATGCAATAGCACCCCGGAAGAAGTGTTCTCGGAAGATTTGCCTCACGATAGATAGCATACCCCATAGGATAGATTACAAATACAACAACGAACAGAGAAATTCCTCCGAATGTCATTAAAAGGCACGGAAGAACAACTGCTGCAACTGCAAATTTCGGTCCTATTAAGGATACAAGCTTATTTGCAAGTGAGCGCGCAGAACCTGTCATATCCATAAGCTTTCCATAAACAGCTCCTAAAAAGAATGCCGGAAACCACGAGATTATGTACTCAGCAGTTCCTTTGATGTAATCACCCATATATGCATCTAAAATATTAAGCCCACCCAAAGCTGCGACAATTACTGCACATACAGGAGCAACCCAGATAATTGAATGACCCTTGTATGCAAGAAAAATCAGCACACAAAGACCTACAATTATACCAATCAGTGAAATAACAGATAACATAACACCTCTCCTTATATATTAATATGTTTAAATTATAGACAAAAATTTACAAAGTGTCAATAAATTTGACAAATATCTACAAAAAGGAGATACAAAGAACTCTTTATATCTCCCACGTCTATTTATATAAAATTATAAATCAACTCCCAAGAATTTTTTTGCTAAAATTCCTACTATAAAGGAAATAACTGCAACACCTATGCTTATTAAGGACATCTCCATAAATCTTGGTTTGAATTTTTCACCCTTTGCAACAGAAATATAATAGGTAAATCCAGCTATAATCAAAATCACAATCGCTATCATAGAAAATAATGCCGTCATATATTGGCTATTATCTAAAAGCAGATATGGGAGGATTAAAAGTGCAACTGTAATCAGGTAAGCAATACCTGTATATGTACAAGATTTAAATGCATCTGTTCTTCCTTCACTTTTTGCCGCCAGAAATTCGCTCGATGCCATTGAAAATGTTGCTGATATTCCCATTATAAGACCGGAAAGAGCAATAAGCCTTGTATTTTGCATAGCAAATGTAAATCCTGCAAGAGAGCCTGTAAGCTCAACTAATGCGTCGTTCATACCAAGCACCATACTGCCTACATACTGAAGTCTCTCCTCATCAAGCAGCTCAAGTAGTGCATCCTCATGCTCTTCCTCCTGCTGTCTGATACTTGCACTTTCTTCTATCTCATCCCTTAGCAAATCATATTCCTTCTGCGCTCCTACTTCGCCATTTTCCATAAGCTTTACTGCAAATGTAAATCCTAATATACGAGCGATGAGTTTATATTTTAAGACTTTCCCCTTTTGAGGCTTCATCTCAATCCCTGTATATTTTTTCCATATTTCATAATGTGCCTTTTCTTCCTCTGCAAGTCTTAAGAGAGTTTGCCTGTTTTCCTCTCCTTTTGCAAATTTTGCAATTTCTTTATAGATTACGCTTTCGGTAAGTTCATTTTGCTGCATTTTACGCACTATGTTTAATGCCGCTTCAGATATAGTATTCTTCATTTGTATCACCCCATATAATATTTTAATTCTCAAAAATCTTTATTGCACCAAGCGAGGTTGACATACTGACAACGCTTTCGGGCAGGATTATTATCTCCTTATCAGTTCTTTTTTGTAAAATTTCTGCCATTGCATTTTTTATTTGCACTTTTCCGCCAAGAACTATGGTTTTAGCATTAGATTTTAAGATATGCTCAATCTCATCACAAAGCACTACACCGATAAAAAAGCTATATATTTCTCTACTACTGCACTTAATTATATTCTTTAAAATCCTTGCCTTAAAGAGTGCTTTATTAATGCCCTGACTCTTGGAATAGTCGTATCCTTTCAAAAGGTATTCGCTATTCATTTCGGAAATGCTTAAATCCACAGTATCCTTTAAAATAGTATGCTGCGACAATGATGCAATCATTTCTCCGGTCATCATAGTTGAAAAATTACATATTCTCCCTTCATCATCTGTAGCAATAATTTTAGAGTGAGAACCTGGAAGGACATAGACACAACTCTTATAGTCAGGGTTTATAATTCCCATAAGTTCAGTCTCTTCTCCCCTCATCATATCCACATTTTCAAAATCAGGTGAAGCTATTTTTACACCCCTTATGAACACAAATGGAATATCAGAAATTTCTTCCATAACCACCTCGTGCGCATTTTTATGAAGTTCGTCAATCCCTGCAGGAACGTCTATATGCTCAAGATGACATAACCCAAACTCTGATGTAATCATACCGGATGCCAAAATTCTTATAACATCATCTTCGCATACGCTGTTTTTTTCCAAAAGAGATTTTATAGCATATTTTATCTCATTTTTCAGAAAACTGTCACTTTCAATATTATCCTTAGCACCCATATTCAACTTGATACTGTCTATAACTGCTTTATCCTTAACAAGATTAATTCTTGTGTTTGTCGTTCCCCCATCAATGGTAATATATATTCTCATTTCAATACCCCTGTATATCTTCTTGCAAGCTCAGTAATTCCCGAAAAATCGTTATTTTCAATAAGCTTTTTATCTGCAATATTTGCACCAATTCCAAATCCTGATATCCCCAAATCCAAATACTCTTTCATATTAGTGATATTGATACCTCCAACTGCAAGCATCTTGATATGAGAAAGCGGAGCTTTGACAGCTTTAACATATTTGACACCCAAGTTTGTTATTGGGAATAACTTTACAAAATCAGCACCCATTCTATGAGCCGCTTGAATTTCCGTTGGTGTTAGTGCTCCCGGCATAGAAACCATTTCAAGCTCACGAGTTTTATTTATAACTGCATCATATGTATCCGGTGAAATGATAAAGCTTCCTCCAGCTTTTTTTGTGAGTTCAACCTGTTTTTCAGTAAGTACTGTTCCTGCACCTATATTCATTCTGCCCTCAAAACAATTTGCAAGCATCTCTATATTTTTTGCAACTTCCTCATCAGATAATTTTCCCTTGGCATCATAAGTTATTTCCAAAAGGCGTATTCCCCCCTCATACATAGCTTCTGCCAAAGGGATAAGTTTATCTTTTTCTACACCTCTTACAATTACCACTATTTTCTCTTTTTCAATAGTTTTAATCAATTCATTTCTCATTTTATCACCTTCATTTTACAGCATTAACGCAAAAAACAATCTCATTAATTTCGTCTATTTTTAGCTTTGGTAAATCTTCAACAAAGAAATAAAAATCACGATGTCCATTTCCTGCACCGCTTGTAACAGATACTTTATCAGCTCTTTGTCCATTTATTGAAACAGTAACTATCTTATTCACCAAATCATACCTCTCGCTTTTGTCAACCGGAGTTTCTATTCCATATCCGTCATAGCAGAGTGTTTTTAAGGTATTTTGTAGTTTTGACGAATAAAACAGCCCTTTTGTTTGATAAAATCCAATATTAAAACTATATCCTTTTCCATCAGAGTGCATATAAAGTTCAAAATAGTCTGCATCACCATCACACTCTATCCCGTCTTTTCCATATCTGACAGAAAAATATCCGACTCCCTCTTGCGTTTTTTCCTGTCCTTCACAAAGCTTCAAGCTGTATACATATCCGCTATGCATAGGACCTTTAACATCCAGCTTTCTTTCCTCAGGATACCATATCACCGTATATCCGAACTTGCTCATTTCCTCTGCGTGTATATAGGTTTGTCCACCTGTGTTATATGCAGTAATTGGTGTATTATCAAGGCTTGTGACAATATCAGTTTCATAATAATATCCCAAAACTGTTCCTGTAGGAAGCTTTTGCGAAGAAGTATATTCCGTATTTACACTATATGGAATTTTTTTCTCGTTTACTGACAAGGTGCGCTCAAGCGGATTCCAATAAACATAAAATCCATACTCATGCATAACTTCTGCATTTATAAGGGTCTGTCCACCTATATTAATTGCATCTATTTCTGCACCATTTAAATAGGTTTTAATGTCAGTGCTGTAAAACTTTCCAATAATATCGCCCGGCTGCGCATATGCAGACGGAATTAAAAACAATACCAAAAAAAATACTACAAAACCAACACATTTTCTCATATAAAGCCCTCCGTTTAGAATTCGAGTTCTTCCCTTAAAAATCCTCTCGTATCTGCAAATTTTCCATACTTGTCTACAACAGAAACGCGTACAAACTTAGCACGGTCATCAATTTCAAAATCGGCAGAAGTTATAGTTTCTCCCGGTTTTGCATACTTTTTCGGTGGCATTTTACTTCCGGTAAATACCGTAATACACTCAACTTCAGAGCATTCTATATGGATTTTATTACCCTCCATAGAAATTTCCTTAAAAACAGGGCCCATAGATGAATACATCTCACCTTTTTCCATTGCCTCAATTATTGAAGCATATGAAAAGTTTTCAGGCATTATCATAGTAAATCCGCCGAAAGAATCAAACTCCAAGGAATTCTCCGGTGCAGTATTATGGTTATCATCACTACTGTGGCAAAATATTTTCTTGCCCCGAGCAAGCATCTTATCATAGAGTGCCGCATTATATTCAAGATGATTTAAAGTATACGAACTGTAATTACACATTTCCATACTGAAAAATCCCTCATATGTAAATATGTCTGACTCATCCTCCATAGACCAGTAAGGATGGTTATATGCCGCTATATACCCGTTCTCCTTTGCAGTTTTAACGAATTTATTGACATATCGTGTGCTGATTTCTCTTGTTTCCTGAGAACCAACCTTTTTATATTGTTTTTTTTGCTCATCTGTAATATATTTACAATATTTTGGATTATAACACACAATAGCCTCATTTTCCGGTTCTTTTGCAAAAAGATTTATGTGGATTTCTTTTCCATACACATCGTACCTGCATTCAGGGTCATTTCTTATGTATGCTTCATATCCGGTAATTGTAATAAACTCAGAATCATTTAAGTATGAATGATTTTTAGGTGTCTCGTGGTCAGTTATGGACAGGATAGAATATCCATGCCCCTTATACATTTCCTTAAGCTCCTGCGGTGTTTTCTTTCCGTCAGAAAATATGCTGTGGCAATGTAAGTTCGCCTTGTATTGCTTCTTAGCTGGTGATATTAAATACATTTTTCTCTCCTTTATATTCATTTAGAAATCATTTATGTATTACTGAACGATTTAGATGCCAAGCTATTGCTTTAATTTTTTATCTACGCAAAATACACGTTATAACAATTCCATTTTAAATCCAATTCTCTGTTTTTATGATTTCTTCCATTCCGTCTTTAAGGTTGTTTTTAGCAGAACAGTATTTTATTACCGTTCCCTCTTTTATATAAATTGGCAAAGTTTTAAGATCTACCTCACGCTTAATCCACATTCCTGTCGAAACAATTTTTTCTTTTGTAAAATAGTCAAACCATACACCTTCAGGAAGGTAAATATTTCTCACATTGGTTTTGCTGAGTGGCTTTAATACAGGTGCTATAAGCATACCGTCTCCAAACATATACTGGTCCTCTATGTATCTGACATTTCTATCCTCAGGATATTCAAGATACAACGCTCTCACCATAGGAAGACCTGTTTTTGTGCATTTTTCTGCTTCCTCATAGATATACGGCATCATAGAATAACGCAGTTTATCATAAAATTTAAAGATTTCAAATGCTTCTTTCGAAAATCTCCACGGCTCGCGGTAAGTGTCATCACCTGCGCCATGACAACGTGAATGTGAAGAGAACAAGCCCACCTGTGCCCAGCGGACATAAAGCTCATCTGTTGGCAGTCCGATAAATCCTCCTATATCATGAGAGAAAAATGGAATACCGCTCATACCTATTGATAGCGCAGCCCTAAGTGTACATGCCAAAGCATCAAATGTACACTGACTGTCGCCTCCCCAGTGAAGCGGATATCTCTGGCTTCCTGCAGTTCCGCTTCTTGCCCATACAAATGGCTGTTCCGTTACAGATGCTGTTGCATCAAATACGGTGCTGTTATAGACAAGCGAATATAGATTATGAAAATGCTTTCCGTCAATATTTTCATAAACGGCCTCTTCAGCTATCCCTTCTCCGAAATCAGTTTTGATTGCACTTGCACCAAGGTTAATAAGATTCGCAATCTTTTCTTTATACCATTCTCTTGCTTCGGGATTTGAGAAATCCACAGTCACATCAGTTCCCCAGCTGCCTTGTCGTTCTTCCGGAAGCTGATACGGATTCCCGTTCTTATCCTTTGACAGATATCCATTTTCAACTGCCTCATGATAATGTGTATTATCTTCATTTGGCGGAATGAAATTATATTGCCACAAAGAAATTTTAAATCCTTCTTTTTCATATTTCTTAAAATGCTCGGCAGGGTTTGGAAAACGTTCTTCAGAAAACTTAAGATCACAGTTCCAGTCACGGTTAAACCACGCAGTATCAAGATGTAATACATCGCAGGGAATGTCTTTTTCTCTTATTTCCTGTGCAATATCGTCCACTACATCCCATGAAGTATAACTGTTTCTGCTCATCCACAATCCAAAGCTCCATAGTGGCGGAAGCGTAGCAAATCCCGTCAGAAAGCAATAGCCTTTTATTATTTCTTTTGGAGTTTGTCCGCCTATTACAAAATAATCAAGCTGTGAATCCAAAACTCCAAACTGTGCTGCACTTATTTCTTTTGTTCCTATTTCCCACTCTGTTTTAGCGCCGGAATTTAAAAACAAGCCATAGCCCTTTGTAGATAAATAGAAGGGAATGTTAACATAAGTTCTTCTGCTTGTTGTTCCAACAGCGTCCTTGTTATGAAAATCAACAGTTCTTCCGTTTCTCACAATACCGTCAAAACGTTCTCCAAGGCCGTATATCACCTCATCGGGTTCAAGTTCAAATGCCTCAAAGCATGCATAATTTCCATCTTTTTCACATAGTGCAAGGTCTTTAATATCTGCAGTAAAAAATGTGTTTTTCTTCTGTGAGAAAAACTCTCTGCCATCAACAAACTTTGCTGATACCTTCGTTGTATTCTTATCAATACTTATTATAATTTTATCGGTTTTAATATCAATCTGCTCATCACTTTCACTAACGGTATATTTGACATCCTCCGGCTTTGCTATAAGCATACGTACATTTTCAGGTAAGCCTTCAAAAGGATTTAATATTTCCTTGTCTTTTGAAAATACAATTCTGAAAATCTCATCAGACCACAGATTTATATGAAGAAAAACCTCATCAATGGTTTTTTCTGCCGGCTTTGTATAATACATAGATGTTTCATGAGTAAAGCTTAAAATATCAGCTTTGCCTTCTGTTGCCAGCGTTAAAACAAGACCGTTTGCCTCGACTTCCTTTTTGATAACCTTCACCGGCACGTTCTAAACCGCAGGCTTTACTGCAAACTCATAAATTTCTGACATATTCTGCACTGTTATATTCCCTGCATTTTCACCTGCCGAAACCTGCGGAAATACTTTTTCATCAGCTAAATTATTATTCATAAACATACACTTCCTTTTCTTTTTTTCTTCTGCAAGACTTATTTACACTTGCAGTAATTATAGATGCTATTAGTTTTCCGTGAAAAATATCACAATTATTTTTTAATTCTTTGTATGTGTCTATTGTAGCACAATAATAAAAAAAAGACAAGTATTTCAAAGATAACTTGTCTTTTTAAAATCCTATTTGATTTTTGGAAGGCTTGCTGCGGCAACAGACTGTCCCACTCTTCTTGCCTTTTCATCCGGAATGTGAAGCTCAATTTTGCTATAAAGTTCAGGGAACTCTTCTTTCAAAACCTCATTAGCTTTGTTAAGCAGAATTGTTCCGCCCTTTCCGCTTGTTACTCTGCCCATTATAAGCACGTGCTTAATATCATAGAACATTGAATAGTACGCAATAGTATATCCAAAATATGTTCCTATTGTATCATAAATATCAGCAGCTCTTTCATCATCATTTTCCATAAGCCCCTGAACAACCTTCAATTTTTCTGCCGGTGACAAGCTTCCATCAAGCTCAATGCCTGCCTTTGGTGCAAGCTTTATAACTGCATCCTGTGAAAAATACTTAACACCGCAGCCGTAATCACCGCTCCATTCGTCTACCATTGCACCCTTATTAAAGTCAACCGGAACAAAAGCAAGCTCGTTAAGCCAACCTGTGATATTTCCGTCTTTATCTACGTAACCGGCAGCTTCGCTTGTTCCCATTGCAACGCCCAGTACATTGTTATCTTCAAGGCTCATAGCTCCTGCAAGTGCAGTTACGTCACCGTCGTTTGCAACCTCTACAGGAACATCGCCAATTTCCTTTGCAACGTCTAAATACATATTCTTAACATATTTTTCAAAGTCATCATCAGACACCTTTAAGAAAAGCGATGCAACCATTATCTTATTGTCAATATACACACCAGCAGAGGAAACTCCGATAGCATCAACTCTTGGCATATGTGATGCTGCAGTTTTCATTGCATTTAAAATCCCCTCATAATGATATTTCGGGTCACTCTGAAGCTTCGGGAACCACACAACCTCTTCAGAGTATACAGTTTCGCCGTCAACTACAGCTGAAACCTTACGGTCACTTCCGCCTGCATCAAATCCGATTCGGCATCCGTCAAGATGACGTCCTACAGGAGAGGATGCATCATTTTCCTTAGGCGCTGAAGCAACACTTTCAACATATACAACTTCAAAATCCTTTTCATAAACACGGGACATAAAGTTAAAATCAAACTCTCTTGCTCCTCCTATTTTATAGTCAGCAGCTATTTTATCATATATATTCTTTGAGCCGGCTACATATACCTTGTAACCACCCTTTGCCCAAAGCAAAGTTTTGATAATTCTTTCAACAATCTCGTAATTTACTTCATCGTGTCCGGTATTATCTTTATAAACATCAAGCCTATACTGCGCCATAAGTCCGCCATTTCTTTCAACAGAAATTACTACAGGCTGAGATTCCGCTTTTGCTACATTTTCTTTAAAGTCATTTATTACCTTTACCATAGGCATAAATTCAGGTTCAAGTTTTGCAATCATATTCATTCTCCTTTATATTTAATTTCTCCGCCAAGAATTGTCATAGAGATATTGAACTTTTCATCGGCGATTATTATATCTGCACGTTTTCCCACTTCAATAGAACCTATTTCCTTATCCTCACCCAAAGCCTTTGCAGGATTTAGTGATGCACAATTAACTGCTTCAAAAATTTCAAGATTGGAATTTTCATACAGATTATATACCGCTTCATTAAGCTTCAAAACGCTTCCTGCTATCGTTCCGTCCGGCATAATACACTTAATACCTTCTTTATGTAATGGCTGACCGCCCAGAGTATAGTCTCCGTCCGGCATACCTCCGGCTCTTATACAGTCAGTAATCAGACAAAGCTTGTCCCCTTTTATCTTTGCAATAAGTCCAAAGAGACCCTTGTCCACGTGGAAGGTGTCAGCAATCAATTCAACACTTGTTCCGCCATCTGAAAGTGCCGCACCAACAACACCTGGGCTGCGATGTGAAAGAGCTGTCATAGCATTGAAAAGGTGTGTTGTATGGCTTACACCTTTCTTAATTCCGTACACAGCTTCTTCAAATGTGGCATTTGTATGACCCATAGAAACAAGAACATCAGTGTCCCTTGATACCTCTTCTATACATTCCGCCGCACCATCGACTTCAGGTGCTACAGTGAAAAGCTTGACAACATCTGAGTGCTTTTTTATAAATGCAGCATCAGGTCTTAAAATATGTTCTTCAGCCTGCGCGCCCTTTTTTGCGGCATTTATAAAAGGGCCTTCACTGTTTACACCAAGTATTCGTGCTCCGTAATATTCGTCACTGTTTTTTACTTCCCTTACCACATCAAATGCAGCCTCAATCTCAGCTTTTGAAACAGTCATAGTAGTCGGACACCACGCAGTAACTCCATTTTTAATTATACCCTCTGCCATTTTAATAACTCCAGCCTTATCTCCATCTGAAACATCCGCACCCAGATAGCCGTGTATATGCATATCCACAAGCCCCGGAGATACAAATTTGCCGCAAGCATCAATAACATCATATTCCGATAAATTTATATCCTGAACATCTGCAATTTTTTCAATTCTTTCATCAAAAATAATTGCAAGATTTTCAGCAACTCTGTCTTTTAATAAAACTTTACCTCCTATAATACACTTCATAATCATCCCTCCTTCAAATTTCCTATATATAAATAATAGCACAGCACTCTCCAAAAAACAATACTTCGCCTTTTGCTTTTTTTGTGTTATTGTACAGTTTTTTTGCACAAAAATCCCGAGAGAAACTCTCGGGATTTAAAATTAATTATTTCTTTAAATATTTAGCTACTTCCTGTGCAACAATTTTTGTCACAAGTTCAAGGTTATCAATAGAAATTTGAGAAGCCATCGTGTTATCAGCCTTTCCGTCACTAGAAAAGAGCTGCATTTTCTTCATACTTTCCTGCTTAACTGCTTCAACAGCCGCCGGAATAAGATCGATAAGTCCCTTGTCCATACTTGAGAACTTCTTAAACTCAGCCTCAACCGCAGCTACGTTTATATCAGTAAAGATATTAACCTTGCTTATACCTTCCTGTATTGCTATCTTGAAATCGTTGTCTGTAAGGCCTGAGCCACCGTGAAGAACAAGCGGAACATCCACAGTATTTGCTATTGTACGTATTCTTTCAAAGTCAAGCTTTGGCGGAAGCTTGTATGCACCGTGTGCGTTACCTACTGCAATCGCCAGTGCATCAACACCTGTTTTGTCAACAAAGTCCTTTGCAAGCTTCGGGTCTGTAAAATATTTTGAAGGGTCATCAAGATGTGAACTTCCTTCTGCTGAGCCTTCGTTATCACCAACGTGTCCAAGCTCACCCTCAATCGTGGCACCATAGGAATGAGCAATATCTGCCATTTCCTTTACCTTGCGTACATTTTCCTCATATGTGTCTGTTGAACAGTCATACATTACAGAACTGAATCCAAGCTTTAAAGCCTTAACACAAGTGTCATAAGAAAGACCGTGGTCTAAGTGAACAACAACTGGCACAGATGCCTTCTTAGCCATTGGAATTAAGTAGTAAGAAACCTCTTCAAGCGGACCATAAGGAAGCAGAACCTCCGCAGTACCCATAATAACAGGTGACCTTGTTGATTCAGCTGCAGCGATTATTCCTCTTGCAAGCTCAAGGTTTACTGCATTGAATAGACCTACCGCATACTTATTTGCCTTTGCCGGTCTTAAAACCTCATTCATATTTACTAACATATCTTTTCCTCCTCAGTTACAATTACTGAATTAATATTTTTTATTATTAAAATCCGCCCTGCTCTGTTCGATTTATAATATCATCCTGCAGAGACCTTGACAATGTTGTAAACAGCGCGCTGTAACCTGCAACACGTACAACAAGATTTTTATAATTCTCGGGATGCTTTTGTGCATCCAAAAGTGTCTCGCGGCTTACTACGTTAAACTGCATATGCATACCCTTTTGGTCAAAGAATGCACGTATGAGTGATATAAAGCCCTCAATTCCCGATGTACCCTTCAGCGCTGAAGGATGGAACTTCATATTAAAGAGAGTTCCGTTAGATGCAATACCGTGGTCAAGCTTCGCAACCGAGTTTGCCGCCGCTGTAGGTCCTTTCACGTCGCTTCCCGCTGCCGGTGATACACCGTCAGCAATTGGTGCCCCTGCAAGTCTTGCATCAGGAGTTGCACCAGTCTGAAGTCCTAAAGGAACGTTTGCAGATACCGGATAAAGTCCTGCGTGATATCTTCCACCCCTTGGATTCTTGTAATTCTGAACAGGCTTAGTATATGTATAAGCCACCTCTCGTCCAAAAAGATCAACATCATCTATATCATTACCAAACTTAGGTAAAGATTTGATTTTTTCATAAAGAGCCTGATATTCGCGTTTCTTTCCTGCTTCAATATCATTTTCCATAACCTGTGTAAAGATTTCAGAAATTTGTGCATCGTTTACAGAATATCCTTTAGATGCTATTTCCTTAACAACCTCAACAGTCAGTTTCTTTGCATACGCCTCGCTATATGGCATACCGAAATTATTTTTAAGAGCATCAGCATATTGCTCAAGTGTTATATAGCCTGTTTTATAAACAAGTTCCTTTACTGCATAAAGTGCATCCGCAACATTGGCAATACCAAAGCCCTGAGGTCCTGTGAAGTTATAAACCGCTCCGCCTTCCTGTGCTGACTTTCCGCGTCCGATACAATCGTCAATCATTGATGATAAAAATGGCAACGGACAACGCTCCATATGAGCAGAATCTACTGCATTATCTGCATTAACCATAAGCTTAATTGCATAGTCCATCTGTTTTTTATATGCATCAAACAGCTTATCAAATGTATCAAAATCTGAAAGTTCACCTGTTTTAGGTCCTACCTGTACGCCTTTGTCACGACCATTTGAGAATACAAGCTCTAAAGGTCTGCACATATTGAAAAATGCAGCATCGTGCCATCCATCTGTTCTTCCGCCCTTTTGTGGCTCAACACATCCGATAATACAATAGTCACGTGCATCCTCTAAGGTAAGACCTCTTGCGATAAGTGCCGGAATAATAATTTCGTCATTATAGTATGCAGGAAGTCCTATACCGGTTTTGGTAAGCTGTGCAGCTTTTTGCATAAGTTCATGTGGTGTTCCGTTCCAGACACGCATAGAAAGTGACGGCTGCGGAAGGTTAACGTGCATAGATGCAGATATACACATATATGAAAGGTCATTTGTGGCATCCATACCGCTTTTGTCCTGTCCGCCCACAATCAGATTCTGGAACATACTGTAACCTGCAAAACCTTCTGCAGAAAGTGCATCACGCACCTTGTTTAAGCTATTAAGCTTCACCCATACGCAGTCAACAAGCTCCTGTGCCTGCTCACGTGTAATTCTGCCACTTTCAATATCCTTTTTATAATATGGATACATATACTGGTCAAAACGTCCTGGTGAAATCGAGTGTCCACTGGACTCGGTCTGTATCAAAAGCTGAATAAACCAGAATGACTGGCAAGCTTCGTGGAAGGTTTGGGCACCATTTGCAGGAACTCTGTCACAAATTCTTGCAATTTCCAAAAGCTCTTCTCGTCTTTTTGCGTCCCTGCATTCCTCTGCCATCTTTTTTGCTGCAAGTGAATAACGTTTTGCAAAAATCACTGCGCTTTCACAGCTTTCCATAACAGATGTTAAGAAGGAATACCTCTTAGTATAATCTCCGTCGTATATATTACATTTATCTCTCTCAGATTTTGCATAATCATATATGCCCTTATATCCGATTCTTAAAACCTTATCATAGTCAACACTTACGTGACCGATACCATTATAAAAATAGTTTCCGACAGTAAAAATGTTATGTTCAATAGCTAAAAGCGCCTCAGGTGCCATATATGATGTAGCAAGCTCGCTCGTGGTCCTGCCCTGCCAGTATTTATGTACTTCTTTCAATTTTGCCGCAGTTTCATCAGATATATAAAATGCATCTGCACTACGTGTCGCAATAGTATCAAATTCATCCTCAAGCCATTTATTTGAAAATTCCGGAAAAGTCTGACAACCACGTCTTGCAAAACTGTTGCAGCCAACGATAAGCTCATCGTCACGTATAACAACTGGCAATTTCTCTACAATCGCTCTGAATGCTCTTGATTTTCTTAAATAAAGAGGCATACCTTCTGTGCTCTTAAAACTTTCAGTAATAATTTCAGCACGTGTAGATTCAATGGTAGGTGTACCTGAATAAAGGTCATCTATAAGCTTTTGTATACGATCAGATTTCTGTATTTCTTCAGTATAAACACTGTTCATAACTAATCCTCCAAAATAAACTATCTTATAGTCTTATAATACAACAAATCGAAAAATAAGTCAACATATTTAAGTAGCCATAGAGGATATAATCTACTTAAGCACCTTTCTTTTAAATATGTCGTTAAGCTTTTCTATTTCCTTTCTTGAGCGCATTCCGCTTATTGAGTCTGCAGCAGACAGGTTGCACGCAGCAGCGGCAGATGCAAATTCAAGGATTTTCTCATCATCGCATTCTTTGTAAATTCCATAAAGACAGGCAGCAGCATATGAGTCACCTGCTCCAACGCTTCCCTTTATGTAATCATCCGGAAGCTCAAGAGAAGGAACAACAACAAATTTTCCGCTCTTATCAAGCAAAAATCCTGCCTCAGTACAGTGAACAATCACCTTTTCACGTACTCCGTATTCCATAAACGCTTCCATTGTCTTTTTTATGTTTTCAATGTGAATTCTTCCGTCAGAATGTCTTGGGGAAAGTCCGGTTACGCGACAGCTTTCAATTTCATTTAAAATTGCATAGTCACAATGCTTAAGTGCAGGAATAATTTTCTCCTTAAATCTGTCCCCGTCTTCGCTGACAACATCTATTGAAGTCTTTATCCCCTTGTCCGAAACCTTCTTCAAAAGCCTTGCAAGCTTTGTGCCATATTCTTCGTCATATTCATCAAATTTATCTAAGAGAAGAATGTATCCTGCGTGAAAAATCCTGCAGTCAAGCGCATCAACATTCACCTCGTCTATCGAAAACGTACTGTTTGCTCCGGCAGAATAAAAGAATGTCCTCTCTCCCGTTGATTTTTCTGTCATAACGCTGTCACAAGATGTATTTATTGTTTCATCAACCTTTATCTGACTGACATTTATTCCATATTTAGCAAGCTGAGATACAACAAACTTTCCATTCTCATCATTTCCCACCTTGCCGATTGCTGTAAGGAAAATGTCAGGATCGATTTTTGCTATGTCAATTATCGTATTCGGCACGCATCCGCCGACAGCATATTCAGTATCCGAAACATTACAAAGCATATTCTTCTCCGGATACTTATCAATCATATTTACAACGTCAACTATAATGTTTCCCGCGATTGCAATCCCTTGCGTATCTCCTTTCAAAAGGTAGTCAACAGAAACTCCAAACACCTCTGAAAGCTCTGGAAGTATTGTTATTTCCGGGTATCCTCCACCGTTTTCCCACTTACTTACAGTTTTGTCACTCACATTCAGTCTTTCTGCAAGCTGCATCTGTGTAAGACCAAGTTTTTTACGAAGTTTAGTAATTGTATTTCCTAAAATTGTCGGGTTCATAGCGCACCTCCTGTTTCTTATATTATTATTTTATCATTTACTTAAAAAAAGTAAACCTACGAATCATATAAATTCAACCAAATGTTCGCCTGTTAAGTATACGTTCCGTAGAGCTGTTTTATTTAATTCTCAAAATATGGCTTTATATATAAAAAAAGCCACATAAAAGCGGCTTTTCCTATTCTATTTCAATGATATGTGTTTTTACTACCGTTTCTCCGGCTTTTGCCTCTAAAATTTCCGGCTTATGAGTGATGTCATAATCACTGTCAACAAAGTCTGGAAGTCCTGCCCACGGCTCAAGACATACGTATCCCGCTCCCGGCTTTGTCCAGATAAGGAAGCTGTCAAACCCATTAAAATCAAGATTTATACATCTGCCGGTTTTCCTGTGCTTTAAAGTTGCCTTTCTTGATTTTAAGCCAAGCAAAATCAGCGCATCAATCTCAAAATATTCTGTCTTTAGCGGAATTTCATTTGTGTTTTCCAGAATAAGAGTATCCTTATGGACTAATAGATTTCCTTCATTGAGAGTATGTCTTATATCTTCCCTCTCATCAAAAATAACACTGTATTCTTCAATCCCCTCAGGGCAAGCATAAGCCTCGTGTGCACCGATTGAGAAGTACATATTATCGTTTGTAAGATTTGTTACTGCATACTTCACATCGAGCTTATTTCCCAAAAGGGTATATGTAATTCTGAGTTCATTTTCAAACGGATATACCTTCAAAGTCTCGCTGTCAGACTTTAAAAGAAAAGTCACTGTGTCCACTCCTGTGCTTTCAACCTCAAACTCTTTAAGTCTTGCAAAGCCGTGCTTTTCTAACGTGTATTCCTTTCCCTTAAAGATAAATTTATCATCCTTAAGTCCTCCGCAAATCGGGAAAAGTACAGGTGCACGACCATTCCAGAATGCTGGGTCGCCATTCCACATTATTTCTCTTCCGTCCTTAATTATGCTTTGAAGCTCAGCTCCCAAAGTGCTTATAGTCGCAGTCAAAACATCATTTGATATAGTAATCTCTTTTGACACATTAATCACTCCCTAATTAATTTTAATCATCATATCACATAACCAGCGAGCTTGTCAATAAAATTCCAGAATTCAGGACATACTATCCATAGGAGGGATAAATATGTGCACTGCAGTTACCTATAATTCAACCAATCACTATTTCGGCAGAAATCTTGACCTTGAGTATTCATATAACGAAGCTGTCACAATAACGCCAAGAAATTTTCCATTTGAATTCAGAGAATGTCCTGTTATTGACCACCACTATGCATTAATTGGAATTGCAACAGTCGAAGGCGGATACCCGCTATATTATGATGCTGCAAATGAACAAGGCCTTTCTATTGCTGCATTAAATTTCCCAGGAAATGCTCATTACTTGCCAATATCAGAAAAAAAGCACAACATTGCACCCTTCGAGCTAATCCCTTGGGTGCTTTCAAAATGCAAATCAATCAATGAAGCAAGAGAGCTTTTACTCAAAACCAACATTGCAAATATCGTATTTAGTGATAAATTTCCTCTTACGCCACTGCATTTTCTAATCGCCGACAAAAGTGGCTCTATCGTAGTTGAGCCGCTTAAAAGTGGATTGGTAATTCACGAAAATCCTATCGGAATTTTAACAAACAACCCGACTTTTGATATGCAAATGTTTAATCTCAGAAACTATATGCATCTTTCAAGTATGCCGCCCGAAAACAAATTTTCCGACAAAATTTTCTTAGAGCCATATTCAAATGGTATGGGAGCTTTAGGACTTCCGGGCGACCTTTCATCTTCATCACGGTTTGTACGTGCCGCTTTTACCAAGCTCAACTCTCCAACTTGCACAACCGAAAACGAAAGTATATCTCAGTTTTTTCATATTCTTTCCTCTGTTTCTCATACAAGAGGAAGTGTTATGGTCGGCGATAAGTATGAGATTACCGTCTATTCCTCGTGTTGCAACACAGATAATGGGATTTACTATTATACCACCTACGAAAACAGTTCTATAACCGCAGTTAATATGTATCAGGAAGACTTAGATTCCTCTGCTCTTGTTCACTATCCGCTGAAACATACTCTGCAAATTTCATACGAAAATTAAAATGGCAGGAGATAACTCCTGCCTATCCTTTTAAAAATTCTTTTATTTCCTCAAGCTTCAAAAGTCCAATCCGTCTACCTTCTTCATAAACTTTTTTAAGTAGTTCCGGATTATGTGAGGTTCTTTTTATCGGCAGGGACGCATCAGGCCTTATAACCAAAAGCTCTCCCGCCGCTTCCTTTTCCTCAATATATTTAACAGTATCATTATACATAATATGCCTGCTTTCAACAGCCTTAACCATATTCGGATACTTCCCAAGTGTGGCCTTAACAATAGGAAGTGTGCCTGTTTTTTCCTTTATGTATCCCTTTGGCTGTGTCAGGATAACAACATTTTTAGTATAGCCTATATCCTCAAAATACTTTATCGGTATTGAATCGGATATTCCTCCGTCAAGGAGTTTATATCCATCAAGTTCAACAATTTTTGACACAAGCGGCAGAGATGCCGATGCCCTCACCCACTCCGCAAAATCTTTGTCTGCTTTTTCGTACTTTTTATATACAGGCTTACCCGTAATGACATCGGTACAAACCACATAAAATGGCATAGGATTACTGCTGAATGCTTCTTCATCAAAAAGGTCCAACTTTTCAGGCAACTCGTGATAACAAAAATCCGCTCCAAAAAGATTTCCCGTAAAAATCAAAGACCACATACTGCAATATCTCTTGTCACGGCAATATTTTATATTATACCTTGCAGCTCTTCCAATCTGCCCTGATTTGAAGTTGCATCCAAATGCCGCACCTGCTGAAACTCCTATAGCAGCATCAAACTTAATGTCATTTTCCATCATAACATCTGTTATGCCAGCAGTAAAAAGTCCCCGCATAGCGCCGCCTTCCATAATAAGTCCCGTATTCATTAAATGTTTCCTCCGAAAAAATTTCCTATCTTAATCAATCTGAATACCTGAATAGCTGTATCCTTTAAATTCTTGTATGCATTATCTATATCCATAGCTTCGTCCAACGAGCAAGGCTTTCTCACTATCGGAAAAAAGGCATCTATTCCATACCTATTACAAATGTGTGCATCCTCTGTCACGCATCCCGAAAATGCTATTACAGGTTTATAGTATTTTTTAGCAAGATTAGCAACACCTATCGGTGCTTTTCCCATATACGACTGCCCATCAAGTCGGCCTTCGCCTGTTATAACAATATCTGCATCCTTTACATACTTCTCAAGATTTGTTTGTTTCATAACTAAATCTATGCCTGATTTAAGCTCTCCTCCAAGATATGATAAAAATGCAAAACCCAGTCCACCTGCGGCTCCTGCCCCCGGAAACTCAGCATCTGCCTCAGGGATTATTTCTTTCGTAAGACGCGCATAATTTCCAAGCCAAACATCCATATCCTTTATCATAGCCTCAGTTGCACCCTTCTGTGGTCCGTAAATGTTGCTGCAACCATTCTCTCCACAAAGCACATTTTTTACATCGCAAGCTATACAAAACCTGCACTGGGAAAGCTCTTTCACAGCATTTTCTGTGCGTATTTCAGCTATTTCTTTTAATCCCTTTGCACCAAATTCTACCTGCTCGCCATCTTGATTTAAAAATTCAAAGCCAAGTGCCTGAAGCATTCCTACTCCGCCGTCATTTGTGGCACTTCCACCTATTCCTATAACAAAATCACGGCACCCTCTGGAAATGGCATCAACAATCATTTCTCCCACACCATATGTTGTCGTATTTAAGGGATTTCGTTCTTCCTCATTTATCAATGTAATACCCGCAGCTGCAGACATTTCAATAATAGCTGTTTTTGTATCAGAAATTATGCCATAGCCAGCTTCTATCAAGTTTCCTAAAGGATTGTGAACAGTTATTTTATTTATTTTCCCATTTCTTGCAGATACAATCGCATCAACTGTTCCCTCACCGCCGTCGGCAATCGGACAAACAAAAACCTCTGCACCTTCATATACCTCCTGCATTGCTTCCTTTATTGCTCTCGCAGATTCAAATGTACTAAGACTTCCTTTAAATGAGTCTACCGCCACCGCAACCTTCATAAGCTTCACCTCTTGTTTATATTATACCAAATTAAAGATAAAAAATCAACTTGAAAAACAGCTCCATATTATAAAATGAAGCTGTTTTAATATAGTTTTGCAAGAAATCTTTTCTTTTAAAAACAAACCTTGCCTGGATTTAATATGTTTTTATCATCAAACACCTTTTTAATACCCTGCATAATTGTGATTGGTACATCACCGAGTTGCTTTTTAAGATAGTCTTTTTTCGCATACCCAATGCCATGTTCCCCCGAAACCAAACCTCCGAGTTCTTCTGCTTTTTTATACATAGCATCAAATGCTTCGCTCAGCACTTTTTCCCAAGATTTATCATCAAGCCCGTCACGACATATATAAATGTGCAAATTCCCATCACCCGCGTGACCAAAGCTCGGAATTCTGACTCCCATTTCTTTTGCAAGACTATGCGTAAAGCCTATGAATTCATCAACCTTATTTACAGGCACAACAACATCACACTCATCCATTTCAGGTGTTGATGCTTTAATTGCCTCAAGAAATGCACCACGAGCTGACCACACTGATTTCTTGCGTTCCTCTGTGTCTACAATATACGCATCAACAGCACCAATTTCAAGACATAAATCTGCAACAGCCTTCATATCCGCATCTACTTGCTCATTAGTATTTCCATCAAAGGTGAGCAGTATATACGCATCATTTTTCTTGTCTGGAAATTTCTTTCCAAGGTAGTCCTCTGCAAAAAGTATTGTATCTCTTGACATATACTCAATAGCTGTAGGTGTAACCTTTGACCTGAAAATCTTTGGAACTGCCTCGATTGCGCTTTTCATATCAGGAAATGGAACTAAAAGGCTGACTGAAATTTTAGGTAGCGGAATAATCTCAAGCACTGCTTCTGTAATAATACAAAGTGTTCCCTCTGAGCCAACAACCAAATCTTTAATACTGAAGCCTGAACTGTTTTTTGCCACCTTTCCTCCAAGCTTAACAATTTCGCCATTTGGCATAACAACTGTCAATGCTCTTACGTAATCTCTCGTCACGCCATATTTTACAGCCCTCATACCTCCTGCATTAGTAGATATATTCCCTCCGATTGTAGCGGATTTTTCCCCCGGATCCGGCGGATACATAAAATCATTTTCCTCAACAAACGCTGCAAGCTCCATCAAAAGTACACCTGGCTGCACTGTGACAGTTAAATTATCGCCATCAAGCTCAAGTATTTTATTCATTTTTGTGGTTTCTATTAATATTCCTCCGCAAACAGGCACCGCCGCACCGACAAGACCGGTTCCGCTTCCTCTTACTGTTACAGGTATAACTTTTTCCCACGCAAGCTTCATAATTTCAGATATTTCTTCTGTCTTACTGACTCTCACAAGTACATCAGGCATATTTTCAACAGTTCCAAGTTCATCGTGGGCATAATCAGGACTTATATCCACGCCTGTAAAAATGTTCTCTTCACCCACAATTCCAGAAAGCTTCTCAATATCTTCAATACTTAATTTATTATACATTCGGGATTCCCTCCTTTATGCTTTCGATAAGCTTTGGCACAATTTCATTGACATCTCCTACAATCTGATAATGAGCAACATCGAAAATTGGTGCTGTTCTATCAGTATTAATCGCAACAATACAATCTGAAGATTTCATACCCGCGGCAAACTGAACTGCACCTGAAATGCCAAGGCATATAATAAATTTAGGTTTAACCGTTCTTCCTGAAAGACCAATCTGCCTTTTAGCATCAAGGATATTTTCCTCAACGAGCGGCCTTGTGCAAGCAACCACGCCTCCAAGCAAATCGGCAAGTTCGGTTGCCATTTCCCGCATATTCTCGCTCTTTGCACCTCTGCCGATTGCGACTATGACATCCGATTCTGAAATATCTATATCCTTAGGCTTATCCACATAGCTAAGAACCTCAATATCCGATGCCAATCTTTCAGTATCAATTTCAAGATTTACAATTTCTCCCCTTGCTTCCTCACTAGGTGCAGGCTCACTAAACACCTTGTATCTTACAGTACAAAACTGCGGGCGTGTATCCGGCGAAATAATCTGTGCCATTATATTGCCTCCAAAAGCAGGTCTTATCTGTACCAAATCAGTATTTTCCTTCATTTCCAAAACTGTACAGTCAGCTGTAAGACCGGCTCTTCTTCTTGCTGCAACACGCGGCGCAAGCTGACGTCCTATATTGGTTGCACCGATTAACACCGAAGACGGTTTGATTTTTTCTATAAAGTCGCAAAAAGCCGCCGTGTAAGGTTCTATCCTGAAATCTTTAAACTCCGGATTGTCGTACACAAACACCTTATCTGCGCCGTAATGTAAAAGATTGTTTATGCTTTCTCCAATCCCCGACCCAATAACCAAAGCATAAACCGGATGTCCTGTTATCCTTGCAAGCTCCTTTGCTTTTCCTAAAAGCTCATATGTAACCCTATGTATTTTACCTCCGATGTGGTCAACATAAACACAGACACCCTTCCATAGTTCCTTGTTTACCTGAGCCTTAATTCCTTCCTCATAAGTGATTACACCGTTCCCTTTTTTAACACACATTTTACACATTTTGCAGGCCGAAGAAATATCAAGCTTACCGCCATCATAAGAGATTGCACCAAAAGGACAAAGTTTTACAAGATTTTGGGCATTTTCTTCTGTAACCAGATTATGATTTATAATCAATTTTCCCATTTTTGTCCCCCTCCTATATCAATTTGTTCGAGCGGATAAGGTCATAAAGTCCTTTGGCCTGCTCGTTCGGTGTTCCTTCTATAGAGCACTTCTCCATATTTTTTTCAGGCGGAAAGATTTTCTCTACCTGAGTCGCTGAGCCTGAAAGCCCGTAGTTATCTGCATTTTGGTCATCAAAGTCGTCAAATGACAGAAATCTAATCATATCATCAGTAACACTCTGCATAGCCTTATATGACGGAAGGCGCGGTGAATTTATATCCCCATCAACCGAAATTAGACAAGGCAGTTTAATCCGCATATCTGCAACCTTATCATCAAGCGACGCACTCACCGTGATTTTGCCGTCAGAAGCGTCTTTTACCAAAAGGACATTTGCTACATTAGGTAGCCCTAAAAATTCTGCCACTTCCGCCCCTACCTGAGCAGTATCACCGTCGGTTGTCTGTTTTCCGCATATGATAAGGTCAAAATCACCAGCTTTTTTTATTCCCTGAGAAATTGTATAGGCTGTTGCAAGAACATCTGCTCCGGCAAATTTGCGGTCAGACAGAACTGTGCCTTTTTTTGCGCCCATACAGATTGCTTCTTTAATGACAGTCTTTGCCTGAGGCGGTCCCATCGTTATAACTTCAACATTACCACCATATTTCTCTGTTAAATATAGCGCTGTTTCAATAGCATACAAATCGTATGGATTCATTTTGCTTTGAACTCCGTCTCGTTTTAAAACACCAGTTACAGGATCAACTTCAACATTACTTGACCCGGGTACCTGCTTTATGCATACCAGAATGTTCATATATTTCTCCTTTATAATTAAATATTTTTGGTTTTACTTTAAAAACTTTTTTACCTTTTCAACGTTTTCCTCACAATATTCTATTTCGGAAGAGTACATTCTTGCAACATCAAGAATTTGCTCGAGTGTTTCACAGGTTGAACATATTGTTCCTATAGTCCAACAACTCAAAAGAGCGAATCCAACGCCACTCTCAAAGTGGCGGAATATAAAGTAACAAGCGAGCTGTTCAAAGAAAATCTGCAAATCTTCTATCTCAAATATATCTATGCCATTTGCGGTTTTTAGTTTTTTAAGTTCATTTTCCCAGTTCTTGTCAAGCATCTCAAGGGACGTATAAAAATCATAAATTTCTTCATTTGAAAATTCAAATTTCAAGCCGTATTTTTCTGCAAGTTCGTTAAGCCTTTTTAAAACTGTAATGCTTCTGTTTTGTAAAATATCTATAACTTCATTTCGTGCTTTAAAAAACTCGTTATTTTCTGTTGAAGCCGGCAATGGCACTGAAAACTTTTCGCTCTCTGTAAGTATAATCCTTGCTGCTTCTTCGCAGCATAGTCCCAATCCCGTTTCTGTAAAATCTTCATAAAAATTGCTAAATCTCGGGTGCAAATAACATATATCACATATTGCAGCATCACCAAGTTTAGATATAATATCACAAAGTCCGCTTTGATTAAGGAAGGGACAGCGGTCTCCACCTTTTAAGACAAAATGCGGAATCTCCCCTGTAATATTTTCCCTTATTTTTTCGCCAAATTCACCTTCCAAAGAGTTATATAAAGCCATAGTCTCTTCATCAATATCAATTTCCCAGCCTATGCAACAGTTGTGTTTACACTTACCAGCTATACATTTAAATTTTTCATAATAATTAGGAAAAACCTCTTTCATAAAGCCCTCATTTTAAAATAGCGAATGGTTAGCTATCACTTGACAAATAATTACAGAATAAAATTATTTTTATTTTATCATATTTTTAAACAAAAAACAATATCATTTATGAAATTAATTTCCTTAAATCTTTTGCACTTTACCGGTTTTTATATTAAAAAAGACAAAGCACTTAACTGCTTTGTCGCTCTTCCATCCTTTTCCAGTTTATAAAGCCATAAATATCGTTTGCAAAAAACATTATGAAACAGAAAATCATAGGAATATATGAAGGGTCAGATATTGCTGCAATCACCCATAATACAATGAGAACAATATCATTTACAGCATAAGCTATCGCATAATACGGGCTTCTTAAATATGTAAGATACGATGCTATAAAGCTTGTTGTTATAGATATTGTACTAAAGCAAAGGCTTGCTGTATTTAAGATTTTTAAGATAAAATAGAATACTATTGTCACAACAAAGCTAAGCACCAGCATAGTTAAAAATTGTTTTTTTGTAACAGTACTTACCTTCACCTCTTTTGTTTTTTTGTAAGGATTTTTATACCACTCAAATGCTGCATTAGCTGCCATAGGCAACGACATACACAAGTACGTTATCATTTCTCCGTAATATGCAAAATAAAAAGATACCACTCCATAAAAAACGGCAAAAATAATGGTTAATATCTGTCCCAAAACATACCCCTTTGCCACAAAAATAAGTGCTGTAACGCCGATTAATGATACACTAAGTGACAAAAAATCTTTTTGAGGTGCTAATACAAAAGAAAGCGTCACAACAGCCATAGACAGTATCCATAAATACTTTTCGAACTTTGTCAAATCCTTAAAATATTTTAAAAATCTCATAATCTTCCTCCAAAAGTTAAAAAACATCCACTATGCATATCTTCAAAGACCTAATGATATGCACGGTGAATGCTTTGCATTCTCTACCCGGTGGCAGTCTAATTATTTAACACATAATATTATAACATAAAACTCATAAAAAATCAAGAGAAATCTTTTTATTCATAGAAAAATGTCGTTAAGTGTCAGATATGTAAAGGAATAATTTATATATAAAAACCTGTCATCAGTTAAGATGACAGGTTTCAGTTTTTATTTTCTTATTTTTTCTGCATTTTTGCTTCGATTTCAGATGTTTTCCACGCTGCCCAGAACGGACTTGCAATAAACATTGATGTATAAGCACCAATAACTACGCCGACAATAAGCGGGAACGCAAAGCTCTTAATTGAGTTAACACCAAAGATGTAAAGAAGAATGATTGTAATCAAAGTTGTGATAGTTGTATTCAAGGTTCTTCCAACAGATTCCTTAATACTTCTGTCTACAACATCTGCTACTACGTGACCCTTCTTAGCATTGAAGCCTCTCATATTTTCACGAATTCGGTCAAACACAACGATTGTGTTATTGATTGAATAACCAACCACTGTGAGCATTGCAGCGATGAATGTTGTATTTAGTGGCACATAGCTTATTAAATAAACTGCCATCATTACCAAAACATTTATTGCAAGAGCAATAACTGCCATAACTGCGCTCTTAACCTCAAATCTTACAGCGATGTAAGCAAGAATGCAAAGAATTGCAATAAGTGTATAAATCAATGCTTTTCTCTGAACCTGCACACCAAAGCTTGCTGATGCACTGTTTGAAGACATTATAGCTTCTTCGCCGTACTTCTCTGTGATTGCAGCTTCAACCTTTGCCTTTGTATCAAGGTCAAGCTCAGACATCTTGATAGTAGCCTGTGTTCCGTCACCGATTTTCTGCACAACCGGAGCAGCTACTTCACCTGCTGTTTCTACAACCAAATCAGCTATATCCTGATTTTCAAATTCGCCGCCTACATTTACCTGCATTCTGATACCGCCAACAAATTCTGTATCGAAGTTGAAGCCACGTACAAAATACATTACTATTCCAATCACAATGATAAGGATAGGCAGCAACAAAAATTTAGTTCTGTTTTCTGTAATTTTCATATTTTTCATCTTGCTAACCCTCCCTTAGTTTGCGCAAAACAGCTTACGATTTTTAATATTTAATCTTACAAGCTGTTTGAGCAGGAACTTTGTAACAACTATTGCAGTGAACATACTGATTATAACACCAAGACCAAGTGTAACTGCAAAGCCTCTTATTGTTCCTATACCTGAAAGATACAGAACTACGCAAGAGATAATAGTAGTTACGTTTGAGTCCAAAATTGCAGAGAATGCCTTGTTAAAGCCAGAATCAACAGATGCCTTAATTGTCTTGCCAAGCTTTAATTCTTCCTTCATTCTTTCAAAAATAATTACGTTAGCATCAACTGCCATACCAAGTGATGTGATGATACCTGCAATACCTGAAAGACTTAAATTTACTCTTAAAACTCCAAGTACAAGAGCAATCAAACCAACATAAATTGCCATTGCAATAGATGCAAGAAGACCGGACATTCTGTAAATAATAATCATAAATAGCATTATAAGAAGTACGCCGATACCTGCTGCAAACATTGATGTTGGAAGTGCATCACTACCAAGCTCAGCACCGATTGTTTCCTTTGAAATTGCAGTAAGCTCAAATGGTAGCTGACCTGACTTAATCTGATTAGCCAAAATCTGTGCAGTTTCCGGAGTAAAGTTTCCGCTTATAATACAAGTTTCAGAATTGATTTCTTCATTAACGCTCGGGCTTGAAATAATCTGCTCGTCCATTACGATTGAAATATACTTTCTGCCCTCAGCCTCAGCTGCCGCCTTTTTAGTTGCAGCTGCAAACTTTGATACAGCTTCAGGCTTTAATGTAAGCTGAACATATGCCTCAGCAGCTGCTGTCTCAGACATCTGTCCATACTGATACTCTGCATTTTTGATGTCAGTAGCACCGTCTAAAACGATGTTATTATCTGCATCGCGGAATGTAAGTTTCGCAGTTGAGCCCAAAAGTGCTGCTGCTTCATCTGTGTTTGTGATTGCAGGAATTTCAACTGTAATCTGACCACCGTTACCTCTTGAGATACGTGCTTCAGTATAGCCTGAATTTGTCAGTCTTGCATTGAATATTGCTTCAACAATATCCATTTCAGCCTCAGTAGGATTAGCCTTACTTGCCTCAAATGTAATAACTGAACCGCCTGCTAAGTCAATTCCTTTTCTAATACCCTTTTCTTCATCAAATACGCCGCCATACTTAAAACCTGCTACATCAAAACCAATGAATGCAACACAGTTCAAAATAACAGCGATGATTACTGTCAGTATCAGAAGTAAAATACCCTTCTTTTTCATAGTTTTTCTTCCTTTCGTATTTAAATTACATACCAATATATTATATAACTTTTTATCCAATTAGTCAATACAAATTTGTTTTTAAATAATAATATTTTACTTTTTTCTTCATTTTACTTGATGATTTTCTTTAAATATTGTAAAATAAAAGTAACTAACACAGGGGGATATTATGGAAAGAAAAGAAAAAGTTTTTTTATATATATCATCAAAAGAGTACACTCCTCTTACATTTGAAGAGCTTTCTACCTCGCTCGATGTACCGAAAAAAGATTTACCGGAGCTTTATTCAATTTTGGAAGAGCTTATACTCGAGGGAAAAATATTCATTTCAAAAAAGAAGAGATATGCTTCCTGCGAAAACAATTTACTTTATTCAGGTACTCTTCATTGCAATGCAAGGGGAAAATTCGGCTTTGTTTCAACCGAAAGCCTTGCAGACGACATTTTCATTGCCCCTGACAATCTTGGCACCGCAATAGACAAGGATGAAGTTCTTGTAAAAATAACGGGCAAATCACGTGGTCGAAATGAAGGAGTTATCGAAAAGGTATTAAAGCGGACAAATACAACTATTTCTGCCGTGATGACCGACGATTTTGTAGCAGCACCGGACAACTCAAGGATTTTCAAAGACATAAAGTTAACAGAGTTGCAAGATGCAAAGCCCGGTGACAGAGTTTTAGTCGAAATCACCGATTATTCAAAAAGAGGTGAGCTGTTCGGAGCGGTTGTTTCTGTACTTGGAAACAGTCAAGACCTTAAAACCCTTACCGACGCAATTATTTTTGAGCATAATATAAAGCCGGAATTTGAAGAAGATACAATTTGCGAAGCAGACGCTTTCCCCGATGAAATTTTGCCGTCTGACTTTAAATCCAGATGTGATTTTACAAAAGATACAATATTTACAATAGATGGCGATGATGCAAAGGATTTTGACGATGCAGTTTCGCTCAAAATAACTGAAAGCGGCAACTTTGAGCTTGGTGTTCATATCGCAGACGTTACACATTATGTACGTCAAAACTCGTCGCTCGATAGTGAGGCTATGCTGCGAGGCACAAGCGTATATCTTGCAGACCGCGTTATACCTATGCTCCCCGAAAGACTTTCAAACGGGCTGTGTAGCTTAAATCCCAACGTTAACAGGCTTACACTCTCAATTATAATGGAAATCACACCAGCAGGAGAAGTTGTAAATCATAAGCTTACAAAGGGTGTTATTTGTTCTTGCGCACGTATGACATACAATAATGTCGCTAAAATTTTAGATGGTGATGAAGGACTTTGCAAAAAACATTCCGACCTTGTCCCTATTTTAAAAAATATGCATAAGCTGTCTAAAATCCTTACGAAAAGGCGCGAAAACAGGGGCAGTATTAATTTTGATTTTCCAGAATCTAAAATTATACTTGGAGATGATAGACGTCCTGTCAAAATAATAAAGGCAGAGAGAAATGATGCACATCGTCTTATTGAAGAATTTATGCTTATTGCAAATGAAACAGTTGCAGAATTTGCTTTCTGGTCGGATATTCCTTTTGTTTTCCGAGTTCACGAACAGCCTGACAGCGAAAAAATGGAAAGTTTTAAGCGTTTTATAGGGAACTTCGGGCTTTTTATGAAAGGAAAGGAAGTGCACCCCAAGGATTTACAACAGATTTTAAATCATATAAAAGGCACTGAAAGTGAAACGTTCATTGCTTCATATATGCTACGTTCACTTATGAAGGCTGAATACCTTACGGAATGTGTAGGACATTTTGGACTTGCGGCAAAATATTATTGCCATTTCACCTCTCCAATCCGCCGCTATCCTGACCTTATGATTCACAGGATATTAAAAGATTTCTTAGACGGACACGATGTGATGAAATATCATAATGTTGTATTTGATGCCGCATCTCACTCAAGCGAAACCGAGCGGACTGCAGAGCTTGCAGAACGTGATGTCGATGACCTTTTCAAAACTGCATATATCTCCGATTTTGTAGGGGCTAATTTCCCTGCACAGATTTCAGGGATAACAAGCTTTGGGATGTTTGCTGAGCTTGATAACTCTGTCGAGGGCTTAATACGTCTTGAAACCATAAATGGTGATTACTATGAATATGATGAAGAAATGCGTGCATTAGTCGGCAGACGGCACGGCAGGATATATCGTATCGGTGACAGCGTTGAAATTGAGGTTATTGGTGCCGACCTGTTATCACGGCGCATAGATTTTGTTTTAAAAGGCTCCAAGCCTTCTAAAAGGCAGGAATTGTCTGCAAAGAAACATAGTTCATATAAGAGAATTAAGCGAAACAAAAGAGGAAAAAGAAATGGATAAATTTGAAATAATTATACCCTGTATATTTGGGCTTGAGGCACTTGTGGCACGTGAGCTTAAATGGCTCGGGTATGAAACACATTCTGTCGAGGATGGCAGGGTCACATTTATTGGAGACTTAGAGGCAGTTGCTCGTGCAAATATATGGATAAGGTGCGGAGAACGTGTATTAATTAAAGTAGGAGAGTTTACTGCGCTTTCCTTTGAGGAACTTTTCGAAAAAACAAAGGCACTTGATTGGTCACGCTGGCTTGAAAAAAATGCTGCATTCCCCGTAAAAGGCTTCTGCTTAAAATCTACCCTTGCCAGTATGCGTGATTGTCAGGCAATTATAAAAAAGGCTATAGTTTCTTCCCTATCACAAAAATATGAGATTGATTGGTTTTCAGAAGACGGACCTACCTATCAGATACAATTTTCTGTAATGAAGGACAAGGTCACTCTTATGATAGACACCACAGGTGACGGACTTCACAAGCGTGGATACAGACGTATTTCAAATGCTGCACCTTTAAAAGAAACTATAGCCGCAGCAATGGTTATGCTAAGCTTCTGGAAGTATGAATATCCGCTTTGCGACCCATTCTGTGGAAGCGGTACCATACCTATTGAGGCAGCGATGTTCAAGCGCAATATTGCCCCTGGACTTACAAGACATTTTTCCGCCGAGGGCTTTTCTCAGTCTGATGCACGTATATGGACTGATTTGCGTGAGGAAGCAGAGAGCAAAAAAAGAAATCTTCCTCTTACCATTTTCGCATCCGACATTGATGAAAAAACACTTGAAATTGCAAGGGAAAATTCCCGCATTGCCGGTGTTGACGATGCTATTATACATTCAAAAAAAGATGCCTGCTCTATATCTTATAGCGAGCAATATGGCAGCATCATATGTAATCCGCCTTATGGTGAAAGACTTAGTGATGCCAAAGATTGCGCACTTCTTTATTCAGGTATGGGAAAAGCATTTTCAAAACTTCCTGACTGGTCATACTATATCCTTGCATCTGATGAACAATTTGAAAAAAACTTTGGAAGAAAGGCTGATAAAAGGCGCAAAATATACAATGGTATGATTAAATGCAATATTTTTCAATATTATGGAAAACGTCCCCCAAAGCCATAAAAAAAATAAAGTGAATTATCACTTTATTTTTTTATTATGTAGGAAATTACTCTTATTAAAAGCTTACTTATTAATAACAACGTGATTAAATGTAGGAACAATCTTTCTAAGCTCCTCCACTACTCCCTCGGAGTTATTAGAATAAGCAATATCCCTTATTTTTTCAAGACTTTTTACAAAGTTTGCTTCATCAATTTCAATTTGCTTACCTATAAAAATCTTTGTATTAACCGTTTCGCGAAGTCCCTCTTCCGACATCAAAAGCTCCTCAAAGAGTTTTTCTCCTGGTCTTAATCCGGTGAATTGAATATCAATGTCCTTATAAGGTTCTCTACCGTGAAGCTTTATAAGGTTTTCTGCCAAAGTTAAAATCTTAACAGGCTCACCCATATCAAGTACGAAAATCTCACCGCCTAATGCTATAGTACCTGCCTGAAGAATAAGCGACACAGCCTCAGGAATTGTCATAAAGTATCTTATAATATCAGGATGTGTTACAGTAACAGGGCCTCCTGCCGCTATCTGTTTTTCAAAAAGTGGTATTACCGAACCATTAGAACCAAGAACATTGCCAAAACGTACTGCGACAAACTCAGTATATGTACTTTTCTGTGCGAAATACTGAACTATCATTTCACAACAACGTTTTGTTGCACCCATAACATTTGTAGGGTTAACCGCCTTATCTGTCGATACAAGTACAAATTTCTTTACTCTATATAGCTTTGCAAGACAAGCCACATTATAAGTACCCGCAACGTTATTTTTAATTGCCTCCTCAGGACTTGTCTCCATAAGCGGTACGTGCTTATGTGCAGCCGCATGATATACAATCTCAGGCTTTAGTGTCTCAAAAAGAACTTTCATTTTGTCATAATCACGAACTGATGCAATCCTAACATCAAGTTCAAGCTCTTCATATGTCGACAAAAGCTCCTGCTGGATATCATAAGCATTATTTTCGTAGATATCAACAATTATCAGTTTCTTCGGACTATATTTCGCAATTTGACGGCAAAGCTCCGAGCCAATCGAGCCGCCACCTCCCGTGACCATACATACCTTATCCTTTACAAGCCTTTGCACTGAAAAATCATCAAAGTGAATTACATCTCGTCCAAGCAAATCTTCGATATTGATATTTTTTGTCTGTCCCAGAAAGTCAGCATTCATCACAAGCTCATGAAGGTGTGGAACAGTTTTAACCTCACACATTGTTTCTGAGCAAATATTCAATATTCTCTTCTTCTCTTCCTGAGAACATGACGGAATTGCAACCAGAATTGTTTTGATACGGTGCTTTACCACGATATCAGGTATATCATCAACACCACCAAAAACCATCACTCCATGAACCCTTCTTTTTTGCTTGTCATAATCATCATCAACAATAGCAACAGGCTTATATTCGCTGTTCTGGCTTTGCATCTCAATTAAAACCTTATGGCACGTATTTCCTGCACCCACAATCAATGTTCTTGACCTTACAGGGACAGTATGTCTTCTTACACGGTTATATACATAGTTGTATCCTATTCTAAGTATTACAACAGCTGCCAAAGCAACGGTCATAGACATAAAAATATATATATCAGATGTTGAAAATCCAGAAATATGCCTGAAAATATAATATATTGCTCCACCTACAAACATTCCGACAAAGCATTTTAAAAAATCTTTTACTGAAGCATATCTCCAGATATTTCTGTAAACACCGCACAACCACATTCCAAAAAGAACACACATTGTTAAGATTGCAATATGTACTAAGGTATTGTCGAAATCGAGCTTACTTATAATAAATTCTTTTTCTACTGCCGACAAATAAGTTATGACAAAATATGAAAAGAGGCTTGAAAACACAATCGCAATCGTATCCACCATCCCAAGCAGAATAGTTCTTTTGTGTTTGAGTATTATTTCCATAAAAATCCTCCGAATTAATAAGAACATTATTTGTTTTCCGAAATATACTTAATTGCATTATTTACAGCTTCTTCAAATGTGCATTCTGAAGCCAATTCATCCTTACGTAACTTATATTCAACTATTCCTTCGCTACACTTTTTTCCCACTACAATTCGCAGCGGAATTCCGATAAGGTCAGCATCCTTGAACTTTACACCGGCGCGTTCTTCTCTGTCATCCAAAATAGTGTCAATACCGGCATTTTTAAGGCTTTCATAAATTTCCTCTGCTATTTTCATCTGTGCATCATCTTTTGCATTTACAGGAACAACTATAACCTCAAATGGTGCTATTGAAACCGGAAGAATTATACCATTTTCATCATTTCCCTGTTCGATAGCGGCTGCCAAGCATCTTGTAACTCCTATTCCATAGCAGCCCATAACAACAGTTTTTGCCTCTCCTGAGTCATCAAGATATGTAAGTCCTAAGCTATCTGAATACTTTGTTCCAAGCTTGAATATATGTCCTACCTCGATGCCTTGAGCTGTCTTTATAGGTTGTCCGCACTTAGGACATACATCACCATCTTCAATAACTCGGATGTCAGCAACAACAAATGGCTCAAAATCACGATTAACATTCACATTTTTAAGGTGATAGTTAGTTTCGTTTGCTCCGACAACAAAATTCCTCATTTCGCTAACTTCAAGGTCAACATAAACAGGAATACTTAGTCCTATCGGTCCTGCAAAACCCACCTGCGCATTTGTAAGTTCTCTTACAACAGAAGGTGCTGCAAGCTCTAAATCATCTGTTGAGCCGACAAGATTTTTGAGCTTTACCTCATTTATTTCCCTGTCTCCTCTTACCATCGCAGCAATATATTTATCATCAGCCTTATAGATTATAGTTTTTGCAAACATATATGCCTCACACCCTAAGAAGCCTACAAGTTCTTCGATAGTATGCACATCAGGTGTTTCTATCTTTTCTAAAGCAAGCTCTCCTTCAGGATATTCCTTTTTAGCAGGGATGCAAACTGCTTTTTCATAGTTTGCTGCATATCCGCAAGCATCACAGTATGCAATACCGTCTTCACCAACAGGCGATTTCACCATAAATTCCTGACTTCCACTTCCACCCATTGCGCCCGAATCTGCATCAACAATAGTGAAATCAAGGCCTAATCTTTCAAAAATTCTGCAATATGCATCATACATTTTCTTATATGAAATATCAAGTCCCTCATTATCAAGGTCAAAGCTATACGCATCCTTCATAATGAACTCTCTGCCACGCAT
>JAZNNI010000095.1:0-2375 GCA_045580145.1 Clostridia bacterium
AGTTAATCCAAAAGGCATCTTATTACCGGTTAACTTGTTATCGACAATACTGTGTTTTTGTTTCAAGTTGACAGATGTCGGTAGTCCCTGCATTTCGCAATATAAATAATATCTTTCATGGGGATATAAATTGCCGAGAAAAAGTGATTATCCGAGAATCAGGGAAGTTATGTATGTATATAACGGAACAAATGAAGAGTATAACAAATTTTTAAGGGCAACGATTTTTGATTATTTAGGTCATAAATTTGAAACCCACGAAAAAAGTTGCGAGCAGGAAAAGCCTGCTGCAGCTAACCAATAAGGAAGGAGCTACGAATTATGAAAACATATATTTACACAAGATTTACAGATGAGGAAATCAGAAACCCAGTTTATGTTATTGAAACCATAAAAGAAATGGAAAAATTAACTTTGGAACAGGGTTTTAAGATTATTGCGGAGCGCATGTATAGGGATGACATTAAGGCTAAAATAAAGGTGAAAAAATCTTTAGAGCTTTTGTAAATGTTTTGCTGGATATATTGAAATTAGTATGGTATTGTTTGTTGCTGAAAGGAGGTAATTATTTATGAACATAATGCAAGCATGGAGAATATGGATTTATTACAGACTGTCAAGAGATGAAGACAAGGAAATGAATTCACTCAAAAATCAACGCAGAATTCTTATGGATTACATAGAACGGGAAGGTCACATATTTGTAGGAGAATCCTATGATGACAATGTCAGCGGAATGACCTTCCAGAGAAATGGAATCGATGAAATCTGTAAAGCGGCTGAAGAGCATAAGATGGATGTAGTGTTGGTAAAAGACTTGTCAAGACTTGGCAGAGAGAAAATCCAGACTTCTATGTTCATCGAATACTTAAGAAGCAAGGGTATAAGAGTAATCAGCATAACAGACAACACCGACAGTTTCAACACAGATGATGAATTCCGTATGGAAATGAGTCAGTTTATGAATCATATGTATGCAAGAGATGTCAGCAAAAAGATAAGATACGGATATCGTCAGAAGCAAAAGGACAAGGGCATATGCAATATGCCACCTATGGGTTACTACAAGGATAAGAACTCCGGCAAAATCATAATCAAGAATGAGCCTGCAGGTATAGTTAAAGAAATTTATTCAATGTATCTTGATGGCTTCGGCTTTAAGGCGATTGCGGAAAAGCTGAATAAAGATGGCAAGAAATCGCCGTCATATTATCAAAAGCTATACAACGATAAAAATCAAGGCTATAATAAACCTGCAATAACCCTTAAGTACCTGTGGGATTCAACTGCAGTCAAGCGAGTGCTTACAAATGAGTTCTATACAGGAACGCTGATATGCCATGTAGAAGAAAGCGATAAGGCAAAGAAAATCAGACATAAGGTTCCGACAGAAGAACAATTCAGGCACGAAAACTTTGCACCCGTAATAATTCCAAAGGAAATATGGGATAAGGTACAAAAACTGATTGAAGCTAAAAAGGAAACTAAGGTCAGAGCTTCAAGCGGAAAACCATATCATCGATACACAGGGTTATTAAAGTGCGGAGATTGCGGTTGCACCTTCGTGGCAAAGATTCGCAGATGGAGAGACAAGCCTGAGCGAGTTGAATATGTCTGCAATGGTTATCATCGCTACAAAGGCTATTGCACCTCACACAGAATTCAGGAGGCGGATTTGGATAACTTAGTCTATAAGGAAATATTAAGGCTGAAATCCGAGTCGGAGAAGAATTGGTCTGCTATAGAAGCCGATGTTAAAAAGTGGTTACGGAATAAGGCAGGCACAGAAAAGCAGATAGCTGAAATGAGAACTGCTGTATCAAATCTCGAAATAGATGTGGAAAACATACTGATGGAGAGAATTAACGATAAGGAAAACCGTGCCACTTATGACAGAATGCTTGAAAAAAAGAAGGCACAGATTGAAGACCTTAAGGTTAAAATTAATGAGCTGATAAACCTTGAAGAAACAGTAAAGAAACGAAGAAAAGCTATCAAGGAAAACATCGATATGCTCGATAGCATCGTAGCAGAGGGTGCAATCAGTAACGTAAACTTAAGACTTCTGGTTCAGGAAATTCAGATTCTGGATGTGGGAGACGGTGAGATTGCAGTAGTCATAGTGATAAACGGACCATTTAATGAGTATGGAGAGGTATTTGCCGAAAACGGAGATGTAAAGCTGGCACACAATGGTGATTACAAACCGATAGCGGTGTAAGCAGAATTAAGCAAAGAAAAAGTGCTTGCGAAAAACTCGTAAGCACTTTGAAAATTGGTGCGGATAACAGGACTTGAACCTGCATGAAATCGCTTTCACATGGACCTGAACCATGCGCGTCTGCCAATTCCGCCATATCCGCATATTTAGTTTT
>JAZNNI010000096.1:0-1544 GCA_045580145.1 Clostridia bacterium
TGTATACCGCCCAGGATGCCTTGAACACTATCTCATAACGAAGCTCAGAGAGCATCCTGACTTTGTCAAGGAACTTGATTTTGTTATGGAAAAGGATGGCGAAATTATCGGGCAAAATGTGTTTGTAAAAGCAAATATCAAAGCAGATGGCGGAAGAAATATTCCGATTCTGACAATGGGTCCTATTTGTATTACACCAAAGCTTAAAAGACAAGGTTATGGTAAAATTTTGCTTGATTATTCAATTGAGAAAGCTACCGAACTTGGCTTTGGTGCTGTATGCTTTGAGGGCAATATCGACTTTTACGGCAAGAGCGGGTTTACCTTTACAAGTGAATTCGGACTCCGTTATCACGGCTTGCCTGAAGATGCGGATGCATCGTTCTTCCTATGCAAAGAGCTGATTCCAGGATACTTAAAAGGTATCACGGGAGAATACGGACCACCGGAGGTATATCTTTTCCCCGAGGAAGAAGCAGAAGAATTTGACAAAAAATTCCCTTATAAACAAAAATTGAAACTTCCGGGACAACTTTTCTAAAACGAATATAAACGAAAGTAGCCGATGTGAGTTTTTCACATCGGCTGTTTTCGTGTTTATTTAGTATTCGTTTAATAGTCTGACTGCCTCATAGTCAGGGATTTTCCCTGCTCTTGCTAAGTCTCTGATATCTTGAATTTCTCCGACAAGTTTATTCCATTCACTATCACTTAATGGATTAACTTTGCTATATTTTCTCTTTTTTAATCTGTTATAGGCTCTTGAATAAGCTGCTTCGTATGAAATTTCTTTCTTTTTTTGTTCTTTTATATGTGCGCCAACCTTATTGCAAAATCTACCTTTGGGATCGTTAGGAGCTATACGACTGCAATATTTAGTATCACTCAGTCCAATAATGAAAAAATATTCATCGCAATTATGGCATCTTCGAGGTGTATTTCCAACTGTTAGTGCCTTAAATAAATCGGATTTTAACAATCCACCTATACTGCGATAAACTGTTCTTTCGGCGACAATATATTGCTTTGTATTTTTTGGGTTTTTCATTGTAACATATTCAATGTTTATCGGTTGTTCTATTTTGAAAATATTATCAAGTCTTTCGGGAGGCATTATGGCCTCTAATTTATTTTGCATTTCTTTATCATTAAGGAATTTGTGAATTGCTTTTGCATATTGAACAGGACTTCTCTTTTTAACATTTTCTATATAATCACAAAGCAATGTATCAGCACAAACCCTAAATATTTGAAGTTCGTCATGCGTTGCTAAGATATCAATTAAAAAGTCGCCAATAGCCTGAGCATTTTTTTCTATATCATTATCCTTATAGGATTTAGTGAATGCAGATATAATTTGTTTTTGATTTATTTCAAGATATTTAAATATTGGAAGCTTGTCAAGCTCATCAAGAAAGTTTTTGAAACAAGGCAGAAACTGCGAAAGGTCAGTCCGCAATTCTTTTATGTCTTTAACATTTTCAAGCGGCATATATAAATCTTTTTGGACAGAATCTCTTAATTTTATGGTTGCTTCCCTCAGG
>JAZNNI010000097.1:0-3725 GCA_045580145.1 Clostridia bacterium
CATAGTAATACTCCTCTCATAATTTTGTCAATGGGCGGAAAGGCAGTATGGCACAGGCTATTGTCACATTGCCTTGTATTTATACTTATACATATATATTATATATCAATTACATATATTTTTCAAGCAATTTGGCAAATACGAACAAAACTTTGTGACTTCGCACAAAAACGCCATTGTATATTAGTGCAATATCACGAATTTATATTCTTTGAGTAAGCTGCAATTCATTCGCCTGCTGTCGCTTTTTATATAGAGATGCCCTAGAATAATTAACATCCAAAGGCTGACAGATAGCAGCTGCAATATCATTTTTCAAAAATAAATTATTGTTTTTCGATAAAAAGGTATTGACAAATGGAAAATAGTGTGATATACTATAATCATCAACATAAAGGAGCGCTATTTTTATGTGGACTAAAACTAAATCTCTGTTACTGTCAAGGATACTGACCGTTGTAGTGGCGGCTGTATTCGTACTTGTCGCATTTGTTCTGCCGCTTATAGTGGAATTCTACGACATGATTTCCGAACCCATAGGCTTAATCAAGGGCGAAATTTTCATTCCTTTCTGCATAGGACTGTATATCGCCATTGCTCTTGCTCTTGTGGCTCTATTTTTCATGCACAAGCTGTTGGATAACATCAGCAGCGAAATCGTCTTTGACAATGCCAATACTAAGTGCCTGCGTATAATTTCATGGTGCTGTATATTGGCGGCTTCGGATTTTTTCATCCTCTGCCTGTGGCGTTATATTTTCGTTATGCCTGCGGTGATTGTGATGATGCTCGGTCTTATAATGCGTGTTCTCAAAAACGTATTTGATAAGGCTGTAGAAATCAAATCCGAAAACGATTTTACAATATGAGGAGGAATTATCAATGCCGATTATTGTAAATTTAGATGTAATGATGGCAAAACGCAAAATGTCATCACAGGAATTAGCTGAAAAAGTGGGCATCACAACTGCAAACCTTTCTATTTTAAAAACAGGAAAGGCAAAGGCTGTCCGTTTCTCCACATTGGAGAAAATCTGCGAAATACTGGACTGCCAGCCCGGGGATATACTGGAATTTCAGAAAATTGAAATAATTGAGGAGCAGTAACAGAACACGTCAGGAGTGTTCTTTATGGCAGAGTCAGCAGTTATAAATTCAGATTTAAACGAATCAGTTTCCGTGGAAATTGCGGAAAAAAGAGTTTTCACCAACCTTGAAAAAGTCTATGCTTTTGTGATTATGGTACTTGCATTTTTGTGGGTGCAGTTTCAGATTTTCAATCCTACAGGATTTATCACATCAGCTGTCAACATCGGGATTATTACCGCATCGGTTGTATTCCTCAAAAAGCAGAACTGCAAATTTTCCCCTTTAAATCGAGTGATTACGGCTGTCCTTTATGCCTTTTCACTTGTGTTTTCAATTACCGACAACGGATTAATTAAATTCCTTACGGGAGTATTTCTCTTTGTGGCAGGGGCATATCTCGTTTATTCCGTGGCTGAGGGGAAAAAGGAGATTGAAAAATTTCTCCCAATCGCCCTTGTAAAGGCAGTTTTCGAGTTTCCCCTGTCCGACTTCAAAGCAGAGCCTGCGGCTGTAAAATCCACAATCGGAAAATCGAAATCAGCAGGAAATATCAAGTATATTTTCCTCGGCTTGCTTTTCACAATTCCTGTGACATTAATTGTGGCAAATCTGCTTATTTCCGCAGATGCAGGAATGGAAAGCTTTATGAACAGCATTTTCACCAATGCTTTTTCGCAGAACGGCTTTGAATATATTCTTCATTTTATCATTTCACTCCCCTGCAGTTTTTACCTTTACGGTATGCTTACGGCGAATTGCAATCGTGAAAATCTCAACGTCCTCAGCGTGAATAAATGCAGTTTCACTATCGAAACTGCAAAGGCAATTCCAAATATGATTTTATATGCGGCAATTACGCCTATTCTCCTGCTTTACGTGATATTTTTCTTTTCACAGTGCAGCTATTTTCTCTCAGCATTTTCGGGCAATCTCCCTGAGGGCTACAGCTATTCCGAATATGCAAGACGTGGATTTTTCGAGCTTTGCGGCGTAACTGTCATAAATCTCGGCATAATCACATTCATAAGCTTTCTGGCACAAAAAGGCGGAAAAAACAAGCCTGCTGCCCTTAAATTCTACACTCTTTCTCTTTGCTTTTCAACAATAATTCTCATAGCTGTTGCAATAAGCAAAATGGTAATGTATATTTCCGAATACGGACTTACACGGCTGAGATTTTATACAATGTGGTTTATGCTTCTCTGCGGATTTATGTTCGTGCTGATTATCGTTAAACAGTTCAGGTTTGATATGAAATTTTCCGCATGGTTTTCGGGAATTTTCACAGCGATGTTTGCCCTGCTCTGCTTTTGCAGTCCCGATTTTGTAATTGCAAAATACAATATTGATATGTACAAGGCAGGCTATCTTGCTGAACTTGACACCCGTGCAATTCTCGATATGTCCGATGACGCTATTCTCTACGGCGTTCAGCAGGGCGAAATTGAATTGGAACAGGCTTATGAAAATTCCTTGAGATATGAAAATGAACTGACGAATTACCTCAATATTCCCGCACTCATTCTCCATGAAAAACTGGCAGATGCGGAGTTTGCTTCCGATGATGAAACTCAAAATGGCTGGGACTAATTTTAGCGATGCCCTTTAATGAATATTTCTATTGACAACGGGGAAAAATTATGATAAAATCATATTATCGGGTTAACCCCGACTATGAATTTATTATCAGAGGAGGTTTTTGATATGTCAGAAGCTAAAAAAACAAAATATTCGGGAACACAGACCGAAAAAAATTTACTTGCAGCATTTGCAGGAGAGTCACAGGCAAGAAATAAGTACACATACTTTGCATCAAAAGCTAAAAAAGAGGGATATGAGCAGATTTCAGCTCTTTTCCAGAAAACAGCCGATAATGAAAAGGAACACGCAAAAATGTGGTTTAAGGAGCTTAATGGCATAGGCTCAACAGCTGAAAATCTCTCCGATGCCGCTGACGGTGAAAACTACGAGTGGACAGATATGTATGATGGCTTTGCAAAGACAGCTGAGGAGGAAGGCTTTACAGAGCTTGCAGCTAAATTCAGAGCTGTTGCCGCTATTGAGAAGCAGCATGAGGAGCGTTACCGTGCATTGCTGAACAATGTTGAAACTGCACAGGTATTCGAGAAATCCGAGGTTAAGGTTTGGGAATGCCGTAACTGCGGTCATATCGTTGTAGGACTTAAAGCTCCCGACATATGCCCTGTATGCGCACATCCGCAGGCTTACTTCGAAATCCACGCTGAAAATTATTAATAATCATCAACACCTCAGAGGTCAATCCTTTGAGGTGTTTTTATCTTAAAAGCTATTAGCCTTTAGCCTTTAGCCATTAGCTTTTGGAATGGTGGAATAATTCAGAATTAAGAATTAAGGACGGCAATCGTTAAGACTACCGCTCACATAGCTAAAGGCTAAAGTTACGGCACGCTATGTCCCTACAAATCATATCATCATATAAAAGCTGACAGCTAAAGGCTAAAAGCTAAAAGCTAATATTGCTCCGCCAACTAAACCTTGCCGTCAAATACTCGGCACAAAGAAAATTTCTCTGCGTCAGAAAAACTTGAAATGCGGCAGCATTCCTGCATTTTTCTTCCTTGATAAATTTCCTTTCTGCTCTCGTCTTTTTGGCA
>JAZNNI010000098.1:0-1566 GCA_045580145.1 Clostridia bacterium
ATGGCGCTTTAATACAAGCATTACTGTATCGCCCTTTTTAATGCCGAGTGATTCAAAGTAGTTTGCAGTCTTTGCAGAATACTTTTTCATATCGCTGAAAGTAAAGCGTCTGTCGGTCTTATCATTTGCAACCCACATCATTGCAAGCTTATCAGGATTCTTTTTTGCGATAGCATCTACACAGTCAAATGCAAAGTTGAATGAATCTGCATTTTTGAATTTGATGCCGCTAAATACACCGTTTTCATCGTAAGATGATTCAATAAATTTATCTGCAACTGTTTCTGTTTTTTTCTTTTTAGCAGCCACCTTTGCGGCAACCATAGGTGCTTCAGGGTATTCTTCACTAACTGTTCCATCTTGTGGATTCAATACAACTGCATGGAACTCACAACCACCCTCGGAAACCGCAACCATACCGTGTGGGATAAGACTGTTATAGAAAATAGAGTCTCCTTCGTGGAGCACATCTATATGGTTTCCAACCTGAACTTTGAGTGAACCTTTGACGATGACATCAAATTCCTGACCGTTGTGAGAATTGAGCTTCATCGGAGCATTTTGTTCCTCTTCAAGATATGGGAATTTAACGAGGAAAGGCTCAGCAAGTTTTTCTCTGAATTTAGGTGCAAGGTTATTATATTCTACACCGTGCTTCTTTACGATCTTAAGACCTTCGCCTTTTCTTGTGATAGCAAAGGATGTAAGGGTTGTGCTTGTTCCCTCTAACAAATCTACAACTTCGACACCGCAAGCTTTAGCACATTTATAGATGAATGTGAAGCTGAAATCTGTTTCGCCCATTTCTAAAACCTTGTAGTCATCAAGCGATACACCGCAAAGCTTTGCAAGCTCTTCCTGTGTATAACCTTTTGCTTCGCGCAGGTCTTTGATTCTGCCTGCTACTTCTTTCAAACTGTAATCCATTGTTTTTGTCTCCTTTCGATTTTTGACAAATTTGATATTTGGTTACAAATCTGAATAAAACAAAAAACTCGTCTCAAAGATAGCTTTGAGACGAGTTATAATAACCCGCGGTACCACTCAAATTACGGAAATATAAAAATCCCCGTCACTTACCGAGCTCTAACAAGCCCTTTGCCTTTACGCAGCATTACGGAAGGAGTCTACTCACTTTCGCTTTCGGTCCTTCGACTCAGAGGTGATAAGTCATTGGAAAGTCTCACCATTGCCTCGCACCAACCGGCAACTCTCTCCAGGCTCCACAATCCGACCGTCCTCGTCATAGTCGTTTTTGTGATATTCAAATTTAATATGAATTATAACTCCACTTTTTTGATTTGTCAATAGTTTTTTAAAAAAATTTTAATTTATTTAACTATTGCAATTATCTGGGGAATAAATTTGCATTTGTCCTTGTGCTGGGGCGGACCTTCAAGGTAAATGTTATGGTATGTGCCTGAAAGCTTTATATTGTTATCTTCTGCATATGTAAAAAATGAAATTCCCTTGAGTTCAGGGACTTGTTTTACATAATTGCGTAGAGCCATTTATAAAACCCTCTGAAACAAAATAATGTTATTTCAGAGGGTTTATTATTTATGG
>JAZNNI010000099.1:0-4315 GCA_045580145.1 Clostridia bacterium
TTATCATATCCAAATTCAAGGGCGATGAGCTTTGCAAGAGTTTCGGATATGGTGGTCAGCTTTTCTTGGCTTCCTGTGAGCTGATAGATGTAGTTTTCGCTGACACCCAAGGTTTTTGCAAACGCTCTTTTTGTAAGTCCCTGTTCATCAATGATTTTATTCAGTCTGTCTGCAAGTGTCATAAAACTCCTCCTTCTTTTTTAAGCATAGCAGCATAAAGCAAAAGCTCTTTTCTGCTCGTAACACCGAGTTTTGAATATAAGTTTTTGTTATGATACTTGAGTGTGTTCTGATTGATTTCCGTTATCTCCTGAATTTCCTTTGCAGTTTTTCCCTCAAGATAGAGCCTGAATATCTGTGCTTCCTTTTGAGTGAGCTTGGATACATTTGACTTGAATATCTCATAAAATTCAGGATCGGCACCGGATTTATGTCGTTCTACCACCTTGTCAAGCTGCGTCTGAATCTTTGTGTATTCATCCTTTGCCTCGTTGCGGAGGCGTGTAAGCTCGGTTATTTCGTCCTCGTGACCTTTATCCTTATCTGCAAGGAAACGGAAAAGGTCGTTGATTTCAGGAATTTTAACCTGATCTGCGGGAACGGAATTTGTCTTTATATGCTCAAAGCTTTTAAGAATCGGCTTCATATACTTGTGGCTGAAATAAAGGCAAATCAAAACCATCAGCATAAGAACAATAATGAGCACCGCAAGCATTCTGATATACGATTCGGAAAGCAAGGACTGATATTCCTTTTCGGGAACCATAACGGTTAAAATATGCTTGCTGTTGCCCAGTGTAATCTCTCCGTACTTACCGATAAAGGTTTCGTTTCCGTATGTAAAGGTGTCAAGATTTTTGCCATTCTTTATTGTCATTACGCCTGTGTCGGACGGAGAATACCCCGAATGATTGACGGACATCTGCCCGGTATATGAATCCTTCTCACTCTCTGTAAATAAACCGTGAATGATGTTGTCAAGCTCGTCATTATGGGTTTCGTAGGTCAGGCTGAAATAAAGGCTTGATATTTCAAAGCCGCATACACCGATAAGCTTGTCCCCCGAGTCAAACACGGGAACACATAAAAACCTCACATTTTCCCACGTGCCGGGAATCTGATATACACCCGTCAGCACATAGCTGTCATTAAAGTCTGCCTTTGAAACATGAAACACATCATCAAGCTCGTGATAAATGCCCTCCGGCATCTCTAAGTGCCATTCGTTGTAATAATCCGCACCATATTCCTTTGCAACGGCAGACGAGCCATAGAGCATTGATGTTTTGTGGTTTATCATACTGTTTGAGTGAAGATAGGAAAACTTCAGGTAAATGCCGCTGTGGTATTTTTCGGGAAGCTTACTGTTTACTGTCGTGTTAAGCATAAAGAATGCACCGCTGCAATCGGCATACTGCATATTTGCAGCTACAATATTGTAAACCTCTGCCTCAAGCCCGTCAATCAGCGCCGCATTGTTTTCCAAAGCTTCAAAGCTTATGTTTTTTGCGGCAAGATAATGCTCTGTTTCCTTAGAAAGATGCTCTGCAAACAGAATTGCATGAGCAGCATTTGTATCAATAGAGGTTTCTGCACGGTAGTTCGTTTCTTTAAGCTCCCGATGAAAGGTTTCTCTCAGACGAAACGGCGTAATATTGAGAATGCCTAAAAAATTCAGTGCAATCCCGATAACAACAAGGAACAGCATCAAAAGCACAGCAATATACACAGCGAGTCTTCTTTTCATAGAAAGACCGCTGTTTTTTATTTCCGCCAAAGTAGCTTTAATCTGCGGCAGCTTCATTTCTGCTCCTCCTTATCCTTTAATACTTGCTTTTTAGTTCATTGAGCGCCTTTTCACAAAGCTCCGGTAAAACGGTGTTTTTATCCTCGCCTGCGGACACTCTCGCCTGATATTCTGCCCGTGCCTTTGAAAGTATATTGGTAACATTGCCGTCAAATTCCTTTTGAACAGCAGAAGAATTTTCAAATACGGGAAGCGGCTTGAAGGTATATTTGCCGTACATATCGCTTACAGCCTCATAAAGCATACGGTATTTGGGATTTTCCACACCTTCAAGATTTGTAAAAAGTCCTTCAAAGGCTTCGTCTGTTCCCGGAATATAGCCCGATGCAGAGGCAAATTCAATGTTATTGTCCTTTTCTGCAAGGAAATCAACAAATATTTCCATTGCCTTGTTTTTCTTTGCATCGTCTGTTTTATGAGCAAAGAGCGTTACACCCCTTTGCATAACGGTAGGTGCAGCACCCTCAAAAACAGGATATGCAAGAACCGACAGCTCAATCTTTTCCACGCTGTTGTCAGGATAGGTTACATCATCACGGGTATAAAGAATACCGGCAGACGAACCGATGTAGGATATAATATCGCCTGTTTTCCAAAGATCGCTTCCGAAATTATCATAAAGGCTTATACCGCCTTCAATTCCGGGCTCGGCAATCGCATAAAAAACATCCTTAAATTCGTTGGTATCGCAGTTTACCTTGCCGTTTTTGATAAGCTCGTCACCCTTTGCGGCAACATTGATAAGGAAATAGTTGTAGAAATCATCATACTGGAATAAATCCTTGCCGTCCGACCATTCATAATAGGCGGATGCCATTTCAAAAAGACCGTCAAAGGTTTCAAAGTCCTTGACTGAAAAACCGCTTTCATTTGCAAAACGGTCAAATAAGGTTTTGTTTACAAAAAGAAGCTCTGTCGATTTGGCAATAGGAAGCGTGAGCTGTCTGCCCGAAATATTGCCCTCCGCAAGAAAGTCATCAACAAAGACGGAAAGCTCCTCCTCGGAATATATCTCGTTCCAGTCTGTAAGCAATTCTTCACCTATACCCTCGGCAACTCTCGGATATGCAGTAAACAAATCGGGGAAATCACCGCTGCCCGGTGTACCCTTTGCAGCGTCAAAAAGGTGCTGGTCAATGGAATCGGAATCAACCATAGAGGTTACGGAAACAAAAACACCCTTTTCCTTGCCGACAGTTGAATTAAATTCATCTATTGCATCGTTAAACGGCGACTCGGATTGATTTCCGTAAACATGCCAGATGGATAAGGTCGTCGGGCTGCTTGGATTTAGTCTTGTATTTTGACCGCAGCCGACAAGTGAAAATGTGATTAAAATTCCCGTGAGAATGAGTGCCGTTAATTTTCGCATAAAAATATGTCCCCTTTACCAAATTTTTCTAATTTCCCACCCTTTTTCTCACCCTTTTGAGAAAATTTTTTTAATTTTTTTTGATTTTTCCCATCCTTTTGGCATTTTGGGGTGAGGACAAAGGTAAAAAAATATGTATAATTGAGCTTGTAAAGTACATCAAAAAATCATTTTTCGATGCACCTTACCAATTCTGATTATTTATATTATATCAGATAATGTTGAAAAATTCAATACTTTAGAAAAATTTGTTACTTTTCTAAGGAAAAATTTTCTGAAAGGAGGATGCGTATGCCGGAGAAAATTGCTTCTTATAAAATCATAAACGGAAATCGGTACAGCTTCTTCTGCGATTTATCGGGAGCGAGAATTTTTCTAACCGAACCGATCGTGGGCGGCACACCGGAGGAAAGATTAAAAAGAGCATGGGAAATTGCAAAGCCGGAAATCAGCAGATGCAAAAAATGCGGACGGTTCGTATGCGATGCAATGTATAACGCAGATACTTTTATGTGTGTTGACTGCTCCCCCTGGGAGAACCCGCCGAAGTTTTGCAGACATTGCGGAAGCAAGGTTTCAATATCTGATACATTTTGCACAAGCTGCGGCTCGGCTCTGCGCTATGAGGAGGTATGAAGAATGAGACTGATTTTAGCGGAACAGGTACGGCAGGAAAGTATGGACGAATACGGTTTCGGTCCCCGTGCTATGAAAAGACTGAAGGTTTGCAAATCCTGCGGACGCGCATCACCTTCAACAGAAAGCTTCTGTACCGAGTGCGGTGCAAAGCTTCCTGAAAAGAATATGTTTCAGGAATATAAGGAAAGACACAAGTTTTGTAAAAACTGCGACACGGTTGTAAAGGATGACACCGAATACTGTCCGCAGTGCGGAGAAAAAATGTAGTCAAAAAATTTTACCTATATATAAAGGAGGCATAAGTTATGAGTTTCTTTGATTTGGAAAGAGCAATCAGACGAGGTGTGAGTCAGGGAATCGGCAGAGCCGTTGGCGATGCCATAAGCAAAGCCATTGAGCCGACAGCCACAGACCTTGCAAACAAAGCGGCAGGTCATATAGATAATGCCGCAGGCAATCAAAACGAAGGTGAAACTCAGGGCGGCGGTTTTCAGGGC
>JAZNNI010000100.1:0-6244 GCA_045580145.1 Clostridia bacterium
GACGGTCCCGGAATAAGATACGTTCTTTTCCTGCAGGGCTGTCCTATGCGCTGTAAGTATTGTCATAATCCCGATACGTGGAAAACAAATACCGGTGAAGAAGTCAGTGCAGACGAGATAATCCGCGAATACAAAAAGAACTGTGAGTTCTATAAAAACGGTGGAATCACAGTCACCGGTGGCGAACCGATGCTGCAGCTTGAATTTGTTACAGAGCTTTTTCGTCTTGCTAAAGCTGAAAACATTCACACCTGCATTGATACCTCCGGTGTAACCTTTATCCCCGATAATACGGAATATTTAAATAAGGTTGATGAGCTTTTATCCTTCACCGACCTTATTATGCTTGATATAAAGCATATAAACCCTGATATTCACAAGGAACTCACGGGACATTCAAACGAAAATATTTTGCGGTTTGCGGAATACGTTTCCGAAAAAGGAATCCCGCTGTGGATACGCCACGTCGTCGTTCCCGGAATAACGGATGATGACCATTCACTGATTTTGCTGGGAGAGTTTATCGGAAAGCTGAAAACGCTTCGCGCACTTGATGTTTTACCGTATCATACACTTGGAATTCCAAAATATAAAAAGCTTGGAATTACGTATCCGCTAAATGGCGTTAGAGATGCAAATGCAGATGATGTAAAACGAGCGAAAGAGCGTATACTTGAGGGTATACGCAACATTCAATAGATAAGTATAAATTCCCTTGGAATACACTTGATTTCAAGTGCTTTCCAAGGGAATTGTGTTATTAAAGGAGCAAACCGGTTACAGGATATCCTTCAGCACATTTAAAGTATTTAAAACTCTGCTTTTCATGATTTTATCCACTTTCTCTTCTTCCACCTTATCGTATTTTCTTAAACTATAATAATTATAATTTAAATCCCATTTTAATTCCAGTGACAAAACGGGATATAAATTATACAATATGGGATACAGGCAATGACACGAATAACATTTACAGAAGCTATATCATTCGCCTGATTTCAGAAACAACATGTACTCCAAGCGTGGGCTTGTTAAAAGAATTGTATATTGCACAAATTTTTTCATCGTCGGTTTCGGGATTATTAAGTATCAATTCTTTGATTTCGTTAAGCGGAGCAATGCACGCATCAAGAGCTTTGCTTACAGCGTCCTTTCCGGTATAGCTATACCCGTACGGATGATAATCATGTGCCGTTAAAATATGACTGATATCCATCTGCTTCAATTCATTGACGGCATCAATATGTTCTTTCGTAAAACGAATATTGCTGCCCCAATTTCCGGAGCCATATATTCCGTAAAGTTACAGGCAATCTCCGCTCAAGAGCGTTTTTGTTCGCGTATCGTAAACGGCAGCGCTGTCTTGTGAATGCCCTACAACAGGGATTATTCTGAGCACGTCCAGAACAACGTCATTTTCCTCAGGTATCATAAAATTATAATTTGCGTACTCTTCACAAAGCTGCGGATTTCTTGAGATAATGCACGTTTTGGGAAACCTTTTCATAAATGCTTTCAGTCCCCCGGAGTGGTCTCTGTGGTTATGGGAAATAAAGACATATTTAAGCATATCTTCCGATATCTTAAGCTCATTCAAGAAGGGTACTATATAATTTTCAATGTCCTCATCAAAGCTGCCCGAGTCAAAAAGCAGAACACCTAAGTCTGTTTTCACGACGTATACGGTTGTAAAAATATCCTTATAAGGCATTGTCAGTCTGTAAATGTTTTCATTGATTTTCATCATGTTTTCCATTATTTTTCACTCCTGCAGGTTATCTTTCCAAAAATAATTCACTCATCTGCTCAGTAGCTTTTCTGTCCTTTTGTGCTTTATTGATGGCAAACTGCATTGTAAATGAGATGAGCAGAATTATAATACAGCTCATATAAAGCAAAATATTATAGCTGCCTGTGATATCATAACACAGATTTGCAACAGGCGCACCCACAGCATAACCTGCGGTATTTACCGATACAAAAATCCCCAATATTTTGTTAAAGTGACTTTTTTCCGAGAACTCACCGGCATAAATCGGAAGCATTATCGTCTCGAGCGGCAAAGCAAACGGCGAAAGGATTCCATATATCATTGCCGCAATCTTACCTGCGCTTGTCGGGCCTGAGCAAAGAAGAAGAGCCATAGCCAATAATGCCGCAAAAAAGCACGTCAAGGATGTTTTTTTCACTCCAACTCTGTCGCACATGAACCCTGTGCTGAATTTGCTTAATGTTAGCACAAGCGAATGGACGCTAAGGACGGTGGCGACATACGAGCTGTGAAGCCCCACATCCCCCAACATCGGTGCGGCAATACCGGTTACCCCTTGAAGAATCATCCCTGTAAAGAATATACAAACTGCAGCTATATAAAAATACGATTTTCTTAACGGATTCGGGTGCTGAACAGCAGTATCCGATACAATCTTTTTCTCCACACCGGCATCTTTTTCGAATTCAGGCTTTTCCCCCGGCTCATTTTTGAAAAGCAACATTATAATTCCGGCAATAACAAGTAATATCAGTGCAACCAATTTGTATGATGTGCGATATCCAAACGGATTTGTGCTGTCATAAATGATCGGCGTGAGAAGCTGAATCGCAAGAGCTGCGCCTACACCGTTTGACGCAAGGACAATCCCCATTATTGTTCCCTTGTTTTTCGCACACCACTTGTTTACAACAGCACCAACCATAGTTGTTGTTGTCCACGACAAGCCTATTCCGAGGAATATACCGCCGATATAAAAACCGAAAACATTCGTGCTTTGTGAATATATCAGCATTGATGTAATCAGACTTGCAAATCCTGCAAGTATCAGCTTTTTGGCACCGAATTTTGCAATCAGCATACCGAAGAAGATGTTCACAACAGATGTGGCGATATACCTGCAACTGTCATTTACGGAGAACGCACTTCTCGATATTCCGAGAGCCTCACATACAGGAGACACATATATGCTTTTCGATGAGCTGCAAAATCCAAGAACGGTAAGCACCATCAGGCACGAAACAGAAACTATTACCCAACGATAATTAGGATTGCTTTGTATTTTTTTCAGCATTTTTTCATTTTTCCCTTCATAAATCTTTATCTTGCTTTTTATAGGTTCATCAGTTGACAAACAAGCCTTGTTATAATATAATACTTTTATAGTAAAAACAAGATAAAAAGCTCCAAAAATAGCAAAATCGACCAAAAGAGGACTATTTATGATTTCTGAAGAAAGCAACAATAAAAAAATGCCGATTGAAGTTGATTATCTTAAAAAGAAATCGGTATTGCCGGAAGAGACAAACAAGCTCCATTACCACCCTTATCACGAATTTCTCATCATCAACAAAGGCTTTGTAACTTATGCTTCTGACAGCGGTGTAGTTAAAATCATAGAAAAAAGTGTAGTCTATATGCCTGTATATACCCTACACAATCCATTTGTTCAAACTTCTTATCCATATGAGCGATACAGGATAAAGTTTTCTCCCGATTTTGCAAACGGGATCATTTATCAGCCGTACCTGCTGAATGTTGCATTGAAAAAGCCCTACATAAAGCAGTTGAACCAACATGATTTTGATTCAATATATTCGCTGACCGAAAGCTTATATGAAATTGCAAACAAAGAATACAAAAATGAATTCGACAGATTAAATGAATGTATTCACCTTGCACTGCTTGCCACCAAAGGAAAGAACGCAGCAGCTGTACCTGTCACCCCGCGTCCGAGCTACATAAATGATATTCTGGAGTATATAAAAGAAAACTACGACAAACCGCTTACAATCCAAATGTTATCAGACAAGTTCTTTGTAAGTAAAAGCAAGCTCATATATGATTTTAACAATTATTGCAGAATAAGTATTCTGGAATATATAACAATGACAAGGATAGAAGCAGCAAAAGAACACCTTATTAAAGGCTGGTCAGTTGCCGCAACGGCAGAAGCCAGCGGTTTTTCAAGCCCAAGCTACTTTATCAAGGTATTTTCAAAAATCACCGGCTTCACGCCTCTTAAGTTTCAAAGGATGAATACTCCTTCATATTCATAAATGTATTTTCCATCAAGGTACAGTTTTTTCAGTGCACGCTGAAGGCTTGTATCCTCTGGTATGCTTTTGTAATCAAGCTCTTTTGTATACTGCATTTTAAACACAAAGTTGAAAACGTCAATCCCTTCCGTTTCGCCTGCATACAGAGTGTATTTTTTCTGAAATGCAAGGACATTTGAGCTTTCATGAGGAAATTCACGAAGCTTCGCATCAAGCATCCAGCTATGGCAATGAAATGCTTTATACGGAAATTCCGGATAACAAGCTTTAAAGACCTCGCGTGCGCGCGCATAGCTTTCTTCACACGCCTCTTTTGTCAGTGCACCCTTATTCGGAATATGCACTGAGAGGATCGGATCTCCCTTTTTAAGAAGCAGCTACCACTCACATTTCGGATATTCCGAAGGCTCAGACGCGCAGTTCACTTTTTCATCTGCACGGTATCCTATAAAACTATCTTCCGTTTCCGTAACATCGGCGCGGAAGCTTTTTTTATTATCTCCTTCCGGCGGTGTAATGCCGCGGTCGATGCACTGCTTAACGGTTTCGATTTCAAGAAGGTGCGCTATGTAGAAGTCAATGATATTCGATATCGGTGCGATGGGTGTGTCAAGCCCCGGAACATTTACGACAGCATCGCCGACTGGATTAAAGTCCTCAATGCAGACATCTGCATAATCGAAGAGATTTTTCTTGTTCGGATGGCGGATGAAATGATCCTCCGGCATTTCCTTCTGCCACGCTTCACTTGATACAGCAATAATCTTAACGCTGCGCTTCTTTGCCTCTTCCGCCGCGTCAATCGTCGCAGGATTGATACCGATATTATGGAAGATGATGAGAACATCATCCTTCTGTAAATCATAGTATTTTAAAATTGCACTGCCGTAGTTCACGGTTCTCTCAAGCTCAAGATATTTAAGTGCCTGATTGAATACAGAAAGACCTGTTTCCATAATCGGGTTGATGCAAATTGGATCAATGTCAATAAAGTAGACAGTAAAAAGAGAAAAAAATCATACAGACATAAGCAACGCCTCCTTTTGGTTAGGAGTAAGACCATTATTGTGTGAGTGAGGTCTGACAGAATTGTAAAAACCATTTATATAAGTAAAAAGACTTTGGTTGAGTTCTCCCAAGGATTGGTAATTACGTCTGTCGGTTTCTTCTTTCTTCATATACTTGAAAAAACATTCCATAACCGCATTGTCATACGGATGACCTTTTGCAGAAAACGATTGCACAATATTGAGAGAATCAAGATATTTCCTGAATTTTTTAGAGGTGAACTGAGAGCCCCTGTCGGTATGAAACATTAGCCCGGAGACAACTCCTCTTGTGCTTAAAGCGAGATTTAGAGTATCAATGGCAAGTTGGGTATTAATTCTGTTAGATAGCTTGAAAGAAACAATTTTTCTTGCAAATAAATCTAAAATTGCACATAAATAATAAAACCTATTTGCAGCACGAACATAGGTAAAATCACATACCCAAACCAAATTTGGAGCAGGTTGATTAAAATTTTTAGCAAGCAGATTAGTACAATTGCTATCATCGTTTTTGCTTTGTGGTGCTTTAGGTGGTTTTACGGTACTCATTTTAGGTAAATTCATAGATTTCATCAGGCGGTACACTCTGCCGCAACTGATGTTAATGCAATAATCACGGCTAAGACAATCTTTAATTTTGCCAGCGCCCAAACGCTTGTCGGTTTTGGCGTAGAGCTCGAGAATACAGGAACGAATAGATCTATTTTCAAGCTCTCTTGCAGATGGATAGTGATTAATCCATTTGTAGTATGTACTTCTGTTTACATGGAGAACCCTGCAAAGAGTGGAGACAGAATGTTGCTTTGAAAGAGCTTTTACGGCAGTTAATCGTTGTCTGAGTGTGGAGTGAATATTGCAATTGCTTTTTTTAATATGAGATTTTCCTCCTCAAGTTGGGCGTTACGTTTTTGTAATTCCTTGATTTGTTGTGCGGTGATAACAGTATCATCGTCAATTTTAACCTCGGAATAAAGCTTTACCCATTTGGATAAAGCACTTGAAGAAACTCCGTATTCGTTATGAATTTGAGCATAACTTTTACCGGAATGATAAAGATTAACGATAGTTTTTTTGAATTCTGATGTGTACTTGTTTTTTGTGGACATTGTAATTCCCCTTTCGTGTCTACTATTTTACATCATTTC
>JAZNNI010000101.1:0-3000 GCA_045580145.1 Clostridia bacterium
ACAATAAAGATATCAGTTAAAGGAGTGAGAGACATGAATATTACTACTACTTACATTATTTTATATTCTATAATTCTACTGCCAATAATAATTACTTGTATTAGCTTTGTGATATACACATTAAAAAAGAAAAAATCAAATTCAAAATCAAAACTGCCATTTATTATAGGTGGTATAAGCATTGGTATATTTATTTTATTTACTCTGATAGGGTGTATTTATGCATTTCTTAATATGAACTAAATACAGGTTAATATAATTTAACAATGGGAGCATTGAAAAGAGACCATGCATAGGATGTGTGGTCATTTTTTTACAAAAATACATTGACAAGTATCTATGTATCGGTTATGCTATGCATAGACAATCATCAATGTGAGGTGAATGGGTATGAACAAAATGGATGTTGCATTAATCTGTAAGGCACTTTCGGATTCAAACAGGCTTGAGATAGTTCAGATGCTTTCTGAAGGAGAAAAGTGTGGTTGTAAATTGCTTGAGAGATTTGAGATAACACAGCCGACACTTTCTCATCATATGAAAACATTGGTGGAATCCGGTATGGTAAATGACCGAAAAGAGGGAAAGTGGCATTATTATTCCCTGAATACGGAGACGTTCTCTGAGTTCAAAAAATATATAGAGGATCTCGGGTGCTGTGATGACGGCAACGCAGATAAAACAGGGTGCTGCAAATGATAGGAAGTTTTATCACAGACCAGATCCTTGGGATGAGATGGTTGAATGAGCTTATAGGAAATCTGTTGTCCGGTCTGGGCCTTGACATTAACTCAAAGATTGGAAACAGTATACAGTTCTTTTTGTATGACGTGATTAAGATAGCAGTACTGCTAAGTGTACTTATCTTTCTAATCTCGTACATACAGAGTTATTTTCCGCCGGAAAAGAGTAAAAAAATCATGGGGAGATTCCATGGAATCGGAGCCAACTGTATCGCAGCATTACTTGGAACAGTGACGCCTTTTTGCTCCTGCTCATCAATCCCACTTTTTATCGGTTTTACAAGCACCGGACTTCCGTTTGGTGTGACGTTTTCTTTTTTGATATCGTCGCCGATGGTGGATATAGGGAGCCTTGTTTTGCTGATGAGCATCTTTGGAGCCAAAGTAGCTGTCATCTATGTGATACTCGGACTGGTGATAGCTGTAGTGGGAGGAACTCTGATAGAGAAACTCCATATGGAAGACCAGGTAGAAAAGTTTATCAAGAAGGCAAATGCGGTCGATATCGATTCTCCATCACTTACACAGAAGGAGAGACTGATATACTCCAAAAATCAGATGATGGAAACTTTTAAGAAGGTTTTTCCTTACATTCTTATCGGAGTTGGCATAGGAGCCGTTGTTCATAACTGGATTCCGGCGGACTTTATAGAAGGGATACTTGGTAGCAAAAATCCGTTTGGGGTTATTCTTGCAACAGTACTTGGCATACCGATATATGCGGACATATTTGCAACGATACCGATAGCTGAGGCACTTTTGTTTAAGGGAGCAATGATAGGGACAGTTCTGGCATTTATGATGGGCGTTACTACATTATCCCTGCCTTCTTTGATTATGCTGAAAAAAGCAATTAAGATGAAACTTCTGGTTACTTTTATTGCGATATGTATGGCAGGAATAATTATTGTCGGCTACGTTTTTAATGCTATTGGAGGACTGATCTTATAGTAAAAATTTTAAAGGAGGTAAGAGGATAGGATGATGGATTTTACAGGTAAAGTATTTATTGTTACGGGGGCATCCTCCGGCATAGGATTAAGTTGTGCAGAACAGATTATTGCTCTTGGTGGGCGTGTGATAGGGGTGGATAAGAACGCAACAGATGTTGACAATGATGCATTTGAGTATTCAGTGATCAGTGTTACAGACGAGCAGGCAGTTGAAAACTTGGTAAACACCGTCACGGATAAATACGGTCACATTGATGGACTTGTAAATGCTGCAGGTATATGGGGAAGCAGTAAACCTTTTTACGAGATGGATTCAGAGGCATTTCAAAATGTGCTTGATGTTAACACAAAGGGAATGTTTCTGATGTCAAAGTATGTCGCCAGGACAATGATATCACAGAAAAGGGGAAAGATAGTAAATATCAGTTGTATCAGAGCTTCGATATTCAGAAACAATATGGTGGATTATGCGGCCTCAAAAGGAGCTGTTGTTTCCATGACTTCGGCGATGGCCCTTGATCTTGCTCCGCATAATATTCAGGTTAACTCCGTGGCACCCGGTTTTACTTATACGGGAATGACATCGGCTTCATTTGATAATCCCGAAGTCAGGGAACAGTCGGAAAAACTGATTCCGAACGGAAGACTTGGAATTCCAAAGGATATCTCATCAGTCGTAATGTTCCTTTTGTCGGATATGTCTGATTACATGACAGGGACAAATGTGTTCGCAGACGGCGGGTATCATATACAAAAGTAGTAATATACGTTATTTATTTTTATCGTAATATTATGTGCTAAGAAAAATTTCAGTTTGCACAAGATGAAATTGTAATGAAAGTCTCCAATCTGATAATTTACATTTCTGCCCGGACATGGTATATTGATACTGTTGTCCGGGCGCTTTTTATGGGCTCTGGCAAAGTGATTTGGAAACACAGGAGGAAATACAAAAAAATGAAATTAGGCATTGTCGCTGACCGGCGATTTCCTGTATGTTTTCATATCTTGTTATATTCTCTCAAAGCCTTGTAAATACTGGGTTTGCGAAAAAACGAAGTTGATGTAACTTGGCATAAGTTTTCGTATCTTTTGAAAAATTGGTACGTAATTGGTACGTGAAATGTTTGGAGCCCGGGCGATGAGAATTGAATATTGGGAGTAGTGATTGGCGGGCGGAAGCTCGCCTTTTTTGTTTTTTGGGGGAGGGTTTCGAAAGGTGAAAAAATTTAAAGTTCCGAAAGCGAGAGGGATGTCTGTGTAAAAATAGGCTTGCTTTTCTCTACAATATATTTAAAACGTGT
>JAZNNI010000102.1:0-1591 GCA_045580145.1 Clostridia bacterium
CATTAAAAAGATTGCAAAGGCAGTTCATAAGATCCTCCGTAAGGTTTAATTTGGAAGGATGCCACCCTCCTGTAATATATTATGTAAAAGTATGCCAAATGTGCTTAATTTTATATATGGCAGAAATGGGGCTGTCCTGAAAACCAATAATAGCCCATACAAAAAAAGCATAACGAAAAAGCAAGCCCTCAAAAACGAGCTTGCCGAGTAAGAAGTATAAAAACGAATCAAGAAAGCGAGACAGAAAATCCCAACTTTTCGAGGGATTGGATGTTTCGCTTTTTTATTTTCTCGGCATAAATAGTGTTGAAATAATCTGAACCTAAATCGTAAAAATGTTCTTTCTTTAAAAGGATATGGTAAATTGCAAGACACATACTATGAGCAATAGCAACAACGGCGCGTTTGCCGCCTCTGCGAGCAGCGATCTTACAGTATTTTGCGTAGAAGTAACTATCTTTATTGCGAATAGCGGAATGAGCACACTCAACTAATGTTGATTTTAAAAACAAATTACCCTTTCGTATTCGTGAACTCTTTTTCTTGCCGGCACTTTCATTACACCCCGGAACAAGACCTGCCCACGAAGCAAAATGATCTGAATTTCTAAATTGCTTCATTTCAATCCCTGTCTCAGCTATGATCCTTTCTGCGCTTCTTCTTGCAATCCCCGGTATTTCATCGAGTAACTCTATATGCTCCTCACAATATTCTGTTTTTTTTTAATATCTTCATCCATTTCTTCTATAGATTTCGAAAGAAAATCTATATGTTCCAATTGAAGCTTCAGCATTTGCATTTGATGAAAACCCACATTACCGGTTAAAGCTTTTCTCAATTCCGAAATTTTATCCTTTAGTTTACCTTTAGCCAACGCACATAAATACTCCACGTCAGTTTTTCCATCTATGATGGCATGAAGGATATCCATAGATGATTTACATGAAATATCTGTAACGACGCTTGAAAGTTTTATGTTTGCCCCTTCTAAGACTGATTGAATTCTGTTTAACTCTCTTGCTCTTTCGTTGATTATCTCATTACGATATCTTACCATTTCCCGCAATTCTCTTTGTTCTCGGCTGGGAATAAAGCTTGCTTTAACCAAACCGTGTCTTACCAGATCTGCTATCCACTCAGCATCCTTGACATCCGTCTTTCTTCCCGGAACCGCTTTTATATGTTGAGCATTAACAACTATTAGTTCGATTCCTTCGCCTTCAAGTATGTTATATACAGGTTTCCAATACACTCCTGTACTTTCCATTGCTACAGCTTGGCAATTCGTTTCCTTGATCCATTTTGCAAGCTTTTGGATATCCTCTGTCATGGTTCCAAATTCTCTTATCTCTTTTTTTCTGACGCTTGTAAAAATACAAACCATGAGCATATTTTTATGCACGTCAATCCCACAGCATCGCTCGTATACTACTTCCATTTTTAACCTCCGAAGTTATTATTTCGAGCCGATGGGCTCCTTTCTTAGCTTGTTGGCTGTCCTGCGTGCTCATATTTCCATGGCAACATTATGTGGTACACTAAAGGAGCCTTGATCAGTCTGGCTCTCGGATTTGTTATATACCAATCCCCT
>JAZNNI010000103.1:0-18236 GCA_045580145.1 Clostridia bacterium
GTGTACTGTGACTGTGCATTAATTTTTGTTCTTTCAATAACATCCTTTAAGTATCCATTTTCAAGCTCGCAGCAACCTCTTGCAACAGTACCATTTTCAGATACAGTTTTTTCAAGGTCATAGCTCACCATACAAAAATCAAATCCCTTAGCCTCCTCAAGATGCTTCTGAATATCTGTAAATGCATTTGAGCCATAATAGTCATCAGCGTTTATTACTGCAAATGGTTCTTTTACAACATCCTTGCAACAGAGGATTGCATGAGTTGTTCCCCACGGCTTCTTTCTTCCTTCAGGAAGATTTGAAACATCCTGCATAACATATTCTACGTCGATAACCTTTTCAATCTTCTTTCCTACTATTTCCTTAAAATCCTTTTCAATTTCTTCCTTAATAATGAAAACAACCTTATTGAAACCTGCTTTTTTTGCATCATATACCGAAAAATCCAATAAAACTTCACCATTAGGTCCAATAGGTTCCATCTGCTTAAGTCCACCAAAGCGGCTTCCCATACCTGCGGCCATCACTACGAGTGTTGTATTCATAACATATTCCTCCATAATTTTCATAATTATATTTTCATTATAATTCCAAACGTTCTTTTTGTCAATAAGCGAACATATTTATTTATAGACATAGTTCTTTAAAAATGACTAAATAACTGGCTATATGTAAAGCATTATATATTAAAATCTACCAAGCAGATATTTTTTTTAATTTTTTTTAAAAAAATGCTTGACAAATATCTATCTTGCTGATATAATTGTTTTTGTTGTCACGGAAAAGACATAATTCGGGAGTATAGCTCAGCTGGGAGAGTGTCTGCCTTACAAGCAGGATGTCACAGGTTCGAGCCCTGTTACTCCCACCAGTTTCTTTTATGTGGCCCGGTAGTTCAGTTGGTTAGAACGCTAGCCTGTCACGCTAGAGGTCGTGGGTTCGAGCCCCATCCGGGTCGCCATTTTCTTTTTTGTGGCAATATACGCCTCTGTAGCTCAGTCGGTAGAGCAAGGGACTGAAAATCCCTGTGTCGGCGGTTCGATTCCACCCGGAGGCACCATTATATATGCGGGAGTGGCTCAGTGGTAGAGCGTCACCTTGCCAAGGTGAACGTCGCGAGTTCGAATCTCGTCTTCCGCTCCATCTACAAAAGACGCATATTTTAATAAAATCTGCGTCTTTTTCTATAAACGGCACCATAGCCAAGTGGTAAGGCAGAAGTCTGCAACACTTTTATGCCCCGGTTCAAATCCGGGTGGTGCCTCCAAAAAATCCGTACACCTTAGGTGTGCGGATTTTTATTTATCTGCAAATTTGATGATATATTGCATAAATATAAAAGCAAATTATTAAATTTCTTGTACCGTTAAAAAGATATCAATCGTTGACTTTGGGTAATAATTTTAATATAATTTTCATATAGAATAAAATATTAAAGCACCCGGAGGAAGTAGCTATGCATACAGAAAAAAACACAAAATATTTAGTGGAATTGGCGAAATCTTATCCTAACAGGAGTTCCGCACTAAGCGAAATTATAAATTTAAATGCAATTCTTAATCTTCCAAAAGGTACAGAGCATTTTATGAGTGACCTGCACGGAGAACATCAGGCATTTTCACATATCCGCAGAAATGCATCAGGGGTTATAAGAAGGAAGGTGGATGCTCTTTTCATAAATATACTTCCGGAGCCTGAACGTGCAGAACTTTCCACATTGATTTACTACCCCGAAGAAAAGCTCGACCAAATTTCCGCCAATACTGAAATCACCGACGAATGGTACAAGATAACTTTAAGCAGATTACTCGAGGTGTGCCGTCTGGTAAGTAGTAAATACACCCGTTCTAAAGTACGAAAGCACTTGGCCCGCACAGCCTCTGGCTATGACTATATTATCGACGAGCTTTTAAACAATGACTATGACGTAATAAATAAAGGAAATTATTACGATAATATTTTAAAGACAATTATAGACGTAGAATCAGCGCGAGAATTTATTATTGCAGTTTGCTCCGCAATAAAAAGTATGGTTATCGACCACCTACACATTGTGGGGGATATTTTTGATCGAGGTGCAAGGGCTGACCTCATCATTGATGAACTTATGAAAGAAAATTCCATAGACATTCAGTGGGGCAATCACGATGCTCTGTGGATGGGTGCGGCAGCAGGTTCGAGAGTTTGTATTGCAACAGTTTTGAATAATTCCATTACATATAAAAATCTGGATGTCATCGAAATAGGCTACGGAATTTCCTTAAGACCTCTATCCCTATTCTCAAACGAAATATACTCTTCCTCCGATGTTTCAAACTATATGCCAAAAGGTAACTCGGGCGGAGATATGCTTGCAAAAGATGATGATGTTCTGATTGCACGTATGCACAAGGCAATAAGCATTATCCAATTTAAGCTTGAAGGGCAGACAATCCTTAGAAATCCTGAATATAATATGAACCATCGTCTTCTTCTGGATAAGATAGATTGGGACAATGGAACTGTTCTTACAAACGGGCAGTCCTATCCGCTGAAGGATACTGATTTCCCGACCATAGACCGCCAAAATCCATATGAGCTTACATCCCAAGAAACTGAACTTATGCAGTATTTAAAAACTGCATTTATGCGTTCACAAAAGCTTCAAAATCATACAAAATTTTTATTCGAAAAAGGCGAGATGTATACAATTTTTAATCAGAACTTATTATTTCACGCTTGTATACCTCTCAACAGTGATGGAAGCTTTATGAAATTTTCTTTGGCGCAAGGAAAAAGTGGCAAGCAATTTATGGATTTTTGTGATCGTGCGGCGCGTCAGGGATATTTTGCTCGCGAAGGAAGCATAGCCAAAAGCTTTGGCAAAGATTTTCTTTGGTTTTTGTGGTGTGGAAAAGACTCTCCTCTTTGTGCTCGCGAGAAAATAACGACCTTTGAAAGACTTTTAATTGACTCCCCCGAAACTTGGAATGAGCCTAAAAATGCTTATTATCACTCTTGGAACGATAAAAATATTGTGCAGAAAATTCTAAAAGAATTTTCTCTTGACAGCGACCGTTCGCATATAATTAATGGTCACGTTCCCGTTCAGTATAAAAAAGGCGAAGACCCTATAAAAGCAGATGGGAAATTAATACTCATAGATGGTGGATTCTGCCGTGCATATCAGGAAGCAACCGGAATTGCCGGATACACTCTGATATATAACGCAGATGGTATGAGAATATCAGCACACGAGCCATTTCGCGGCGTACAAAATGCTATAAATAATAATGCAGATATTTTATCAGATACTGTTATCTTTGAGCAGGCAACAGATAAAATCCGTGTCAAGGACACCGATACCGGACATCGCTTAAGCGAAAAAATTGCAGACCTCCGCCAGCTTTTAGAATGTTATGAAACCGGTATCATCAAAGAAAGAATATAAAAATAACAGATATTGGTTATTTCCGTGATTTATAGGATAAAAAATGCATCAAAAAAACTGTGATAAAACAGCAACCTGTTTCATCACAGTTTCTTATTTCAGCGAATATCTGTTACCTTTTAAAACGTCATACGTAATCATCCTGTGGGCATATTTAAGTTCCTCTATACGAGGAGTCCATTCAATTTGTAAATAGTCATTATAAAATGGCACATCATCAAAATATCCCCTCAAAAATTCCATATATGCAGTTTTTGGTGCTCCAATAACCTCAGTTGCGGCATTTAAAAGGTTATACGTTGAAAGCTCATTCGTCTCTCCTTTTTTAAGCATTCCAGTTTCACACAAGTTAAAGTTACCATAAATAAGGAATGGTGTTCGTAAAAATTTATGACTTTCTTCCTTTGTCAGTTCACTGCTACTCGAAATAAATCCGCTTTCAACATATGCCGCTCTGTTTTGCCCAAGAGTCGGCAAATGGTCGCCAAAGTATACTAAAAGTGTATCCTTTTCACGTTTATCAATGTAATCCACCAATTTTTTTAGAGCTAAATCAGAATTATATACCCCTGTCGTATAATTTTTAAGGTATGTAATTGCCTCTTCCGAAAGATACGGATTATCTACTTCCACTTCAAATTCTTGATATTTATTTTCATAAGGCTGATGATTTTCCATACTTATACCAAAAAGAAAACACGGCTTTTGGCTATCCTTATCAAGCAAATACTCCACATAATCCACAAAGCTGTCGTCCGAAATATACATTCCGCTTTGTTCCCATTTTATCTCCTCGATAGCCGTCAGTTCCTCTTCAAAGTATATTTCATCAAAGCCTATATATGGGTAAGCACTACTGCGTAAATAAAAGGATGGCAGGTATGTATGCAGGAAAACCGTCCTATAGCCAAGCTCTTTATAGTGCGACGGATATGAAGGAATATTAAAGTTCACATACTGCCACGGAACTGCTCCGGCAGGGAGCTGCTCTACTGTAAGTCCCGTCAAGACGTCAAACTCCGTTTTAACCGTTCCGCCACCCGTTGCAGTTACATACATATTGCCACTTCTTGCATTTTCCCTTTTTGCAATCGCTTCATAGTTTTTAATTGGATTTTTTGAAAATTTTGTGTCTGGAATAAGCTTTGGGTCCCAAAAGCTCTCGGAAAGAATAACAATCACATCTGGAGAATTAAATTTCTCCATAGCCTCCTTTGCCTGATACGGTGTCATTATCCGATTTATTTCCTCTTCGCTGTATCCGTTCGGCTTCGTCACCTTCATCGACAACGCATTTACCATAAATCCACCTGTAAAGCCGTGCTCGAAGTGGTTAGTTTCCTGTGTGGCAGTGGATTCTCTTTTCATATTGAAAACACTTAGTGTTTTGGATATTCTGTCCGGAGTCTTAAATGGCAAAATCATTGCCGCGCATATCACCATCAAAACCGCTATTCTGCCTGCAATACGCACTCTAATTTGGGGACGGGCAGAAAATATCAAGACAAGCAAAATTACACCAAAAAATATGAGCAGAACATCTGTTAAAGGAAGGCCTCCCTTTATGAAGCTCAAAAGTTCTTTTACGTTTCCTGTTTGGTTCACAATATCCCACGGATACACAAAATCTCCCGTAAGGCTGTGCTTAAAGTAGTTTCCTATTGCAAGAGTAAAGCTTACAATGGACAATATTAATGCCGCAAGAAAACCTTTTTTAATAAGCATCCACACTATAGTGTATATTCCATAGAGCATCAAAAGAGAAAATATGGCAGAGCCCGTAAAATTCTTCAGATAATATGCAAAATTCCCGAACGTTCCGAAATGCATATACTCCATCACAAAAAAAGCGTACAGCGGCATCAAAAAAGCACAAACCAATCCTAAATTTCTTGAAGCATTTGAAAGTTTGGACTTTATATTTTTTCCTTCTGAATACTCGTTATCAGAAAATACAATTTCGCTATTTTCTTTTCTCTCTTTCTCTAAAAGAGACTTGTTTTCCATATCAATCTCCTTTTATCTTTTGCTGTTTATTAGCCAAAAAATCCGGAGCATTCCGGATTTTTTAATTTTACTTATGATAGAAAACCTGTGTAAGTCTTGGCTGAGCACCTGTAACAGGGTCTTTTTCCATAATTAGAATATCCTTCATATATTCATCCCACTTCTTTGAAACCTCGCTCTCGCGCTGAACCTTGGAAGCGTGTTCAATGCTTTCACATTCATAGTATCCAAAAAGCTCATTACCAACATTCCAGATAGAATAGTTATGTATTCCAGATTCATTAAGCATCTCTGTCATTTCTGGCCAGATTTCGTTATGACGTCTTATATATTCCTCGATTTTTCCTTCCACTACCTTGCCCTTCCAAGCATATCTTTGCATAATAGTATCCTCCATTTATCTAAGTTATTGTCAATATTATATTATTATATCAGATATTTGTCAAGACGTAGGAACACGGTTTCCTATAAAGAAACAAAGCGGCTTCGCCTGAACCGCCCCTTAAAATTACCATTAAATTTTAACTTTATATAGGACGGTAAGAAGAAGCAGGTCACTTTGCTTGCTCCCATTTGCGTTTTCGTGCCTTTTGCACGAAAAAATCGCAAGGGAATTAAATTCTTTTTTGCTTTATGGGAACACAGTTTCCTATAAAGCAAAAAACAGCTACGACAAAATTCCTTTTGTCGCAGCTGTTTAAACTTTATCTTTCAAACAATTCAACACTGTCGATTCCGTCGGTTTCGCGAAGTCTTACCTTTATAATCTCATTCCTTGAAGTCGGTACATTTTTCCCGACATAGTCTGCCCTTATGGGAAGTTCTCTATGTCCGCGGTCAACCAGTACTGCAAGCTGAATTTTTGATGCTCGCCCCTTTGACAGGATTGCATCAAGTGCCGCACGCACCGTTCTGCCAGTATAAATCACGTCATCGGCAAGAATTATACTTTTGCCCGTGATAGGAAAATCAAACTCCACATTCCGCAGCTCAGGGTTTTCCTCGTTTATTGTAAGGTCGTCCCGAAATTGAGATATATCTAAAGTTCCGACATCGACATTTTTGTCTTCAATCCTGTAAATCGCATCTGCCAATCTTTTTGCGATGTGTATTCCCCTCGTCTTTATGCCAACGATACATATATCGTCCACAGTTTCATTTTTTTCAATGATTTCGTGAGCAATTCGCACAATGGCACGATTTACTGCATTTTCATCAAAGAGACCTGCTTTAAATCTCATATCCACCTCTGGAAAATTATTCTACTGTTTCGTCTATAACTTCTTCTGCAATTTCTGTGGCTGTTTCTTCAAATTCCGGTGCAGCTTCTTCTACAATCTCCTCAGCAAATTCCTCTACATCTGTTGCCTCTTCCTCTTCATAAAAAACAGGCGCAGGAGTAGGAGCAGCTTTATCCTTAATCAGAAGATTTGTCAAAATACCGATAATCAAAGCTGTTGCAATACCTGTGATTTCGATAGCACCAAACTTAAGTGTAAGTCCGCCGATACCTGTTACTAAAATTGAGCTTACAACAAATAAGTTCTTTGATTCTCCCAAGTCAACAACCTGAAGCATCTTAAGACCGCTTACTGCAATAAATCCGTAAAGTGCAATACAGATACCACCGATTACGCAAGCAGGAATTGTATTTACAAATTCAACGAACGGTGTAAAGAATGAAAGCACCATAGCGAAAATCGCTGTCAAAATAATTGTAGAAACAGATGCATTTCCTGTAATTGCAACACAGCCTACGCTTTCGCCGTATGTTGTGTTCGGGCATCCGCCGAAGATTGAACCGATGAATGAACCGATACCATCGCCCAAAAGTGTGCGGTCAAGACCAGGGGCTTTGATTAAGTCTCTGCCGATAACAGAGCTTAAGTTTTTGTGGTCGGCAATATGCTCAGCCAAAACAACAAAAGCAACAGGCGCAAACAAAAGTGCAATCTGCGAAACACCAGCCCAGCCATTTAGCGGCTCAAGACCTTCCTTAAATGCTGATACAAACATAAAGTCTGGTATTCTTATAATACTTCCGACAAAGCCTAAAATAGCATTCATAAGTTCTTTGACACTCTCGAAATTTCCATTGGTTATATTATTAAAATTATCGGCTATATTTTTAAAGTTATCAACAAGCGGAGAGTAGTCCACAAGCTTCAAATAGCTGTTGTTTGTTACATTTCCGATAATTGTAAAGAATGAAGCTGCAACGTAGCCTGCTGCAACACCGATAATGAAAGGAATAAGCTTTGCATTCTTTCCGCCCTTTACAGATGCTAAAACTGTTGCACCAAATGCAATAAGTCCGCAAAGGATTGAAATTAAGTTATATTCCCCTGCTGATGTGTTATTAACATTACCGATTGCTGATGAGCAAAGGCTAAGTCCGATTAATGCAACAGTCGGTCCGATAATAACCGGAGGAAGAAGCTTGTCTACCCAACGTGTTCCGACACACTTGATTACAAGTGCAATAATTACATAAACCAATGCAGCAAATACTGCACCCAAGATTATTCCAAAGTATCCAAATGCACAAGCGCCTGCAAGCGGTGCAATAAACGCAAAGGAGCTACCCAAAAATACAGGGCTTCTCTTTTTTGTGCAGAAGATATAGAACAAAGTACCCGCACCTGCACCAAAAAGTGCTGCTGCCTGATTCATCATTTCAGTTCCCGAAATGTTGTTTACCAATGTAGGTACCAAAAGTGTTGCTGCAATGATTGCTAAAAGCTGCTGAATTGCAAAAACAACATTTGATTTGAATTTTGGCTTGTCGCCAACGTCGTAGATAAGTTTCATTTTTTCCACTCTCCTAAGTATTATTTTTGAATAAAAAATGCCTTGTCTGCAAGGACAGACAAGGCATAAAGCTGCTTGGAATCATAAGGTCTCTTGTCGATGTCGCTGCATCAAATTAAAGATTTCTCATTCAACTTTATTAATTATATCATATTTAATTTTTTTTGTAAATAGATTTCAGGCAATTTATTTATCCTCTGGAATGGTTGCAATAGCAAGTTCACGAAGCTGCACCTCGTCAACCAATCCCGGTGCATTTGACATAAGCTCTGATGCGTTTTGTACCTTCGGGAATGCAGTTACATCCTTTAAACTGTCCGCTCCACACATAATCATAGCGAGGCGGTCAAGACCTATTCCGCAGCCGCCGTGAGGTGCTGCACCATACTTATATGCTTCAACCAAAAAGCCGAATTTTGCTTCAATTTCCTCCTCGGTAAGACCCAATGCCTCAAACATTTTCTGCTGAAGCTCATAATCGTTGATTCTGATAGAGCCGCTTGAAAGCTCAGTTCCGTTAAGAACAAGGTCATATGCCTTTGCAATAACCTTTTCAGGATCTGTATCAAGATATTTAATGCACTCATCCATAGGCATTGTAAACGGATGATGCATCGCATCCCAATGCTGAGTTTCGTCGTTATATTCAAAGAACGGGAACTCTGTAATCCAAAGGAAATTATATCCCTCAGGGATTATGTCAAGCTGCTTTGCAACCTTTAGTCTTAATGCGCCAAGTGTTGAAAGAACAACCTTGTCGCTGTCAGCAACAAAGAGTATCAAATCTCCTTTCTCTGCGCCAAGCTTTGAAAGGATAGCGTCAACCTCGCCCTCTTTCATAAACTTACTGAAGGAGCAGTTTGGCTCATCCTCAACCCATCTTACATACGCAAGACCCTTAGCCCCTATTCCGCGAGCAAACTCAGTCAGGCGGTCAATTTCCTTTCTTGTGTAAACAGAGACTGCATTTTTAGCAACAATCGCACGAACAGAGCCACCGTTTTCGATAGCTGATGTAAATACACCAAAATCACAATCCTTAACCATATCAGAAACATTCTGAATTTCCATACCAAAACGTGTGTCTGGCTTGTCCGAGCCGTATCTTTCCATAGCTTCCTTATAGGTAAGTCTTGGGAGTGGAAGTGGGATTTCTTTATCAAGCACCTTTTTAAATAGTGTGCTTACAAATCCTTCTACAATCTCTAAAATATCCTCAACCTCTACAAAAGACATTTCCATATCTATCTGTGTAAATTCAGGCTGACGGTCAGCACGCAGGTCTTCGTCACGGAAGCAACGCGCAAGCTGAATATATCTGTCATAGCCTGCAATCATCAAAAGTTGCTTATAAATCTGCGGCGACTGCGGAAGTGCGTAAAATTTTCCGTGATGCACACGTGACGGAACAAGGTAGTCTCTTGCACCCTCAGGTGTAGATTTCATCATCATCGGTGTCTCAATTTCAATAAAGCCGTTGTCTGCAAAATAGTCGCGTGCAACCTTTGCAATTTTACTTCTCATAATAATGTTATCCTGAAGCGGCTTTCTTCTTAAATCAAGGTATCTGTATTTTAGCCTTAATTCCTCGTTTACGTTTGTTTCGTCTGTGATTTCAAACGGAGGAGTCTGTGCCTTTGCAAGAATCCTTAAATCATCAACAAAGATTTCGATATTTCCCGTTTTAATTGCCGCATTTTTGCTCTCACGTTCTCTTACAACACCCTTCGCCATAAGCACGTACTCACTGTGACAGCTCGCCGCCTTTTCAAAGACATCTCGTGCGGTAGTATCGTCAAATGCAAGCTGAACAATACCTGTTCTGTCTCTTAAATCAATAAAAATAAGTGTTCCCATATCACGGATTTTCTGAACATATCCGCCGACAACCACAGTATTTCCTATACCTTCAACCTCGCCGCAGTAATGCGTGCGCTTTAAACCACTCATTGTGTCCATTTATTTATCCCCCTTAAAAAATTCCGCAATCTTGTCAAGCTTCCATTCGGTCTGCTCGCCGCTTTCCATATTTTTAAGTCTTATTTCGCCTGTCTCAATCTCGCTGTCGCCTAAAACCAATGTATATTTTGCCCCGATTTTGTCAGAATACTTCATCTGTGGCTTTAATCCTCTGCCGATATGGTCAGTTTCTACCTTAATCCCCTTTTTCCTGAGGTCAAAGGCTACAACCTGTGCCTTTTGCGATGCTGACTCGCCAAGCGGTGCAATATAAAGGTCAGGCTTTGCATCATTCGGGATTTCCACTCCGTTTTCCGAAAGTCTAATTAAAAGACGTTCAATTCCGAGTCCAAAACCGATTGCAGGTGTTCTGTCTCCGCCAAATTCCTCTACCAATCCATCATATCTTCCGCCGCCGCAAACTGTAAACGGCCCCGAAATAATTTCAAACACAGTCTTGGTGTAATAGTCAAGTCCTCTTACAATTCCGCTGTCTACATTATATTTTATATCCATATTATCAAGTGCTTTTTTAAAGCTCTCAAAATGCTCACGGCACTCGTCGCAGATATAATCGAGAAGTCTTGGTGCATCCTTTGCAAGCTCCTGGCATATTTCCGACTTACAGTCCAAAATTCTTAAAGGATTTCGGTCAAATCTCTCTTTACACGTTGTGCAAAGCTCATCAAATTTAGGTCTTAACCATTCCTTTAATGCCTCATTATATTTTTTGCGGCACTCCGGACAACCGATACTGTTTATGTTTACCGATAAATCGTTAAGGCCAACACCCTCTAAAAATGTAATTGCAAGTGCCACAACCTCAGCATCAATAGAAGGACCTTTTGAGCCAAATGCCTCAATTCCAAACTGATGGAACTCGCGAAGTCTGCCTTTTTGTTTATTTTCATAACGGAAGCACGGCAGACAGTACCACATTTTAAGCGGAAGCGTCTCTGCATACAGGTTATTCTGAAGATAGCTTCTCGCAACCGATGCAGTTCCCTCAGGGCGAAGTGTTATACTTCTTCCACCCTTATCGTCAAATGTATACATCTGCTTTTCAACAACATCAGTAGTGTCGCCAACGCCACGCTGGAAAAGCTCTGTATGTTCAAAGGTCGGCACACGTATTTCCTTATATCCGAAATTATCGCATATTTCTTTAAATTTTTTCTCAAGATACTGCCACTTATAGCTGTCCTGTGGCAACAAATCCTCTGTACCTTTCGGTGCTTTGGTAATTAACATAATCTATATCACTCCTATTTTTACATACATATCTATTTTATTCTTTTACTCCATTCTTGTCAAGGAAAATCCTTCTTATTTTTACAATAATGCTACATTTTGTATTATTTGCTTGATAATATCCAAATTATGTCATATAATATATGTTGATATATTATGCAATTACCTTTACATAAGGAGAATATAATGAGCAAAGAAAAGAAAAAATCATTTATGGCAAATGTTGCCATTGTTATGTTTTCTCAGGTCGCAGTAAAGCTTCTGGGTATGGTTTACCGCGTAGTTATAACAAACATAAAGGGCTTTGGCGACCTCGGAAACGGATATTTAAATTCAGGATTTCAGGTTTATACTCTCCTTCTTGCAATTTCTTCGATAGGAATCCCGAATGCAATCGCAAAAATGACTTCTGAAAGAAATGCCGTCGGCGACTTTCGTGGTGCACACAAAATTTTTAAGTCTGCACTTTTGCTTTTTGCAATCGTCGGCGCAGTTGCATCTGCACTTCTCTATTTTGGTGCTGACTTTATCGCATACTCGGTTATCCGTATGCCAGGAACTGAATACGTTTTAAAATGCCTTGCGCCATCAATACTTTTTGTATGCCTATCCTCCGTTATACGCGGATATTTTACAGGTATGGAAAGTATGAAGGCAACAAGCACATCGCAGGTGCTTGAGCAGTTTTTTAAATGCGTACTCACTGTTGTAATTGTTTATTCACTCGCCGCATTTCCGATAATTTTAGAAGGGATTTTAAACGTTGCCGAAAATGATGCTGAAAGGCGTGCTGTGTTTATGGCATCAGGTGCACAGGTTGCTACAACTCTGTCAACAGTTCTGAGCCTTGTGTATCTTGCAGTTTTCTATCAAAAAAGAAGAAAACAGATTTTAGAAAAAATCGATTCTTCAGATGCTCCTACAATAATAAAACCGCTTGGCGAAATGTTTAAGAGTATTCTTCTCATTTCAATTCCCATTTCGCTCGGCTCGGTTATTTCGGCAGTCAACAGGATTATTGATACTGCAACCATTACCCGTGGAATTGAAGTCGCATTCCGTGAGATGATTCCCGCCTACCCAAACGCAGCAGCAATTATAAAGCCTACCTTAGAGCAGCTTCACAACGAGGCGGCAAGGCTTTCGGGGCAGCTCGGAAAAAGTGACACACTAATAAACCTTCCACTTTCAATAAACATTGCATTTTCAACTGTTTTAGTCCCTGTAATCGCAGGTGCACTAAAAAAAGGCGACAAAAAAACAGCCTCGGACAAGGTAACCTACTCAATGCTTATTTCAATATTACTTGCACTGCCTTGTGCTGTCGGCTATATTGTCCTCGCAAGACCTATCTACGGGCTCTTATACCCAAACGCACAGCTCGGTTATGACCTTATGCAGATAAGTGCTGTCGCAATGGTGTTTACTGCACTTAACCAGACAATGTCCGGTTCGCTTCAGGGTGTCGGTAAAGTATTTGCTCCGGCAACAGGACTTCTTTTGGGCTGCATAGTTAAATTTATAATGAATGTAATTCTTATAAGGCAGCCCGAAATCAATATCTATGGAGCACCTATCAGTTCAATAGCCTGTCAGGTAATCTCTTTTGCATACAGCTTCTCTGTCTTAAAAAAGCAGATTTCACTTAAAATAAATCCTGTCAAGTATATATTAAAGCCCCTGATATCAGTTATATTGATGGGCTTAACTGCATATTTTGTGCATCTTGCAGCCATTACATTTATCGGAAGCAAGCTTTTGTCAATGGTGTTTGCTATTGGATGTGCAGTGATTGTATACGCATTTTCGATATTCTCTTTGAAGGTTTTGGACGAAAAAGAAGTTGCAGAGCTGCCTTCTGGAATCAAAATACTTGCTTTGCTGAAAAAAATAGGTTTCTATAAATGATTGACTTTTAGAAATTTATTTGGTATAGTATACTCAGAAATTTAAAACAAAAGATTTAATTATGAAAGGATGATGGTTTTGGATTCTCTTCCCTCTCGATGTTTGTGGATAATGGCTTTAATATTTGTTATAGGTGTGCTCAGGTGCTTTGAGTCATCCGTAGGCAGCCTAAACGAAGCAAAGCTGCAAAAGAAAGCACAAGAAGGCAACAAATCTGCAAATCGTATTCTTGCCCTTTTGGAAAATTCAGGCAGATTTTACAACTCAATTAAGGTTCTTACGGTTATTTTTGAGATAGCATTGGTGGAATTCAGCGTTACTGCGCTAAAGACTGTTCTTTTCTCAACCTTGCCCGAAGGACTTTCTGCTGCTTCTATGATAGCTCTTTTGTCAGTTTTAGTACTTATTTTCGGTGTATATGCCCCGAAACGTATTGCTGACCTTCACGCAGACAGCATTGTTATTAAAGCATCTTTTATTTTGACCGTCCTTTACTATATTGGATTACCGGTATCGTGGATTCTTACCCATATTTCCAACATCTTCCTTCTCCTGTTTGGCATAAAGCCTAACGACACAGAAGAAGAAGTTACCGAAGAGGAAATAAGGCTGATGGTCGATATAGGAAGTGAAAGTGGTGCCATTGACCCCGAAGAAAAGGAAATGATACATAATATATTTGAACTTGACGATACGCAAGTCGGAGATATTATGACTCACAGAACCGACACCGAAATCCTCTGGCTTGACGAAAAAGATAAATGGGAGGAAATCATTTCGGCATCCAACCATACCATATACCCCGTCTGTGAAGAAAGTATTGATAATATAATAGGTACTCTAAGGAGTAAGGATTTTTACAAAGCCTTGCTTTCGGGCGGTGATGCAGGCTCCATCTTGCGCACACCATACTTTGTTCCCGACACCATAAAAGCAGACGACTTATTCCGCCAGATGCAGAAAACAAAAAACCACTTCGCTGTTGTTCTCGATGAATATGGCGGGCTCGGCGGCATTATAACAATGTCTGACCTCTTGGAAGAAATTGTGGGAACTTTGTCAAACGACTCGGACGAGCCGGAAGAAGATGACATTATAAAGCTTGATGATAACACTTGGAAAATTTCAGGTTCTTGCGATATTGACTTGGTTTCGGAGGCTCTCGAAACAGAACTGCCAATCGAGGAATATAACACATTTGCAGGGCTTATTCTTTCTGAGCTTGGCGAAATTCCGGAGGATGGAACGACTCCTGAGCTTGAAGCGTATGGCCTTGCAATAAAGGTTACCCAAATCAGCGAGCATCGTATAGAATGGACTCGCGTTGCTGTTATAGAAAAAGTACAAGAAGATAACTAATATAAATATGCATCATATCATATACTTTAAAAGGTGATATGATGTATATTATTTTAAGCAGAAAAAAATGTTTAATAGGATGCCTGATAGTAGGACTTTTAAGTATGGCCATAAGCGGTATACTTGCTTTGTCCTCTTATGCGGGCATCTTTTTTGATGACCACACTCTATCCGTCATCGTTGATGCCGGACACGGTCTTCCAGACGGTGGCGCCGTAGGTATAGGAGGTACGGTAGAGCAGGAAATCAACATCGAAATCGCAAAAAAACTCGCTGAGGTTTTAGAAGGAAAAAATATAAAAGTTATTATGACCCGTCTGGACGAATCGGGAATATGGACAGATAAAAGTGAGACAATCCGCGAAAAAAAGGTCGAGGATATGTATAACCGTCTGAAAATTATGAAAAATTCCGGCGGCGACCTTTTTGTATCTATACATATGAATTCCTACACAAACAAATCAACCTCCGGACTCAGAATTTTCTACTCGCCTTCTTTCGATGAGATAAAACCGCTTGCGGAGAATATTCAAGTACGAATGGCTGACGTAACAGGTGCAAAAACCAATGTTGTGAAAGCGGCAGACAACAGTTTATTCCTTATGAAGAAAACACCCATTCCTGCAATATTGGTAGAATGCGGATTTCTCTCAAATCCGCAGGAGGAAAAAAAGCTTAATGACAAAGACTATCAGGCACGACTCGCCTGGGCGATTGCAGATGCGATAGAAAAATACTATTCTTTTCCATAAATCAACCAAAAGTAGACATTTGACACTTTTTTAACAAAAAAATCGTTTTTTTAACAACTTTCGGTTGACCTCTCAAAATTTATGTTGTATAATGGGTTCATTATTGAAAAAAAGAAAGAGGTTTTAAAGTATGAGCAGAGTTTATAACTTTTCAGCAGGTCCATCAATGCTTCCTGTAGAAGTATTGGAAAAGGCACAGAGAGAAATGGTGGAATATGGCGCATCAGGTATGTCCGTAATGGAAATGAGCCATCGTTCAAAGGATTACGAAGAAATCATCAACGGATGCGAGGCACTCGTAAGAGAGCTTATGCACGTTCCGGATAATTATAAAGTTCTTTTCCTTCAAGGTGGAGCATCAAGCCAGTTTACAATGATTCCGATGAACATCGGTAACAAGAATAAAAAATGTGATATAGTAATCACAGGTCAGTGGGCAAAGAAAGCTGCACAGGAAGCAGAAAGATACATAACAGTTAACAAAATTGCATCTTCAGCTGACAAGACTTTCTCTTACATCCCTAAGCTTGACAAGAGTACATTCTCAAAAGATGCTGACTATTTCTACATTTGTATGAACAATACTATCTACGGAACAAAATTCAATGAGCTTCCTGATACAGGTGACGTTCCATTGGTTGCTGACATTTCATCAATGATTATGTCAGAAGAAATTGATGTTTCAAAGTTCGGCATTCTTTATGCAGGTGCACAGAAGAACTTAGGACCTGCAGGTGTTACACTTGTTATCATCCGTGAAGACTTAATCGGCAACCAGATGGATATTTGTCCGACAATGTTCAACTACCAGATTCACGTTGACAATGGCTCAATGTATAACACACCACCAACATATGGCATCTATGTTATGAAGCTTGTTCTTGAATGGATTAAGGAACAGGGCGGTGTTGCAGCTATCCAGAAAATCAACGAAAAGAAAGCTAAAATTCTTTATGATTACCTTGATTCATCAAGTATGTTCAGAGGCACAGTTGTTCCTGAAGACCGTTCACTTATGAACATTCCTTTCGTTACTGATGACGAAGACTTAAACGCAAAATTCATAAAGGAAGCAAAAGAAGCAGGCTTTGTGAACCTAAAGGGTCACAGATCAGTAGGCGGAATGAGAGCCAGCATCTACAATGCTATGCCTGTTGAAGGTGTAGAAGCACTTGTTGCATTTATGAAAAAATTTGAGGAAGAAAACAAATAGAAAGAGGTAGTAAAAATGTTTGACATTTTAACATTAAATAAAATTGCAGCTTGCGGCCTTGACCAGCTCGACAGCGCAAAATACAATATAACAGACGATGCTTCAAAGGATGCTGATGGTATCATTTTAAGAAGCTTTGTTATGCACGATATGGAGCTTCCTGCATCACTTAAAGCTGTAGCAAGAGCCGGTGCCGGTACAAACAACATCCCGATTGACAAATGCTCCCAAAAGGGTATTGTAGTGTTCAATACTCCGGGTGCAAACGCAAACGCAGTTAAAGAGCTTGTTTTAGCAGGTCTTTTCCTTGCAGCACGTGATGTTGTAGGCGGAATTAACTGGGCAGGTACACTCACAGGCGACGATGTTGCAAAACAAATTGAAAAAGGCAAGTCAAACTTTGCAGGAACTGAAGTTCAGGGCAAAACGCTCGGAATTATCGGTCTTGGTGCAATCGGTATCTTGGTTGCAAATGCTGCAAGACATTTTGGTATGAAGGTTATCGGCTATGACCCGTACCTTTCAGTTGACGCAGCTTGGAGACTTTCACACCACATCACAAAGGCTAAAAGTGCTGATGAAGTATATGCAAATGCTGACTATATCTCAATCCACGTTCCTTTGACAGACGAAACAAAGAGAAGCATCAACCGTGACACAATCGCTAAGATGAAGGATGGCGTTAAGATTTTGAACTTCGCACGAGGCGAGCTTGTTGACAATGACGCAATCAAAGCCGCAATCGCATCGGGTAAGGTTTCAAAGTATGTCGTTGACTTCCCTAACGGCGAAGTTATCAATCAGCCTGGAATTATTGCAATTCCGCACCTTGGTGCATCAACAGGCGAATCAGAGGATAACTGTGCTATGATGGCAGCTCAGGAAATTTCAAATTACCTTGAAACAGGTGACATCGTGAACTCGGTTAACTTCCCGAACTGTTCACTTCCGCTTTCAGGCAAGGGCAGAATATGTGTACTTCACAAGAATATGCCTACTATGCTTACACAGTTTACTAATATCTTTAGTGAAGAAAAGCATAACATCGCAGACCTTATCAACAAGAGCAAGAAGGACCTTGCTTATACAATCATCAACTCTGATGACATCATTACAGATGAAATCGTTGATAAGATTAAGGCTATTGACGGTGTGTTGAGAGTAAGAGTTATAAAATAAAAAAATGTTTGAATAGCTGCACTTTAAAGTGCGGCTATTTTTTTGCGGTTAATGTTGTACGAAAAGGACTAATGTTTGCATTTTTTACATTTTTTATATCTACTTTTGTATGCACAAAAGTAGCAAAAGGCACACAAGGGAGTGTTCTCCCTTATGTATCCCTCCTGCTTGCTCCTGATTCGCAATCTTCTGCCTTTGGCAGAAGTATTGCTAAAGTCGCTTCAGCCTTTTCTACAGGTCGAACTACGGCAAGATAAACGCGGACGATAGAGAAAAGGGCTTTGCTAAAATTTGTTTTGCGTTCTTTTTAAGAAGAAAATTTACTCTTTAAAACGAAGTGACAAATTATATTTAGCCTAAAACT
>JAZNNI010000104.1:0-2026 GCA_045580145.1 Clostridia bacterium
AAGACCTTGTCTGTATCGCCCTTTTTACCGCAGGAGGCACAATAAAATTTCTCTGCAGTTCCGTGGAGTTCAATTACATTTTTACTGCCTGCTCTTTGATGCAGACCATCTATGTTTTGCGTTATTACTGCTTTGAGTTTACCCATGTTTTCAAGCTTTGCCAACGCTTTGTGAGCATTGTTTGGTTCTACTTCAATGATAAAATATTTTCTATAAAAATCATAAAAAGTTTCTGTATTCTGAAAAAAGAAATTGTGGCTCAATATTTCTTCGGGAGGCACGCCGTATTCTTTCACGGTGTTATAAAGTCCGTCTTGGCTGCGATAGTCCTTCACACCGCTTTCGGTAGATACACCTGCACCACCAAAGAAAACGATGCTACTGCACTCTTTAATCATTTCTGCAAATTTATCTATCATCATTTCTTGCCTCGCTTTTTGGGTTTGGTCAGCTCAAAACTGTCGTCAATCATATTCTTTATATCATCTGTCGGGATGCTCCCGTCAAGGATTATGGAATTCCAATGCCATTTATTCATATGGTATGCCGGAACAACTGATTCATAGGTACTTCGCCACATATATGTAAGATTAGGGTCGCATTTAACATTAACCCAGATGTTTCCCAAATGCTCACAGATTGCCGCAAACATCTTTCGGTTGCCCTTGTGGCGCATTACTGTCCAGTTGAAATCGTGGAAGGGATAATCTTCGTATGTGTCATTAAGCGATAGGCAAAAATCTATCACTTCTTGTCTTGTTCTCATATTATCCCTCCTGACTAAATTTAAATACTATATTTCTCCAAATCTATCCTACCATCTGATTCAAAAACAATGCCTTCCGATTCAAGAAGTTGTCTTTGAACGTCCTCACCACCAAATGCAAAACCCGGTGCAACCTTGCCCTCGCGGTTTACCACTCTGTGACAAGGAATGATACCCGGCTCTGGGTTTACGTGCAGAGCATATCCCACAACCCTTGCCCACCGAGGATTCCCTGCTAAAAGTGCCACCTGACCATAGGTTGCAACCCTTCCTTTTGGGATGCTTTTAACAACCTCATATATCTTTTCAAATGTGTTCATAGACTCACCTTAAATTTTAAAAGCACTCCTTGAGCACATTCAGAATATCTTTGTGTGTCATATATTTATATCCGCCACCCTCATATGAAGTTTCAGCAATTTTGGGTAGCATATCTTCGGTTGCACCAAGCTGGCGAAGGGTCAGCGGAATACTGAGTTCTTTTGCAAAGTTTTCAAGGCAAGTGATACCCTCAAGTGCAATTTCGTCTTTAGTTTTACCATCTGTATCTACATTCCACACATTTTCTGCAAAACGGACAAATTTATCGATACCATCTTTATAGATGTATCTGTAATACGGCATTGAAATCACCGCAAGTCCAAGACCGTGAGGGCAATCGGTGTATGCACCGAGCTGATGCTCAATATTATGAACTTCCCAGTCCTGTGTTTTGGAAAGACCTGTTACAGTATTAAGTCCAAGGGTTGCACACCACATAATATTACTGCGTGCCTCGTAGTCTTCAGGGTTCTTATTAGCTTTTCTGCTACTTTTAATGAGTGATTTCATAACAGCCTCAATGATATAATCTGTTGTGTTATCGTCATCGCCTGAAAAATACTGTTCCATAAGATGGCTCATTACATCAAAAATACCGCTTACCATTTGTTTCTGCGGTACAGAATAGGTAAACTCAGGATTTAAAATTGAGAATTTGGGATACACCTCAGGACCATATACTCTGCCTGTTTTTATAGTTACTTCTTCATTGGTGATAACACTTCCGCCATTCATTTCGGATGCTGTGCCAGTCATTGTGAGAATTGTGCCGACAGGTACAATTTCGTTGTCAACTTCCTCAAAATCAATCCAATATCTCTGCCACGGATCGCCTTTTGCATAAGCGGAAACAGATATTGCCTTTGCACAGTCGATAACAGATCCACCGCCAACTGCTAAAATTAAATCAACCTTATTTTCACGAACAAGTCTTGCACC
>JAZNNI010000105.1:0-2199 GCA_045580145.1 Clostridia bacterium
TCAGCTTTGTGGTGGACGGCAATTTCCCCACAGCGCTTCTCGTTTGTGAGCTTGTGCCCGGTGCACTGGACGGCAGAAAGTGGATGTACATTCCCAGTACCGCCGCCGATTGCTGCGAGGACACCGCCGCTGTGGAAGCCTTCGATGCTACCTTCCCGCCAAAGGAAAAGAAATGGATGCCGAGCCAGGAAGAGTTCTACATCTATAGTCATTCTTCGGTAGTCAGATAAACGTAAAACCGCCGCTGAGGAATTCTCGGTTCCTCAGCGGCAATCAATTAAGGCCATGTTTTTATACGAATTGCAGAATTTCCTATGTATTTACATTCGTGGTAAAAAGAATTATAATATTAGAAAAGTTTTCCGGGAGCTATTGTTATGAACATAGGCAATTACAGACTCACTTCCATAGAAGAAAATAGCATTCTGACGATATATGAAACGCTAAAATGCGCCTTCCCATATATCCAAATCCAGAACAGGAAAGAAATTATTGGGATTGGTGAAGAGGGCCGTCATCTTTTATGTTACTTCCGTTTAAATGATGATGTGATATTTGTGAAATTCAAGAATCGGACACCTCTTATTTTAAATGATTCTGACGCTATTCAAAAAGATATAGATGCAACCATAGAACTGTTTAGAAACGAAGAATTCAAAACAAAGTCTTCTGTTTCGAATGAGAAAATGCACATTTCATCAGAAACGCACAACAACGAATACGGTTATATGCACAAAGCATTTCTGCTTTATGCAAGTGCAATTGAGTCGATTCCCAAAAGCAGATTAAACACTTGCTTCGATTCCTGTTCTAACCGATTAAAAAATGCTCTTTACAGAAACCACATATGTACAGTTCAAGATTTGCTCGTTTTGGCCCCGGAACAGATAATGAATATTCCGAATCTGGGTCGCAAGTGCTTTAATGAATTGTGTAACTTCTTGCTTTCCATATCAAGTGGCGAACTTCTCACGCAAGACAACGAGCCCCACCCTCTTACAGAAGCAAATGAACGTTTACAAAAAGTAACGTTCATAAACGACAACAGACAAGAAACTGTTATCAAAATTGAGGATGCTTTTTTAGATTTTGATAAAAACGACGAGGCTTACAACAGACTTTATCTTGACCTTACAAATCATATATATGAATCTGCAACAAAAAGGCTCCAGCCAAGGGAATGTGCCATCTTATTATCAAGATTTGGGATTAACGAGCAAGCTAAAACACTGCAGGAGATCGGGGATGTTTATTCCATTACACGTGAGCGTGTTCGTCAAATTATGTTAAAAGCGACACGCAAATTAAATTATAAGAAAACTTCAACAGATGAGTTTTTGGACTTAGAATACAGGAAAGCGCAAATTGTATCGCAAATATCAGAAGTTTCTGCTGCAGGTTTTTTGTCCTTCCTCTTTCTCCAGGAAGCTAATATTTGGCTTGTGAAATTCATTTGCAAAGTTTACTTTCACAGCGAAATAGATGTTGCAAAATTTAAACAATTATTAGATGAAGAACTATCGCAAAAGAAGCAAGCATATGTACATTTGGAAAAAACGCGTATTCACAATGAGAACATCAATCGCCTAATTTGTTTTCCAAATAAAAGACGTTGTATCACAGATGAAGATTTTTCAAGATTAAAAACAGAAAGACTAGTAAGCAGCGACGAAGAAGAACTAAAAAACTTTCAGTTTAACGAACAATCATATCAATGTGAGTCGTATTTAGAGCAACGTATACTGCAGAAATTTCTAGTTAACGGCACATTTAAGAGCATCAAAACCCAATCTTTAAAGATTCCTTTTAAGGATTATTTTTACCATCCGGACTTTCAATGCCTAACCCACGACAATCATTTGGTTTTGGTAGAAATAAAACCTCTATTAAGGATGGGCGTATGCACAAATATCGAGAAGTTCGATGCTCTAAAAGAATACTGCAAAAAATATGGATTTGGCTATCTGATTATAGATGAGAGAGGAAATTCGTTCGAAGACATCGATACAGAAAATGCCGAATTTTCAAAAACTGTGCTAACGGAAATTCATCAACACGAAAGAGTCACATATGAAAGATACCGACAAATCTACTTACAAACGAATGCATCTGTTAAAAACTTAATAACTCTAATCAAAAAACACAAATTACATTTTTCTTTTCCCTTTTGCTTAAGATATTAATGCTTACATGTGTACA
>JAZNNI010000106.1:0-1945 GCA_045580145.1 Clostridia bacterium
GCGGCTTTCCCATAATTCCTTGATTTCCTCGCAGTATTCCTCATATGAGGGCATTGAGGAACGAGTTACATTAATTTTACTCATTATAGCTCCTTACTTTCCAAAACAATTTCTGATAACTGCAATAATTACGTCCTGCTGCTCAGGAGTCATTTTATTGTCGCTTGGCAGACAAAGACCTCTTTCAAAAATATCAGTTCCCACATCGGAGAAATTGCCGTCAATATAGGCATTTGTCTTAGCTCTGCCGCTTCCGAGGGCAGTAATAAAATCATTTCTTCTGAAAATAGGCTGTGAATGCATAGGCTTCCACACAGGTCGTCCCTCTGCATTAAGAGCAGAAATAGCTTCGAGGATTTCTGTAGGGCAGCTCTTGCCGTCCTCACTTATATAAAGTGCATCGGAGTCACTTCTCACCTGACGGCACATTGCTTCTTTATCAATAATTATACAGCTGAGCCAGTAGTTAGGTTCGCTGTTTTCAACATCAAAAGGATTCATTTTAACAGGCAAATCCTTGAAGCCCTCTTTGTAGCGTTCATAAATTGCTTTTTTCTGTGAAATGTGTTCTTCAAGATAAGGAATCTGTCCTCTTACCACGCCTGCAATTACATTTGACATTCTGTAATTGTAGCCGATTTCCTCATGCTGATACCATGAAGCAGCTTCACGGCTCTGTGTAGACCATTTTCTAACCTTTTCAGCATCCGCAAGAGATTCTGTAAGGAACATACCGCCTGACGAACCTGTAATAATCTTGTTTCCATTAAAGGAAATAGCACTGTAGTCGCCGAATTTTCCTGTCTGAACACCTTTATATGAAGCACCGAAAGATTCAGCGGCATCTTCTAAAAGAAGTGCATTGTGTTTAGCACAGATAGCCTTTATTTCGTCAATTTTTCCCGGAACACCGTAAAGATGAACAAGAACTACAAGACGAACATCAGGATAAATTTCAAAAGCTTTTTCTAGTGCCGCAGGGTCCATATTCCATGTATCATACTCAGTATCAATAAATACAGGCTCACCGCCCTCATAACAAATGGGATTAACGGTAGCACTAAAAGTTACATCGGAGCAAAAAACCTTATGTCCACGGAGAGTCCCCTCCCCTGCTTTAGGAATACCATACAATTTTTCACCTGCAAGCTTAACGCAGAGGTGAAGTGCCGCTGTACCCGATGCGAGAGCAACAGAGTATTTACATCCGACTTTTTCAGCAATCATGGCTTCTACATTGTTGATATTCTTACCTACAGTTGACATCCAGTTTGTAGTGTATGCCTCATTGACATACTCAATTTCTTCGCCGTGCATAGTCGGAGAAGAAAGCCATATTTTTTCTTCAAAAGGTTTAAACTCCACAGTAATTCTCCTTAATTCAAATTAAAAAAATACAATAATTCCTGAAAATACTAATTATCTCCAAAAATATCAATGCCTTAAACACATATTACTTTTATTATATCACTATGAAAAATAAAAGTCAATAGAAATTCTTGATTTTGACATTATGACACAAAAATTCAATTGCAATTTTCCGCTTTTAGCAAATTGCAATATTAACATCTGTTGAAACACAGCATATCTACCAATCTTTCTTAAAATCGTGCTGTTTTTTAATTTTTCCCTGAAAAATCATCGTTAATCAAGCCGTTTCAAAAATTTTTTTGAAATTTATTTCACGATATATAGCCAAAAACTCGATTTCCAAAAATTTTTTTGAAAAAATTTCAAAAAAGGGGTTGACAAATCCAAAAAGGTATGCTATAATATATAAGTCGTCAGCGATAAGAAAGCTGATAACACCAAACAGTGGGGGTTTAGCTCAGCTGGGAGAGCATCTGCCTTACAAGCAGAGGGTCACAGGTTCGAGCCCTGTAGTCCCCACCATTGGCCCGGTAGTTCAGTTGGTTAGAACGCTAGCCTGTCACGCTAGAGGTCG
>JAZNNI010000107.1:0-8070 GCA_045580145.1 Clostridia bacterium
ATCGGGGAGAGGAAGAATTTTGTTATTGGTTTCGACGTTTTCTTCATACAGTATCTCACCGATAGAGTTTACTGATTCATAGCCGCTTGTAATCTGCGGATAAAGGTTTAAAAGAAGATTTATGTATCCGACAATTTGCCCAAAATAGGTTTGGTAAAGAACAACCTCACCAACGCTGATTTTACCGATATAGGCAAGGTATCCTGTAAAGGAAAGACAAGCAATCTGTGCAAGCTGAGAAACCACCCATGACGTCGACGAGAAAATTGAATTTGTTTTTGTGAGCGCTATGCCCTTGTCCATAACGTTATCAAAACAATCAGATAGCTTGTGTGTTTCTCGGCTCTGAAGTCCGTGTGCGCGTGTTACAGGTATAAGCTCAATCATTTCCGAAACATTTGACTGCGCATTTTCTACCTGATTTCGGAAAAGCTTATTATTTTTACGAATCTTTGGGTTTAAAATGTTTAGTATAAAAAGTTCAATCGGTATGATAACAAGGAAAAACAATATAATTATCGGACTTTTCCTCAGGGTGACTGTGATTGCAATGGCGACGCTGACAATAATCGTATATAAATTTCGATACATACTTGTAAGTAAAACGCGGACATTTTCACAGTCTCGCATTATCTTTGACTGCAGCTTTCCCGAATTTGTGTTTTTATGATAGTTTATGGATAACTGTTGCAGCTTTTCAATAATACAAATTCTTAGTGAACGTTCTATTTTATAAGCGAGACTGTCATACAGCTTGGAAAAGGAAAATACCGTAAAAATATTTTGTATTACAAGGAGAGATAATATGATTGTATTTATCACAATTTCAAATGCCTTATGCTCGCTTGGATAGGTTGCAATATTTATTATATTTGCGGTCACAATCGGAATAACCCAATGGGGAAGATTTGCGAGAGTGAATATAAATGTGCTCTTTAAGAGGGTAATGCTCTCGCCTTTGTAAAAACCTAACAAAATTTTTAAAGGATGACCTTTGTTTTCACTGAAATTTCTGACATAATCATTGATAGTTTTATTAGTTTCTTTTTTCATATTAAAATACCCCCCCGGAATCATATATTTTTTCGATTTTTCTTACCGGTTGTGTTTATTATATACAACTAAAAATATTTGTCAAGGGGTTAAAATTAAAAAAAATATTATTGTAATATTAAGACAATTTAAGTGGGGAAAGTTGTGACATTTAAATAAAAAGCCTCGAATAAAAGCCTCGTCTGTAAGATAGAATTTTGGTGGTGTTTTTGTTGTTCGCTATTAGTAAACATAATTTTCCATATAATGAAAAAAGGATAAGCAAAATGCTTATCCTTTTTGGTAGCGGTAACTAGATTCGAACTAGTGACACTACGGGTATGAACCGTATGCTCTAGCCAACTGAGCTATACCGCCACATCAAACAACAAAAATTATTATACCTTATAATTACAATATTGTCAATACTTTTTTTGAATTTTTTTATTTTTATTATTTTCTAATTTTTTATGAATATACATAGAAGTAGTTAAGGCTTGTGGAGGGTTGAATGATGAAAAAGACTATATGTGGAATAATGGCTGCTTTAATGCTTTGCTCGTGCTCAAACGTAAATGAAAGAAAAGATGATTCTATCAGGGAGAAAAGTGCAGATAGCAGCATAAGTACGAATGCTGGAAATCTTACAGATTATTATAGTATTGATAACAAAGGAGCGGGTTGGGGGTTTAAAAAAATTGAAGGCAAAGAGCCGGATATTCCTGCGGATGTTGTAGGAATGCTGGAAAAGTATGATGCGTATTATATGGACAAAAGCAGGGAAAAGGTGCTGTACTTGACATTTGATGAAGGGTATGAGAATGGTTACACCGGACAAATACTTGACACTTTGAAAAAATGCAAGGTTCCTGCAGCGTTTTTTGTCACAGGTTCATATTATGACCGTGAGAAAGACTTGATAAAACGGATGGTGGATGAGGGACATATTGTAGGAAATCATACCGAAAACCATCCGAATATGCATAAACTTGCAGATGGCGAAAAGATGAAAGAGGAGCTCAAAATTTTAGACGATAAATACTATGCAGATTTTGGTGAGCATATGAAATATATGCGGCCGCCGGAAGGAGAGTACAGCGAAAGAGTGCTTGCTGTGGCAAAGGATGCAGGATATAAAACTATGTTCTGGAGCTTTGCATATAAAGACTGGATTAAAGATGCAAATATGGGTGCAGATTATGCCTTTGACTCGGTCACGCCTTATCTTCACTCAGGAGCTATAATTCTTCTTCACGCAGTATCGAGGGATAACGCAGATGCGCTTGAAAGCATAATTAATTATGCAAGAGAAAGAGGATATGAGTTTAAGAGTCTTGATGCACTTAAGTGATATTATTAAATATGTCGTTTTTTTGATTGAAGTGTGCATAAAAAGCTATTTTTCTTGCACAAAAATAGCTTAGATTCGCCATAATAAGCAAAAAAATATTGACAAAGCCGCTATGCGGTGATATACTCTATTTGTTGAGGCAAGGAGGCCGCAGAAGCATTCTGGACTTACCTTGCTTTTTATTTTTACTGATGTAAAAGCCGTACTATGCGAAAGGGAGATGTAGCTATGGGAAACTTGACAGAATTGTTTGCAAGCAGAGTTTTTAACGATGCAACGATGAAAAAACGTTTGCCTAAGGAAACGTATAAGGCTCTTCAAAAAACAATTAAGGATGGTAAACATCTGGATATTAATATTGCGCATGTTGTTGCTAATTCAATGAAGGATTGGGCTATTGAAAACGGAGCGACACACTACACTCATTGGTTTCAGCCGATGACCGGAATTACCGCGGAAAAGCACGATAGCTTTATTTCTCCGACAGATGACGGAAATATTATAATGGAATTTTCGGGAAAAGAGCTTGTTCAGGGTGAGTCGGATGCTTCAAGTTTTCCTTCGGGTGGTCTTCGCGCGACTTTTGAAGCAAGAGGCTATACTGCGTGGGACCCGACTTCCTATGCATTTATAAAAGGAAATACTCTTTGCATCCCGACTGCATTTTGTTCCTATGGTGGCGAAGCTCTTGACAAAAAGACTCCGCTTCTTCGCTCAATGGAGGCAATTAACAGACAGACAATGCGTATTTTAAAGCTGTTTGGAAACACCGACATAACATCTGTGAAGACAACTGTGGGTGCAGAACAGGAATACTTCTTGATAGATAGAGAAATGCACGATAAGCGTCCTGACCTTATGTTTGCTGGAAGAACTCTTTTTGGGGCAATGCCTCCAAAGGGTCAGGAGATGGATGACCATTATTTCGGAACTATAAAATCTAAGGTCGCAGGCTTTATGAAAGAGCTTGATGAAGAGCTCTGGAAGCTTGGTGTTCTTGCTAAAACTGAGCATAACGAGGCGGCACCTGCACAGCACGAGCTTGCACCTGTTTTCTCGACAACGAATATTGCAACAGACCATAACCAGATTACGATGGAGCTTATGCAAAGAATTGCGAAAAAGCACGATATGGTTTGCCTTTTGCACGAGAAACCGTTTGACGGCGTAAACGGTAGCGGTAAGCATAATAACTGGTCAATAACTACAAACACAGGCAAAAACCTTTTAGACCCTGGTGAAACACCTTACGAAAATGCACAATTCCTGCTATTCCTTTGCAGTGTGATAAAGGCTGTTGATGACTATCAGGATATGCTAAGGGTTTCAGTTGCTTCAGCGGGAAATGACCACAGACTCGGCGCTAACGAAGCTCCGCCGTCAATACTTTCCATTTTCCTCGGCGAAGAGCTTGAAGAAATTTTGGAATCAATAGAAAAAGACGAAGGCTATGACGTTAAAGAAAAGACCATAATGAAGGTGGGAGTACACGTCTTGCCAAGATTTGCAAAGGATACAACCGATAGAAACAGGACAAGTCCGTTTGCATTTACGGGAAATAAATTTGAATTCAGAGCGCTTGGCTCTGCTGCATCAATTTCCGGACCGAATGTTGTTTTAAACACTACTGTCGCAGAAAGCTTAAAGCAGTTCGCCGATGAACTTGAGGGTGCAGAGGATTTTGATAATGCACTTCACGAGCTTATAAAAAGAACAATCAAGGAACATAAAAAGATTATATTCAGCGGGAACGGTTATGATGATGCGTGGATACAGGAGGCTGAAAAGCGCGGTCTTTTGAATTTGAAGACAACGCCTGACTGTCTGCCTTGCTATGTAAATGAAAAGAATATCAAACTTTTCACGGAGCATAGAGTATTCACAGAAGCCGAGATGCGGGCAAGATATGAAATTCTGCTTGAAAATTATTCAAAGACAATTAATATTGAGGCTCTTACAATGCTTGATATGTCAAAGAAAGACATTATGCCGGCGGTGTCCTCGTTTATAGGAAATCTCTCGGATATAGTTATTGCAAAGAAGACTGCGGTTTCCGGAGTGGATTGCAGCTATGAAGAAGAACTTATTAAGAAGCTATCTTCAAGCCTTGGAAGTATGTATGAAAATGTAAAGATGCTTGAAGATGAGCTTTCAAAGCGCAAGACTATTTCAGATGCTCAAAAGCAGGCAGATTACTTTAAGGATACAATAATACCAAGAATGGCAAAAATAAGAAAGCTTGCCGATGGTATGGAGGTTTTGACTGAACGAAGCTTCTGGCCATATCCGTCATATGCGGATTTGCTATTTGGTATAAGATAAAATTAAAGCGTGAATTTAGTGGAAATTTCCATTAAAAGCACGCTTTTTATATTATTACTTTGTAATATGCGAAAGAGCTTCAGTTATTGTTTTCACACCTATCACATTTAAGTCTTTGGGGACAGATAATCCTCGCATAGATTGTTTGGGGACAATGGCAGTTTTGAATCCCATTTTTGCCGCCTCAGTAATTCTCTTTTCGAGCTGAGATATACTCCTTAGCTCTCCGCTTAGTCCAACTTCGCCGATAAATATAAGGTCACTTGGAATTTGTATATCCTTTTTGCCTGTGACAATAGCAGCACAAAGTCCTAAATCAACGGCAGTTTCGTCAATTCTAAGCCCGCCTGCGACGTTTATGTAGACATCGTAGTTTGAAAGGTTTACTTTTGCACGTTTTTCAAGCACAGCTATCATTAAAATAACGCGGTTTAGGTCAATGCCCGAGGACATTCTTCGGGGGTTACCAAAACCTGTCGGTGTAACCAAAGCCTGAATCTCAGCCAATACCCCACGGCTTCCTTCCATAGTGCATATAATGGAAGATCCTGAGTTGTTGTCGCTTCTGCCTTCCAAAAGCATTGCAGACGGATTTTCGACTTCGATAAGTCCTGCATTTGCCATTTCAAAAACACCGATTTCATTAGTTGAGCCAAAACGGTTTTTGACTGCTCTTAAAATTCTGAAGGACATTTGTCTGTCACCTTCAAAATATAGAACGCAATCTACCATATGCTCAAGCACTCTCGGACCTGCAAGAGAGCCGTCTTTTGTAACGTGTCCTACAATGAACATTGAAATGTCCTGCTGCTTGGCAATTCTCATAAATGCATTTGTTGATTCTCGTACCTGCGGAACACTTCCTGCAGCAGAAGTTATTTCTTCACAGTTCATTGTCTGGATTGAGTCGATTATAACAATTTCCGGCTGAACCTGATTTATACATTCAAGAATTGGCGCAACATCGGTTTCTGATACTAAATATACGTTGTCGGACACAACGGAGAGACGCTCTGCACGCAATTTTATCTGCCTTTCAGATTCCTCGCCCGAAACATAGAGGATTTTTTTGTCTTTTGCAAGATGGCTGCAGATTTGCAGAAGAAGTGTCGATTTTCCGATTCCTGGGTCGCCGCCTACTAAAACAAGCGAGCCTTTTACAAGCCCTCCGCCCAAAACTCTGTCAAGCTCTGAAATTCCTGTTGTATACCTTGTCTCACTGTCGGTTTTTATCTGATTAAGCTTTGTGACAGGTCTTGATGCTGTTGTTTGTCGGGAAAGAGGTGTTGATTTTTTTATCTCTTCCTTTAAAAGAGTCTCCTCAAATGTGTTCCATTGGTTGCACGAAGGACATTTCCCAAGCCATTTTGGAGTCTGGTAACCACATTCGTTACATATGTATACTGATTTTGTTTTCATAGTCATATACCTTTGTTTTTTTCTTTTAATATACCATATTCTGATTGGTTTTGCAAGGTATATTACTAAAGACAAAATTCAAATTCTTGGTAAAATCTATAAAAATATCTATAAAAATAAAAACATATGTAAATATTATTAACAAAATAAAAAAAATATGTGGACTTTTTTGTAAATTGTGGTATAATAAAATGGTTAGAATAGATAACGTGGGTTTAAAATGCCCAAAAAAAGACATAGGAGGATAAACCGATGAGTAAAAAATTTGTTTACTTATTCAAAGAAGGCGACGCGTCTATGAGAGAATTACTTGGTGGTAAGGGCGCTAACCTTGCAGAAATGACCAAAATTGGTCTTCCGGTACCACAGGGCTTCACTGTTACAACAGAGGCTTGTACTCAGTACTACGAAGACGGAAGAAAAATCAATGATGATATCCAAGCAGAAATTATGGAATACATCACAAAGATGGAAGAAATCTGTGGCAAGAAGTTTGGCGATAAGGAAAATCCGCTCTTGGTTTCTGTTCGCTCAGGTGCAAGAGCATCAATGCCTGGTATGATGGATACAATTTTGAACCTTGGTCTTAACGAAGACGTTGTTGAAGCAATGGCTGCAAAGTCAGGCAACGACCGTTGGGCTTGGGACTGCTACAGAAGATTTATTCAGATGTATTCTGACGTAGTTATGGAAGTTGGCAAGAAGTATTTTGAACAGCTTATCGACGAAATGAAAGAAAAGAAGGGTGTTACTCAGGACGTTGAATTGACAGCTGAAGATTTGAAGGAATTGGCTGCACAGTTCAAGGCTGAATACAAGGCTAAAATCGGTGATGATTTCCCAACTGATCCAAAAGAACAGTTGATGGGCGCTGTTAAGGCAGTATTCCGTTCATGGGACAACCCAAGAGCTAATGTATATCGTCGTGATAACGATATCCCTTATTCATGGGGAACAGCCGTTAACGTACAGATGATGGCATTCGGTAACATGGGTGACGATTGCGGTACAGGTGTTGCTTTCACAAGAGATCCTGCTACAGGCGAGAAGAAGCTCATGGGTGAGTTCCTCACAAACGCACAGGGTGAAGACGTTGTTGCTGGTGTTAGAACTCCTATGCCTATCGCTCAGATGGAAGAAAAGTTCCCTGAGGCATTCAAGCAGTTCACAGAGGTTTGCTCAATCCTCGAAAACCACTATAGAGATATGCAGGATATGGAATTTACTGTTGAGCATGGTAAGCTCTATATGCTCCAGACAAGAAACGGTAAGAGAACAGCTCAGGCTGCTCTTAAGATCGCTTGTGACCTCGTTGATGAGGGTATGAGAACAGAGCAGGAAGCTGTTCTTATGATCGATCCAAGAAACCTCGATACACTTCTCCACCCACAGTTCGACGCTAAGGCTCTCAAGGCTGCTACTCCTATGGGCAAGGGACTCGGTGCTTCACCCGGTGCTGCTTGCGGTAAGGTTGTATTCACAGCTGAGGACGCTGAGGCTTGGAACGCTAAGGGCGAGAAGGTTGTTCTCGTTCGTCTTGAAACTTCACCTGAGGATATCACAGATATGAAGGCTTCACAGGGTATCCTCACAGTTCGTGGCGGTATGACTTCTCACGCTGCTGTTGTTGCTCGTGGTATGGGTACTTGCTGCGTATCAGGATGCGGCGAGATCAAGATGGACGAAGAGAACAAGAAGTTCGAACTCGGCGGAAAGACTTTCGTTGAACGCGACTACATCTCTATCGACGGTTCTACAGGTAACATCTACGATGGTATCATTCCTTCTGTTGACGCTCAGATTGCAGGTGAGTTCGGAAGAATCATGGCTTGGGCTGATAAGTACAGAACTCCCAAGGTTAGAACAAATGCTGATACTCCTGCTGACGCTAAAAAGGCAAGAGAACTCGGTGCTGAGGGTATCGGTCTCTGCCGTACAGAGCATAT
>JAZNNI010000108.1:0-3025 GCA_045580145.1 Clostridia bacterium
ATGTACGAATTGAAGATGGAATGCTGGCAGGCGATATAACCGACCCAAGTGGTTATATAGAACTGAATGTTCCATTTGAAATGGATTGTAAGAATGTTGCATATATCCGCACAAAAATCAAGCTTTCAGACAGTATCAATATGTACTATACCTATGACTATATTACTAAAACTGATGGAGAGTGGAATAAGGAAAAGAGTGTAAGCAACTTCGTAACAGAGGCAACTGTTGAGGAATGCTATGTTGAAACATATTCTAAGAAGCCTTGGCAGAATGTAGTTACAGGTCTTAGATTCCATCCGAGTATAACAACAGGTAAATTCTGGATAGAATCTATTGAGCTTTTAGAATACGACGTTATACCAACAAGGGTTTACGCAAATGGTGAAGAACGAAGATTCTTTATCGAGCCGATAATAGAAAACGGAGTAGTGCTTGCATCACTTAATAATATCCGCGACTTAACAGGTGTTTATACAAAGTGGAATTACAATGATAACACAATGTTCGTAGCAAACGATAAGTTTGAAATGATATTTACATTCGGCAGTGATGTTGTCTTGGTAAATGGCAAGGAAGAAAAGCTTGCAGCGGCACCTGTTTTAAAAGACAGAGTAGCATATATGCCTATTGAGTTTATCTGTGAAAAGGTGGGCGTAAAAACAAAATATGTTCCTGAAGAAAAAGGGTTCTATTTTCTTTAATTCGAGACAAACAGGAAAGGGCATAGCTCTTTTCTGTTTGTGCAATTTATACAAAAAAATCAAAAAAAACGGATATGTCAAAAATGCATATGATATGTCAAAAGTTTATAGATTGTTTTTATGGTATGTGGTAGTATTAAAATATGGGATTATTTTAATAAATTAATGATGAAAGAGGAGAAGGAGATATGAATTTAAGAAAATTATTTTCGACAATGATGTCCGTGAGCATCCTTTTGAGTGTGTTCCCTGTATGGGGAGTTGCTCAGGCTGCTGTTTCAGCTGAAACGGCCCTTTCGACTGCACCGACATTAAGCGGAAACAAGCTCATAATGCCGGAAACTAATGATGGCTCGGTAATTTCAATTTTCGGCTCAGATAACAAGCAGGTAATTGACTTAGAGGGTAATGTTTATACACCGCTTGTTGATGTGACAGTAAATTTGATTTTAAAAGCGACGGCAACTGACGGAACTGTGACCGAAGGAACGAAAAATGTTTCTGTGACTGTTCCGGGTGAATACTCTGCAACAGCGGGTGATAATGCTATGCCGAAAACCCTTCCTACAATACGTGAGTGGAAGGGAAATACAGGCGATTTTACACTTTCAGCATCATCAAAAATTATTTATGCTGATGCTTCCCTTTTAGGAAAAGCTACACAGATTAAAACATTTTTCGACAATATGTTAGGATATAACATTGAGACAGCCTTAGGAACATCTGCAAGTGCTGGTGATATACTTTTGGTTTTGGATGAGGATAAGCTTTCTGAACTTGGAGATGAAGGATACTACGCAGAAATTGCAGATTATGTTACTATTACTGCTCCGACTAAAACCGGTATTCTCTATGGCGGAACAACTATGACACAGATTATGTTTGGAAGTGATGAAAAGAACACAGCTCCAAAGGGATTAATCCGTGACTATCCGGCATATGAGGTTCGTTCAATTATGATGGACTACGGACGTCCTTACTATCCTCTTGAGTTTATTGAATCAATCGGAATGTATATGTCATACTATAAAATGAATGAATTACATTCCCATTTAAACGAAGGCTCTTTCCGTGTTGAAGTTGAAGCATACGACTTTCTAAAGGCGTCAAAGCCTTGGGCAAAGGCTGATTATATTGCTATGGAAGATAGGCTTTTGGACTACGGCGTAAGCGTTTTAAATGAAATTGACACACCGGGACATTCAGCCTCTTTTAAGAACAATGACCAAGATATTCCTATGATAGATGCATCTCATCTTGATATTGTAAGTGCAGAAAATCGTGCAAAATCAGAGATAGGTATAAAGACTCTATGATGAATTTATTGACGGAAAATGGACAAATAAAGACGGAACTGTAACTACAAGTGAGTTAGGACCGGTTGTGAAGAATAACGAGCTTCACATTGGCTTTGACGAATATTTACATACAAAGGGACAAGACCCTGCAATATGGGCAGGATATAAGCAGTATACTATTGATATGCTTAATTATGTGACCGATAAGGGTACACAGGCGCGCCAATGGATATTCCTCGGCGACAGCACAAATCCACAGGAATTCCCTGCATATACAGAGGAGGAGCTTGCACAGATTAAGCATCCTGAGCTTATTACAGCTAATATCTGGATTGAGCAGTGGGGCGATGCAAAACTTGCTCTTGACTATGGCTTTAATATTGTAAACTCTGAGAATGTCCAGCTCTATTTTGTTCCGGGTGTAAAAGGATATTGGCAAAACTATCCTCTTGCCAACCGCTTTGATAACTGGGAAGTTACAACTTACTATGCAAGCAATGAAAACATCTTAAAGGGACATCCGCAAAACCGCGGTGCGTCAGGATGTTTATGGTTTGACAAAGCAGGACAGGAAACAGGCTTTTCATATGAAGACATCTTTGCACAGGCAAAGGATATGATAATGCTACTTTCAGAAAAAACCTGGCACGGTGATAAGGCAGAGGGACAGACAGGTGAAGAATTTGAAGAACGTGTGGATATGTTTGGTGAATTTTCGCCTATGGCAAATCCGGGCGGAAGAGTAGCGTCAACGGGCAAAAAGGTTGCTGAATACAGGTTTGATGAAGATGGAACAGATACCAGCGGAAATGGATATAATGCAACACTTAAAAATGTCAGTGTCACAGATGGCAGTATTACATTTGACGGAACAAGCGGTGCATATATGTCCCTGCCGTTTGAAAAGATAGGTTTCCCGTACACAGTAACATTTGATCTTACACTTTCAGAGTATCCGGCAGGCGGAAGTACAATGAATTTGTTTGCAAGTGCAGACGGAACAGAGAAAATGTATATTGACTC
>JAZNNI010000109.1:0-3271 GCA_045580145.1 Clostridia bacterium
ATAGCCCGACACTTCGGCTCTATGCTCGTCTGCATTTATAAATTCGTCCATTTTACGTTTGTTTCTCCTTTTTTAGTAGTAATAATACTATTTTACCACATTTTTTTCTTTTTGTAAAGAGGGAGATGTTAATTAGTTAGCCGTTAGCTATTAGCTATTAGCTTTTTTAAAAGCCGTTAGCTGTTAGCCGTTAGCCATTAGCTTTTTTAAAAGCCGTTAGCTGTTAGCCGTTAGCTATTAGCGATAGATTAATTAAGAATTAAGAATTAAAAGCTTTTATACAAAAAAGACGGTAGAAAAAATTCCACCGTCTACTTTCTAACATCTAACCTCTAAACAGCTAATAGCTAAAGGCTAATGGCTAAAAGCTAATAGCTAAACGCTTAAAATTCAGCTTTGTTCGCTGAGCATTATGGAAACTCTGTTCTGTATGATTTCCGCACATTCTTCGGCTGTATATTCGCCGTTGATGTAAAGAAGAAATTCTTCATTGCAGATACTGCTTATTTGCTCGCTGCTGAATATTTTTGCGGTGCATCTGCTTACCACATTGCGGATTAATTCAGCCTCATCCTCGGTGATGTACAGATTGTAAGGGACGATATATCCGTCAAATCCAAGCTCACCCACAGGATTTTCCTGCCCTTCCGCAAGAGTATTTTCCGCAAGCGATTTTTCAAAGGCATTTTTCAAGGTAAAAAGCCTGCCGCTGTCATTTTCCGAGGATTGATATTCCTCACTCATTATATAGGAAATGAACTCCCACGCACCCTCTTTGCAGTCGGAATTTTCAGTTATAGAGTAAAAATCCTGAAATCCCACAGTTCCGCCCGAATTGGTATCGGGGAATGAGAGATAACTAAGACCGTCAATGCCAAGCTGATATGTATTGAGCATCTGAAAATCCCGTATATAGTTCATTCCCTCGGCAAAACCTATCATAGCCGTTCTGTTTTTCAGAGATGCTGCTACTTCCGCCGCCGAAGCGTCTGACGATGCAGTTTCGGCATTGCGGCAGAATTCAAGAAAACGGATAAACTCCTCGGAATTGAAACGGCATTTATCACCGTCAATCCAAGCCGCAAGATTATCGAAATATCCACCTGCACAAAATCTGCCGAAAACATTTTCGGGGGAACGTGTGTAATAGTCGTAACTCAGCTTCATTCCCGCAGGGCGGCTTTCGTAAAGGGTGAAAAATTCGTCAAAACTCCAGTCTGTGTATTCCTCACCGATAAAATTTTTATCGGCAATAATGCAGTTGATGAAAAATGTGGGACTAATCCCATAAAGGCTGTCCCTGTACTCCAGAGCTTCAACTACATTTTGGAGAATATCGGCTTTTTCAACTCCGTCATACTGCTCCATAAGCTGATACATATCGGTAATTCCGCCTAAATTCACAAGATTTTCCATAATTGTAACATCATTGTATTTTATAATATCAGGGGCATTGCCTGTGAGAATTTCCATTTTTATATCGTCAAACTCTGCTGACTCTCTTATTTCAAGGAAATATTTGTCGGAGCGCTTATTGAAATCATTGGCAAGAACCATATAATCCTCATTGTTATAGGTGCAGGCAAGAGTTATTTTTTCCCTGTCAAGGGAGTAGTCGTCGGAACGTGGGAAAATCCTCGAAATAAAGGGCAGTCCCTTATTTGTACCGTAGATGAAAAAGTCATTGCCGCCCTTTTCCACCGTGTAAATATCGCCTACAGGGAGGTATGATGCGGAATAATCCACAACAAGTTCAACTTCGTGGTTTTCCGTCACGCCATAAATTCCGTCAACGCACGAAATATAGAGCAAAAATTCACCGTCACCTGCAAATACATTTCCGTCAGCTACAGCATTATTCAGCGAAATATCCTCAGAAAACCGATAATTTTCATCAATGAAATTCACCGTCTGATATTCGGCAACGGCAATTTTTCCCTCAGCATAAACACCTGCATGCACAATCATGGAAGTATTGGGAATTTCCGTGATTTCTCCGCTTTTTTCCATAATCATAAGACCGTTATTCGTTGTGACGAGAAACGACTCATCCTTAAATTTTTCAATGGAAATCGGCTCTGTGCCTTTAGTGTTGTAGTAGTAATCCATATCCGCAATTTCATTTGAGTAAATTTCCTGCTGATTTTCGTCAAACTCCTTTAGGGTATAGAAATATCCCGAATGTTTGAAATGGTCCTCGGCATTGTCGGAAACTCCACTTGATTTTCTTTCGGAAATGAGAATCGTGATTTTTCCTGTTTCGTCAATGTCCGATATATACCTCAGTCCTCCGCCGTTTTCGATAACGATTTTCTCCGAATAATTGGCAAAATCCGAGGAATAGACGCACAGTTTCAGATTAAAATCCATATCATTATAAAGGACGTAAAAACTGTCCTTTTCGGCGATATACTTCATATTCTGAAAATCCCAGCAATCCTTTGGCAATGCAATCTTTTTTTCTCCGTAAATTGTCTGTCTGAAATTTTCGTCAATTTCGGCAGTTTCCCCTGTATTTTCGCTGATAGTTGCGGAGTCGCTGTATTCGGCTTTGCTTGATTCGGATTTGCTTTCGGCAGCAGGCTTTTTCCCCTCGCAGGAAACCACGGAACAAAGGGAAATAAAGGCAGTTAAAAATGATAAAATTTTCTTCATAAGAAGTCCTCCTTGTGATGTTTTTCAGAAGTTTTTTCAACGTCCTGTAACATAGTGTATTTAGAGGGCAAAAAAGTCAAAGTTTTTTGAAATTTCGGCGAAATAACCTGTTAGCATTTGCTAAATTTGTGCATTTTGTTTGATTGAGCTATTAGCTTTTAGCCATATCAAAGCCGTTAGCCTTTAGCCGTTAGCTTTTAGCTATGTGGGCGGTAGTCTTAACGATTACCGTCTTTTCTTATGTGTGCTGATATATTTAAAATGGGCGGATAATATCCGCCCCTACACAGAATTAAATCATCATCGCACAAAAATGGACAGCAGAAATAATTCCACCGTCTACTTTCTAACATCTAACATCTAACCTCTAAACAGCTAAAGGCTAACGGCTTTTAAAAAAGCTAATAGCTAATAGCTAACGGCTAACGGCTTTTAAAAAAGCTAATAGCTAACGGCTAAAGGCTAACGGCTGACAGCTAACTAATTAACATCTCCCTCTTTACAAAAAGAAAAAAATGTGGTAAAATAGTATTATTACTACTAAAAAAGGAGAAACAAACGTAAAATGGACGAATTTATAAATGCAGACGAGCATAGAGCCGAAGTGTCGGGCTAT
>JAZNNI010000110.1:0-2311 GCA_045580145.1 Clostridia bacterium
ACCTGTACAGTTAGGACCGATGAGACTGCCGCCAACTTTATTTATAGTCTCTACGATTTGTCTCTCAAATTCAGCACCTTCTAAATTCTCTTCGCTGAAGCCTGCTGATACTATGATGAAACCTTTTGTTCCTTTTTCAAAAGCCAAAGTGTTGACTGTTGCAGGGCAATATTTAGCAGCGATAGCTATGATTGCGCAATCGACTTGTGGAAGGTCATCGACTTTTTGGTAACATTTTATGCCTTGAACTTCTGTCTCTTTAGGATTTACAGTGTAAATATCGCCTTTGAAGTTGCTGTTAATGAGGTTCTTTAAAACGCTGCCACCTGGTTTTTGAGTGTCGCTTGAAGCACCAATGACAACGATACTTTTAGGGTTTAATAACTCTTGTGCTATCATATTTTGAAATATTTGATTTTCAATAGATGTAAAAAAATAATGCTTTTGCGTTTTTTGCAAATTTAGAAAAAAAAAGAATATGATAGAAATTAAAGTTAGATAAAAAATAAACTTCTCATATAAGACGACACTATATGTTATAAAATTAAAGAACAGTATAAAAAAAGTCCCAGAGAATTCTGAGACTTTTATGAGTATTTTTTGTCATTCTTTGTTCTTTCTTCTCCTGATTCCGTATGCGGCTCCCATCGCTGCTAAAAACAAGATGCCGCTGCCGAGTGGAGCGTCAGCTAAAACATCGTACTCAAAACCATGCTGGTTTGGTAATATCGGAAGTGTGCCGAATTCATCTGGTGTGTCACGATATTCAATGTATCTCGATGTGAAGAATCCATCTGTTTTTTGTGCGCTTAAATTCATCCCGAATCCAAGTGCAACTGCTAATATCATTTATATTTTTTCATTTTATTTCTTTTTTAAGTTGTAAATATATTTTGTGTTTCTTGAAATGAATTTTTATAGCACAATCTTTTGTGTCTTAATGCCTTCAGTGTCTATTCTTTGAATGATGTATGCTCCAGTTTATTGTAGAAAGCATATTCTCCAATTTCAGTGACGGTACTTGGAATAACAACATCTCCTGTGAAATTTGAGCATTCCTTGAATGCATTCTCGCTGATGGCAGTGACCGTGTAACCATTGATTTCAGAAGGAATGATTAAATTTGTTGGCTCGGTCGGATTTGTAAAATTGTGGATTTTACATTCGTTAGGTTCGATACTGGTAATTGTGTACTCGTAGTCATAATTACCAAGATTAACGGTGTATATATAAAATAAAGTGTACAAATCTAAAAATAAATTTCATAATAAAAATATTAAGGATTATTTTTTTTGTTTTCGTTATTTTTCTTAGACAAAGAATGATTTTGATTTGATAATCTCGGGTAAAGTATGGCGAAAAGATGTAGATTCTGAAATAAACACTGAACTATATCCCAAATTATCGTTAATATGTTTTTTAAAAATACCAAAATCTGATGATGATGCAATTCTTATCTTAAAAGTACTTTTGCAATCGAAAATACAAATTTACTATGCTGAATATACTTCTCAAAAAGACTAAAAGATTATTGTTACTAAATCTGCTGTTTGCAATAACTCTATGTTCATTAGCCAATCCTACCGATGAAAAAACGAGAGATGTCTCTGTTTCTGGTAAGGTAGTTGACCAAAAAGGAGTTCCTGTTGCCTTTGCCACCGTGGCGATAAAGAATTCTTCTCTCGGAACTGTCACCAACGAGAACGGCGATTTTAACCTCAAACTGCATCATGGTGAACATGTCTTATGCGTAAGCATGCTCGGATATGAAAATCAAGAGAAGAATGTAGTAATAAAATCTGGTTCTCCTGTCAATATCCATTTCGTCTTGAAAGAAGATAGTTATATGCTTGAGCAAGTTGTAGTCGCTGCTTCAAGTATTGAGCGTGTTAAAAACTCTGCTTTCAATGCCGTGGCTGTCGATACTCGCAGCTTACAGAATTCTTCCAAGAATATCAGCGATGCTCTTTCCAAGTCGCCGGGATTGAAGATGCGCGAGTCGGGTGGAGTAGGCTCCGACCTTTCAGTGATGCTCAACGGATTCTCCGGAAAACATGTCAAGGTGTTCATAGATGGCGTGCCTCAGGAAGGCGTGGGCAGCTCTTTCTCGCTCAACAACATTCCTGTAAATTTCGCAGAACGCATAGAAGTATATAGAGGTGTTGTTCCTGTAGGCTTCGGCTCTGACGCCATAGGAGGCGTGATAAATATAGTCACCGACAAAAGACGTCGTTCCTGGTTCGCCGACGCTTCCTATTCTTACGGCTCGTTCAACACTCATCGCTCTACGATAAACGCAGGTCAGACTTTC
>JAZNNI010000111.1:0-6530 GCA_045580145.1 Clostridia bacterium
CGGATTAGCATTTTCGGTGTTAGCAGCAGTAATTGCAAAGAAAGTTAAGTGTTTGAATTTCTTTTTCTTTCCATCAAAAGCTTATACATTGAAGAAAGAATTGCATAGAAATAGCAAATCGCAATAAAAGATTATTACTAAAATACAAGAACTTTTTCTTTCATATTAACAGAAGGCATTTAGAAGAGATTATTAAAAAAACAATTAACACAGAAGGGAACGATGAGATGAAAGGGAATTTTAAAAAGTAAATATAGACTTTGATAAGGGTGAAATTTACTCGTGTCAAGTCTATCAGTTTTAAAAGATTAGTTTGCCGATTTATAATATTTACATATACTATCGGAACGAGAAAATCCAGTATTCTCGCGGGTTCTAAAGAAAAGTGTTAAAGAAAAAACAGTGGAAAAAATAGGGAAAAGTTAGTAGGTCCTATTATTCACTGTTCTCCAGTCTTGACACGAGATTATAAAAGAATTTCAAATGTTGTCGAAAGCGAGTAAGATGAATGAAAAAAACATATATAACATCGATGCCAAACCATATTGGCGCATTTTTAAAAGCGAGTAAGTGTTTTTCGGCAATAGGAATTAACATTACTCGTGTAAGTTATAATAAAGCCGTAGATTCGCATACGTTGTTTATAGATGCAGAAGGAACAGAAGAACAGCTGAAAAAAGCAGACAGTGAGCTTGAAAAGATTGGTTATCTTCAAAATAACAATTCAAAAACAAGCATTGTTTTATTGGAGTTTTGTCTGAAAGATGTTCCGGGAAGTGTTACGGATGTTTTGACTCTGATTGACAAATTTAATTTTAACATATCGTATATAAGCTCTCAGGAAAATGGAACAGACTATCAGTATTTCAAAATGGGATTGTATGTTGACGATTCGCACAAAATAACCGAATTTTTAACAGAAGTTGAAAAGATATGTAAAGTTCGGATGATAGACTACAACAGCTCGGAGAAGGTTTATGATAACAGTATTTTTTACAATACATATGTTATGGGTCTGGCTCAGAATATGGGGTTGACCACAGATATAAGCAAAGAACTTTTAGTACATGTAAATCTTGCTATGCAGACATTGGACGAACAGGGCTTGTCTCCGTATCGCACCTTTGACAGTATCAGTAAATTTGCAGAACTGCTTGGTGCATCGAAGGGAAGTAATTTTTCTCCACGCATAACTAAACACAAAATCACCGAAAAAACCGAAATAATATTGATAGAACCTCCTTGCGGAAGTAATACAATCATTATAAACAGCGACAGAAAATATTTATTTATAGACAGCGGTTATGCTTGTTATAAAGAAGAAATGTTAAGTGTGTTTAAAGAGATTATACCTGAATTTGATGAGATTAAAAAAACAATACTTGTAACTCATGCCGATGTTGACCATTGTGGACTATTGCCGCTGTTTGATGAGGTTATTACCAGTCATAAAACAGCAATGTGTTTAAATAAAGAATATGATGGAAAAAATGGATACAGGGAAGAAAAGGCTATTCACAAACCTTATATTAATATTTGCAAACTACTTACCTCTTATAAAACGGTAAGTCCCGATAAGGTCACAGCGTTGTGGAATGATGTGGAAAATCCCGAAGAACCTCTTACTCAAATTGGCTTTTTTGATTTTGGAGAACTTCATTTTGAAGTGTATGAGGGTCAGGGCGGACATCTTCCCGGAGAAATAGTTTTTATTGACTATCGAAATCATATTGCAATTACCGGTGATATTTATATTAATGTCCACGGGTTAACGCAGGAACAGGCAGAGTACAACCAATATGCTCCCATACTTATGACATCTGTTGATACCAACCCTGAGCTTTGCGCACAAGAGCGAAAGGCAATTATGCAAAGACTTGGTGTAGGAAAATGGCAAATTTACGGAGCACACGGATTTAAAAAAGATTATTCGGTTAATGTATAATTTTTTCGATAAAACCGCTATGCACTAAAAAAGTTAGCATCTGTATTATATATTTTTTATTTGCATAGCAATGCATCGATATGAATTCTGACAAATTTTCGATATGTGCTTTGAACATGATATGCACAAGGAACACTCGATATGTTGCCCTGCGTCAACGAGAATTCATATCATATTGATTTACAAAGTAAAATATCGAGCAAACGATTAGTTTGCATATCGACAAAAATGTTTGTATCTAAACCTTATGTGTCGTTATTGTTAAAAAACTTGGGGGTCTAAATTGTGCATCACTCATATAATGTATAACAAATCATTTACAACGGAGGAATTTATGAAAAACAAAAAGACAGCCGCTACAATGGCGGCGATTGTGGCACAGGTCATTTTTGGATTTGCATTTATGTTTACAAAAATTGCACTGGACTATGCATCACCTATGTCGGTTATTGCAGACAGATATACACTGGCATTCTTAGGGTTAACAATAGCCGTGATTTTCACAAAAACAAAAATCAAATTTACAAAAAATATCTGGAAACTGGTGCTTATGTCGTTTTTTCAGCCTGTTTTATATTTTATTTGTGAATGCTATGGTATAAAGCTTACTACAAGCGCATTTTCATCCGTTATGATTTCTTTAGTTCCGGTTGTGGCGATGGTAAGCGGAATAGTGGTTTTAAAGGAAATTCCATCACCTATGCAATATTTGTTCACAATTTTATCTGTGTGCGGTGTTGCGATATATACGTATACAGGCAGTGCTGATGGCACTGTAACTCCTGTTGGTGTTATGTTATTGGTTGGAGCGGTTTTAGCGGCAGTTGCATATAATACGGCGAGCAGAAAAATATCGGCAGAGTTTACGGCACTTGAAAGAACGTATGCAATGGCAATAGTTGGCCTATTAGTGTTTGGTATGATTTCTCTTTTTGAAAGTGGAGGGGAAGTTAAAAATATTATCATACGATTCCAAACGCCACCATACATAATTTCTATAATCTATCTGGGAATTGTATCATCAGTCGGGGCATTTCTACTCTTAAATTATGCAAATACATACCTGCCTGTTGCAAAGACAACAGTATTTTCAAATTTAACCACTGTTATCTCGGTGTTTGCAGGAATGATGTTTTTGAATGAAAAAATATCGTGGATAGGAGTTACCTCGGTTATTATGATTATAATCGGTGTATGCGGCGTACAGATGTTTGAAGTGAAGAAAAAAATATAAAAAGCCAATGTACTTGGCTTTTTCTTTTGTCTTAAAATATTGACTAAATAATGTAAACTGTGGTATAATAAAAGTAATTGTTGTGTTCGGAAATAATAAATGGAGGTAAAATAGTGGCAAAAAAAAGTAAATTAAAAATTATACCATTAGGCGGTCTTGATGAAATCGGAAAAAATATGACCGTAATCGAGTTCGGAGACGAGATGATAATGGTAGATTGTGGAATGTCCTTTCCGGATGATGATATGCCGGGTGTTGACCTTGTTATTAACGACATTTCGTATATAGAAAAGAACAGACATAAGTTGAAGGGTATTTTCTTGACTCATGGTCACGAGGACCATATAGGCGGACTTCCATATTTTTTGAGAGAAATAAACGTACCGGTTTTTGGAACAAGGCTCACAATAGGGCTTGTTGAACATAAACTGAAGGAGCATAATCTTCTTTCAAAAACCAAACTTGTAAGGGTTAAAGCAGGTGATACCGTAAAGGTTTCAAATCTCTTTTCGGTAGAATTTATAAGAACAAATCACTCTATTGCAGATTCGGCAGCACTGGCGATTAAAACTCCTGCGGGCATTGTTCTGCATATGGGAGACTTTAAGATCGATACAACTCCGATTGTCGGTGAAATGATTGACATTGCAAGACTTGGTCAACTTGGAAATGAGGGTGTTCTTGCACTATTGTCAGACAGTACGAACGTAGAACGTCCGGGCTATGCGATGAGCGAGAGGACGGTAGGAAACAAGTTTGATGAGATATTTAAAAATTGCAAAAAAAGGATTATTGTTGCAACCTTTGCATCAAATGTGCATAGAGTTCAGCAAATTATAAACGCAGCAGTTGAAAATGGCAGAAAAGTAGCAGTTTCAGGAAGAAGTATGGAGAACATAGTTGAAATCTCGATGCTTTTGGGATATATGAAGGTGCCGGAGGGTGTCTTGATAACGCTTGATTCTATAAACAAATATCCGCCTGAGAAAATTGTTATAATAACAACAGGTTCTCAGGGCGAACCTATGAGCGCACTTACGAGAATGGCATTTTCAGACCACAGGAAAGTAGAGGTTACCAAGGACGACTTAATAATAATTTCCGCAACACCAATTCCTGGTAACGAAAAAACTGTGTCGAATGTAATTAATGAGCTGTTCAAAATAGGGGCAGAAGTAATCTATAAATCTCTTGCAGAGGTTCACGTTTCAGGGCACGCCTGTCAGGAAGAACTGAAAATGATACTTGCACTTACAAAACCTAAATATTTCATTCCGGTTCACGGGGAACATCGACATCTTATGCTTCATGCAGGAATAGCTGAAAAAATGGGTATTGAGAATACATTTGTTCTGCAAAACGGAAGCATACTTGAAATCGGAATGAAGGAAGCTAAAGTTACAGGAAGTGTAACAGCAGGCAAAATTCTTGTAGATGGTCTCGGCGTAGGCGATGTGGGGAATATTGTCCTCCGCGACAGAAAGCTTTTAGCACAGGACGGACTTATTATTGTTGTTGTGACAATTTCAGGAGAAAACGGAGATATTATTTCCGGGCCTGATATTATTTCAAGGGGCTTTGTATATGTGCGCGAATCGGAAGACCTGATGGCGAAAATTCGTGAGGTTGCAAAGGATAGTATTGATGGCTGTAGACGGTCTCATTCTACCGATTGGGCTACAATGAAGAATGCGGTGAAAAATAATGTGTATCACTATATCTATGATACAACAAAAAGAAGCCCGATGATTATGCCTATAATAATGGAAGTTTAAAAAACAACTAAAGATAAAACATAATAGGAGGAAATATTATGGACTTTTTCTCAATACTGACACTTGTTGGAGGACTGGCGATGTTCCTTTACGGAATGGAAGTAATGGGCGACGGCCTCAAAATGTTGTCAGGAAGTAAGCTTGAAACGATACTAAGTAAGCTGACTTCTAACAGACTAAAGGGATTTCTTCTTGGATTTGTTGTTACAGCAGTAATTCAAAGCTCATCTGCAACAACTGTTATGCTTGTGGGTTTTGTTAACTCCGGTATTATGAAGCTTGGACAGACGATAAGCATTATAATGGGTGCTAATGTGGGAACTACCGTCACATCGTGGCTTTTGAGTTTGTCAGGACTTTCGGGTGATACTTTTTGGATTAAAATTTTTAAGCCTTCGTCATTTACACCAATTCTTGCGGTAATAGGAATACTACTACAGATGGCAGGCAAGAAGGATAAGCATAAATATATCGGCTCTATTCTCTTGGGATTTAGTGTTCTGATGTTTGGAATGAACACTATGAGTGATGCTGTAGGCGGACTTAAAGATAATCCGGCATTCACTAAAATACTGGTAATGTTCTCAAATCCGGTGATGGGTATCTTGGCGGGAACAATACTAACTGCAATTATACAGTCCTCATCGGCATCGGTGGGTATTTTGCAGGCATTGTCGCTTACCGGAACAATCACATTCCAGACAGCTTTCCCGATAATTTTAGGACAAAACATAGGTACAACCATCACTCCGATTTTGTCTTCAATTAACGGAAATACCGACTCAAAGAGAGTTGCTTTCTCCTGCCTTTATATAAAAATCCTTGGTGTATTGGCTGTTACGGTTCCGTTCTATCTTCTTAACAGCTTCATAGGCTTTGAATTTATGAACGATACAGTCGGAGCGGCATATATTGCTATCATTCATACAGTTTTTAATATCATATCGACTGTTGTGTTAATTCCATTCTGCAACTGGATTGAAAAGCTTGCCGATGCAACAATAAAGGCTAAGAAGGATGAAAGACAGCTTGATGTATTCGACACACTTGACGAAAGATTCTTATCAATCCCTGGCTTTGCAGTTGAAAAATGTCGTGAACTTGTGTGCCAGATGGCAGAAATTTCAAAAAAATCAGTAATTAAGGCAACAGGACTTTTAAATAATTTTGATGAAAAAATAGCTAAAACAATTACTGAAGACGAAGATTTGGTGGATATGTATGAGGATAAAATAAGCACATACCTCGTGCATTTGGCAAGCCGTAATCTTTCTGATAGCGAAAGCCGTGAGGTGACAAAGCTTCTGCACGTTGTAGGTGACGTTGAAAGAATTTCCGACCACGCGGAAAATATAATGGATGTTGCTCAGGAAATTAAGGATAAAAACATAAACTTCTCAGAAGAAGCTCAGGTAGAAATTGCAGTAATCACAGAGGCTGTCTGTGAAATACTTGCTATTGCCACAAAGGCTTTGGTGGAGGAGGATTGCGATGTTGCGATGAGGGTTGAACCGCTCGAACAAATTATAGATAAATTAAAGAGCAAAATTAAAGGAAACCACATACGCCGTTTGCG
>JAZNNI010000112.1:0-28439 GCA_045580145.1 Clostridia bacterium
TTTTTTTATTGCCGTAATCTCTGTTGGAGTTGACATTTCTATTCAAGCGCGGTATGATGAGACCCCAATATTTATAAAAAAGGACGTGTTTTTATGAGTGTAAAAGAGATGATATGGTGCGAAGTGAAGGAAAACAACACCCCACACTTGAACTTCGAGTACCAGCGGACAAAAGCGAGATTGGATGATGGCGTTACTGCTCTTATGGCGGGGTTAACTCCTGCACAGCGGGTTATGTTAGACCAGACCATCCTGCAACCAATAGACAGCCTTCTTGAACTTCAACAGATGTTGACTTTTGATGCCACCTTTTCAGTACTTAACAGGTCGTGGCGTGAGTTACTGTTGGGTGAAAGATTTGAACCCGAAGATTTTGAGGTGTGAGTATGTTTGATTTTGATGAATACGAAAATTTGGATGATTACACCTTTACTTACCCCGTGCTTGAAGTTCTACAACATACGTATCATAAAGGACTGAAACAGAAAGATAAATCCTTGCCTACCTGCTGCTTTCAAGACTTTATTATAAAACACACGAAGTTCCGAATTCAGCACGGATATAGAAAATACAGAGAAGTTGAGCCAGAGTGGGAGTGTCTGTATATGCTTATATCTGAAATCAAGAAAGATTATAAAGGAAAATCTGACACCGATGCTCTGCAAAAAGCCGTAATTCTTTTTGACCAAGCACTCCTTCTTTATCACGAAGGCAACCCCTTACCATCCTATCTAATTACATAACTCTAACAATTTAACGCCCGGTAGCGTACGCTACCGGGTGTTATCCGTTTTTATGGAAAAAATATTCGGACAGTGAAGGGGAACATTGAGGGCACATGCTGATTTTTGACACATCTACTTTTATATTAAGAGACAGTAAAAAATTACTGATTTTATTATGATTGTGGGGGGTTATATGGATAACGAAGTAAAAAGCACTCACTTAAAGTTAAGGATATGGCCCTGTGAAAGTACAACAATAAGCAATAGTTTTGGTAAAAGAGTACACCCTATTACCGGTGAAGAAAGAATACATAATGGTATAGATATATCTGCACCTGAAAACTCGTCTGTGATTTCTGCAACTTATGGTGAGGTAATAGATACAGGATATGACAATAAGTTTGGAAACTATATCATAATTGAAAATGATAATGGTGTGAAACCATATTATGGTCATTTATCTACTGTGGAAGTTGCAAAAGGTGATAAAGTAAAGCAAAGAGCAGTTATAGGAAAAGTAGGAAAAACAGGAACAGCAACAGGAGCACATCTACATTTTGAAATACAGATAAATGGTGAATATAAAGACCCAGAACAAATCTTTTCGAGATAAAAATTGTAAAAAATTGTTGACAAACGAGAATGCGTATGATATAATATCAAGGCATCCGCATGAGTGTATGGTTTTAAATCCCAAAGGGTACCAGCATCAGCGTGACTTCATAATAATAAGGAGGTGTGTTTGAATGTACGCAATTTTTGAAACAGGCGGAAAGCAGTACAAGGTTGAAGAAGGTAGCGTAATTTTCGTTGAAAAGCTCGAAGCAGCTGAGGGCGAAAAGGTTACTTTTGACAAGGTGCTTGCAGTAGCTAATGGTGATGACGTAACAGTTGGAACACCGGTTGTTAGCGGTGCTAAGGTTACAGCTACTGTTACAAAGCAGGGCAAGGCTAAGAAGATCTATGTCTTCAAAATGAAGAGAAAAAAGAACGAACGTTCTAAAAAAGGTCACAGACAGCCTTACACAAAGATTACTATCGAATCTATCAATGCTTAATTCAAGCATATTAAATTTAACTTGGAAAGCTGAGGTGTTTTTTAATGGCTCATAAAAAAGGTATGGGATCTACCAAGAACGGTCGTGATAGCGAAAGTAAACGTCTTGGTGTTAAAAGAGCAGACGGTCAGTTCGTTTTGGCCGGCAACATTCTTGTTAGACAGAGAGGAACAAAAATCCATCCGGGTAACAATGTAGGTATCGGTTCTGATGATACACTTTTCGCATTGATTGACGGAAAGGTTAAGTTCGAAAGAAAAGGCAGAGATAAAAAGCAGTGCAGCGTTTATTCTGCTTAATCAATTTATGAATTTAAAGCATCCTTCGGGATGCTTTTTTTCATTCCTAAATACAAGCTTGAATTTTCTTGACATACTCTTTTCTAAAGTGTATAATTAAGCTACGCAATGCTGATTTTGGAGGGTTATTTTAGTGTGTAAAGATGATATATATAGCATTTTAAATAAAACAGAAAAGGAAATTGACGAGAGAATTTCCTCGCTTAAAAATAGAGCCTCAATACTTGATTACTCACATCTTGTAAGAGAAGAAGATGGCGTGAAAATATGGACGGATGCTATTCAGGAAGCACTTTTGCAAAACGAAATAATCGAAATTCCATATAGCTGTGAGCTGTATTACATAGACAAAACCTTGTTAATTCCAAAAAATACAAGAATTGTTGCAGATTCGGGTGCAGTAATTAAGAGAACAAAGGATTTCAGGCTCGTTATGCTCAGAAATGAAAACAATGCTGACGGCTCAGATTATCCGGAGAAGGATTCTGAGCGTGATATGAACATTTCTATTGAGGGAGGCATCTGGGACGGCGATTGCGGAGAGTATTGCCACACTCCATACGATGAGGAAGGAAATTATTTCGGAGTGAATGCGACAATATTTTTCAATCACTTGGATGGTTTATCTGTTAAAAATGTAACTGTCAGAAATTCCGGAGAGTTTTCTATTCAGGTAGGAGATTTGCAAGGTGCAATATTTGAAAATATCCGCTTTGTTGATTGTCACGCCGATGGAGTTCATATAAATGGAAATACTCAGAAGATTATCGTGAGAAATATCAGCGGACAAGTGGGTGATGATTTAGTTGCGTTAAATGCTTTTGACTGGGAGCGTTCATCTGTCAATTTTGGAGCTATATCGTATGCTCTTTGCGAGAATTTGGCTTTGTCGGAGGACAGCAACTATAAAGCAATGCGAATTCTTCCGGGAAGATATACTTACAAGGATGGTACAGCTTCCGATTGCAAAATAGAGAATGTTATCATAAAAAATGTACGCGGAATAAATACGTTTAAGGGATATTTCCAACGTGACAGACACTTGATAGAGGAAAATCCGACCTATGGTGCTCAGGGAAGGTTTGATAATGTATTTTTTGAGGATATTGATGTAACGATTACCGAGCCGATTGATAAAATGGATGCATATGTGGAAAACAATCCTGTGAACGGGCATTTTGCTGCGTTTGAGCTTGGCTCGGAAATTGGATATATGAGCTTTGAGAATATCAAAGTCACAATTGACAAGCAAAGAAGTCCAATGTCGTTTTTTATAACGATTGGAGCAAAGTCAATACGCTATCAAAAGTGGGAAATTTTTGACCCGCAGATTGGTGCTGTTGCTGACAAGATTGAGCTTAGAAATATACTGATAAATGGCGAGATTATGCAGGAGCAGGACGCAGACAAATACGTGTGCCAGATTGTATTTGATGACATTTATAAGGACGGAAGGTCATCGTCAATAGGAAAAATAAAAGAGCTTGTTGTAGCCAGTAAATAGAAGGAGAGAGTATTATGAAGAAATATATAGGTAATGAATTGCAGCTTTATGGAGTTGAGGAAATGCGCCTTGTTGGCGGAAAAGGCGATGGAATGCGGGTTTTGAATGTGAGAAACGGAAAGGGTCTTGAGTTCACAATTTCGGCAGACCGTGCAGGAGATATTTCAAGGCTGACCTTTAAGGGTGATAATTTCAGCTATTTTGCACCTTGCGGATACGTTTCCCCTGAGTATTATGATGGTAAGGGTGCAGGATTTTTAAAATCCTTTACAGCTGGATTTTTCACAACCTGCGGTCTTACAGCCGTTGGTTCCCCCTGCACTGACAATGGCGAGGAATTACCGCTGCACGGCACAGTTTCCAATATACCGTGCGAAAACATTTATCATTTTATAGAGAATGGTGAAATTCATATCAAGGCGGTAGTGCGGGATGCGGCGCTTTTCGCACACAAGCTTATTTTGGAAAGAGAATATATTTGTCCGCTTGATAAAAATGTGATTTATGTTACTGATAAAATAAAAAATATTGGCTCGGAAGAAACTCCTTTAGAGGTGCTTTATCATTGCAATATGGGTTATCCTCTTTTGTCAGAAAATGCAGAGGTTAAAATTCCTGCCAGCAAGGTTGAACCAAGAGATGAACACGCAAGAGAGGGAATCGAAACCTGTCTTGTGATGGAAGAGCCGCAAAAAGGCTATCAGGAAATGTGTTTTTACCACGCACTTTCAGGCGCACCTACAGTTTCTATTTTCAATAAGGACATAGGAAAAGGGCTTAATATGAGCTTTGATACGAGCGAGCTTAACTGTTTTACAGAGTGGAAGATGATGGGAGAGCATGAATATGTATTAGGTCTTGAGCCGGGAAATTGCTATCCTGACGGACGTGATGTTATGAGGGCGAAAGGATTGCTTGAATTTTTGAAGCCGGGGGAGGAAAAGGTACATCACCTGACATTTGAATTCGTAGAAAAGTAAAATGGGAAATAGTTATATGATGGTTATTCCACAAATTATAGGGATTTTTGCAGTAATACTATTTTTGCTCAGCTACCAGCAAAAGAAGAGAAAAAATATTATTTTGTGTAATGCTATTTCAAGAGTTTTATATATTCTGCAATACCTGCTTTTAGGTGCTTTTGAGGGGGCAGTTCTCGATATTTTGGGGACTGTTTCCTCGGTTATGGCACAAAATCGAGATAAGGGCTTTATCAAAAAGCACACAAAACTCGCAGTAATATTTATTAATCTTGTGATTGTTTTGGCAGGACTTTGCCTTTATAAAAATATTTTCAGTCTTTGCCCTATATTAGGTGTAGGACTGCATACAAGTGCGTTCTGGCTTCGCAATGAAAAAACTATACGAAAGGTATCATTTTTAGGCTCGCCATTCTGGCTTATATACAACTTTGCAAGCTGTGCATATGGGTCAGCGATAGGTGATATATTGACTATGGTATCGATAGGTACTGCGATTTATCGTTATGACATTAAAGGGGGAAAAGGACGTGTTTGACTTTCATTTACATAGCAAGATTTCCTTTGATTCTAATGAAGAACCGATTGAAATTTTGAAAGCGGCAGAGGAGAGAGGACTTAGCGAAATATGTTTTACAGACCACTATGACTTTGCAAATGAAAAAGACGGACATCATGACTTGTTTGATTTGGAGGATTATAGCGCGGCATATGACGGCATTAAATCGGGAAGAGTAAAAATAAGGCGCGGTGTAGAGTTTGGAATGACAGATTGGAACAAGGCAGAGCTTTGTGAACTTTTGAAAAAGAGGGACTTTGACTTTGTCATAGGTTCTGTCCACTTTGCAGGTGGTTATGACCCATATTTTAAGGAATATTGGGAGGGTATAGGCTTTTATGAGGCTGTGAGCAAATATATGAATGCAGTTTTAGAATGTGTTAAGGTCCACGATGATTTTGACGTTTTAGGGCACTTGACATATGTGTGTAAATCTGAGCATAATCCAACTCATTCTGCTGTGAAATACAAGGATATATGCGATATTTCCGATGAGATATTGAAGATTTTGATTGATAAGGGAAAGGGTATGGAGGTTAACACAAGCGGAGTTGACCGTACAGGTGATTTTCTGCCGTCAGTTGACTTTTTAAAGAGATTCAGGGAATTGGGCGGCGAGATTATAACTATCGGCTCGGATTCGCACGACAGAGCTCGCGTTGGGCAGTATACGAAGGAAGCGATCGATATGATTGCGACGGTTTCACCATACGTTTGCACCTTTGAGAAAAGAAAGCCGATTTTTCATAAGATATGAAATATTAAAAAAATCCTGTCTAATGACAGGATTTTTTTAATATAGCAGCGAAGTGAGTGAACTCTGATTTTTGTATAAAAAAACAGAGCAAGCGATATATAGCCTGCTCTGACGTGGTGCGCCTTCAGGGGCTCGAACCCTGGACACCCTGATTAAGAGTCAGGTGCTCTACCAGCTGAGCTAAAGGCACATTTTGATGTCTCTATTGACAACTTCTATATAATACCACAGATTATTCTCTTTGTCAACCTTTTTTTGAAAATTTTTTAAAGAGTTTGAAATTTTTTGTCAGCAGATTACAGAAAGGGCGATTGAATAAAACCTGATTATTTGCAAAGATTACAAACTATACAGATTATGTGATTTTCCGTGTGGTTTTATGTTGACACCTTGCACGGTTTGTGTTATTCTATATCTTAATGGGAAGAGTTGCCATTATGAAAGGGAAAAAGAATGAACGAAAAAAATAACAAAAAAAATTCAAATAATATGAATAAGTCACCGATAATGTATTTTATTATACTGTCTCTTGTAGCAACGGTGGGTCTAAACGCAATCCTTAACTTCCTTATGAGTCCTGAGAAAAAGGAAATTTACTATAATGAGTTTGTGCAGATGGTAAAGGATGGAAAGGTTGAAAGTGTAGAAATTCAAGCGGACCAGATTATTATTTTTGAAAAGGATGAGGATGCTAAAAATGATAATCTCACATCCCTATATATGAGTCCCTTTGCTACTCAGGTTAAGACTGAGTATTACACAGGTAACGTGGGGGACCCAGACCTTGTGAAGCTGCTTGAGGAAAACAATGTAAAATATAAAAGAAGTATTATTCAAAGTAATTTCTTTATAGATTTCATCTTGTCGTGGATTTTGCCAGTAGGCATTATGTACCTGTTTTTTGGTCTTATTATGCGCTCTTTTGGAAAGAAGATGGGCGGCGGAGGCATAATGGGAATTGGCCAATCTAATGCAAAGATGTATATGGAGAATAAGACGGGCGTGACATTTTCCGACGTTGCAGGTCAAAGCGAGGCAAAAGAGTCGCTTGATGAAATTGTGGACTTTCTGCATAACCCGTCAAAATATATAGCGATTGGTGCAAAACAGCCTAAGGGTGCACTTTTAGTAGGGCCACCGGGTACGGGAAAAACCTTGCTTGCAAAAGCCGTGGCAGGAGAAGCCAATGTACCATTTTTCTCGATTTCCGGCTCTGATTTTGTTGAGATGTTTGTTGGTGTTGGAGCATCAAGAGTGCGTGACCTTTTCAAGCAGGCATCGGCAAAAGCACCGTGTATTATATTTATTGACGAGATTGATGCTATCGGTAAAAGCCGAGACAGTCAGTATGGCGGCGGAAATGACGAACGCGAGCAAACACTCAATCAGCTCCTTTCTGAAATGGATGGATTTGATTCTTCAAAGGGTGTTGTAATTCTGGCGGCAACAAACAGACCGGAAATTTTGGATAAGGCGCTTTTAAGACCGGGTAGATTTGACAGACGAATAATTGTGGAAAAACCTGATTTAAAGGGAAGAGAAGACATTTTAAAGGTGCACATCAAGAATGTACGCGTATCTTCTGATATTGACCTTCACGAAATTGCACTGGCAACGAGTGGTGCAGTTGGTGCAGACCTTGCAAATATGGTTAACGAGGCAGCTTTAAGGGCAGTCAGAATGAAAAGAAATGTAGTAGTTCAGGAAGACCTGATGGATGCGGTTGAAATAATTATTGCAGGTAAAGAAAAGAAGGACAGAATACTCTCAGATAAGGAAAAGAAAATTGTTGCCTATCACGAGGTGGGGCACGCACTTTTAGCGGCTCTTCAGAAGAACACCGACCCTGTTCAGAAAATCACAATTGTACCAAGAACTATGGGGGCTTTAGGATACACAATGCAGATGCCTGAAGAGGAACATTATCTTATGAGTAAGGATGAAATCCTTGATGAGCTAACAGTACTTCTGGCGGGACGAGTGGCGGAAGAACTTGTGTTCAATACAAAAACAACCGGTGCTGCGAATGATATTGAGCGGGCAAATGACCTTGCGCGTGCAATGATTGCTCAGTATGGTATGAGCGACAGATTCGGTATGGCGGCGCTTGAAAAAATGCAGAGTAAGTATTTAGACGGCAGAAATGTCCCTAACTGCTCTGAAGAAACAAGAACTCAGCTTGATAATGAGATAATAAAGGTTTTAAAAGATGCTCACGATAAAGCAGAAAAGCTGCTTGGAGAGAATATGGAGGCACTTCATAAGATTTCTGAATTTCTCATCGAGAAGGAAACTATTACTGGCGAACAATTTATGAGTATATTAAATGCTATCAGGGGAAATAATAGTGAGGAAGAGTCTTTAGAGAAATCAAAGGAAGACAATACCAAAACTGAAGAAATTTAAAAAAACTGCCCAGACGGGCAGTTTTTTTAAATATTAAACTTTTTGATAAAACTTAGTTTTGGGAGACGCGTTGGAAGTGCCTCATTGTTTTGTGTAATACGTTTTGAATTTTGTTTTAAAAAGTCTACGTATTCCCAACCAAATTTTTTTTCGATTATATCATATGCCTCGGCAAGATTTGGAGGTCTGTTCGTCAAATTATGCATATCACTTCCAATTACGTGGATTGCATCATTTGAAAATAAATTAAGCGCCTTTTTGCGCAGTTTTTTATCAAAAAATGCACTTGCATTTATTTGGCACAACACATTTAATGAAAGCAGTTCAGAGAATTGTTTTTCCTGGCCTATGTATCTGTCAAGATGCGCAAGGATTGGCTTTAGTCCCAATCTGGTTATATGATATATTTCCTCATAGACGTCATCAGTCCATTTTTTGTACGGAAGCTCAAGAAGTAGGTACTCGGTGTTTTCAATACAGAGCTTGTCAATGCTTTTAAGTTTAGACAAGCCCTTTGCAAAGTGAACCTCTGCTCCGCGGATTATTGATGGCAGCCTTTCCTTTGATGAAGCTATAGCCGAGCTTAGAATGTTAAATGCGGCGTCTCGCTTTTCCAGAAAAACCATTGCATCATTAGTGTCAACAGGGTAGCAGTGCGATGTTGCAACAACTGTGTCTACGCCTGATGCAATAGAAAGGCGCAGCATTTCAAGACTTATTTCGATATTACTTGCACCGTCATCTATGCCGGGCAATATATGAGAATGAAAGTCTATCATATAATTTCTCCTGTTATATATTCTTGATATAGCTTCTTACTAATTCTTCTAAAAGTTCGTCGCGTTCGACCTTTACAATAAGGCTTCTTGCACCATTATAGCTTGTAATATATGTCGGGTCATCAGAAAGAATGTATCCTACTATCTGGCTGATTGGGTCATAACCCTTTATGCGCAAAGCATCATATACCAAGGATATGATTTCATGAACTTCGCTTTCTTTATCAAGGTCAATATTGATTTTAAGTGTCTCGTTATTAAAATCCATAATCTCATTCCTTTCAGTCTTTTTCCCACGGCATAATATCGCCGTCTTCTTTTAAATATTCCAAAATTTCCACTATTCCGTCATGGTTATATGATGATGTGAAAAATACTTTTTCGCATCCTGCAAGCTTGAGCCATTCGGCAGCCCTTTCGGGATTTGCATCGGGGTGGTCTGTTTTTGTGACGATTCCGATTACGGGCCTATTTGCCATAACTGAGCAGCAAGGAGAGAATAGCGAATAAGGTTCTGTTGCACTAAGAAGTAATCCGACAACCTGCGCCTCAAATGTATACATAGCAAGCGCAGCACCTAAGTTACGCGTTTCACAGTATTCCCCCGGAGTGTCGATGATAACGTCAAAATGATTTACATACTGTGTTTTGTGGTAATGGATTTTTTCGCCCTTTAATGCCTGAATAAGAGTGGTTTTTCCACTTTCACTTCGTCCTACGAGTATAATCTTTTTCATCAGGTTTTTGTAATGTCACATACTGCAAAGCCAAGCTTCTGTGATGCATAGTCGCATATTGCGTGTACTGCAGTTTCTGTATTTGAAACAGTACCTGTAATAATCAGCGTGCCACTAAAGCGGTCAACAAAGCCAAGCTCTATGTTTGATGATTTCATAGCAATGTCCGCAGCAATAACAGCTGTTTCAGCAGGTGACATTGTAATGATGCCGATAGAATCACGATTATAATCAATTTCAGGATTGAGTCCAAGCTTTTTATAAAGAATATCGTCCGGACTTGCGATTATGTGTGCAAGAGTTATCTGTTTTCCTGGTACTAATTCTTGTATAATCCTGAGTTTATCTGTGCCATTTTTCAGTATAGCATCGGTAATATCCATAATAAATCCTCCCACAAGTATACTTACATTAAATTATATCACAAAAAAAAAGAAAAAGCAACAAAAAACTTATCATTTTTGTTGCCGTTGTTTTTGTTTTATTCTTTCTCTTGATGCCTTGATTTCTTCATTTAGATGCTCGGCAATGTTTATTCTTCCAACAGGATCAAGGCGGCGGATACCGTGCATAATTACTTTTTCATCGCGAGGTTTTAATTTCTGCTTTGGAAGGAACATATCGTCACGGGTGTTTTCATAGTGACATAGATAGTCGAGTGAAACTTCAAAAAATGCAGCAATTTCTATCAAGTCGCAAATTCTGAAATGCTTTGTTCTGCCTTTTCTGTAGTTTACGAAAAAGTTTGGACCTAAGTTACAGGCGGTTGTGCATAGCCTTTCGCTTATGCCGGACTTTTCGATAAGATGCTCCATATTTTGATATACAATACTGTCAATAGTCATACAAGCGTCACTCCCTTATAAATTATTTTAACATATTTTGTAAAAATATGCAATATGAGAAAGGGGAGAAGTATGATACATATTTCGACAAAAAAAGCACACCCAAGGTATGCTTTTTGGCAGCGGGAACAGGATTCCTTTTCTGCGGAAAAGCCGGTTCGCGGCTCTTTCGTGCCACCGGCACGAAATTCACTACCGCTCGCTTCGAATCCTTGCATATGCAAAAAGAAAAGCACACACAAGGTATGCTTTTCATTTGGCAGCGGGAACAGGATTCGAACCCGTACAGAGTGAGTCAGAGTCACTAGTGCTACCATTACACCATCCCGCTATATTTAAAAATTGTTGGTGCGAGGGACGAGACTTGAACTCGCAAGGTAAAAACCACACGCCCCTCAAACGTGCGCGTCTGCCGATTCCGCCACCCTCGCCTATTCACAACTTCATTATTATAACAAACATTTTTTAATTTGTCAACAATTATTTTTAAATATTTCATATTTTTTTGATTAAAGTTCAAGATACTCCTATTTTGTGCAAAAGTGAATATATTATTTTCAGCAGCAAATTTTGAAGTCTTTTAGCAAAATGCAAATTTTATAAATGAAGTTGAATTTATTTATAACAAGTGATATAATATAGAGAGATTAAATTATTGGAGGCGGCATATGGAAATACTGAAATTTGGCGGTGTATATAAGGATTATCTTTGGGGCGGAAATCAAATGAAGGATAAATTTGGAATTAAAACAGAGATTTCTCCGCTTGCAGAGAGCTGGGTGCTTAGTTGTCATAATGACGGGATGAGCATTATCTGTGGTGGTGAGTATGACGGAGTATCATTGAAAGAATATATAGAAAAAAATTGCGGGGTGCTTGGCACAAACTGCAAAGCTGACGAGCTTCCGATATTGATAAAATTCATTGATGCGGCTCAAAATTTAAGTGTGTAAGTGCATCCTGATGATGAAAAGGCAAAGCTTTGGGAAAATCAGAACGGAAAGACAGAGATGTGGTATGTAGTAGGATGCGACGAGGGCGCAATGATTACATATGGAATGAAAGAGGATATTACGCGGGAGGAACTTTCGGCTTCAATACAAAATCAGACTGTTGAGAATCTGTTAAACTGTGTTCCGTCAAAAAAAGGCGATGTGTTTTTTGTTGAAGCAGGAACAGTGCACGCAATCGGTGCAGGAAATCTTATTGCTGAAATTCAACAAAATTCCAATGTCACATACAGGCTCTATGATTATGGAAGAGTTGGAAAAGACGGAAAGACTCGCGAACTTCATATCGACAAGGGTGTGAGCTGTTCTGATACCCGCAAGGCGCGTGGCAGAAAAATATGCAAATGCTCTGATGGGACAAGGATGATTGGCAGCTGTGAGTATTTTCAGGTAAAAGAAGTTTCGCTTGAAGAAAAAGAAATATGCCTTTTGGCAGATGAAAAATCCTATCACAGCTTGGTTATGACCGAAGGTGAGGCGACTATATCCTATGGAAATAAAGAGGTAAGTGTATTTGCCGGAGAGGCAGTATTTATTCCTGCAGGATTAGGAGAATATTCTATTACGGGTACGGGAACAGTCTTGATTGTAAGAAATGCACCTCGGTATTATGCGAGAGCTTTAAAAGACGGTGACTACATTTTTGCCTTTATTGAAGATGAATATGGAAATACCTATGGAAGCAGCAAAGTTGAAATTTCGGGTAAAGAAATTATGCTTGTGCAAGACGAAGCTGTTAATCTCGCTGTCCAAAATAGCGGACTTTCTAAGAGGGATATAGTATAAATAATAAAAAGGCGACATTGTTTATGTGCAATGTCGCTTTTTTTCTATTCATAAAGCTTTGCAAGTCCGCCTTCACTCGTTTCGCGGTAGTTTCGTGACATATCTTTTCCAGTCTCATACATAGTTTTTACAACAAGGTCAAAGGATATTTTACGGCTGCCGCTTAAAAAGTTTGCAAGGGAAACTGAGTTTATAGCACGCATCGCTGCAACTGCATTTCGCTCTATGCACGGGATTTGAACGAGGGAATGAATGGGATCACAGGTAAGACCTAAATGATGCTCCATCGCGACTTCAGCGGCATATTCTATCTGTTCAAGGCTAAGCCCCAAAAGCTCAGCAAGTCCTGCCGCTGCCATTGAACAGGCACTTCCGATTTCTGCCTGACATCCGCATTCTGCACCGCTTATTGAGGCATTACTTTTAATTATATTTCCCACAAGTCCAGCGGTTGCAAGTGCTTTTACTATTTCGTCATCGGAAAAGCCTCTGCGTTCTTGCTGATAGTACATAACTGCAGGGAGTACTCCTGATGCACCGCAGGTAGGTGCCGTTACTACAATTCCGCTGTCGGCATTCTGTTCGCTGACAGCAAAGGCATATGCACAAACGAGTCTGTTTGCACGTGTTTCGGAACTTTCGTCTATATGATGTTGGTGATATAAATAGCCTGCCTTTCTTTGAACATCAAGCCCGCCTGGGAGTGTGCCTGAGGCATTAAGGCCTTCTTGTATGCTTTCCTTCATACAAGCCCATATTTCGTGGAGGTACTCGAAAATTTCCGGACCTTCGCACATTTCTACATACTGCCAAAGGCGCATTTTATTTCTTCTGCAAAGTGCGGCGATTGAGGTGAATTTGTTAAGCTCATAAACCTCTTTGTGTTCATTTCGCTGCCTGCCGTCTATAATGAATTTTCCGCCACCTACACTTAAAACACGCCAGAAATCTGTCTGCACACTTCCTGTATATGCATAGCAATCCATAGTGTTTGGATGAGGGAGTTTTTTTGTGTCATTATCGAAGATAATCTCAAAATTTCTATTCTTAAAAACCCTATTTATCACATATTCGGTGCGATGACCTTTGCCCATTTTGGCAAGTGAGCCATAAAGTATTATTTTAAAGCTGTCTGCGTGGATATTTTCCTCGCGGAACATAAGGCAAGCCTTTTCAGGTGCCATAGAATGCGAGCTTGAAGGGCCTCTGCCAATTCTGTAAAGCTCACGCAAGGATTCCATTTTTGAATATGTATGACGGCTTGTTTCAAGCATAGGCTCGGTGCCTAAAAGTACGTCTAATGATATATGGAAAATTTCGGCAAGAAGGCGGCAAGTTTCGGTAGTAGGGATGGAACGTCCGTTTTCCCATTTTGAAACGGCACGGTTGCTTACACCTACCTTTTCGCCTAACTCCTTTTGCGACAGCTTCATACGAATACGGTTTTCATATATTCTTTCAGCTATTGTTTCTTTGTTCAAGGAATATCCACCTCCGCTAATTGACTTTGCTCATAAACGCAACAGCTTTACCCAGAATGCGAATATGATTAAGCTCTTCGTTATTGAAAACCAGTGGTTTGAAGGTCGGATTTTCCGGCTGAAGAATTACCTGCTGCCTGTCAGGATAATAGAAAAAACGCTTTAATGTTACCTCATTATCGTCAACTATTACCGCAGCGATTTCTCCGTTTTCCACCATTTGCTGCTCACGTATAAATACAACATCACCATCAAAAATACGTGCATTTATCATACTGTCTCCCTGAGCGGTAAGGCAAAAATCAGCATCTATGTCACTGCTCGCTTCAATAAAGGTTTCGTAATCCTGCTCGCACATAATAGGCTCGCCACAGGCTATTTTTCCTATCATAGGTATTTTTTTTGTGGAAATTGCGCGCAAGCCAAAACGAGTTCGGTCTTCATCATTTATGATGCTACCTTCGGAGGTGAAGCCATAAAGATAATCCACAGTGACATTGAAACAGTCGGAAATAGCTTTTAAAACCTCTTTATTATGAGGAGTTCTCTTGCCCTGCTCATACATTCCGACAGCACTTTTTGACATCCCAATGGCATCTGCAAGGTCTCCTTGTGACATTCCTGCATCTTTTCTGAGTTTTTTTAATACTTCTCCAAACATTATTCTTCTCCTTTCAGGCTCTGTAGTTCAATTTTAATACACGTTATGTGTAGTTGTCAAGTGGTAATATTGAAGTTTAATTATTTTTGTTAAATATACACAAAATGTGGGAAAATTTACCAAAACACTTGACAAAACCACAATATGTGTATATAATATCAAGAAAAAGAACACGAAATGTGGGGTGGTTAAATGGAAAACGTATAAGCACTCATTAATTTAAAAGTGAAAGGAGATGAATTATGAATTTTTACGATGAAGTGATGAAAGCGGAAAGACAAAGAACACTTAATTACGGAGCAGACTTGCCTGAAGAAGGGGTACTTGAGTGTCCTATGTGTGGAAGCTGTGAGTGGGATTTTCTTTTAAAAGATTGTCACGGCGATTTTATCGGGTGTCAGGAATGTGTGTCAAAGATTTACCCGTCAGAATTAAGCGGATTTACAGACGAACAGTGATTTTAAAAGAGGTGATGGCTTGACGAAAGAAGACTTGATGCAGGTATATTATATCAACAAGGAAATTATCATGTGGAAGGAAGAACTTGAACGACTTAAAAATCTGTCATATGTTCAGGGAGCAGGTATTGGAACAGTATCAAAAGGTGGAAGAATAAGTGACAAGGTCTCTGAGCTTGCCTTGAAGAAAGCTGAAGTTGAAGAAAAGATAAGAGAAAAGTTAGTTGAGCTGGAAAAGGTTAAGACAGAGGTCACAAGCTATATTTTAGATATTGATGATTGTCAGACGCGCTTGATTTTTAAGTTAAGATGTTTAAATCTTATGACGTGGAATGCAGTTGCGGACCGCGTAGGTGGGATGAATTCTGAGAATTCTGTGAAAAAAAGATTTTATAGGTACCTTGATAAATGCAGCTAATTAAAAGTTGTCCCATATGTCACGAAAAAGTGTGATAGTATGTTAGTATGAAAAAAACCGGCGCCGGTTTTAAATTTCAAAATAGCTACAAATGGAGGTGACAGCTTGGAGGAAAAACGCACCCTTTGCACAAGATGTGCAGGGGATTACAGGGAAGCGGGATTTTCTACTGTTCCCGATGGATTTCAGGTTATAAAAAGCTCCTGCGACCTGTGCGGAAGACCGGGATATGATTACATTATTAAAAAAGAGATTTTGCGGAAAGGAACGGGATAAATGCGGAAAATTGATTTTTGGCTCACAAAGGAAGGACTGACACTTATTCAGGCTTGGAGCAGAGATGGTATGGCAAGGTGTGAGATTGCAGCAAAAATCGGTATTTCGGCAGCAACGTTCCGCAGGTGGGAAAAAGAAAATGTAGGGATATTTGAAGCTGTAAAAATGGGTAGAGAAATCACCGATATATCGGTTGAAAATGCGATACTTAAAAAGGCACTCGGGTTTGAAACCGAAGAAGTCAAAACCGTCATAAAGGCAAATGGCGATGAAGAGGTGACGACGGTCAGAAAGAGTGTTCCGCCTGATGTATCGGCAGCATCGGTCTGGCTTAAAAACAGACGTCCTGATAAGTGGAAAGATAAGCCGCAAGAGTCAAACAGCGGAATATATGAAAAGCTGGACGAAATTATAGGAGGCATAGATGCTCAGGCTGACAGATAAGCAAAAGGAGTTCTGGCTGAATGCAAATCACAGGTGGAATATTAAGGAAGGTGCGACCAGAAGCGGGAAAACATATCTTGACTACTTTTTATTGCCAAGGCGTATACGTGCTTGCACAGGTACAGGACTTATACTGCTTTTAGGAAATACCAAAGGTACGCTAAACCGAAACATTTTAGAACCTATGAGGTCGATTTGGGGTGACGAGCTTGTAGGAAATATCGGAAGTGACAACACGGTTATGCTTTTCGGGAAAAAATGTCATGCACTTGGAGCGGATAAGGTGACACAGGTGTCAAAATTGCAGGGTGCGGGAATTGAATATTGTTATGGTGATGAGGTAACAACGTGGCACGAGGATGTATTTTCAATGCTTAAGTCACGTCTTGACAAGCCTAATTCAATTTTTGATGGTACGTGTAACCCTGAAAGTCCGAATCATTGGTTACTCAAATTTTTAGAGAGTGATGCAGACATATTCCGCCAGCACTACACTATTTATGATAACCCGAACTTATCAGAGCAGTTTGTTCGAAATCTCGAAAGGGAATATAGCGGGACAGTTTATTTTGACAGGTTCATCTTGGGAAAATGGGCGCTTGCAGAGGGACTGATATATCCTATGTTCGATAAAGGTAAGCACATTTTCGATAGGCTGCCTGAGGGCGGAAGCTATTATGTTTCGATAGACTATGGGACTCTAAACCCGTGCAGTATGGGACTTTGGTGCATATCAAACGGCATTGCGTATAGGGTAAAGGAGTTTTATCACGACGGTAGAACGGGACAGAAACTACTTACCGATGAAGAATATTACAAAGAGCTCGAAGAGCTTACAAAAAATGTTCACGTTCAGTATGTGGTGGTTGACCCATCTGCAGCGAGCTTTATTGAAACTATCAAAAGACACGGCAGATTTACTGTAAAAAGAGCGAAAAACAGTGTCCTTGACGGCATCAGGTATACAGCAGGGCTTTTATCGGGCGGAAAAATACAAATACATAAAAGCTGCGAAAATACTATACGTGAGTTCGGAGCATACTGCTGGGACGAAGAATGCAGTGAGGACAGGCCGATAAAGAAAAACGACCACGCAATGGACGATATCCGATATTTTTGCTATACCATTATGAAAAAAATGTTTTAAATCCCACTTGTATATGCCTTATTCGCCCGCAGTGAGGCAAGTAGAAAATTGGCGGGCAGAAAGGTTAAAGTAGCAGTATGAATTTTTTTAGGAAGGTGATTAGTATTTTCAGTTTAAAAAATTCCTTGTCATCTTTAGGGATTGAGACAAAGCTTTCGGATAAGATGACAGCCGCACTAAATGTATGGGACGAGCTTTACAGAGGAAAAAGCAGTCTTTCGCTTGCCTCGGCTATTGCATCAGAGACGGCAAGGCTTGTAACTATTGAATTTGAGTCAGAAATTTCAGGCTCAGAAAGAGCGGAATATTTAAATGAGCAGTATAAGGAATTTTTGCAGAATATCCGCAATATTACAGAGCTTGCCTGTGCCAAGGGCGGATTGGTTTTAAAGCCATATGTCGATGGAGGCAAAATCAGAGTTACCTATGTGCAGGCAGAAAATTTTGTGCCAACTGAGTTTAATTCCAGCGGTGAAATTACCGGTGCGGTATTTTTAGACAGGTATTTTTCAGGGGGCAAGATTTATACACGAATTGAAAGGCACGGCTTTGAGAACGGAATATATAAAATTCGTAATAATGCCTTTGTAAGCGACAATGCCTCAGTAATAGGAAGACAGGTTGAGCTAAAAGCGGTCGCACCGTGGAAGGATATTGAGCCCTCAGTCGGAATAAAGGGGATAAAAAAGCCAATGTTTGCATATCTCAAAATGCCGATGGCAAATTTTATAGATACTGAGTCTCCTCTTGGAGTGTCTGTGTTTGCGCGCGTTCAGTCGCTTATTAAAGACGCAGAAAAGCAATACGAGAGACTTCTATGGGAGTTTGAGAGCGGAGAGAGGGCTTTGTTTGTTGATGAGGCGGCAATGAAGCGCGACAAGAGCGGAAATTGCATTATTCCTGATAAGCGGCTTTATCGCCTCTTAAACAGCGGAGACGACAGCCTATTTGAAGACTGGACTCCGACCTTAAGAGACGAATCCTTAATAAACGGGCTTAATGAAATCCTGAGAAAAATCGAATTTAATTCCGGACTTGCATACGGAACTTTGTCAAACGTCTTAAATATTGACAGAACTGCAGAGGAAATAAGAGTGTCAAAGCAACGCAGCTATGCGCACGTCTGTGATATTCAGGCAAGTTTGAGGACAGCTCTTACAAATCTTGCAGATGCAATGAATGTACTTTGCGACCTGTATTCTCTCGCACCTGATGGAGAGTATGGAGTCAGCTTTGAGTTTGATGACAGTATCGTTGCAGACCGAAAGTCAGAATTCGAAGAAAAGCTGAAGCTCTACAGCGCCGGAATCATCAAGGCATGGGAAATACGAAAATGGTATTTCGGTGAAGATGAGGAGACAGCGAAAAGAAGGTCATATATGCCTGACAATGACCACAAAAAAGAAGTTTCAGGCAAGAAAGGTGTGGGAATATGAAAAAGGAAGACATTTTAAATCTGCTTCCGGAGCTTACAGATGCCGAAGTAGAGGGGATTTTGAAGCTGCACGATGAAAGTGTCACAGCACTCAAAGAGGAGCTTGAAAAAGGTAATCCCGACGATGCGGCACTAAATGAGGCTTATGAAAAGGGCGTAAAGGATGCAGAAGAAAAGTTCCAGAAGGTAGAGTTTGAAAAGCTTTTGGAGACCGAACTTGAAAATGCAGGCTCAAAAAGTACAGCAGCAGTAAAAACTTTTTTAGACCTTGAGAAAATAACACTTGAGGACGGAAAACTAACAGGTCTTTCTGAGCAACTTGAAATGCTCAGGCAGGAATACGGATTTTTGTTTGAGGAAGACGAAAATAAGCCAAAATTTACTGCAGAGGCATCATCAGGAAAGACAGAAGTGGATTTTTCAAAGCTTGGCTATAAGGACAGATTAAAGCTATATAGGGAAAATCCGGAGCTTTACAAAGCTTTTGTAAAATAAGAAAAAATATATACACCTTTGTGCTGATTGCCTGCACACAGCATAAAGGGTGAGAATGATGTGCGGGAGAAAAAGAGGTTTTAATTATGTCAATGACAAGAATTTCAGATTTAGTAAATCCAAAGGTTATGGCGGATATGATTTCTGCCAAAATTGAAAGCAAAATCGTGGTAGCTCCGTTTGCAAAGGTGGATGACACTTTAGCGGGAGTTGCAGGTGACACAATAGTTGTGCCGCAGTATTCATATATCGGAGATGCTGATGATGTGGCAGAAGGGATAGAGGTTGATACAACCACACTAATCACAACAACTACAGAAGCTACAATTAAAAAGGCAATGAAGGCTGTTGAACTTTCAGATGAGGCCGTACTTTCAGGCTATGGAAACCCAATCGGTGAAACAAACAATCAGCTTGCTGCATCTATTGCTGCAAAAGTGGATAATGATGCTATGGAGGCTTTGCAGACTGCAAGTACAGTTTATGAGGCGGACAGTATAATTTCATATGACGGAATTATTGATGCGATTGATAAGTTTGGCGAGGAATCAAACTGCCAGAAGGTTATTTTTGTTCACCCGTCACAGCTCACACAGTTAAGACACGACGAGGACTTTATATCTTGTGAAAAGTACACAGGCAATGTAATCCTAAGCGGAGAAATCGGTATGATTGCAAACACTCGCGTTGTGCCGTCAAAGAAGGTTGTCTTAAAGGATGGCAAATACATTTGTCCTATCGTTAAGATTGAAACAGACGTAGAAACTGAGGACGAAACTCCGGCGCTTACAATCTACTTAAAGAGAGATACAAATGTTGAGGTTGAAAGACAGACACTAAAGCGAGTTACAGATATTTCTGTTGATAAGTTCTACACGGTTGTCCTTTCTAACGACAGCAAGGTTGTGCTTGCAAAATTTTCAGAAAAAGCTACTGAGGTTTAATTTATATGATGGTTGACTTGTTTTTTTACGATAAGTTCTGCGGCGGGGAATTAAAAATCCCTGCCTCAGAATTTCCAAAATGGGAAAGATGTGCAGAAAGAGAGCTTTTGTATATTACAGGTGGAAAAAGCGCAAATTCTGATGACGAGCGTTTGAAAACCTGTATATGCGAAATGGCGGAGATTTTGTATGCTAAGGAAAATCTGGGTGGAGTATTGTCAGAGTCTATTGATGGATATTCGGTTTCGTATGCGAAAAATGATATAAAATCTGCGCTTTACGATGTTGCGAAAAGGCATCTTTTGGGAACAGATTTTTTGTATCGGGGTGTTTTTGATGAGGAGTAACTGTGATATAACCTTATTCCATTTAAGAGAGGATAAGGAAAGCTTTGACGTTGTTTATTTTCCAAAGGTTTACGCATATTTTAAGAAAAAAACTTCCAAAAGCGGCATAAAGCAAAAAGGTTTTTATCTTGCAGACAGCATAGTAGTGCGCATTCCTTATAAAAAGGAATTGGATGTGGCTTTGGGAGACTATATTTGCCTTGGCAGAAGTAAAAATAAGAGTCCCGACAGAGCAACCGACCTAAAGATTACAGAGATATGTGATAATAGAAATAGCACCACCCCGCATTACAGGCTCTCTTGTGGAGGATAAAGAATGATTATAGATGCTATAAAAAAATTTATGGAAGAATGCCCTTTTGTTGATGGCAGGAAAATTAATATAAACTGTCTGGAAGGAAGGCCTGGGAGCTATTCTATTGAACAGGTAGAACATAATCCAATAATAAAGAAATATTGTGATGGCGGAACTTTGAGGCAGTACCTTTTTATCTTTGCAATGCGCGATGCATATGATGAAAATCCTGTATTTAATATAAGGGTGTCAAAGCTTTTTGAAGATATTTCAAATTGGATAGAAGAACAAAATAAAAATAATAATCTGCCTGAAATTGATAGTAATCTGATTTCCCCTGAGAAAATTGAGGTTATCTCAAGCGGATATCTTTATGACAGCTCTATTGACAGTATGAGATTTCAAATGGAAATCAGGCTATTATACAGGCAAAAGGACTATCAAGCGAAGAGTGCGTTGATGGAAGGAGAGAAATAATTATGATTAAAAGAAGTGAAAGACTTGCATTTATGGAAGTGGGAAGCGGAGATGAAGCGTTATATGCCCGTATGACAGGTTTTACCGAGCTTTCTGTTTCTAAAAATCCCAAAGAGTATTCAAGAAAATATATTGATGAGGACATTGAAAGAAGTGCAGTAGTGGGATACTCACCGGCAATATCATATAAGTTTGATGCAGACCCTGAAAATGTGGTGCATCAGGTATTTTTTGAGGTTTCGGACAAAGAGCTTTTAGGAAAAGAAACTGAATGTAATATTGTTATTGCTGATATTTCAAAGCTTAATGAGGACGGCTCAGCTAAGGCGATAATGAGGAGGTTTTCCATAATTCCTTCGGGAGAGGGAGATGATAAGGACACATATACTTGCAGCGGAAGCTTAAAAGTAGCAGGGGAAAAGGTGTTCGGAAAAGCAACAACCTCTGACGGATGGCAGACATTGACCTTTGTGGCTGAGGAATAAATAATTTATAACATACAGGAGATGAGGCGGTATTATGAGTATTTTAACAGATGTACTTACAGATAGTGTAAGAATTGATGGAGTAATATACCCTATCAGAACGGATTTCAGAGTATGGCTTGAGGTTGATAAAATTATAAACTCAAATGGTATTGATGAAGCAGATAAGCTGATTATAATATTAAGGCTATGCTTTGATAATGAAGCGTGTAGGGGATTGCCGCCTGTCAGCGAGGATACAATGTCCTGCCTGTATGATTTTTATATGTGGAAAAAGCCGTATAAGAATGATGCAAAGAAAGAAAAAACAAAGAATGTTTTTAGCTTTGAATATGATGCAGAATATATTTATGCGGCTTTTCTCACACAGTACGGGATTGATTTATTATCTGTCCCCTATATGCATTGGCACGTATTTCTGGCACTCTTTAAGGGACTTGACGATGGGTGCAGATTGATGAAGATTATATCGTTGAGAAGTGTAAATCCGCTGGAAATAAAGGACGAAAGTAAGCGGAAATGTTATAGGAAACTCAAGGAGATTTATGAGCTTCCAGACAGTAGGAGTGAGCTTCAAACAGAAATTGATTTTGCAGATGCACTTTTTGAGCTTATGTAAAAAGGGACAGATAATTTTGCAAGGAGGTGGATGTATGGGGAATTCAAATTTAGATAATGTTTCAGCAGATATAATTAATCAAATAAAGGAAAGCCTTAAAAATGAGATATTTGATAAAATTCCGGAGATTGGAAGCTATCTGTCGCTAAATGTTGCACAAGGTCTTAGGGAAAATGATAAGTATGTTGTCGAAGCGTTTAAAGCGATGCTTGAAAAGCTTAAATACCAAAGGGACTTTGATATTATAAGCGAAGCAGAATATTATGAGAAGCTTGAAAAACTGCGCGACAAGTATTTTTCTAAAGGGACACAAAATTGGGTTAAGTATACCGAAGAAATTTATGCTTATCAAAAAGAAGTTCTGGAGACAGAAAAGAAAAACATAACTGAGCTTTATGGAGAAATAGCCGATTATGCAGAGAAAAAGCTTGATGGAATACTTAAAAAGCAACGCTCTGCGGCAAAGGAGATAAACAGCTTCGGGGGTCTTTTTAGCGTAAATACCGTGACAATTAATGGAGAAGAGGACCAATATACTTCTCTTCATAATCTGGAGTTTGATATTGAGATTTTAAAGAAATATGGGAATACGATAGCTGCGATAAAGGAACGAATATCAGAGCTTGGAATAGAAGCTTCGGGATATGATATGCTTCTGTCTTCAATAAATAGCCTTGATGTTGAGGATGCATTGAGATTTTCAGGCACGCTTATGAGGGCAAGTGATGCTGATTTTTTGGATTACGTAAATAATTTAAAGATTAAAAGTAAGCTTTCTGAGGGAATTTCAGCGGCTTTGTATGAAAAGGAATTTTCTGACGGCTGGGAAGATGCTTATGAAAATATGAAGAAAAAGCTTCTTGATGCAGGCTATGAAATACCTGATGGATTCTATACAAGCGGCAGTATTTCTGCGCAAAAATTTGGCGAAGCCTTCACAGAGGGGATTAATGAACAGCTTGAAACTGTGCGCGCCAAGATTGAGGAATTTAATGCAAGCCTCAAGATAGGAATCGATGCTGCTTCCGGAGGGAATATATATAATACTACCAACACATCTTATAATATACAAGCCTCAAGCGGAAGTGATACTGTCGAGCAGATTAAGAGGTTCGAGACTGTGAAGCGATTATCCGGAGTGATTTAAAGGAGGCAGAATGTTTAAGATAAGATTTTTTAATGAATTAGGCGAAGTTACATTTGGAGGAGGCAGTTCTCAGTCCTTGTGGAGAGTTACCGCAGCTGAGGGACTTACATTTACCGGCAAAAGCTTTTCTGTTGCCCGCTATATTGGTCAGGATGGACAGGAAACAAATTCCGTGGTCTCAAATGCCCGTACAATCACAATAAGCGGGGATGTAGTAATAGGAGAAGATTTTGAAAGGATATATTCTTCAGTTTTGAAGGCGCTTTCAGAGGATGGCGTGCTTGAAATAACAACTTATCTTGGCAAGCGAGTGATTTCGGCAAGATGTTGTGAGTTTAAGCAGGTGGCAAGAAAAGGGAAATATCTGCTTTTTACAGTTCAGTTTATATGTGATAATCCTTATTTTGAGGATGCAGTAAAAACTGAGGTGGCTGTTTTTGCCGAGGTGCCGTTGCTTGAAAAGAATTTCACTTTTCCGGGCAGGTTTTCCCGAAGAATATCAAGGAGTAATCTTGAATACTTGGGGACTGCAAAGACTGAACCTACCTTTGTAATAAATATAAACGAGGGCGTCGCAGATGGGGAGAATAGTGTTCTTGCAGTCTATAATCACACAAGCGGCGAAGCAATAAAGTTCAATTATTCTGCAAACTTGGGTGAGTGCGTTACGATTGATATAAAAAATCGTAAAATTTACAACTCCGATGGCGAAAATCTGATAAGATACCTGTCAGATGAAAGCTTCTTTGACGGATTTTTTCTTTATCCTGGGATTAACGTTATTGAGGTTTTAAACGGTAATATGAATACGGGAATTGATGTGATGTGCCGGTATGCTAACAGATTTTCCGAGGCGGTGATTGTATGATACTGCGCTTTTATGATTTTGAGTTCAATTTGCTTTATGCAGAACCCAAATTAATAAAATCAAAATGGACAGTTTACTATAACGGAGTGGGAAACTTTGAAGCACATTTGCCTCTGACGTCAGAGGCTATGGAAATTGTTATTAATAACAGATACATAGTTGTTGTGCAAGGTGGATTTTCTGCGATTGTTGTAGGTAAGGAACTGCGTGATGAGCTGATAATATATGGACGGACCTGTAATTGGTTATTGACAAAAAGAATTGCACCTGAGGCTGAGCTGGTTTCTAAAAAGGCAGGAGAAATTGCGACTGAGCTTGTCTTGTCAGCATTTTCTGATGTCGAAAATTTTATTTTGGGAGATATTGCCGATACAGATACCATTGACTTTGAATATGGCAGACGAGCAGCGATTGATGTTGTTACGGATTGTCTTGAAAGAAGCGGGGCGGGTCATAGTCTTATCTATGATTATAGAAATAAAAAATGGGTGTTTAACATCTTAAAGGGAATAGAAAACGATATTATTTTATCCGAAGCAAATAAAAATGCTTATGATACACGTCTTTGCACAGATATAATCGACCTTGCAACCTGTGGGTGGTATAATGTGGAGACGGAAGATGGTTTTGTAAGGACTTATCTTGATGGGGATACCGATAAAAAAGGCATTTACCGATGGGAAACCGAACTTTCGGGGAAAAATGAGAATGAAGCGGGTGCAGAGCTTTCAAAAAAATCCGAGGAAAATGAAGTTACTCTGAAGACTAAGGGGGCTAAGCTTTTAGAGAATTACTCTTTGGGAGATATAGTAAGAGTACAAATCATCAAAGGAATCTATCGCAATACGGTGAAAAGGCGAATTATTGGTGTGCAAACGAGGTTTGAGCAAGGTATACGTGAGGAACAACCGATTTTTGCGGGAATTTAATAATATTAAAGGAGATGGGTGTATGAATAATATAAAGATGGCGATTTGTACAGCCACAGGCATAGTAGGGTCGCTTGTTGTTCAGCTTTTTGGCGGTTGGAACAGGGATATGACGACTTTGATTATCTTTATGGCAATAGACTTTTTTATGGGACTTATGATTGCGGCTGTGTTTAAAAACAGTCCGAAATCAATAAATGGTGCGCTTGACAGTAGGTCATGCTTTGAAGGACTATCAAGAAAATGTATGGTTTTGTTGTTTGTTCTGGTGGCTCACAGGCTCGATATTTCGCTCGGTGTGTGTTACATAAAGACGGCGGCAATTATCGGATTTATAGTCAATGAGGCAATTTCGATTATAGAAAATGCGGGGCTTATGGGACTTCCGCTACCTGTGGCTTTCAAAAAAGCTATTGATATACTTAAAAAAGGTGAAGACGATGCGGAATATCTATGACTTACATCCCGAACTTCAGGAAAAGATAGCTGAGCTTAAAGCTGTTTGCGAAGAGCAGGGCTTGAAAATAGGGATAGGAGAGTGCCTGAGAACAAAAGAAGAACAGGACGAGCTTTACGCTAAAGGAAGAGGCAAAGCAGGAAAAATTGTCACGAATGCAAAAGGGTCGACATACTCCTCTATGCACCAGTGGGGAGTGGCATTTGATTTTTTCAGGAATGATGGGAAAGGAAGCTATAACAATGATGATGCTTTCTTTCAAAAGGTAGGAAAGCTTGGGAAAGGTATTGGTCTTTTGTGGGGCGGTGATTTTGAAAATCCTGTAGATATGCCTCATTTTCAGCTAAGTCAATGGGGAAGTACGGCGAAGGCTTTAAAAAGGCAATACAAACTACCTGAAAATTTTATGAAAACGTGGGAGGCTGTAGAGATGACTGCTGACGAGAAAAAAGCATTTGAGGAGCTACGCGGTGAGGTTTCTAAGTTAAAGGCGGAAAGAGAAAAGGTTTACAGATATACTGCTGAGCTACCGGACTGGGCAAGGCCAACGATGCAGAAGCTTATGGACCGTGGTATATACTACGGGGCGGCTGAAGATAATCTTAATCTTTCCGAGAGCGTAATGAGAGTTTTAGTAATTAATGACCGTGCCGGAATTTATGAATAGAAAAAAGCTGATACATTTTAAGGTGTATCAGCTTTTTTTGTGTTTTTGAGGTGGACTATTTTACAGTTGTCACCAAAGTGTAAAAAAAGTGCGGAAATTTCTTTTTCCGTCCACGATTTTTGAAATTCAGGCGATTTCAAAGCATCTTTGCTTGCAAGAACCTCGTTTTTAAAAAATATATTGAACTTCATAAAACACACCCTTTCTTTAAAATTTATGAAAGAAAAAGAGTGTATTATTAATATAATTTATGGGGGAGTGATAGTTTGAGTATAAAAAGAGCGGCTGCGTATATAAGAGTTTCCACAGAGGAGCAGACGGAGTATTCGCCAAAATCACAGCTTAACAAGATTTATGAATATGCAAGGAGGAACGGATTTGAAGTGCCGGATGAACTGATTTTTAAGGATGAGGGATTTTCAGGGCGAACAACAAATAAAAGGGACGCATTTAATCGTATGATTCAGGCGGCTAAATCAAAGCCTAAGCCGTTTGATACAATTCTTGTATGGAAATTTTCGAGGTTTGCAAGAAATCGGGAGGACAGCATCGTATATAAATCAATGCTGAAAAGAGAGCTGGGAATAAGGGTGATTTCTGTATCGGAAGATATAGGCGATGACAAAATGTCAGTTCTTTTCGAGTCTATGATTGAGGCAATGGACGAATATTACTCTTTAAATCTTGCGGAAGAGGTAAGGCGCGGGATGATTGAAAGAGTGAAGTCAGGAGGAGTATGCTCGGTTGCTCCGTTTGGATATGAGATGCGTGATAAACGTCTCTTAAAAAAGGAAGATGAGGCTGAAATTTTAAGGAGTGTGTTTTTAAAATTTGTAAATGGTGAGAGTGTGACCTCGATTGCAAGAGGACTTAATGATTTGGGAATACGTACGCATCGAGGGAATAAAATAGAAGCTAGAATAGTAGAATATTGGCTCAATAACCCTGTATATATCGGCAGGGTAAGGTGGAATCCTGAGGGGAAAACACAAAGATATCATTGGAATGAAAGCGGAATTATCATTTCGGAGGGAAAGCACGAAGCAATAATAGATAATGACCTTTGGGATAGTGTGCAAAAGCGAATTCTAAGCGAAAAGCGGGTAAAAAGAAAAGGGTATGAATGTAAGGAAAAGTCGAGCTGGCTTGTGGGGATTTTAAAGTGTGGGATATGCAAGGGCGGAATGGTAAACTGTGGTGGATACTTTTATTGCCTTAACAAAACAAAAGGCACTTGCACAGGGAATGGTGGTATTAACGCAAAAAAGCTGGAGCGGGCAATTATAAAATGCATATCCGAAATTGAATATCTACCGGATGACGTTGTTGTGAGGGGAAAAAAATCAGGGACGGATAAACGGGCTATTGAAAAGGAAAAACGCAAGCTGTTAAGAATTGAAGAGGCTTTTATAGATGGGATTGATACGCTTAGTGAATATAAGACGAAGAAAAGAAAAGTGCTTGACACAATAAAAAATTTGGAGGAGGAATTAAGTGATGAAGAAGAGGAAGAAATGAAGAGCGTGTCGGATATTTTGAAGGCAGAAAATGTGAGCAATGAGAGAAAATTTACAGTTTTTAGTAAGCTGGTTTCACGTGTTGAGAAGATAGGCAAGGAGGAGTATAATATTTTTCTTAATTTATGCCCTATGGTGGACCAAATGGAGAATTAGGTGCATCTCTTCGCTATTTGTCACAGAGATATGTTATGAAGGATGACATCAGCAAAGGCCTTTTGACAGACATTGGAACTGAGGAACTTGGTCACCTTGAGATGGTGGGTACATTGGTTTATCAGCTTTCAGATGGTGCGAGCGGCAAAGACTGGCTCGCAGGTCATACCCCTGAGTATTATGCCGACAATGGAAACGGAATTTTCCCGCAAAATGCACAAGGCTCGCCATTTAATGCGGCGTCAATCGCAGTAACGGGGGATCCGATAAC
>JAZNNI010000113.1:0-56272 GCA_045580145.1 Clostridia bacterium
ATACCGCCATTGTACCAATCAATCGGTGACCAGTAGTCAAGCGCTTCCTTTGAAGCTAAAGCCTCACTGTTATGCGGGTCCATATAGCGGAGGAAGTACCAGCTTGAGCCTGCCCACTGAGGCATTGTGTCTGTTTCACGTTTTGCTTCTGCCCCACAATGCGGACAAGTTGTAGAAATCCAGTCTGTCGCCTTTGCAAGCGGCGACTCACCGTTTTCGCCCGGCTCGAATGTGTCAAGCTCAGGGAGCTCCAAAGGAAGCTCGTTTTCCGGAACCGGCACCCAGCCGCACTTTTCACAATATACAAGCGGAATAGGCTCACCCCAGTATCTCTGACGTGAGAATACCCAGTCACGCAATTTATAATTTACCTTTTTCTTACCAATTCCCTTTTCTTCAAGATATTTAATCATCGCAGGGATAGCTTCTTTTACACTCATTCCATCTAAGAAGGCCGAATTTACCATTATTCCGCTTGAAACATCGGTATAAGCCTCTTTCTGCACATCCTCTCCGCCGCCTACAACCTCAATAATCGGGAGATTAAACTTCTTTGCAAAATCCCAGTCACGCAAGTCGTGCGCAGGAACCGCCATAATTGCACCTGTACCATAGGTTACAAGCACATAGTCTGAAATAAACACAGGTATTTCCTTGCCTGTCACAGGATTAATCGCATTAACACCCTTAAGCTGCGCACCAGTCTTATCCTTTGCAAGCTCTGTTCTTTCAAATTCTGACTTTTTAGCGGCTTCATTTATATAGTTTTGTACTTCTTCCTTATTTTCGAGTGTGTCTATCAGCTTTCCTACAAGCTCGTGTTCAGGAGATAAAACCATATATGTTGCACCAAAGAGTGTATCGCAACGGGTCGTGTAAACAACAACATCGTCGCCCAAAGTCAAGCGGAAAGTTACTTCTGCACCTTCGCTTCTGCCAATCCAGTTCTTTTGCTGAGTTTTAACACGTTCAATATAATCAACTTCGTCAAGGTCGTCAATTAAGCGCTGTGCATACTCTGTAATTTTGAGCATCCACTGGCTCTTTCTCTTTTGCACAACCTCGCTTCCGCATCTTTCACAAACACCATTTACAACTTCTTCGTTTGAAAGACCCACCTTACAGCCTGTGCACCAGTTAATAGGCATCTCCTGCTTATATGCAAGACCTTTTTTGAAAAGCTGAAGGAAAATCCACTGTGTCCACTTATAGTATGACGGGTCGGTTGTATTTACCTCTCTTGACCAGTCAAATGAAAATCCGAGCATTTTAAGCTGACGCGTGAAGTTTGCCACGTTCTGCTCAGTTACAATTCTCGGGTGAATTTTATTCTTTATCGCATAGTTCTCTGTCGGCAAACCGAATGCGTCCCAGCCGATAGGATAGAGCACATTATATCCTTGCATTCTTCTCTTTCTTGCAAGAATATCAAGCGCAGTATAGCTTCTCGGGTGACCAACGTGGAGGCCCTGTCCTGACGGATACGGAAACTCTACAAGCGCATAAAATGGTTCTTTCTCGCTGCCTGATTCTGCGTGGAAGCAGCCAGTTTCCTCCCATTTATCCTGCCATTTTTTTTCAATACTTTTATAATCGTAGTTTTTCATTGGTATAACCAATCCTTTCTTTAATTAACAATGTCTATATAAAATTGCGACTGAAGGAAATTTACTCAGCCGGTACATCTATTTTTTCAGCATCATCCCATAATCTTTCAAGGCAATAAAACTCTCTTGTCTGCCTGTCCATAACGTGAACAATGATGTCATCAAAATCAAGAAGTATCCAGCTTCCGCCTCGGTATCCTTCTACGTGAAGCGGCGGATATCCCGCTTCCTTCATCTTCTCCTCTGCCTCGTCGGCACAGGCTCTTACCTGCACATTTGATGAGCAGGTACAAATCACAAAATAGTCACCGATTGATGTAAGCTCGGAAATTCTTAAAACATCAATATCCGTCGCGCGCTTATCATCAAGTGCCTTAACCACAATCTTTAACCTGTCCATAAGTTATATCCTTTCTAATTAGAATACTCCAAAGTATATAATACTACATTTTTTACAAAAAGTCCATATAATATCAAAAAAATTGTTTAAGATTTTAAAAAATATACACCCCGAAAGTCTCCGACCTTCAGGGTGCATATAAAAACTATTCGTATTTTTTATCAATCAACTAAAATTGCTTCACTCACAGGCTCCTGCGTCCCTGTTTTCCATAGCATAATTTTTAATTTTTCATTCGGAACAGCAAGCGATATTGTTGTCTGCGCACCAAGTGATGTGAAATATGTTCCGCCCGTTTTCCTTTTGTATACCTTTCCTTCATATTGGGCAATTATTGCATCGGTACTGCCAAGATTACTATTAGAAAAATATGTAACTGCATTCATTGTCTGTCCTGTCGATGCCGACACAGTTTCAAACGGTTCTGATGCTACCAACGCATCGGTGTTGATATAGCTTGAATAAAAATAAGGGAAGTTCTTTTGATAAAGCTTTGCTTTTCCTGTTGTCTTTGAGGTTTCTACTACCCCCATAATGTTCATCTTATACTTGCTATTTTCATATGTGATATTACCATACCAGCTACCATACTTATAATCCCCGCTGAATATATATCCGCTCCCATATTTATCGTCTGTGCACGAAATATTTGTTTCATCTCCGTCTATTTCCCAGTCGGTTTTTTGTCCGTGTCCCGTATTTACAAGAAATTCGTCTGTTACAAGAAACCAATTATAGTAGTTCCCCTGCATCAGACTTCCGTCGGTGTCAAAAACATCGCTGTCGTTCCTCGTCTCATCAATATGATACCAATTCCCGTCAATCTTAACCATATTCCATATATGGTTAACTTCAGGGTTATCATTACAGCAAAGCGCTGTCTCAAAGCCAAGAGCCTTAAATATTTGATTAAGTGCGATTGCGTTTCCCTGACACACTGCCACCTTATTAACTAACGCACCATAGCCCGTATATATCACATTTTCCTTAATGTCATAGTTTTCGTTGCTTTCTATGTATGCAAGTTCCTCTGTTGCATATCTGCAGTTTTTAGCAAATGCATCGTGAACAACAAGCAGCTTTCCTACTGTGTCAGGCACATTCTCTGCAAGCGACACATATTCATCAATGGCATTTTGTAATTTCGCCTTTTCTGTCTCACATTCTTCCTCGTCAAAGATATAGAAAATCTCTAAAAACAAGATTTTGCCCCCGCTATACCAGTAATTCCAATAATTATAGGTAAGAAGCTCTGGATGAAAATATAATATTTTTTCACAAATCTCGTTGATTAGTTCTTCGTCTTCAAGTGTCAAATTAAGCGAGCTTATATCAATTCCATAATGAATCTCCTCAATTTTATTTCCGCTTTCGTCTTCCGTTTCATAGATAAACCCCAGCAATTCACGATTTCGGACAGCATCGACAATAGAGTTATATGCCTCCTCTTCTGTTGCAGCGGTTGTACTATATAAGGAGATGCTGTTTTGCACATAGGCATCACCTAAATCCATATAGTTTACATTAATAGATGCACCGCCTAAAGGCCCATTTTCAATAAATTTATTTTCCTCTGCATATGCTGACGGCAAAACTAAAACCATCATAGCAATCACGCAGAGAATCGCCAAAAATCTTTTTTTCATACTGCACCTCCAAAGTGTACTATAATTCTATTTTATAATATTTATCCGGAAATTTCAATACCCAAAAACTCTGACCGTTTAAAGTCAGAGTTTTTTCTACTTTTTGATTATCTTTTTTACAACCTGATAAATTTCCTCCAAAGCATTACACTTTGCAAGTTTTTTTACATTTTTACTCATATCCGAAAGCCTTTTCTTATCAAATGCCAATTCGGTTATCTTTTCATAGAGAAGCTCAGGGCTTAATATGTCCTCTGTAATTACAATGGCAGCATCCTTTGCCTCAAATTCTCTCGCATTCTGCTCCTGATGATTACGCACAACGTTCGGCGAAGGAATCAGTATCGAGGGCTTGCCGAGTGCCGCAATTTCAGATACTGTAATCGCCCCAGCTCTTGAAACCACAACGTCTGCCGCCGCCATAGCTGCACTCATATTATTAATATAAGGTACAACCTTTATATCGTCTGAAAGCTCAATTCCCGCTTCCCTGATTTTCTCGGTCACGTCTTGGTAATTTCTGTCTCCCGTTCCGAATAAAATGCTGATTTCGCTACTTTGGGCAAGTTTTTTTAGTACACCAATCATTGTTTCATTTATTTTTGCCGCACCCAGACTTCCTCCAAAAACAAGTACGAACGGCTTATCAGAAATTCCAAGGCTGTTTCTTGCCTCAAGTGTATCCGCTCTCAAAATCTCCGTGCGCACCGGATTTCCTGTAACAACGCATTTGTTTGGATTTTTAAGATGCTGTGCGGTTTCCTCAAAGCTCACCGCAACATAATCCGCATATTTTTCTGCGCCCTTTACAGTCAGTCCCGGATAGACATTCTGCTCGTGGATAATGGCAGGCACGCCTTCTTTATATGCCGCCATCATTACAGGCCCTGAAACATATCCTCCTGTGCACACAACCGCATCAGGCTTAAATTCTTTTATGATTTTTCTTGTATCGCTTTTGGATTTTTGCAGCTTATAAAGCACCGAAACATTCTTCAAAAGATGTCGTCTGTCAAAACCACGTATATCGATATATTTAATTTTATATCCTGCAGCAGGAACAAGCTTTTTTTCAAGACCTCTTTGCGTGCCGATAAAAAGTGCCTCAAATTCCGCCTCGTTATCCCTCATATAATCAGCTATGGAAAGGGCAGGATTAATGTGTCCGGCCGTTCCGCCTCCTGCAAATAAAACTCTCATTCGATTTCAGTCCTTTCAGATATTTTTCGAGGAATATCTCGAAACACTCATAACAATTCCCATTTCTGCTAAAAGTATCATAATAGCCGTACCTCCGTAGCTGAAAAATGGCAGTGAAACACCGGTATTGGGTACAGAGGATGTGGCTACCGCGATATTTAATATAGTCTGAATCGCAACCTGTGCAATTATTCCCGAAACCAAAAGCGAACCAAAGGTATCCGGTGCTTCCATCGCAATTTTAACTCCCCTTATGACCAAGCCGATAAATAATGCAATAATAAATGTTGCACCAATGAGTCCAAGCTCTTCACACACAATAGCAAAGATAAAATCATTATACGGCTCAGGAATATAAAACTTCTGAATGCTCTGGCCGAGGCCTTTTCCGAAAATGCCGCCCGAGCCGATAGCATAAAGTGATTGAATTGTCTGGTATCCTCCGCCAAGCTTATCTGCAAATGGGTCTAAGAAGTTTGTTATACGAGACATTCGCTCAGGGTTACTTGAAAGATACGCATATCCAAGCCCACCAATACCTAAGCCTCCTGCAAAAAGCAGCTTCCAGTCAATCCTTGCACCGCCCATAAGCAAAACACAGCCCGCAATACCACAAAGAACGATAGTTCCTGAAAGATGCGTTTCGCACATCATCAATACCGCCACAATGCCAATCCATACACAGCTTTTTGAAAGCTCTTTTAAATTTTTAAGATTATATACCCTATCCTCTATCATCGCCGCATAAAACATTGACACCGCAAGCTTTGTAAACTCAGATGGTTGGATTTCAGTAATTCCCAAATTTATCCATCTTCTTGAGCCATTATGAGAAACTCCTATTCCGGGAAGAAATACCATTGCCAAAAGCACTATGCAGGCTATCATAAAAAGTTTTGCAAAAGGCTTGTATTTTCTATAATCAATTCTGGACAAAACAAGCATCAAAACCACGCCTATTGCCACATATACAAACTGACGGATGAAGAAATAATAGCTTGTTCCGAACTTCACATTTGCAGTTGTTGTAGATGCCGAAAGCAGCATAATAAGGCCAAAGGCAACAAGAACACCTACAAGCAGAAGGAATGTATAATCCATATCCCCCGCTTTTCTGTCTGACGAAAAAATTGCATTCAAAATACCTGCTGATTTCCTTTTTACAGGCTTTTTTGCCGTCTTATAGACATTGCCCGAAATTCTCGCCTGTCCTCCTCTTGAGCGGGAAGCCCTTGTTATTTCAGCTTTTCTCTCAGGCACAGCCGCAGTTTTTGTACTGTGATTGGTTTTTTTCTTCTTTTGTACGTATCTGTTAGAATGAACAGCTTTAATAGCCATTTAAAATCTTCCTTTCAACAAAGCATTTCACACAGACGGCATTATTGCAAGAAATGCAATTATGCACAAAAACAGTGTTACTGCAGTAAATACCGATACAATTTTTACTTCCTTCCATCCGCACATCTCAAAATGGTGATGAATAGGCGCCATTTTAAATATACGCTTCTTTGTAAGCTTATAGCTTGTCACCTGCATTATAACTGACAGGGTTTCAAACAAATATACAAATCCCGCAATTATAAGAATAAGCGGCATTTTAAGGCCAACTGCCAAAACAGATATGCTTCCCCCCAAAAACAGCGAGCCGGTATCACCCATAAACACCTTTGCAGGATGCCTATTAAACATCAAAAATCCGAGGCATCCACCCAAAAGTGCCATAGAAAAATATACAGAGACCTTATCCGTCACCCAAAGCGATGCCAAGGCAAAAAACAGCGCTACAACACTCGTTATACTTGCCGCAAGCCCGTCGAGTCCATCGGTTAGGTTCACAGCATTTACAGTACCTGTTACTACAAACAAGATGAACACAATATACAGCCACCACGGCATTGTTATTGTATTTTTAAGGAAAGGAACAATAATCTCGGTTTCGAGGTTTCCTGTTTCCTTTAAAACGATTATGTATATCGCTGCAAGGATTGCCTGAAGTGCGAATTTCTGTTTCGCAGTAAGACCTAAGTTGCGTTTTTTCACAACCTTTACATAATCGTCAATAAAGCCTATGAGTCCAAAGCCAAGTGATATTAAAACCATCATCAAAAGGCGGATGTCAAACTCATTTAAAAGTGCGATTATCATAGTAACTAAAATTCCTGTGATAAACATAATTCCGCCCATTGTCGGTGTCCCCGACTTGCTCTTATGCCAGTTCGGGCCTATCTCCAGAATCTCCTGACCAAACTTGAGTTTTCTGAGCCACGGAATTAAAACCGGCCCTAAAACCGCTGTAATTAAAAATGTTATCAGCATCGGCAGGACAAAAAGCCATACACTTCCGGTCGTATTTAAAATCATATCATTAATTTTCATATAAGTTATCTCCCTTATATTTCTTTAAGTGCTTCAACAATTCTCTCAAAATGCATTCCGCGTGATGCTTTTACAAGAATATGGTCACCATCTTCTACAAATTCAGGCAAAAACGCAACGGCCTCATCCACAGTTTTAAAGCGCATCACCTGTTTTACTCCTGCAAAATCAGCACCCTTAGCAATATATTTTGCATTTTCGCCGACAGCAATCAACACATCTATGTTGTCAATACTAACCCCAACCTCATAAAGCTCCTTTTCAGCAAATGCACCCATTTCCAGCACATCGCCAAGAATTGCAACCTTTCGACTCGCCTTGACATCGCCCAAAACCTTTACTGCCGCGCGGATTGAGTCGGGAGATGCATTATAACAATCGTCAATTATGACAATGCCCTTATGCTTTTTTATTTCCATACGCATATTGGTAAGCTGAAATTCACGAATACCCGCCGCAATATCCTCCATCGGTATTTCAAATCTCAATCCGACAGCTATTGCTGCAAGCGCGTTATACACGTTATGCACACCGGGGATTTTTACATAAATTTCGTATTTTTTTCCATTTATCTCTACCGAAAACTTCGTTCCCTCTATGCCAAGATTTTCTATATTGCTGGCCACAAGGTCACAAGCTTTATTTTCAATACCATAGGTGATTATTTCAAAATCGCCCTTTGCAGTCTTTAAAAATTTATCATCTCCGTTTACAACGAGCAGATTATTTTTATCAAAATAGTCGCAAATCTGCATTTTTGAAAGATAGATGTTTTCCTGTGAGCCCAAGTTTTCAATATGTGACATCCCTATATTGGTTATGACAGCAACATCCGGCTGTGCAATAGAGGCAAGATAGTTTATCTCGCCCATATGCGACATCCCCATTTCCAAAACTGCCATTTCGTGCTTTTTCTCAAGCCTGAAAACTGTAATAGGTAGTCCTATATCGTTATTGAAATTGCCCTGTGTTTTTAGGGTATTATATTTCATTGCTAAAACTGCTGAAACCATATCCTTTGTAGTGGTTTTGCCCACACTTCCGGTAATTGCAACAGTCGGAAGCTTATACTTTTCCTTGTAATAGCGCGCAATATCACCAAAGGCAATTCTTGTGTCGCTGACACGTATGATGCTTTTGTCCGGTCTTGGCAAGATATCCTTATGCGTTATCACGACGCCTGCTCCTGCGGAAAGTGCATTTTCTATATAATCGTGTCCGTCATTGTTTTCGCCTGCAATCGGGACAAACATCATATTAGAACCCGCTTTTCTTGAGTCTGTCATGATTTCTGAAATTTCAAAATCCGCATCTCCGCAAACCAGATGTCCGTTTGTAGCTTTTAAAATGTCATTTACGTTCAGTCTCTGCATACTACTCTCCTAACAATTCCCTTACGACTTCCCTTTCATCAAAATGGGTCTTTTCTTTTCCTATTATCTGATATGTTTCCTGACCTTTTCCTGCAAGAAGAACAATATCATCCTTTTTTGCCACCGAAAGTGCATATCCGATAGCCTCTCGTCTATTGACAATAACCTTATACTCACCGGTTTTTATTCCTGTCACTATATCGGCTATAATTTTTTCCGGTTCCTCGCATCTTGGATTATCTGAGGTTATTACGGCTAAATCGCTAAGTCGCGTTCCTATATCACCCATAATAGGCCTTTTTGAAGCATCTCTGTCTCCGCCGCAGCCGAATACAAGAATGCATCTTCCCTTTTTAAACGAGTTTACTGCATTTAAAACATTTTCAAGACCATCAGGTGTATGTGCATAGTCAATTATAACCGAATAGTCAGTCTTGGTCGGCACTCGTTCAAGGCGGCCCTTCACACCATTTGCTCTGCATATTCCCGAAATTACATCTTCCATTTCAACGCCCAGCGAAATTGCCGCCGCCATCGCACAAATAGCATTATACACGCTGAACATTCCCGATATTCCAAGGCTTACGGGATAGGTTTTGCCATCGTATTCTGCCTCAAATTCTACGCCCTTTGCATCTATGTCTATATTCTTTGCAACTAAGTCGCCTTTTTCTGCGCCAACGCTAATGCTCCTGCAAGGAATATCCTTTAAAAGTCTTGCACCATATTCGTCGTCGGCATTTATAACTCCTGTTTTTGAAATGTCAAACAGTTTCTTTTTGGCAAGGAAATAATTTTCCATTGTCTTATGATAATCAAGGTGGTCACGAGTCAGGTTGGTAAAAATTCCCACCTCATAGGAAAGTCCTTCCACCCTGTGCAGGTCAAGTGCGTGAGAGGAAACCTCCATAACCACATATTCCGCACCCATTTCAAGCATTTTCGCAAAAATTTTCCTAAGCTCAAGTGCATTCGGAGTTGTAGGTGTCGAGGACTTTATTCCCACATCCTTATCACCCACAAGAATTTCATTCGTTCCGATAACACCGACAGTTTTTCCTGCCACCTCAAGAATACTCTTAATTAAATAGCTGACGGTTGTTTTTCCATTAGTGCCGGTAATTCCCACCAGCTTCAGTTTATTTTCCGGCTCGCCGTAAAATCTCGAAGAAAGCTCCGCCATCGCAAGCTTTGTATCTTCATATTCAATTACAGGTATATCAAGGTCAAGTTCCTTTTCCGAAACAATTACTGCCGCACCCTTTTCACTTGCCGCTTTGGCAAAGTCGTGTCCATCACGTTCCATACCTGTGATGCAGATAAAAACATATCCATCACAAACTTCACGCGAATCTATGGTAATGCCTTTTATTTCTACGTCCTGTCCTGACCATCTTTCCTTAAACAGTTCACTTGCCAGCATATCTATTCTCCTATAAATCAAAATAAGCAAAATCGGGGCGAACGTCTGTTCGCCCTTGGATTTTCCAATGTTAGTCTGATGAGCTGTGTCTGAATTCCACGCTTACCACAGTAGCCGGCTCAACCAAAGTTCCTGCCGGAATACTCTGCTTAACTGAAACCGCGCCTTCCGACCCCGTCAGCCCTGCGCCCGCAATTTCGAAGTTTAGTCCCGCATCTTCAAGACGTTTCTTTGCTTGTGCTACCGTCAGTCCAACAAGGTCAGGTACAGACACCTTCTTATTCTCGTCTCTTACCTCTGTATATACAATTATCGTCGAGTTTTCACCGATGCTTACTCCCGGTTTCGGTAGCTGGTCTAAAACTGTATCTCCGCCACCGACAACCTTGATATTGAGACGTTTTGAGTCAATGCTTTCCTTTGCTACTGTCACCGAAAGCTCACGAAGGTCGGGAACAGTTACAGAAACTGACTGCGCTTCCGCCTCAGTATACTGCCGTTCTACACCCATATACTCAAGTGTTTCTTCCACAATCGCTCCCACAAGCGGCGCCGCGATTGTTCCGCCGTATTTATTTGCTACCTGCGGCTCATCGAGCATTATTAGACAGATTATCTGTGGGTCGTCTGCCGGAGCAAAGCCTACAAAGGATGCAATACGCTTATTGTTATTACGCCCTTTTTCCGAAGTTCCTGTCTTTCCGCCAAGACGATAGCCCTTAATATATGCATTTTTACCCGTTCCCTTAGGGTCGCCGACAACCTGCTCCAAAATATTTCGCATTGTTGCTGATGTTTCTTCAGATATAACCCTGTTTACAACCTCTGGATAAAAGCTCTTTACAATACCACCGGAATTTCTTATTTCCTTTACTATCTGCGGCTTCATCAGGTTCCCGCCGTTTACTACGGCAGAAATCGCAGTAATAAGCTGCATAGGTGTTACGGAGAACCCTTGCCCGAACGCACTTGTCGCAAGGTCGGTTTCTGACATCTTGCCGTGGTAGTATACACTTCCCGACTCACCGATTAGCCCGACTCCTGTTTTTTCTGTAAGTCCAAATGCTTTAAAGTATTCCTGGAACTTTGAACTTCCAAGCTTTATTCCAAGGTCCATAAATACGACGTTACAAGAATTTATTACGCCGTGGGCAAAATCCTCAGCCCCGTGTCCACCTGCTTTGTGGCAACGAATCAACCTGTCTGCCACCTGCTTTGAGCCGTGACAGTAAAACTGAGTATTAAGGCTTGCCGCACCCTCCTCAAGAGCCATCGCTGCGGTCAGAATTTTAAATGTTGAACCCGGCTCGTATGTGTCGGAAAGCGCTTTATTTCGCCACATCTTATTTCTTATCTTGGCAACTGCTTCATTACTAACATCCTCGTCTTCCGACTCGACTGCCTTAAATGTATCATCCATCTGAATAGCATATTTTTGGAACCTCGAAAGGTCTGTCGGACTGTTAAGGTCAAAGTCCGGCTTAGTTGCCATTGCGAGAATTTCTCCCGTTTTCGGGTTCATAACAATTCCGCAGGCACCCTCTTTAAGTTCGTTTTCTATACAAGCTTGTTCTAAATATTTTTCAAGGATTGACTGAATAGTCTCATCAATAGTCAGCACAACATCATCACCCTTTTGGGCATCATAAACCTCCTCGTACTGGTATGCCGTAGTGCTTCCCGATGCAGTTTTTGCAGATAAGAGGCTGCCCGACTTGCCCATCAAGTAATCGTCAAATGTAAGCTCTATGCCTTGAATACCATTATTATCATAACCTGTAAAGCCTATGATATGCGATGCAATATTGTACTGATAATATCTTTTTGAGTCCTCCTCAAAATAAATACCAGAAAAAAGCTTAGCCATTTCTTTATTGACTGAGCTATCCTTTAGTTCTCTTATTGCGTCGGCCTCTTCAACCGTTACTCTCTTCTTTATATATTGAAACTGATTGTTTTTCGTTATCTTATCAAATATTTCATCCTCGTCCATATTAAGGATTTCTGCAAGCGATGCTGCAACCACGTTTGCCCCGCCATCTTTTTTTATCTGCTGCGGGTTGCAGACAACTGTATTAACTGTGGCACTTTCGGCTAAAACCTTGTGGTTTCTGTCGTATATAGTACCTCGGCTTGCGTTAATCGCCGTTTGTCCCGTCTGCTGCCGGAGCACAATCTCCTTCATCTCACCGCCACGTACAACCTGCCAGTAGGCAATTCTACCAACAAGTATGGTAAGCAATGCAATCAGTACAGCAAATAATCTCAGGGACCTCTTTTTTATCTTTCCTAAAGTCATTCTGTACCATTCCTATCCACTTTATATCTAACTATAATCTATTATTCGTTTCCCCCAAATATTCCGAAAAGACCTCGTATTCCTTCCACCTGATCTGCTGTAACCTCTGTAACGTCATCCTGTTTTATGTTGACATAAACTGTCTGATATTTTTCCGGTCTTACCATATTAAGCTTTGTTCTTGCAGTTTTTTCTACACTTTCAAGGTCAAGGCTCTGGTCAATCTCAAACGCCTTCTGGCTTGAGTATTCCTTGAGTGTGTTAAGCTCTTTCTGGAGTCTTTCAACCTCGTTCCTGCTTTCATAAACCGCTACGTTCCGGCAAATCATAATTCCTGCACAAAAAGCCAGCATGACTGCGCAAAGTGCAATAACCTTATGTCTTTTAACCGACTCAGCCTTTGCCTTTGTCTTGCTCGCCGTCTTATGTTCTTGTACCTTTTCTTCAATACGAGCGGAACTTTCTTCTAATTCCCAATCATAAGCGAGATTACCGTTGTATCTCATATGGCATTGACTTCCTTTCTTAAAGTTTCTCCGCAATTCTTAGCTTTGCACTTTTTGACCTTGAGTTTTCCTCAAGCTCATTGCGGGACGGCAATATAGGTTTTCTTGTTATCAACTTAATTTCAGGCTTTTTTCCGCAAACACATACAGGGAAATCCGCAGGACATACACAGCCTTTTGAAAGCTCTGAAAAGACCTGCTTTACTATTCGGTCCTCTAAAGAATGGAATGTTATAATTGCAATTCTACCACCCTTATTAAGACGGGCAACAATGTCGCAGATTGCATTTTTTAAAATATCCAATTCCCCGTTTACCTCAATCCTTATTGCCTGAAACACTCTTTTCTCAGGATGTGAAACATCCCTTCTTGCCGCCTGAGGAATAGCGGCTTTAATAATATCTGTAAGCTCGTGCGTTGTCATAACGGGCTTTTCTTTTCTTTTGTCAACTATAAATTTTGCAATACGTCTTGACCAGTTTTCTTCACCAAACCGGTAAAAAATATCGGTAAGAGCGTCCTCTTCGTAACTGTTCACAACATCAAATGCAGTAAGCTCGGCATTTTTATTCATACGCATATCAAGTGGTGCATCCTGCATATAGGAAAAACCACGTTCTCTATTATCAAGCTGATACGAAGAAACGCCAAGGTCCAAGACCATTCCGTCTATGCTTTCTATGCCAAGCTCGTCCAATATGGCGTTTATGTTCCGGAAGTTATCATTTACATATGTAACCTTTTCTCCAAATGCCGCAAGTCTTTTTTGCGCTGCCGCGATTGCATCCGTGTCCTGATCAATACCGATAAGTCTTATATCATCACTTCTTGATAAAATTTCAAATGAATGTCCGCCGCCACCGAGTGTCCCGTCAGCATAAATGCCACCTGAGCGGACATTTAGTCCGTCTATGGTTTCTGCAAGCATTACAGAATAATGTTTAAACTCCATATCCTGCCTCATATGTTTATTTCGTATTTTGAAATACCTTCTATTATTGCTTCTGCGTCTATTGCGTCATCAACAGTTTTCCAGCTTTCGCTGTCCCAGATTTCCAGCTTTGAATTAACACCAACTAAAACAATGTCCTTTTTCATATGTGCAAATTCAATCAGCTCGGAGGTTAATGGAATACGTCCTTGCTTGTCCACCTCGCACGAGATAGCCTTTCCGAAAAGCTTTCTCTGGAGTGCCGCTGCATTTCTGTCGGTAACGGTTGGCAATGCTCGCACTTTTGCTGCAATCGCTTCCCATTCCTCCTCTGTATACAGATTAAGACACTCGTCAATCGGTGAGCGCGTTACATAGACAGTGCCCGACAGCTTTTCTCTTATCTTTGCAGGCAAAATAAACCTACCACGGTCATCTAATTGTCTGGGATATTCGCCGACAAAATTAACCATCTTAGCACCGCCTTTCCATTTTTGGGAATTTGAAACCAAAACAGGCTTTTTCTTCCATTTCACTCCATTTTGCTCCATTACTCACCCATTATATAACATAAAATTAAAAATATCAATACTTTTTTTAAAAAAATTAAAGTTTTTTTAGGTTTTTATTACAATTATTACTAAATTATTATATGCACACAATAAATCAACTCTTTTACTTGTAAAAAATGCGGAAACGTAATATAATGTAGGCATTAATATGACGGAGGGGTTTTTAATGGATAAAATCACAGGGATTTTAATGGACGAATTTAATCTGAAGGAATTGCAGGTTACAAATACACTAAAGCTTATAGACGAAGGCTGTACCGTTCCTTTTATTGCAAGATATAGAAAGGAAGCAACAGGCGAACTTTCGGACGAGGTTTTAAGAGCATTATCTGCGCGCCTTGAGTATCTTCGTAATTTTGAAGCAAAGAAAGAGGAAATCACGCGTCTCATCGACGAACAGGGCAAGTTGACCGACGAGCTTTCACTTGCTATTGAAAATGCCAAAACCATTACAGAGCTTGACGACATCTATCGTCCTTACAGACCGAAGCGCCGCACCCGTGCGACAATCGCCAAGGAAAAAGGACTCGAAGGCCTTGCGGATATTATATTTTTGCAGAGCTCAGATTTGACTCCTGAAGATCTTGCAAAAGACTATATTGATGCAGAAAAAGGTGTTGAAACGGCGGAAGATGCAATTTCGGGAGCTATGGACATCATTGCAGAGATTATTTCGGACAATGCCGACTACCGCAAAGCAATCCGTGAGCTTTCCTTCGAAAATGGTATGATTGTTACAAAGGCAGCAAAGGAAGATGATAGTGTTTACAGTATGTACTATGACTTCTCCGAGCCTGCCAAAAAGCTTGCCAATCACCGTATTCTTGCGATTAACCGTGGCGAAAAGGACGGCTTTTTATCAGTAAAGCTTTCTATCCAAGAAGAAATTTGTACCAATTATATAAAGAGCGAAATTCTTTCCGAAAAATCTGTGCCGTCAACCGAGACAGTTTCACTTGCAGCAGAGGACAGCTACAAAAGACTGATTGCCCCTTCCATTGAAACTGAAATCCGTAATATGCTAACCGACAGAGCAGGCGAGGCGGCAATAAAGGTTTTCGCAAAAAATCTAAACGGGCTCCTGCTTCAGCCTCCAATCAAAGGCAGGACTGTTTTAGGCCTTGACCCCGGTTACAGAACAGGCTGTAAGGTTGCTGTCGTTGACGATACCGGAAAGGTTTTGGATACCAATGTCATATACTGCACTCTTCCCAATCACGACAAAGAAAAGGCAAAGAAAATATTGAAAAATCTTATAGGAAAGTATAATGTTGACCTCATTTCGATAGGAAACGGAACAGCCTCAAAAGAAACTGAAATGCTGGTAGCAGAGCTTATAAAAGAAGTTGACAGCGAGGTTTACTATATGGTGGTCAGCGAAGCAGGTGCATCGGTTTACTCGGCATCTAAGCTTGCAACAGAGGAATTTCCTGAATTTGACGTATCACTAAGGAGTGCAGTTTCCATCGCCAGACGTCTGCAGGACCCACTTGCAGAGCTTGTAAAAATTGACCCGAAGGCAATCGGCGTAGGTCAATATCAGCACGATATGAACCAAAAGCTTTTGGGCGAGGCACTCGGCGGAGTTGTGGAGGCCTGCGTTAACAGTGTCGGGGTTGATTTGAACACCGCATCGCCGTCACTACTTTCATATGTTTCGGGCATAAATTCGGCGATTGCAAAAAACATACTCACCTATCGCGAGGAAAATGGCAAATTTACCGACAGAAAACAGCTTTTAAAGGTTGCAAAGCTCGGCAAAAAGGCGTTTGAGCAGTGTGCAGGATTCCTGCGTATCGATGGCGGAGACAATGTTTTTGACAACACCTCAGTTCACCCAGAAAGCTATGATGCCGCAAAATCACTCCTTGAAAAGCTTGGCTACACAGTCGAGGATGTTTTGACCGGTAACATTTCTGATTTAAAAGACCGTCTCAAAAAATTGAATATAACCAACCTTGCAGACGAGCTTGGAATTGGTGTTCCTACACTTCGCGACATAGCAGACGGACTCTTAAAAAGAGGTCGCGACCCACGAGATGAGCTTCCTCAACCAATTCTTATGTCTGATGTTATGAGTATGGAGGACTTAAAGTCGGGAATGGTTATGAAAGGAACCGTCCGCAACGTAATCGATTTTGGTGCATTTGTGGATATAGGTGTTCATCAGGACGGACTTGTTCACATTTCGCATATCTCAAACAAATATATTAAGCATCCGCTTGACGTTTTGTCGGTAGGCGACATCGTCAAGGTCAAGGTGCTTGACGTTGACCTCAAAAAGAAACGAATTTCCCTTTCAATAAAGGAGGCGCAGTAATTTGAATAATATGATAGGTTTTCCTGCACTCGGTCTTGAGTTTGAAATAAACCGCGTTGCATTCACAGTTTTCGGGCGAGAGATTTACTGGTATGCGCTATGTATTCTAACAGGTTATTTGGGCGGACTCATATTCGTCTACCTCACATCAAAAAAGAGAGGTGTTGACCCTGACCATATACTTGATATAAGCTTCTGGGGATTGATTTTCGGCATAATTTGTGCAAGAATTTACTATTGCATTTTTGATTGGGGCTCAATAGGAAGCTTCCAGAATATATTTAAAATATGGGAGGGCGGAATTGCAATTTACGGTGCATTAATTGGTGCAGTCGGCTCAACCTACATTTACTGCAAAATTAAAAAACTGAACACATTAAAGGTCTTTGACGTCGCCATACCTGGTGTATTAATCGGGCAGATTATAGGCCGCTGGGGAAATTTCTTCAATGTGGAAGTCTATGGAAAAGAAACTGATAGTTTTTTAAGAATGACCATCAATGGCGGAAATGGCGTACATCCTCTCTTTCTGTATGAGGGACTGTGGAATTTAGTTGGTCTAATCCTGATATTGGTTTTCAGGGATAGAAAAAAAGCCGTCGGACAGGTGTTTTTCTTCTATGTGTTCTGGTATGGCCTCGGCAGACTTTTCTTAGAGGGAATGAGACAGACAGAGTATATACTTTATGCAATACCGAACATACTCGGCATTTCGCAGATTGTTGCGTTTTTGGGGATTTTGCTTGGAATTGGCGGGATTTTGTATTTGAATAAAAAAGTGAAACAGTCTTGAGTTTCTCAAGACTGTTTCGTTTTTTGAATTAATGTCGCAATTATCTGGTACTGCAATTATGTAGTAGAAATCACCTCCATTAAAAAAGATGCACAGCGAAAGCCGTACATCCGAAAAATGCAAGGCTTTCATATTACCACATATGTTTTGAATGTTACGAAATTCGTCACACAAAATAAGCCCGCATTTTTTCCAAAAGAAAAATGTGTGATAAATTTCGTTTTGTTATTCATAACATACGTGGTATCTTTATTATATCACGATATATTGGAATTTACAAGTATTTTTTATATGTACTTTTGTATGCACAAAAGTACCAAAAGGCACAGGGGACACCCCTGACCCCGTAGTTTTGCGGCTTCAAGCAACACGCAATTCTCGCAAAACGATTTGGTTTTGCGAGTAATTCGCGAACTCGCCTCTAAATTTGCGACAGGTCGAGCTTTTATAAGGGCAAGATTTATTACCAATACAAATTTATCACCAAATTAATATATTGCTTCGTAAGAAGCATTTTTTTAAAAGAACGCAAAACGAATTTTAGCAAAGCCTTTGAAGGACAGTCTGTGTTTGCCTTAGCGCAGTTCGACCTGTGAATAAAGTCGGGGCGACTTCAGCAATACTTCTGCCATAGGCAGAAGATTGCAATCAGGAGCAAGCAGGAGGGATACATAAGGGAGCACACTCCCTTGTGTGCCTTTTGCTAATTTTGGGCAATCAAAAGTAGATATACAATTAATACTTTTCCTTTTCGTCCTTTTGATCGGTCAAAAGTACATATATACTACCACACAAAAAACTCGGCATTTGCCGAGTTTTCCTCACTTTAATTCCGCAAACTTAACTCCCTGATAAGTATCGCGTCTTACCATTTCCTTATCAATCTCATTTAAAACCACAAACTTTTTAAGACTCCAAAGCGGTGCAATAAGAGTGTCTCTTCCGCCGTCACCGGTAAGCCTTTGAATAACTGTTTCCTCCGAAAAATATTCAAGGCAATCAACTATTGTATTAACATATTCGCTGCGGCTCAAAGTTTCAAACTCACCATTTTCATATTCCTGTGCCATTTTCGTCCCTTTTAATATGTGAAGAAGATGGAGCTTTATGCAAGCAGGCTCCAGCTTTGCGACAGTTTTTGCGCTCTCTATCATCATATCGTGTGTCTCTCCCGGCAAGCCCAATATAAGATGCACACAAACCCTGATATTCCGCGCCTTTAATTTATTATATCCATCTAAAAACTCGCTATACGAATGACAGCGGTTTATTCGCTCGCCCGTTTTATCAAACACCGTCTGAAGCCCAAGCTCAACCATTAAGTACACTCTTTCATTAAGCTCGCAAAGGTAGTCAAGAACATCGTCTCGGAGGCAGTCGGCACGCGTTGCGATACTGATGCCCACAACCCCGTCCTTTTTTAAAACCGGCTCAAACTTTTCCTTTAGCTCACTTGCACTTGCATATGTATTTGTGTTCGCCTGAAAGTATGCGATATACTTTGCTTTCGGCCATTTTTGATGCATCCTTTCTTTGATTTCCTCAAACTGCACCTCTATGCTATGCGACACATCCCCCGCAAAGTCACCGCTTCCTGAAAGGCAGTATGTGCAGCCACCATATCCCTTTGTTCCGTCTATATTCGGGCAGGTAAACCCTCCGTTTAGTGCGACCTTAAACACCTTTCCCCCGAAAAGCGTATGCAGGTGATAATTCCACGTATGGTATCTTTTATTATCAAGTGTATATTTAAATTTATTTTCCATATCATTCTCCAAAACAAAAAGAGGATGGCAACTCACAAAGCTACTATCCTCTTTTTCGCAATTCTTATGAAAGTTCAAAAGATTTGCAGTCTGTGCATTCGTTCATTGTAGGATTAGGCTCATGTGTGCCTACTGTGATGCAGTCTAAAGAACAATAATCCTTTGACTTGCAATGATTCTTGCACTCTGTAACTGTGCATTTAATACTCTCATTAGCTTTATTACAATCCATTTAAAACACCTCCTATGACTATTTTGCACAGGACAGTGCTCATTTATTCAAAGTTTCAAAGCAGATGCTTATATTTTTTATATAGTTCCCAACCGGCATTTATTTCCTTGAGAGTTAACCTGCTTTTTAAGTATGTATTCATAGCCCTTTTGTCAGAGGAATGAAGCTGCTGAACCTTCTTAAAGTCTATTTTCGACAAAATAGCTATGCCTGTGGTGATTTCTTCCTTTGTCGCCGCCGACAGAATCCTGTTGGCCGCCTCTTTCTCCTTGTCACCTATATTTGCCCCATAAGCATCAATCGCTTCCTTAATCTCTTCCTTGGTTGCAGGATTTTTAGGAGGGTTATCAATTTTTGTCGGAAGTGTCGGAATTTCGGGGAGCATTGTTGTTTCTTCTTCCCCTGCATCATCTTGACCTTCTTCACCCATTTCAATGATAGCTTCAAGGACCTCTTTTGCAGTTTCCTTATCAAAATTTTTAATATTATTTACAAGTTCCCCGTCAATCACATACTTTGCCATCTGTACCATATCTTTTCCCGTAAGTATATTTGACCTCGAAATTCCAAATTTTGGTACGAGGTAAAAATGGAAAAGCAACATCCATAAAAGCGTCACAACAGTTACGATTACCGATACCGTTGTTACAAAGGATATAAGAAATTTTTTAATTTTAAAACCTTTCGACATTCATATTCCTCCCACTACATTATGAACATATAAACTATGCTTATTGCAATAGGAACAAAAAGTGCCAGAGCCAATACTCCACAAATTATTCTTTTTGTTTTATCTGTAAATCGCATTTTATTTTTCCCTCTTTCTCAAGTTTTTAAAAAATTTTTTTAAAATTTGTTCACATTCATCTTTGAGTATTCCGCCAGAGAACGACACCTTATGCGGAAGAATCTCTGAAAGGTCACATACACTCCCAAGGCAGCCCGATTTTTCATCATATGCGCCAAAGTACACGTTTTCTATACGGGACTGGATTATAGCACCCATACACATTGGGCAAGGCTCAAGAGTAACATAAATATCACATTCAGGGAGTCTCCAGCCACCAAGCTTTTTGCACGCTTTATCTATCGCGATAATCTCAGCGTGCATAAGGGCATTTTTTTTCGTTTCCCGCTTATTATATCCCCGCGCGATAACCTTTCCGTCTTTAACTATAACAGCGCCGACAGGCGTCTCCCAAATCGTTTCTGCCTTTTTCGCCTCAGAAAGCGCTGCACGCATAAATTTTATGTCCATTTGATTCTCCCTTAAAAATTCATACTGATATTTTACCATAATATTAAAACTTTTGCAACAAACTTATTGTTTTTCTCTAAAAAAATTGATATAATAAGATATGATTTTATGCCTTTTTGGGCAAATAACAATCGGAGAAGTAAATTAAATGAACAAATCAGCATTTAAAACATTGGAATTTGATAAAATTTTAGATAAACTGTCCTCCTACACTGAGAGTGAGGCCGTAAAGGATACCATTCTCAATCTCAAGCCGTATTCATCACTTTCAGAGGCACAAAATGCACAGAAAGAGACAACCGAGGCTGTGAATACCTGTTTTCGTATTGGTAATCCCCCTGTAAACCTCGGCGTAAATGATGTCACGGCGTGTGTTAAGCGCAGTGACATCGGCGGTGTGCTAAACCCAAAAGATTTAATGGGTGTAGCGCGCGTCCTTTATGTAGCACGAAGAATGAAGGCATATCTTTCAGATTGTCCGGAAGATGCACAATTCCTTCGGTCTCTCGGTGATTCACTTATGACGGCAAAGCTACTTGAGGACGAGATTAATACGGTTATACTTTCCGAAACAGAAATTGCAGACGATGCATCAGCCGACCTTTTCGCAATCCGCAGAAAGATGAAGGCATTAAATGCGAAAATCAAGGAAAGTTTAAACTCAATGATTCGCTCGGAAACCTATAAGAAGTATCTTCAGGACCCGATTGTCACAATCCGCTCCGACAGATATGTTATCCCTGTACGTGCTGAGTACCGGGGTGAAGTTGCCGGCATCGTTCACGATTCCTCTGCAAGCGGCGCAACACTCTTTATTGAGCCGATGAGCGTCGTTAATGCCAACAACGAAATCCGCGACCTTCTAAACAAGGAGCAAATTGAAATCGAAAAAATACTTATGACACTCTCTGCCAAGGTTTCGGAAAATTCGTCTGTTATTCTTACCGATTATGAGATACTTTTGAGACTTGACTTTATATTCTGCAAGGCAAAGCTTTCCTTTGATATGGTAGGAACTGAGCCTATCTTAAACACAGACGGAATTATGGAATTTAAAAAAGCACGTCATCCTTTGATTGCAAAGGACAAGGTTGTCGCAAACGATATATTTTTAGGCGAAGGCTTTGACACACTTGTCGTGACAGGTCCGAACACAGGCGGCAAAACGGTAACGTTAAAAACTATCGGACTTTTCTCCATAATGGCGGCATCGGGACTCCACATTCCCGCAAATGAAAACAGCCGTGCGGCTTTATTTAAAAAATTCTTCGCAGACATCGGCGATGAGCAGAGCATAGAGCAGAGCCTATCTACCTTTTCGTCACATATGGTAAAAATCGTCAAGATTTTAGACGAGGTAGACAGTGAATCACTTGCCCTTTTCGATGAGCTTGGTGCAGGAACAGACCCGACAGAGGGTGCGGCGCTTGCAATATCCGTACTCGAGCACTTGCGCGCATTCGGTGCAACAACCGTTGCAACCACACATTACAGCGAGCTTAAAATCTTTGCTCTCACGACAGACGGAGTTGAAAATGCATCCTGCGAATTTAATGTCGACAGCCTCCAGCCGACCTACAAGCTTTTAATCGGTGTCCCAGGAAAATCAAATGCATTTGCAATATCCCGAAGATTAGGTCTTAATGAAGCAGTGATTGCGCGCGCAAATGAAATTTTAAGTGATGAGGACGTAAAGTTTGAAGACGTCATAACCGACCTTGAACAAAGCAGAGCAGAGGCACAATCAGAAAGAGATTATGCAAAGCGTATGAAAAATGAGCTTGCCGACCTAAAACGCGAAATCGAGGCGGAGCGCAAAAAGCTCAAAGAGTCAAAGGCTCGTATTTTAGAAGACGCGCGACGCGAGGCAAAGATAATCATAATGGACGCAAAAGAAGAGTCCAACCAGATAATAAAAGAGCTTGAACGTATGCGGATTGAGGGCAAAACTGCCGCCATAAGCGATAAGGTAAAAAAATCGCGTGAAAAGCTGAAAAAACGTGAGGACGATATTTCAAAAGCAATGAAAGACTCACAAAAACCGAGAAAGACCTACCGTGAGCCGCCGAAAAACCTCAAAATCGGCGAAACTGTACGTCTTCTTGATATGGACCAGCTTGCAACCATCTTAAAACAGCCCGATAACAAGGGAATGGCTCGTGTTCAGGCGGGAATACTTAAAATGGACGTTCATATTTCCAATCTTGAAAGAGTCAAGGATAACTCAACAAAGGAAATTACTGAAAAATATGTGAAATCAACAGGCGCATATGCATCAAAAACAAAAAATGTTTCCACCGAAATTGACGTCCGCGGGCAAATGCCTGAGGAGGCACTTATGAACGTTGAAAAATTTATTGATGATTGCTATCTTGCAGGAATTTCACCTGTGACTGTTATTCACGGCAAGGGTACAGGAGTTCTTCGCAAGGTTATAGGCGATATGCTAAAGCATAGTAAATACGTCAAATCCTCAAGACCGGGGAAGTACGGTGAGGGAGAAATGGGAGTAACTGTTGTAGAGCTTAAATAATACTTTGAAAGGACAACCCTAAAATGGCAAAGAAAAAACCATTGGTAACTAATGCTATGCGCATTTTGCAGGCATCAAAAATACCATTTGAAACGATAGAATATGAAGCGGACGAAGTCGGAGAAAACTTTGGTATGCATATTGCAGAGCTAACAGGCATTCCCTGCAGTCAGTCGTTTAAGACTCTCGTTGCAAGAGGAAATGAAATAATGGTTGTATGCATCCCTGTCGACTGTGAGGTTGACCTTAAAAAACTCGCAAAAGAATCGGGAAGCAAAAAAACAGAGATGATTCACGTAAAGGAGCTTTTAGCGCTTACCGGATATATCCGCGGTGGCGTTTCGCCGATAGGTATGAAGAAAAAATACCCCACCTACATTCATAACTCCTGCCTGAGCTTTGACAAAATGGCAATTTCGGCAGGTGTGTGCGGCGGGACACTTTTACTTGCTCCCGATGACCTTGTAAAAATGACCGATGCATTGGTTTGTGACCTCGTAAAAAACTGAAAGGATGGATAATTATGAAAACAACATTTAACAAAGCTGATATTTTAATCCCAAAGGATGTTGACCCTAAAAAATGGAGTGTCGTTGCCTGCGACCAATACACCTCTCAGCCGGAATATTGGCAGGAAGTAAGCAAAATAGCAGGAGATGCACCTTCTGCACTTAACATCGTCTTCCCTGAAGCATTTTTGGACGAGGGCGATGCAAGAATTGAAAAAATCAACAAAACAATGGCAGAATATCTGGAAGATGGCATTTTTGAAGAATGTCTTGACAGTATGATATATGTCGAACGTACTATGTCAAACGGGCTGACAAGAAAAGGAATTATCGGCTCAGTTGACCTTGAGGACTACGACTTTTCAAAAGGCTCAAAAAGCAAAATACGTGCCACCGAAGGCACAGTCCTTGAACGCATACCTCCAAGAGTTAAAATTCGTGAAAATGCACCATTAGAACTTCCGCACATTATGCTTTTGATTGATGATGAAAATAAAACTGTGATTGAGCACTGCGAAAAGGGCGAAATGATTTATGATTTTGACCTTATGCAAGGCGGCGGACACCTTTCAGGATACCTGCTTTCAGATTTTGAGGCCGAAAGAGTTTTAGCAGCAATATCCGAGCTTGACGAAAACTCCAACGGAAACCTCTTATTCGCCGTAGGTGACGGAAACCACTCCCTCGCAACAGCGAAAACCTGTTGGGAAAACATTAAAAAGACGCTGTCGCCAGAAGATGCAGAAAATCACCCTGCGCGTTTCTGTCTTGTGGAAATCGAGAATATTCACGACGACGCTCTTTTGTTTGAGCCGATTCACAGAGTCGTGTTCGATGTAGACCCAGAAAAGCTGATTGAAGACTTTAAGGTATATTACCCTGAGACGTCAAGCACTGACAATGGCGGACAGCACATTGTCTATACATATGCAGGCAAAAAGGGAGATTTGTACGTCAAAAATCCTTCCAGCACACTCGCTGTCGGCACACTTCAGAACTTCCTTGACGAAAAGGGAGTGCGTGTAGACTATATCCACGGTGCAGATGTGACCGAGCGACTCTCAGAAGCCGACGGAAATATAGGATTTTTGCTCCCTAAAATGGAAAAAAGCGACCTCTTTAAATCAGTAATCGCCGACGGCGCTCTCCCAAGAAAGACATTTTCAATGGGCGACGCACAAGACAAGAGATTCTACTTCGAAGCTAAGAAAATTAAATAGCTTGACCTTTTATAATTTTTCTGTTATAATAGGTTAGATTATTTTTAAGGAGTTTGGCATGGAATATTTATCTAAGGTGGGGCTTAATTCAAGGACCCGCCGTGAATATATGATTAAAATTTCATTGGTTGGCTCGGTGAGTATTGCCGGTCTTATCCTCGCAATTTACAGTTTGGCTGTTGGAAGCTTTTTGTATGCGGCGTGGTATATAGTGGCATTCTGTCTCGGTCTTTCCTACGTTATAATAAGAATTAACACAGTATTTCCTACATTTATCGCAACTGACGGTGAAAAGGTCGTTCTTTCTGTATGGAAGAACGGCGTTATGCCATACACGCTTCCGGAAAAGCCAACACTTATTTCTGATTTTGTTCCGGAAAAGATAAAAACCAATGAAATTGCTATGGAAAATATTGATTGCGTCCTTATTGGGTCAAAAAAGTACCTTAAAAGAAATCTTGACGAGGACGAATATCCCGAAATTTTAAAGCGCTTAGAAAGCGACAAGCACCTTGAGGGAATATTAAAAAGGATGGATTTTCTCTACATACGTACCAAGAGTGACGAAAATTGCTTTATGTCTGTCACAGGCTTTGACCCCAAGGAACTTTCAGAATTTGTAAGCATTATTGAAAAATATTGCAGTGGCGTGCAAATTTTAACCAATATCCCTAAGCTTGTCAGACTCCGAAACAGTTTAATGTAAAATCAGGATAGGCGGCATTTGCCGCCTGTTTTGTATAAGGAGGACTCCATATGAAGAAAAAGAAGACCTGTTGCGAGGAATGTGCATACTTTATATACGACGAAGAGTACGAAAGCTATTTTTGCGATATGTCTCTTGACGAAGACGAAATGCTCCGCTTTATGCAGGGCTCGTTCGATAATTGCCCCTATTTCAGATTGGGCGACGAATATGCGGTCGTTCGCAAACAAAATTAAACCAACATATAGATTACAATAGTAAAAACTACGGCAGTAAAAATTACTGCCGTAGTTTTATTTTTTTGAAAGCTTCATATATTTTTCCTTCGTTGCAAGACCGCCACGTATGTGACGCTCCGCCTTATTCATATCAAGTACCATATGTACCTCCCGCGCCAAAGACGGATTTAAGTCTTCAAGCCGCTCTGTAATGTCTTTATGTACGGTCGATTTAGAAACATTATATTTTTTTGCGGCTTTTCTGACGGTAGATTTGCTTTCCAAAATGTAGTATGCGAGCTCCAAGACCCGCTCTTCGATATAATCCTTCATTTTTCTCCCCCAAAAACAATAGTTGTTACATCTATATGCAGTATGGAAGAGAAATAGAAATGAAATCATAAGTGACGGTCTGATAATATCAGAATATTCGATAATTCCAATTTTTCCACCTCTAAGGGTATTTTATATACTACTTACAAAAAATTCCAATCCGCTCTCTGTTTTCTTTAGAAAAAATCTCTGACTATACGTCTTTCGACTTTTTCAGTATATGCTCCAAAAGACCTGTGCAACCTTCATATACGTCGTCCCAGGTCTTGTTAAAATCACCTGTATACCACGGGTCGGCAACATCTCCCGGTCTATCCGAAAAGTCCATTAAAAGAGACACCTTTTTGTCGACGTCCCCACCGACAAATCGCGCCATATTTCTAAGGTTAAATCTGTCCATTGCGACAATATAGTCAAAGTGCGAATAGTCGGATAAAGTCATTTGTCTGGCTGTCTTTCCTTTTGCTGAAATCCCGTGCTCTGCCAGTTTTTTTACAGCCGGCGGATATACAGGATTTCCTATTTCCTCGGTACTTGTTGCACAAGAGGCAATTTCAAATTTTTCATTAAGACCTCTTTCCGACACCAGTTTTTTCATTACAAACTCTGCCATCGGGCTTCTGCATATATTACCGTGGCATACAAAAAGTATTTTTGTCATATCTCCAATCCTTTCCTTTTAGTCAATTTTTACCGAATGCTTATACTCTGTCGGCGACATACCTGTAACACGTCTGAATACCCGAGAGAAGTAAAACGGATTTGAAAAGCAGAGCATATCCGAAATCTGACTGAAATTATGTGCGTGTTCACGGATAAGCCTTTTCGCTTCCTCGATTTTTACTTTCGCTATATACACATTTATTGAGCATCCGAAGTTATGGAGAAATATTTTTGATAAATATGTTTTTGAATACTTCATTTCTCTGCATATCTCGGCTACACTAATATTCTGATATGCTGAAGCCTCAATTCTTTTCTTCATTTGCGATGCAATATGCTCTGTCACCGCTTCGTTTCCTAAAATTGCACTTGTGCTTGCACCGGCATATTCCTTTCTCAAAAGAAAAATAATAAACTGCTCAAGATATGTTCGAATCATTTGTTCTCCGCCCAAAATAGCATTTTCCCGAGGTTTAAGCGGCACAAACTCTGTCCTGTTAAAAGGCAAGTCAAAGGCCTTTCGGCTCTCGTCGATTATGTTGGAAATAATCGGACGCATCGTGCTGGGAATATAAATCTTTTTTGAATTAAAAAGCTTCATAGCCTGCGAATTGCATACAAAGTTTGCAACAAAAATATTCGGTGCGCTCTTTCCGTCAGCACTGTGACGGTGATACTCATTGGGTCTGTGGAAATAACATTCGCCCTGCTTTAGCATAAAGGCTGTATCCCCTGCCTCTATTAAAAAGTTGCCCTTGTCGGCATAGATTATTTCCCAAAAATTATGTTGCTCGCCTTTTGACGAAAAATCCGGCTCAAACTCAAAGTAGTGGAGCGAAACAATGTTTTTAATAGTAATAATATTTGAAATTCTATATTTCTCAATTTTTGAGTCCACTTTTAATCTCTCCCGAAAAATAGTTTACAAAAAGATATGTTTTTGATAAAAAAATATATTCACTTTGCCATAAAAATATTATAAAATAAATGTAAGCAAAAGTCAAGATACATAGGAAGTGTATCTTCAGATATCAAAAAAAGAGGTGTTCAAAAATGAATGTTCTTGCAATTGGATGCCATCCGGACGACATAGAAATCTCCTGCTCCGGAACCTTGGCAAAATGTGTTAAGCGCGGTGATAAGGTTACTGCGTGCCACGTTACAAACGGAAATATGGGACACGAGATAATTTCACCCGAAGAACTAAGAGAAATACGAATAGGTGAGGCAAAAAAAGCAGGCAGCCTTGCCGGAGTAGAGGTTGTAACCCTTGACCTTGGCGACCTTATTCCAAACGGATGTAATGTAGAGCAGCGCGATATGATTATCAACCTTATCAAAAATGTTCAGCCTGATTTTATCATTACACACAGTCCGACAGACTATATGCCAGACCACAGAGAAGTGTCTAAGCTTGTTTTTGACGCAACATTTGGCGCAAGCATTCCGCACTATGGTGCAGAAGGAAAAGCAGCTCTTACACCTATTTTCTATATGGACAACCTTGCGGGTATGAACTTTAGCCCAACTGAGTATGTTGATATTACTGATGAAATTGATTTGAAAATAGATATGCTCGAGTGCCACGAAAGTCAGCTTAAATGGATGCGTGACCATGACAACATTGACTTTGCAGAGTTTGTGAAAACCTGCTCACGCTTTAGGGGCCTTCAGTGCGGCGCACAGTATGCCGAAGCCTTTACGCAGGAGTACGTATGGCCGAAGGTTACTACAAAAAGACTATTACCGTAAAGACGGTAAGAATAAAATAGAAAAGGAGAAAATATTATGGATTTTTTAAGCACAGTAAAAGGAAGCCTTCTCGAAGGATTTTATCCTAAGGGATGGGATATGAAGAAAATCGATGAATGCTGCGACAAGGGTGTTGCACGCGAGGATTTCTGGCACAAGGATTTCAATCCTATCGAGTGCGAAAACATTTATGAATTTGACACACTTATGGGTCACGAAATCGCGCTCCAGATTAAGAATGCACGCGACCGCGGTGAAAAGCTTGCTATGATTTTACCGGTTGGTCCTATGGGAATGTATCGCTGGGCAGTTTATTTCTTAACAGCTTGGAACGTTAAGTGTGACCACGTTTACACATTCAATATGGACGAGTGGGCAGACAGTGAAGGAAACACACTTCCTAACGACAACCCTGCATCATTTGAATATAGTATGAAGCAGGCATTCTTTGATAAGCTTGGTGAAAACACAATTCCTCCATCACAGCGTAACTTTGCAACAAAGGAAAATCTCCCTACATATCCTGCAAAGATTGCGGCATTAAAAGCAGAAGGCGCAAAATTGGTTCTTGTATTCGGTATCGGCAGAATGTGCCACATCGCATTCTGGGAACCACAGTTTGCAGATGACTATGCGTCTGTTGATGAGTGGAAAGAACAGTGCTACAGAATCGGCGCTAAGCTCCATCCGCTTACAATCGAGCAGAATGCTCTCACAAGCTTTAAGAGCAGAACAACATTGGTTCCTTGCCGTGCAAACACAATCGGACCTGGCTTATTCTTAAAGGCTGACTACATCATCGGCGGATGTGACGGTGTGCTCGGAAGAGGTATGCAGTGGCAGGGAATGAGTTTCTTAACAACTCTCCACTATGGACCTGATATGAACATCACATCAACATTTATGCCAACACTTCCTGGCAAGCTCTTCTACTTAAAAGAACTTGCAGGACCATTAACAGCTGAATGTAACTAATACTTTTACACATAAAAGACCGGAGAATTATTCTTCCGGTCTTTTATTGTAGCCAAAATCTGCATCACCTGTTGCAGGATTATCTATGAGTTTTCCGCTTTTTGTAAAGCGAGAGCCGTGGCAGGGGCAGTCCCAGCTATTTTCTGCTCTATTCCATTTGAGCGCACAGCCAAGATGCGGACAGCGCCTCGGAAATGGCGAGAGAAGATTTGCGGCAGACTCTAAGCCGTTTATAAAAAGCTGTGGCTTTAATATGCTCCTTTGCGGTGAAAAGACCTCTGCGAACTCATTTTCCTTTTCAAGCACCATATCACAAAGGATTTTAGCCGCAGCCATTGATGAAGTAATCCCCCACTTATTAAATCCCGTCGCAACGTACAAATCAGGTGTTTGTGCCGAATATCTACCAATATAAGGAACAGAGTCAAGACTCATACAATCCTGCGTTGCCCATTCATATCTTGTCACAGCATCAGGATAGTTCTTATTTGCAAAAGCCCTGATTTCTTGCCAGTTTCCGCCTTTTTTTCCTGTCCTGTGACTTCCTCCGCCGATTAAAAGCAGATTTTTGTAGCTCCGCATTGAAAGCCCTTTTAAGCTCTCGTCAACATACATTCCATCAAGATTTTGGGCATTTTCATACGCCACAACATATGAGCGATGCTGATAAAGCTTTAAAAAGTAGCTGCCATGCTTATTGATAAACGGAAAATGTGTTGCAACAATTATTTTCTTTGCACTGATTTTTCCGCCGTCTGTTATCGCTGTGTGCTGCGATATATCACGGACAAAGGTATTTTCGTAGATATTTAAGTCTTTTGATATTCCTTCTATAAATTTAAGTGGATTAAACTGCGCCTGCTCTCGAAAACACACCGCTCCTGAAACAGAAACAGGAATCGGAAGGCTGTCTGTAAATTGAGCAGAAAAACCCAAATCATTTGCCGCTTTAACCTCCGCCTCGATTTTTCCTCTGTCCGAGAGCGAATAAGTGTAGGCGGCTTTCCTTTCAAAGTCACAATCTATGCCTTTCGCAAGGCTTTCATACTCCTTTATGGCATCTAAATTCGCGTCAAGATACATTTTTGCCTTTTCCTTTCCGGAATTTTTGATAAGTTTATCATAAATAAGCCCGTGCAAAGCCGTGATTTTTGCAGTAGTGTTTTTTGTTATTCCTGCGGCGATTTTATCACCTTCGACAAGAACATAATTAGCTCCTGTCTTATCCAAAAAATATGCGCATAGAATTCCGCACAGTCCCCCTCCGATAATTAATATATCTGTTTTTACATCGCCTTTTAGCTCGGGAAAAGACGGAATGTCCGTACCTTTGGTCCATAGTGATTTTTTCATATTATTCCTCCAAAAAAGTTGATATGATTAGTATATACATTTTCTACAAATAAAAAACAAGGCCGCCTTTGCTAAGCCCTGTTTTTAAAGAATTATGAACCGATTTTTCTGAATTTGTTATACCTCTTATCAAGCAGCTCTTCCTTTGAAAGCGTCTGCTTTTCTGCAATTTCCTTGATAATATATGCCTTTAAGTCAGAGCATATTTCCTCTTGTGTGCGGTCTGTTTCATCAATGATCTTTTCCACAACCTCAAAGTTCTCAAGGTCTTGTGCTGTTAGCTTAAGAGCCTCCGCCGCATCCGCCGCCTTTGATGAATCCTTCCACAAAATACTTGCACATCCTTCAGGAGAAATTACAGAATAGACAGAATTTTCAAGCATAACTGCAGTATCGCACACACCGAGCGCCAAGGCTCCGCCTGAGCCTCCTTCGCCGACAATGACCGATATAATAGGCACCTTAATTCCCATCATTTCAAAAAGGTTTTCGGCAATCGCCTCACCCTGTCCACGCTTTTCCGCGTCAATGCCGCAATATGCACCTGAGCTTCCGATAAAGCAGATTATAGGACGGTCGAATTTTTCTGCCTCCTTCATAAGCCTGAGCGCTTTTCTATACCCCTCTGGAGTAGGGCAGCCGAATTTACGTTTAATCCTCTCCTCCACAGTATCGCCTCTCTCCATTGCAATAGCTGTTACGGGGATATCGTTTAAATATCCTATACCACCGATAATTGCAGCATCATCACCAAAGCGTCTGTCGCCGTGAAGCTCGATAAAGCTGTCAAGCAGATGGCTTATATAGTATCCGCCCATAGGTCTTGACGACCCTCTTGCCGCCTGCACCTTATCATAGGCATTGGAACTTTCTTTAATATTCATTTAAATCATTCCTTTCCGCCCGTATGCATTTTAAGGAGCTTTGAAATCGTATATTTGAGTCTTGGTCTTTCTTCAATCATATCAATAAAGCCGTGCTCCAACAAAAATTCCGCCCGCTGAAAGCCTTTTGGCAAGGTTTCACCGGTTGTCTGCTGGATAACTCTTGCTCCCGCAAAGCCGATTAATGCCTTTGGCTCAGCAATAATAATATCGCCCTGCATAGCAAAGCTTGCAGTAATTCCGCCGGTTGTCGGGTCGGTAAGTACTGCGATATACAAGTTTTTGGCGTCGTTGTGGCGCTTTACTGCACCGCTGACCTTTGCCATCTGCATAAGCGACAAAATTCCCTCCTGCATTCTTGCTCCGCCCGAGGTTATGAACCCTGCAACAGGTAGATTTCTTTCGGTCGCTGTCTCAAAAAGACGTGTAATCTTCTCACCGACAACACTTCCCATACTACCCATCATAAAGCCTGAATCCATAACGAAAATAGCACACGGAATATCGTCAATAGTGCACACTCCGCAAACAACAGCCTCATTTAATCCGCTTGTTTTGGTGGCATCCTCAAGCTTTTTGTCATATCCCGGAAAATCAATAGGATTCTCACTTTTAAGTTCCCCGTCAAGCTCGGAAAAGCTGCCCTCGTCTACAATCATCGAAAGCCTTTCCCACGCTCCCATTCGCATATATTCCCCACACTCAGGGCATATCATCATATTATCCGAAAGCTCGTCGCTTTTTATCTCCTTGCTGCAGCTTTTACAGGTTACCTTCGGCGCCTTTTGTGATTTTAAAAAGTTAAGTATGCTTTTAATATCCATAGACTGCTCCTTATTACTCATTTGTGTCGGTAATTGCAAAGGAGAATTCTGCACTCACGCACAGCTTCCCATTCACTCTGCCTGTACCCTTTGCAAAATAAAACGGCTCGCGAACCTTTACAATTTCACAGCTTGTTTCAAACAAATCCCCCGGCTTTACGGGGTTTTTGAATTTCACCTTATCAAGACCAGTGAAAAAAGGAAGCTGCCCTTCCTTTATGCTGTCCTTAAGACATACGCAGACAGACTGTGCTAAAATCTCGCATAAAATCACGCCCGGCACAACCGGATTTCCCGGAAAATGCCCCTTTAAAAACCACTCGTCACCTGTAATAAATTTTTTTCCCTTTGCAACACTTCCGTCCAGCTCAGCTTCATCGAGAAGCAGCATATTATCCCTGTGCGGAAGAATATTCTTGATTTCTTCGATATTCATATACTCCCCTCCGATTATTCCGGCTTTTTAAAGCCCACACAGGCATTATGTCCGCCAAAGCCGAGTGATGCCGAAAGTGCAAGCGAAATCTCTGTTGCCTTTGCCTTGTTAGGTGTATAGTCAAGATCACATTCTTCGTCCTTTTCGCAGTATCCGATGGTTGGAGGAACAATATTTTCATTCAGCGCATAAATTGCAGCAATCGCCTCAACTGCACCTGCTGCACCCAGAAGATGACCTGTCATAGACTTTGTTGAGCTTATATTAAGCTTATATGCATCATCACCAAACACATTCTTGAGTGCCTGCGTTTCAGTCTTATCGTTCATCGGTGTACTTGTTCCGTGAGCATTGAAATATATCTTCTCAGGTGAAACCTCGCCGCATTCCTTGACGCAATCAGATATTGCCCTTGCCGAGCATACTGCCTCAGGGTCAGGAGCTGTTACGTGATGCGCGTCACAGGTACTTCCATAACCTGTAACCTCAGCATAAATTTTAGCTCCACGCGCCCTTGCGTGTTCATATTCCTCTAAAATCAATGCACCTGCACCCTCGCCCATTACAAAACCGCTTCTTCGCTTATCAAACGGGATTGATGCCGCATCCTTATCTTCACTTTCTGTAAGTGCCATACAGTTCATAAATGCCGCAACCGCAAGTGGCGAAATTGCCGAGTCTACACCACCTGCAACTATCGCATCAGCATAGCCTGCCTTAATTGCGCGATATGCTTCTCCAATCGCGGTAGTACCTGTTGCACAAGCAGTTGAAATGGATATGCAAGGTCCCTTTGCGCCAAGTCTTATCGCAATATTTCCCGCGCCCATATTAGAAATCATTTTTGGTATAAAAAGCGGAGAAACTCTTGACGGACCACGCGCTAATAGGTTATCGTGTTCTGCAACGAAGGTGTCAAAACCACCAACTCCCGAGCCATAGTATACACCAAATCGCATCGGGTCAACATTATCAAGAATTTCGCTGTCCTCTGCCGCCTGAACTGCTGAGGAAACCGCAAACTGAACAAATCTGTCCGTCTTTCTTACGTCGCCCTTATCCATATAGAGCTTCGGGTCAAAATCCTTGACCTCCGCTGCAAGCTTTACACGAAAATCGGTCGTGTCAAAGCGTGTTATAAAGTCGATTCCGTTTTTCCCATTTTTCAAGCTCTCCCAGAAGGTATCTACATCACAGCCTATCGGAGTAATCGCCCCAAGGCCTGTTACTACTACTCTTTTCATAATATACTTCTCCTTTTATTTTCGCATATTACATCGCAAGTCCACCATCAGTACGTATAACCTCTCCTGTTATGTAATCCGATGCTTCGCTTGCCAAAAATGCCGCAAGATTTGCAACATCCTCTGGTTTTCCCAGTCGTTTTAAAGGAATTGCTTTTAAAAATTCTTCATCTGAATTCAAGTCCTTTGTCATATCGGTCATTATAAATCCCGGTGCAATCGCATTACAGCACACATTTTTTGACCCAAGCTCCTTTGCGACAACCTTTGTAAGACCAATTATACCCGCCTTAGATGAGGAATAATTTGCCTGACCGGCAATTCCGTGAAGCGCAGAAACGGAAGAAATATTTATAATCTTTCCGTACTTATTCCTTATAAAGCCTCTGCTTGCCGCTTTAATCATATTAAAAGTGCCCTTTAGGTTTGTGTTTATAACTGCATCAAAATCCGCATCTTCCATCGTCATAATAAGCGCGTCACGGGTAATTCCGGCATTATTAACCAAGATGTCAATCTTGCCCAAGTCCTCTGTCACACTTTTTACGACGCTCTTGCAGTTTTCAAAGTCGGTAACGTTGCAGATATAAAACTCCGCTTTCACGCCATATTTATCCATAAGCTCAGTTTTTAAAGCTGTTGCTCTATCTTCATTTCCTATATCTAAAATTGCTATATTTGCACCAAAGGATGCAAATTTTTCAGCAATCGCCGCGCCTATTCCACGCGATGCTCCTGTTATAACTGCTGTCTTTCCGTTAAGCATTTTCTTTCACCTTCTTCACAGTTTCTAAAAGTGTATCGGCATCCTCAACAGAATAAACCAAAACGTCCTTTGAAATCTTTTTAATAAGACCCGACAAGGTTTTTCCTGCGCCAACCTCGATAAACGTACTAAAACCGTCTTTAATCATATTTTCAATAGTTTCCTGCCATCTGACAGGACTCTTCATCTGTTTTTCCATATAATCTCTGGCATTGTCCTCATATGGCTTTGCAGTAAGATTTGCGTAAACAGGAATTTCGGGAGCTTTAATATCAAAGCCTGTCAAAACCTTTCCAAAGTTCTCCGCCGCACCATTCATAAACGGTGAATGGAATGCTGCACTGACAGCAAGAGGAATGCATCTTCCTCCGTCTTCCTTTACTCTTTCCTCAAATGCAGGCATACTCGTTTTAAGGCCCGAAACAACCGTCTGTCCCGGAGAATTAAAGTTTACTGCATAAAGCCCGTCAAATTCTCTTGCTAAAGCTGAAACTGTCTCGCTGTCCAGTTTCAAAACTGCGCACATCGCAGTTTCTGTTTCCTGCGCAGCGGCACTCATAAGCTCGCCGCGTTTTGTTACAATACGAAATCCATCAGCTTTTGAATATGCATTCGCATAGGCAAGTGCTGCAATTTCACCGAGTGAAAATCCTGCAACGCCGTCTGCAAAAATCCCGTTATCATTAAGTGCCAATGCCGCCGCCAAATCTACAAGATAGAGGCAAGGCTGTGTATTTGATGTTATTTTAAGCTCTTCATCAGTTCCCGAAAAGGATTGATGCATTGTGCCGACACGCAAGGCTTCAGCTTCGTCATAAAGCTTTTTAGGAGAACCGCCAAGGTCATATAAGGACTTGCCCATACCACTGTATTGCGCGCCCTGTCCCGAAAAAATAAATGCTATTTTACCCATTTTCCTGCTCCGTTCAATATAATTTCTGCTTCATTAAAAATTTCTTCCACCATTTCTGCGGCGGCTTGCTCCTTATTTACCATACCTACAATCTGTCCTGCCAAGAAGCATCCCCTTTTCTCATCGCCGTCCAAAACCGCAGCACGCAGTGTGCCGACAGCCATTTGCTCTAAGTCTTCATCGCTGATTGAAGTATATTCTGCTTTTTGATATGCCCTTGAAAATGGCGATTTTAAGCTTCTTACCGGATGGCCTAAGCGTTTTCCGGTCACAATGGTAGAAGTGTCGTTTGCTTTTAAAAGCTTATCCTTGTATGTTCGGCTTATAGTGCATTCATTTGCTAAAAGAAAGCGTGTTCCAAGCTGAACGCCCGAAGCTCCAAGCATAAATGCCGCAGCTACGCCTCGCCCGTCTGCAATTCCGCCGGCAGCAATTACAGGTATCAAAACCGCATCCTTCACCTGCGGAACAAGTGCCATAGTAGTCAAATCCCCGACGTGTCCGCCCGACTCGCCGCCCTCTGCAATAACTGCATCTGCACCCGCACGCGCGCATAGCTTTGCAAGTGCTGCAGAAGGAACAACCGGTATAACCTTTATGCCGGCTTCCTTCCACATCGGAACATATTTCTCAGGATTTCCTGCGCCTGTCGTTACCACTGCCACCCTTTTTTTTGCAATAAGCTCTGCGATTTTGTCAACATTCTGTCCCATCAGCATAACATTTACGCCAAAGGGCTTATCGGTTAGTGTACGTGCCAAATCAATTTGTTTTTCAAGTTCGCAGACATTTCCGCTTGCCGCAGAAATAATCCCAAGGCCTCCAGCCTCCGAAACAGCCGCAGCTAAACGACTGTCCGAAATATGTGCCATTCCGCCCTGAAAAATCGGGTACTTTATACCCACTAAATCACAAATAGGTGAATTAATCATTTTTTATCCTCTCCGATTTTAGTTGAGCTTTGAATCAATATATGCGATAAGCTCTGCTACCGACTTTCCTGCTTCTGCCGGCTTTATTTCGATACCGAACTCATCTTCCATTTCCATCATAATCTCAACTGTGTCAAGTGAGTCAACACCCAAGTCTTCAAATGTTGTTGCCTCTGTGATTTCCTCCGCATCCATATCAAGGTGCTCCGCAAGTAAGTTTCTGATTTTTTCGAATGTCATAATTTTTTCCTCCTAAGAATTTAAATTTTTACCACTTTATAATACAGGCAGCAGATGATAACCCACCGCCGAAAGCAGACATAACCACAATATCGCCTTTTTTGATACGTCCCGATTTATCAAGCTCCGCCGCAGCTATCGGGACACTTGCCGCAGAGGTATTGCCATACTTTTCTATATTCACAAAGAATTTTTCTCTTGGTATTTTAAGTCTTTTTGATGCATAGTCAATTATTCTGATATTTGCCTGATGCGTAACAACGTGGTCTATCTCATCAATCGAAATTCCTGCACTTTCGCAGACATATTTAATATCTTCTACAATTTTATTAACTGCAAATTTAAAGGTTTCCTGACCATCCATAAATATGAACGGCTCCTTTTTATCTCCCTTATAAAATGGCGAAGAACCCGTAAAGCTCGGGATTGCCAAAACCTCATCCCCTCCCTTTGTGTAAAGAGTTGATGCAAGGTAACCATCGCCCGATGTGATTACAAACGCGCCTGCACCATCTCCAAAAATCACGCAGGTTCCCCTGTCGGTCCAGTCTACTATTTTACTGAGCCTCTCCGAACCGATTACAAGTGCATTTTTCACATTTCCACGCATAATGTAGGAAACTGCAGTATCAAGTGCAAACAAAAATCCGCTACAGGCTGAGCTTATGTCAAATGCAGGGCAAGTCGCACCAATCGCCTTCCCGACAAGCCCTGAAACAGTCGGGCAGATTGTCTCAGAAGTAATTGTCGCCGTTATTATAAGGTCAATGTCACTTGCAGAAATTCCTGCATTTTCTACTGCCTGCTCTGCAGCCTTTATGGCAAAGTCAGCAGCCGTTTCTCCCGTCGAGATGTGTCTGGTCTTAACACCGACTCTTTGCATTATCCATTCATCTGTGGTGTCAACCATTCCTGCAAGATCATCGTTTGTAACTACATTTTCTGGAACAAAGTAGCCCGTTCCCAATACTTTTATAGACATAACTGTCCTCCTTTTAAAGCTGTGTGCTGAAATTTAAGTTATAATTTTTTATTTCAATTTCCCGTTTCAGCACTATGTGTGCTGAGGTAATTGTCGTGAATTTGCGAGGTTAATAAGTCATTTGTTTAATGTGTGCTATCAGGTAAATCTTCTTTTTAAAAAGCTTGGCACAGCGTGTGCTGAGCTTTTTAAAACAGAGAAAACTCTGCTTTAAAAATTTACTATAAGGCTATATAATTAATTGTTTGAAAATGTCCTAATATACAGAAACCTTTTATTTTCTGACCCCGTCCAAAAGGCAGCCAAGTCCAAATTTGAATTGCTTTATTGCATCCTCTTTAGACAGCTTTCTGTTCACAGCATCTGCATTATATCCACGGAAAAATGCCCACACGGTATGGCTGAGCATTTCAGGGTCAACATTCTTTAATTCTCCTGCCTCCTGTGCTATACAAATCATATTTTTAATTTGCTCTGTCCACCATTTTCTGTTTGAATCAGAGGATGAATCAAACTCGAACATATACTGGCTGAACTCCTGCTTAATGTCATATGTATTAACTAAAACCTTTACGGAAACATCCATAACATATTTATAAAAATCAGTTCTTATATCATATTCCGACTTTATACTTTCACGCATCTTTAAAACAGCTCTTTTATAAACAATTTCCAAAACCTCATTAAGATTATGAAATCTGTTATAGAAAACTCTGTTGGTAACACCCATTTCGATAAGGATTTTTCGGACTGTTATATCTTTTGTACCGCCTCGAGTCACAAGTCTCTCCGCAACGGCAATAATTTCATCGGAAACACTGTCACAAATCAAATTATCTTTTGAAGAATTCAATCCGCCACCTCCCTAAAAGTGTTCAGCACAGCGTGTGCTAAATGTATATTAGCATAAATTTCCGATTATGTCAATATTTATTTTAAAAAAGAAGATAAAAGTATTCTTAGTATCCCCATTTCGACAAATTTCGTTGACTTTTTTCCTTTTTTTTGCTATAGTTTAGGTAAGAAAGCGGAGGTGTTCTTATGACAAAATTTTTAAGCACAATCCTAATATTTTTTACTTTTTTCACCTCTTATACACACGCCCAAAATGGTGATGTTTTGGGACATACTCTCTTTTCTGACATTGGAGCTTATATAAATAATTATCCTATACAATCGTATATTTTTAATGATAAGACTATTGTTTTTGCAAAGGATTTAGCATCCTACGGTTTTTTTGTGAGTTGGGACGAGGAAAGCCGATGCACCTCTATTACGAGAAACTTGTTCGGTACCATAACACCTCAGGAAAAGGTATATAAAAACAGCTTGAGAGCAGGTATGCCTGATAAGTCGGTTCTATCCACCGACATAACTGCAAAAATAGACGGACGCATCTTCCCGTGCGCTAATATTGACGGGCACACTGTTATATATTTTGATGACCTTGCAGCCTTTGGAAATCTTCTATGGGACTCTGAAAACCGCGCAATAAAACTAACTATCAGCGGTCTTCCCTATACTAAATATGCGCCGATTCCCGAAAACCCCGATATAACTCTGCTTTACACTTATGGCGGAAAAACCTACGTTGCAGAAAATGACGAGGTTGAATCCCTCCTGTCAGCTGGCTGGTTTTTAGAACCGCCCAAGAAAGCCATTGCTCTGACGTTCGATGATGGTCCAAGCATCTACACCCCTCAAATCCTTGATACACTCGCAGAAAACGGGGTTAAAGCAACGTTTTTTGTAGTTGGCAACCGCATAGAAAAACATTCTGATATTTTGCTTAAAACATATAATCTCGGAATGGAAATAGGAAATCACTCCTGGGATCATTCAAATCTCACCAGGCTTTCAATGGAAAATATAGTGCAGCAAAGAGAGCTTACCGATAATGCTGTCAGTGCAGTTACAGGACATACAACATCACTTATGCGGCCGCCTTACGGAAGCAGAAATGATTTGGTTATGGGGGCATTTAATATGCCGGCGATATTGTGGTCGTTAGACACCCTTGACTGGAAGTCGAGAGACGCCTTGACTATTGTAGATACCGTCCTTTCCACCGCAAAAGATGGCGACATAATTCTTATGCACGACCTCTATCAGTCCACCGCTGATGCTGTTGATATCCTTGTTCCTCGCCTTATCAGCGAGGGATATGAAATCGTCACCGTCAGCCAGCTTGCGAGGATGCGCGGCTCTGAGCTTAGCGTCAAATCATACAGCCAATTCAGATAAATTTTATGGAGCAAATTTTTTGCTCCTTTTTGCTTGTTTTTTCTTTCCGCTTTTAGAATAACATCGTATAAATAATCAATTAAGTTATTGACCTTTTACGCATTTTGTGGTAAAATACAAGGTAACATAAAATGGCAATAGTGTCATCAAAAAGGAGTAATACATATGACTAAAAGTTCAACAAAAAATCTTGTTCTTGCATCAATACTTACTGCAATAGTGATTGTTCTGCAATTCTTAGGCTCGTTTATAAAGCTTGGACCTTTTTCAGTTTCCGCGGTACTTGTTCCAATCGTTATCGGTGCAGCAACCTGTGGTGTGGGAGTAGGTGCTTGGCTTGGATTTGTTTTTGGCATAGTTGTCATTTTAAGCGGAGATGCTGCGGCATTTTTAGCAATTAATGTCCCCGGAACAATTATTACTGTCCTTTTGAAGGGCACTCTCTGCGGACTTTTTGCAGGAATTATGTATAAAGCAGTTGCGAAAATAAACAAATATGTAGCTGTTGCGACTTCTGCAGTTATATGTCCGATAGTAAATACAGGCATTTTTCTTTTGGGATGTTCTGCATTCTTTATGGATACGATTTCAGGTTGGGCAATAGCTGCTGAATTTGGCGGAAATGTTGCTCAATATATGATTTTCGTCTTAGTAGGCGTAAACTTCTTGGTTGAAATGGCTATAAACGTCGTTTTAAGCCCTGTCATCGTAAGACTTTTAAATATTAACGAAAAATAATAAACGGAGAAAAATATGTGGTATTCTAAGGACTGGAAGGACTACAATTTAATAGATGCATCGGGCGGCGAAAAGCTCGAGTATTGGGGAGATATTCTTTTGAGGCGTCCCGACCCTCAGGCTATCTGGACACATCGCGACGGCGGTGCGCTCTGGGCAAAAACCGATGCAACATATCACCGCAGCACATCAGGCGGCGGGCATTGGGAGTTTTTTAACAAAAAAATGCCGGAAAGATGGACTGTAAGGTATAAAAATCTGACCTTCAACATAAAGCCGATGGGCTTTAAGCATACAGGTCTTTTCCCCGAACAAGCAGTTAACTGGGACTGGTTTTCGGAAATTATAAAAAAAGCACAAAGACCTGTTAAGGTTTTAAATCTCTTTGCATACACTGGCGGTGCAACCGTTGCCGCAACAGCAGCAGGCGCAGAGGTCTGCCACGTTGACGCATCAAAGGGTATGGTCAGCTGGGCAAAGGAAAATATGGCTTCATCAGGGCTTGGCGATAAACCTGTTCGATATATTGTTGACGACGTAAAAAAATTTGTCGCAAGAGAGGCGCGCCGTGGAAAAACATATGACGCAATCATTATGGACCCGCCATCCTATGGCAGAGGTCCAAGCGGTGAGCTTTGGAAAATCGAGGATGAGCTTTATCCTTTGATTGAGGACTGTATGAAAATCTTATCGGATAAGCCTTTGTTTTTCCTGATAAATTCGTACACAACAGGTCTTTCGCAAACCATTATGGACAACGTTTTAACATTAACTATGAAGAAAAAATACGGCGGTACAGTAAGCTGTGACGAAATCGGGCTTATGATGCAGGACAAGAAAATGGTTCTTCCTTGCGGAATCAGCTGCCGCTGGAGTTGGGACTGATACATTATGATTGACATTGAAAATCTGTCCTTCTCATACGATGATGAGGAGTCAAAAAAATTTGTTATAAAAGAACTTAATCTGCACATTGACAAGGGCAGTTTTGTTGCTGTGCTTGGGCATAACGGCTCAGGAAAATCTACCCTTGCCAAGCATTTAAACGGGATTTTGCTGCCTTCGGGCGGAACCGTCTATGTCGCAGGAATGGATACCAAAGATGATGAAAACACATTCAAAATCCGCAGCACAGCCGGAATGGTTTTCCAAAACCCTGACAACCAGATTGTTGCAGCAATAGTGGAGGACGAGGTGGCTTTTGCACCCGAAAATCTTGGCATTCCCTCCGGTGAGATACGAAAGCGTGTGGACGAATGCCTTTCCATAGTCAATATGTCGGAATTTGCAAAAAGCTCCACGACAAGACTTTCCGGTGGTCAAAAACAGCGTGTCGCCATAGCGAGTGTGCTTGCTATGGAGCCGGAATGCATAATTTTAGATGAACCAACTGCAATGCTTGACCCGCAAGGAAGACGTGAGGTTATGAAAACAATCAAAGCCCTTAACAAAACCAAGGGGATGACGGTAGTTTTAATCACGCACTATATGGACGAAGCGGCAATGGCAGACAGAATTGTTGTGATGGAAAAAGGCGAGGCAATAATTGACAATGTCCCGAAAAAAGTATTTTCGCAGGTGGAAAAAATCAAGTCCATCGGACTTGACGTTCCTCAGGTTACAGAGCTCGTGTTTCGTTTAAAAGGCTTCGGCATCGAGCTCCCTGACGACATCATAACAGTCGAAGAATGTAAGCAGGCAATTTTAGATAAGTTAAAAGGACTCAAAAAATGATTAAAGTATCTGATTTGACATATGTATATCAGCCGGATATGCCTTTTTCACAAACGGCACTTGATGGTGTAAGCTTTGAAATTCCCGACGGCGATTTCACGGCTATTATAGGACATACCGGCTCAGGAAAATCCACACTTATTCAGCATTTAAATGCTCTTATAAAGCCGACAAGCGGGAAAATCGAGATTGATGGTATTGAGATAACCTCCCCAGATGCCGACCTTAGAGAAGTCCGCAAAAATGTTGGACTTGTTTTTCAGTACCCTGAGCATCAGCTTTTTGAAGAAACTGTTTATAAGGATATAGCCTTCGGCCCTACAAATATGGGGCTTTCTGAGGATGAAATAAAATCGCGGGTATTAGAGGCAGTAAGATTTGTAGGACTTTCCGAGGATCTTCTCCAAAAGTCGCCATTTGAACTTTCGGGCGGACAAAAAAGACGTGTCGCAATCGCAGGTGTTCTTTCAATGAAGCCGAAGGTGCTTATTTTAGACGAGCCTACGGCAGGTCTTGACCCAAAAGGCAGGGACGAGATTTTGGACCAGCTTGTCAATCTCCACGAGCAAAACAAAGATATGACAATCCTTTTCGTCTCTCATTCTATGGAGGATGTGGCACGCATTGCAAAAAATGTCCTTGTTATGAACAAGGGCCGCCTTTGTATGCATGGAAGTGTTGCCGACATTTTTGAAAGAGTTGATGAGCTTAAAAGCATAGGGCTGAACGTCCCGCAAATCACCGAGCTGACTCACAGCTTAATAGAAGACGGCATAAACATCCGTCCTGATGTTTATACTGTCAAGTTTGCCGCAGAGCTTTATAAAGAACTTATAAAGGAGGCAGAAAATGTTTAAGGATATTACTATCGGTCAGTACATCGAAGGAAGCTCTTTTATTCACAGGCTGGATGCAAGAGTTAAAATTCTTCTTACACTTTTTTATATAGTTATTCTTTTTGTAATCAATTCACCTGTTGCCTATATAGGCTTCACGGTGTTTACGTTGTTTTTGGTGTTTCTATCCAAAGTTCCACCAAAATTTATTTTGCGTGGCTTAAAGCCAATGCTTTATATCATTATATTCACAGCTTTAATCAATTTGTTTATGACGCCCAGCAGTACCGAGCCTTTATGGATTTGTCCATTCTGGAATTCACTCAAAATTACAGCGGAAGGTCTAAAGGTTGCAATTTTGATGATTTTAAGGCTTGTCTACCTTGTTATCGGCACATCGCTTTTAACCCTTACCACCTCACCGCTTATGCTTACCGACGGAATTGAAAAGCTTTTAAAGCCTTTTGAGATAATCAAGGTGCCATCACACGAAATTGCGATGATGATGACTATTGCAATCCGTTTTATCCCGACACTTTCTGAGGAAACTGAAAAAATTATGAAAGCACAGATGGCGCGCGGCGCCGATTTTGAAAGCGGAAACATCTTAAAGCGTGCAAAAGCGATGATTCCTCTTTTAGTTCCGCTTTTTATAAGTGCCTTCAGGCGCGCTGATGACCTTGCCATCGCAATGGATTCCCGCTGCTACCACGGCGGAAAAAACCGTACACGAATGAAGCAAATGAAAACAACCTACCGCGACACTGTTGCGGCATTGTTTATGATATGCTTTTTTGCACTTTTGATTTTGGCAGAAAAGCTTATATAGAGGTGATATTATGCGAAATATAAAGCTGACACTTCAATATGACGGCACGCATTATCACGGCTGGCAATCCCAAAAAAACGCTGTCACCGTTCAGGAAACTCTGGAAAAAGCACTTTCCTCACTGACAGGACAAAAGCCCAAGCTCATCGGCTGCAGCAGAACAGACACAGGTGTTCACGCAACCCGATTTGTATGTAACTTTAAATCAGAAACAAAAATTCCAGCAGACAAGCTCCCTCTTGCAATAAACACAAAACTGCCGGAGGATATTATCTGCCTTTTGGCAGAGGATGCTGCGAATGATTTTAACTCAAGATATTCAGCAAAAAAGAAATGCTACACCTATTATATTCAAAATTCACGTTTTCCCGATGTCTTTAAAGTAAACTATGCCTGGCATTTTCCATACGCTCTTGATTTGGAAAAAATGCAAAAAGCAGCCTCTGCCTTTTTGGGCGAGCACGATTTTATCGGTTTCGCAGCAAGCGGATTTACTGTGAAAACAACCGTGCGCACTATTTACTCACTTGATGTAGAAAAGGTCGGCGACCTTATTAAAATCACAGTTGTAGGAAATGGATTTTTGTATAATATGGTTCGCATCATCGCAGGAACACTCGCTTTTGCGGGGTGTGGCAAGATAGATGCAGAAGATATGGCGGATATAATAGCATCCTGCGACCGAAAACGTGCAGGGATAACGGCTCCGCCGCAAGGTCTGTTTTTAACGGAGGTGTACTATTAATGAAAAAAAGAAAGGGTAATATTTTAAAGATTTTTATAGTATTACTATGCCTTTTTGGTGCAATTTTGTATGCAGTAATTCAGTCAGGCATCAATGTGCCTATACTTGAAACTTATAAAATCAATTTCAAGCATAACATCTCAGGAATATGCAATATGCTTAATATTAATCTTCCTATCGAAATGCAGCTTTACCTTGACGATATGTCTGCTCCAACTCCAAAGCCCACAATAATTCCGGCAAAGGAGCAGGAAGAAATGGAAAAAGCTCTTGGATACCCTGAGCAGGAGGAGGTTGTCCCTAAGGAAGGTACCGTCGAGCTGACAACAAAAAAACCTATTAAGCACACTCAAACAGATGATCTCCCTATCGCAGTAGACGCCGCTGAAAATGCAAAATTTGCAGAATACGACGACTATATGTTATTTGTAAACGAAACCAATTACCGCGCATATTCAAAAAGCGGCAAGCTTTTATGGGATTTACCTATACAAATGCAGGACCCGTCTTTAGTTGTACGCGGAAACTACGTCCTAATAAGCGAGACAGGTTCTAAAAAGGTGAGCCTTTACAAAGGAAAAAAACACATATTTACAGAAAGCACCGAGGGCAATATAATAACAGCGGATTTGTCCCAAAACGGAGACGTTGTCGCAGTTACCGAAAAAGAATATTTCAAGGGTCAGGTAGTTGTTTTCAACAAAAGCGGAAAGATTGTTTATGCATGGGACTCAGGCTCATATAACATTTTAGATGCCGCAATTTCGGCTGACCGTGATGTTGCCGTTTCTCTTTTAAATACTGATTCGGGCGCAGACAGCTTTATTTCCTGCTTTAACGTAAACGGAGATGAAAAATATAAAACAGACACCTTCAAGGACTCAATTATATTTGACTTAGAGTACTCGGGCGATAGATTAAATGCAATTTCTGAAAGTGGCTCTGTCGGACTTAACAAACGCGGCAAAGTCCTTTGGAATTACAGCTATGACGGAAAGGTTCTTGAAAATTATGCCATTGCAAAAAACGGCTCAAAGCTTCTTTTATTTGAGAGCGGAAGTACTGGCGAAATTATCGTTTTATCCGCAGGCGGAAAGGCATATCCACCAATCAAGACCGAAACTATGCCCGACCACGTCAGCATCAAGTCAGATTACATTGCATATAATAGTGGACGAGAAGTCATTATGACCAACTTTAAGGGCAAAAGAATTTTACGCGCTTCTTGTGATTCTAATATCCAGCAACTTTATGCCATCGATTCAAAGCACGCTTTTTGTGTATACTCATCAAGCATACAGTTTAAAAAGCTGACAAAACAGGGAAAGCGTGAAACTGTTACAGTCCCGTCAGCATCACCTATGAACACGGAAGGAGTGAACTAAGTTATGGGATATATCTGGGACATTGTTTTGGTTGCAGTCGCTTTGTTTTTTATAATAAAAACAGCAAAAAAAGGATTTATCGGTGCGTCAAAAACCATCGTTTCTCTCCTGCTCACTGCAATACTGTTCGTTTCCTTTCAGCCGACAGTACTTGATTTTATGCAAAAGTCCCCGCTTGGTGACAACATCAAAGCAAGTGTCAGCAAAAATATCACGAAAACATATGAAAAAGAACAGCTGCCCGAAGATGCAGATACTACTGACACCCAGCAGGCTGTTATGATTTGCGAGTCGCTTTCCCTCCCTAAATTTTTGTCGGAAAGTATTGAGGAAAACCTAAAGCAAATGTCGGAAATCAAAAATAATGTTATGGAGGTCATTACCGACTCTATTACACTGCTTATTCTCAGGCTTATTTCCCTCATTCTGCTTTTTGTCGCAGTAAAGATTTTTGTTTTCCTTGCACTCAAGATTTTAGAGAGTCTTTTCGAGCTTCCGGGACTTAAGACAATCAACCGTCTGCTTGGCTCACTGCTCGGCATATTTAATGCGCTCCTTGCCATTTACATAATCTGCGGTCTTATAAGTCTGCTTTCTCCAATGGATAAGCTCTCAACCGTCAAATCGGTGGTTGATTCAACATATATTGTGAAATATTTTTATGACAACAATCTCTTGCTGTCACTCTTTGTATAGAATTGAGGTGTAATTTTGGAAGAAAAAACAGAGCTTTTACGAAAAACTAAAGAAGAATTAAAACAGCTCGCACAAGGGCTTGAAATAGCAAAAACTTCAACAATGAAAAAGGAGGATATAGTAGAGGCTATCCTTCAAAAACGCGAGGAAAACCGAAAAAAAGAGAGCGAAAAGCCGAGAGAAAAACATCAGCGCCCCAGCGATGTCGTTGAGGTGTGCGGTGTTTTAGAGGTTCTTGCTGACGGGTTTGGCTTTTTAAGGTTTGAAAACTATCGCTCCGGTGAAAATGACATATATGTATCACCAACTCAAATTCGCAGGTTTAACTTAAAAACAGGCGACGAAATCACAGGAGATGCAAGACCATCACAGGAGGAAGATAAGTATTCTCCTCTTCTTTTTGTCAAGAAGATAAACGGTGACAGCCTTGAAGTCGCATTAAAGCGAAAAAGTTTTGAAAAGCTCACCCCTATTTATCCAAAGGAAAAGCTGGTGCTTGAAACAGGCGAAAAGGACAAGTATGCCTCACGCATCCTTGACATAATTGCTCCAATCGGAAAAGGACAAAGAGGTATGATTGTAGCCCCTCCAAAAGCCGGAAAAACCACTTTAATTAAGCAGATAGCACAGTCAATTTCCAAAAATCATCCCGACATCAAGCTTATCGTCCTTTTGATTGACGAGCGACCTGAGGAAGTAACAGATATGCGCCGCTCAATAGACGGTGAGGTTATATCCTCCACCTTCGACCAGACCCCTGAAAATCACACAAAATGTGCTGAAATGGTTTTAGAGCGCGCTATGAGACTTGTCGAGCAGAAGAAAGACGTAGTTATACTTATGGACTCTATAACAAGGCTCGCACGTGCATATAACCTTACGGTAACCCCGACAGGCAGAACCTTATCAGGAGGTCTTGACCCTGATGCACTCATCAAGCCAAAAAAGTTTTTCGGTGCGGCAAGAAATATCGAAGAAGGCGGAAGCCTTACAATTTTAGCCACAGCTCTTGTTGAAACAGGCTCACGAATGGACGAGGTTATATTTGAAGAATTTAAAGGCACCGGTAATATGGAGATAAAGCTGGACCGCGGACTTCAGGAACGCAGAATTTTCCCTGCAATAGATATCTTAAAATCCGGAACCAGACGTGAAGAAGTGCTTTTGACAGATGTCGAAACCGAGGCAGCTTGGTCTATCCGCAGAAACACAAACTCGCAAAACAGTTATGACACTCTGGCAAAGCTGTTACAGTTTATGAAAAACACCGATACCAATGCCGAATTTGTTGACACAGTTATAAAATATTATAAGAAATAGAAGCTGTAAAAATATATAGGTCTATTTGGGGGATAGGAAAAATTGTTTGGAATGGATAAAACGAGCCAAGGCAAAGCCTTGGGTCTCTGGCGGCATACGATGGTACGTCGAGTGGTGAGTTTTGTTCATAGCAAAAAGGCATAAAAAAATAGAGGAAATCTCAAAATCTGAGATTTCCTCTTTCCCATTTAATCAATAATACGTCTATATTCGCGTTTCTATCGCCTTTTTGCAATCCGGACTATTTTTTTACATCCCCTATTTTTATTTTTTCACTACATTCGCAATAAGGTTATAGTCATTTGTAAGTATGGTGTCAATGCCCATTTTCAAATATTCCTCTGCCATTTCAGGCTCGTCTGCCCAGAATATATTGCAACGTATCCCGTTTGCGTGTGCCTTATCCACCATTTCCCGATTTACAAGTGGTCTAAAGAACTGCAGTTTTTTACATCCGTACTCTATTGCTCTTTCTACAATAGCGCTTGGCACCTCTCCCCTTATCGCATCAAGATGCTCACCCATACAGCGACAGATATCGGGAGCAAGCCGACTTGCAAGCTCTTGAACATTTGCACTACCCATAAAGTAAACATACTTGCGGCAATCATATTTGTCAATCAGCTCAACAATCTTTTTAAATGTTTCTTCATCATAAGGAGTAGTATCATCAAAGGTTTTGATGTGAATATTCATTATAACGTGGCAGGCAAATTTCTTTAAAATGTCCTCAAATTTAACAATTTTAAGTCCTGCGTATTTTTCACCAAACACAGATCCAAAATCGAATTTGGTAAGCTCCTCATATGTGTGCTCAAACACATATCCCGTACCATCGGAAACTCTATCTAAAACAGGGTCGTGAATTGACACAATCTCTCCGTCCTTTGTATACCACAAATCAAATTCTATTTCCTCTGCACCCATAGCAACAGCAGCTCCGAACGCCGGCATACTATTCTCCGGTGCAATCGTATTAAAGCCTCTGTGCGCGCAAACTCTCGGATATGGCATAATCTCATCGTGGCGTACAATCGCGCTTCCTGCCGGACGATATTTCCAAGGCCTTCTGCCAGTTTCGATATACTCATAGTGCGGTGCAGGCGGGTTTCCATACCCTGCAGGCTTATAATATTTTTTGTCAATGTCAATATCTACCGACTCAACACCTACACGGCTTCTCATATTTAAAAGCACATCGCCATTCGGTGCAACAACCATACTTGCCCCACAAATATCTGAAGTCTCGTCCATAGAAATTGAAGAACGGATTACATATGCATTTGTATTATAAGCCAAAAATCTGCACATAATTTCAAGCGCTGAATGTGTGTCACTTCTTTGATGTGAGCAACCGATTATGACATCTAAATTCTTGCGTGCCATATTTGCAAAGGACTCATAGAAATAGAAGTCATAGCACACTAAAAATCCAAATCTTATACCCTCTATTTCAATAACTGTCGGCTCTTCAAATTCATATGTATAGTCGTGGTCAAGCTCCATAACAGATATTTCGCTTGGAACTAAGTGTTGCTTATAGTATTTCCCCACGCACGCCCCTTGTCTGTCAAATGCAAAGGTTGTGTTTCTAAGTCCGTTTTCGGTCTCACAACGCGCATTCACAAACACGATAGCATTACACCTTTTGGCTGTGGCGGATGCCTCATCCAAAAGCCTCTTATTGAACTTTCTTACGCTTTCCTCCGCTTCTTTCTTAGTAGCCGCAAGGCAAGGCATATCCGAAGACTCCGGAAGAACAATAATGTCCATCGAGCTGTCACAGCTTCTTAAATATCCTAAAGTATACTCAAAATACTCCTCAGATTTTTCATAATCAGTCAGATATTTTGGCTGAATAACGCTAACTTTCATTACAATAACCCCTTTTCATTAATCTTTCTACATTTTACACTACAGGCTGTTTAATGTCAATGTATATGCATACATTTAATTTTTTCTACTTTTTCATACATTCAAACACATATTCAAAAAGTGCCGACCATTCATCCTTTTCACCCTGCTTTATTGCAAGGTCACATTCGGCGGTTCGGATAATCCGCTGCCTCAAAAATTCTACAGAAAAGCTCTTTGCTCCGTCAATATACTTGCGCGCTATAAAAGGCGCGATTTTTAGTTTAGAGCTTATCATATCATAGCTTGCGCCATCCTCTAAAAGAAGCTTTGCATATAGCATTTTATCAAATGTGGAGGACAAAAGATATAAAATATTGAATGCTGACTCCTTGCTTTCTTTCATTTTAAGCAAAACACGCATTGCACGGTCATTTTTTCCTGCAATCATAGCATCAGTAACCTCAAAAATCACAATCGACAGTGGTTTTGATACCACCTTATCAATATCCGACTTATAAATTTCGCTGTCACAGTAAAAAATCAGCTTATCAAGTTCATTTTTTACATTTGCAATTCCTGGGTCGCATATTGAGACAAGATATTCGGCCTCACTCTTTCCTATCTTCTTGCCCGCTTTCTGCGCTTCTCGGACCACCCAAGCTGAGACCTCGTAGTCCTTCATAAACTTAAATTCAACTACAAGCCCTGACTTCGCCGCAGCTTTATATAAAACGCCTCTTTTATCCACTTCCTGCTCATCGAAAACCAGCAGAACATAGTCGGGAATATCCAAAAGCCGCTCCTGCCAGAACTCTTTAAGCTCATCACCCACCGTTTTAAATATTCCGCTGTTTTTTATAACAACCAGCTTTTTTTCTGCCATCATAGGAAAGGAATTTAAAGCATCGTCTATTTTATCACGAGTCAATTCTTTTCCGTCTAATATTATCCGGTTAAAGTCTCCAAAGCCGTCATCAGGCACAAGCGCCTCAAGCCTCTCTCTATACAGGCTTTTTACAAAAGCTTCTTCCCCGTAAAGAACGTACAAATTCTCTGTTTCGCCGCTTTTGAGTTGCTCTTTAAGCTTTAGAAAATTATCTTCCTTTGCTGCCATTTATCCCCCTCCTTTTAACGTAGTATATTTCATTTTGCCGTCTTTTTTAATTTTAAATTGTATATCGCCCATAATATCCGTGCGAAGTATTGTAGCCCCCGTAGTCTCCAGCCTATCTAAAACCTCCCTGTTTGGAAGACCATAGCTGTTTTCCTCACCTACACTTATCACCGCCACCTTCGGTCTTAAATGCTCTAAATATTCTTCATCTGTCCCTTCCCTTGAGCCGTGATGTGCAACCTTTAGTATGTGGATATCCTCCGGATAGCTTTCATCAATTTTATCAGTTGAATCCCCTGTAAAAATCCCACAGAAGTCCCCGTATCTGACCTCTGCCACCAAGGATGTATCATTTAAGTCTTCACTTGCCTTCTGCTCTGTATCAGGTGCAATAAATTTTATTTTAAGTCCCGATTTAAAGCGAATTTCATCATCCTTCATCAGATATTCAATTTTTATGTTTTTGTCCCTGCAAACTTCTTTAAGCTCTAAGCTATATTCATTATCATCCGCCTCGGGCATAACGACTGTATTTATTTTAAGCCGTTTTGCTGCGGCAATTATCCCCTCTATGTGGTCTTTATGGGAATGTGTTACGATTGCTACATCTACGCTTGTAATCCCGTGCGAAATCAAGTATGGTACATACACGCTTTCACCTACATTATAGCTCGTTTCATATTCTGCACTACCGCCTCCATCTATCAAGACAGTATCTCCTAAAGCCGTCTTTAAAACAGCTCCATCACCCTGACCCACATTCACAAAATATATCAAAAGTGTATTAAAATCATATCCGAGCGTATTCCCTATAAGTGCCCCACACAAAATTGCTGCAAGAACTGTCGTCTTTGTATGCTTCCAGTCATTTGACATAATTCTTAAAGCAATCCACCATATTATGTAGAATATAACAATTTCAATTACTGTCGGGCTCTTTAGCGTAAGATAACAAAAAGGTAGCTTTTCTATTACATATGGTATTTTAGAAAAACCTTCAAGCAGCCAGTCCATAACATTCCCAAAATCCGGCCCAAATGCCGAACATATGCCCAGAACAATCGGCGATATGATTAATATCAGTATTATGACAGGCGCAAGAATATAGACGAGCAAGCCTCCATAAACTGCCGTTCCATTATAGAAGTATGCAGACAGCGGTAATGTTCCCAAAAGCAAAGTTATCCACATAACAAGCATCCGTTTTGCTTTTATACCCTTTCGTCCCAACATAAATCTACCGGATATTCTCTTATAAATAACAGGAAAGGAATGATATACTATAAAAGTCGATGCAACCGAAATTACGAAGCCTCCGTTAAAGCAAAGCATCGGGTCAATGAAGGTCATTACCAGTACAACTTCCGCCAAAACTTCCATCTTGTCTGCAAAGCCCAATGTTGTCTTGCGGAAAATCATTATTCCCAAAAGAGCGGCGGCTTTTAAAATATATGCTGTGGGGCTGCTATAAACTGCATATATTACGAGCATCACCATTACTGCATATTCTCGGTCTTCCCTGCCATCTTTCCGAAACAAAAGGCGGGCAATAAACAAAATCAGAAAAATATGCGTATATGCCGAATACAGAGTCCTCGACACTCCTGTTCTTTTAAGTACATCCCTGTATTCTCGTGAAAAGCCGGCACGATCGCCTACAGTAATTGCTCTTAAAAGTGCACCTTTATCCCCCGAAAAACGCTCTTTTATAATTTCTGAAATATAACACTTTAATTTGCCTGACAAAAAGATTGGATTAAGCGAAACCTCTTCGCCTGTTTTCTCTATTTCTCTTGCTGCTATTCGGTTATATACTCCTATACTTTTATAATAATTAGGATAGTTGTATTCGCCTGAATTATCGGTACCTCTCACCTCACTGAGAAATCCCTTCGCCAGAATTTTATCACCATACGCAAGTTCCTTATCGGTATTCAGTAAGATCCTTTGTTTTGTAATATAATCCTTATCAAGATACGAAAAGCTCTCAGATTTAACGGTATAGCGGTACTTATACTTCCCCGATGCCTCGGTCGGCATAGAAATAACTGTTCCGCTCACAGTTACATATTTATCAGGAAGCTCATAATAAAGCCTGTTTCCAGCTGCGCCAAAATAACGTATCCCGCCTGATAATATACAGATTGCCGCAACAGCTATCAGCACATCAGTTTTTCCAAGCAAAAAACATCTTGCCAGAAAAAGCAGTGCCAGAAAAAAGAAAATAAACAACATTGCAGATATATCAACCTTTGATGCGAGAGTAATTCCTAAAATGTATAATCCTGCAAAAATCATACTTTTAGAAAACATTGAAACCCCTCCTTCTACCTGTATCAATGTTGTCATATTAATTTTGTATTATATCATAAAATTCCCGAAATGTCTACACACTTCCTGTTAAAACTAAAAAAGCAGAAAGATGACTTTCTGCTTTTTTTGATTACATAACTCTTCTTGCGCCAACATATCGAAGTGACCCAGAGAGTGAGCTAAGAGATTGATAACATACTCTCTTTCCTGCTCTCGGCGCATGGATTACCTGACCTCCGCCTGCATAAATTGCTACGTGAGAAATTCCGCCACCTCTTGAGAAGAATACCAGGTCTCCTGCCTTTAAGTTACTTCTTGAAACAGCTGTACCGTTTGAGTACTGTGCGCTTGCAGACCTTCCTACAGATACGCCAAGCTTTCTGCACGCGTACTGCACAAGACCTGAACAGTCAAACCCTGATGGCGTAGTTCCGCCGTACACATATCTTGTTCCGATATATTTTGCAGCCTGTGCCGCTAACTTTGCACCGTTTCCTGTACCAAAAGATACATCCGACTTGCCATTAGCTGCCACCTGACTCTTCTTTGCAGCAGTTGTTTTGGACGTCTTTGCTTCTGCGATCACAGAAACCTCAGAAGTTCTTACATATCCTATCTGATTTTTAGGCGAAACAATCTTGGTCCAGTTTGTTCCACCACTTATTACCTTACAGCTTGCATTATTTGCAAGTGTTTCTATTGTTTCACTTTCCTCACTTGGTATAAGCTTTACTTCCACAGCCTTAGCAGTTGTCTTTATTTTAGCATTTTTCGCAACCTCTGCAAGACGTGCATTTCTCTTTGCATTAACGTCTGTTCTCTTTTCCAAGTTTCCTAAAGAAATATATTCTGCGCTGACATATCCTATGTCATAGTTATCGCCAAAGTATACCTTATACCAACCTGTTTCGATAGACTCTAAGATTATAACCTTTCCGCCCTCGCCGACTTGCGCAAGAATGATTGAATTTTCATCGGCAGTACCGCGAACATTTATGCTCTGAACAGCCTTACCGGTTCTATACATTACAGTACTTGCCAGAACATCCTCAGCCTGTTTATAGTCGAGAGTTACAAACTCTGTTTTTACATAACCTGTGTTGTTTCCACACTCGATGCGGAACCAATCTTCGTCAAGGTCAAGAATTTTTACCTTTGTTCCTACCTCAAGCACATCCAATATGGCACTTTCCACATCTGCTGCGGCTCTCATATTTATATTTCCGCCCGATGTAAGAATGTATGCATCGTTTCCCACCATCATCTGATGAGCCATTGTGTAAACAGCGAAATCTGCTGTTTCTCCTTCTCCGTCACCCATTAGAACTTCCGGAGCTTCTTTTTTTATCTCTGTTTCCTGAGCAATCTTAGTTGCTGTAACAGCCGAAAAATCCTTTGCCTGATTGACTGCCAGCGAACCCACCAACGATACTGCAGCTATGGCAGCTATCGCGTGTTTTAAGTTCCCCATGATAAACCTCCTAAATTATTTCTCAAATGTTACAAAATTATTATACTATACTTTTTGCGTTTTGTCAAACATTTTTAACATTTTTTTAAAATTTTGTAACAATTTAGTCCTGTTTTTTAAGACCATTTCCCCAAATAAATGGCTTATCTAAGCCATTTATTAAAGGTTTATAAATTGTTTGTAAAAATAAAAGTTTTTTTAATTTAAATATTTTTAAGCCGCAAATTTATTACAATATTACATTTTATTTAAAAAAGTACTTTGTAGAAATTAATAGATTGACAAACAATATAAAATGTTGTATAATAGATAAGCAGTTTAAATATGCCGCTGTGATGGAATTGGCAGACGTGCGAGACTCAAAATCTCGTGGTAGTAATACCGTGTCGGTTCGACCCCGACCAGCGGCACCAGAAAAAAAGACATTATTCGACAATGAATAATGTCTTTTTTTTAGCTAAATTCGCTAACGCGAGCTGAATTGAACAAGTTCAGCTAAATTACCTATGGCAGCTAAATGTGCTTCGCACCCTTTAAAAGCGAATTTAATTTAGCTGTTCCGATAGAAACAATTTAGCTATCGAACAAAGTGAGATAATTTAGCTTTGCACGATAGTGCAAAATTTAACTAAAATATCTCTGCGGACAAAACAACTAAATAATAAACAAAAACCCGACTCGTAAGAGTCGGGTTTTGAAATGCATTAACTTAGTTAAGTTCAGCAAAGTACTTAATTGTTCTAACCATCTGGCTTGTGTATGAGTTTTCGTTGTCATACCAAGAAACAACCTGAACTTCGTAAAG
>JAZNNI010000114.1:0-10823 GCA_045580145.1 Clostridia bacterium
ACGATTGACGATGGTATTAGCCTTTCAAAGAAGTTCGGCTACAGATTTAAGACAGTTACCTTGTCGGGAGATGTCTTAAATGCGGGCGGTTCGATGAGCGGCGGAAGTGTTAATAAAACAAGCGGATTTTTGTCTCGTGCGAGTGAAATAAAGACTCTCGGCGGAGAAATTTCGGCACTTTCTGTACTTATCGAAAAGCAAACTGCAGAAGCTGATACTAAGACAAGCGATATAGATAACGTAAAGATGCAGCTTGCATCGTATCAACCGCTTGCAAGGGAATATGAAAATGATATTCTTGTAATCGAAAACTCGACAAAGCACTTAAAGACATCTTTAGATCTTGGCGGAAGTGCAGATAAAGCATTTGAAGAGGAAATTATGCAGCTTTCCGAGCAGCTTTCAAAATCCTCTGATGAGATTGCACTTTTGATAAGCAAAATAAGAACAGATGAAAATTCGGTTGATGATATGAATAAACAGACCGAAGAACTGTCGACTGAGTATGAAAATATCCAGAAGAAAAAGGAAGAGAAGACTCAGGAGCTTATGAATGAAACCTTGAGACTCAAGTCTTTGGAAAAGGATATTGAAACAGAGAGACAGACGATTATTGATATTAAAGCTTCCATATCTGAAAACGAAGAAACGATGAAACAAAGGCTGGAAGATAAAAATAATATCTTAGCGGCGAATGAAGAACTTAAGAAACAGATTGAGGATAAAAAGGCAGAAATAGAAGAAATACGAAAAGTGTCCGAAGATATTAAGGACAGGCTTTTAAAAATTGATTCTGAAAAAGCAGAAGCAATGGAAAAACTTAAAGGTATTCAGAACTCCAATAAAGAGCTTACTGACAGACTTATCGCTCTTCAACAGGAGCTTTCAAGGGTGGAAAATAAGGAAACAAAGCTCACTATGGAACGTGATAATCTTGTTTCAAGGCTGTGGGACGATTATGAGCTTACCTTAGAAACTGCCGAGGAAGTCAAGCTGGAAATAGAAAATGAAAAGGAAGCGGCAGACCGAGCAGGAAAGCTTCGCTCAAAAATCAAATCTTTAGGAAGCATTAATATTGACTCTATTGAAGAATATAAGAATGTAAAGGAACGCTTTGAGTTCTTATCAACTCAGAAAAATGACCTCGAAAAATCAAAGGATAACTTAAATAAGGTTATCGGCTCTATGCAGGAGCTTATGGAAGAACATTTTGAAAAACAGTTTGCTGAAATAAATAAGAGCTTCCAGCACGTGTTCTCGGAGCTGTTTGGCGGTGGTCGAGGCAGACTATACCTTTCAGAGCCTGATAATGTGCTTGAGAGCGGAATTGAAATTGAAGTACAGCTTCCGGGCAAGAGCCTTCAAAATATCAACCTTTATTCAGGCGGCGAAAAGTCATTTATTGCGATTGCATTACTCTTTGCAATCCTTGAAGTAAAGCCTACGCCGTTCTGCATCTTAGACGAGATTGATGCGGCACTTGATGATGTAAACGTATCAAGGTTTGCTACTTACTTAAAGAACTATCTTGAAGATACGCAGTTTGTCGTAATAACCCACAGACGCGGTACTATGGAGGCGGCGAATGTTCTTTATGGTGTAACGATGCAGGAAAAGGGTGTTACCAAGATGCTTTCACTTGCTATTGACGAGGTTGACCAGAGCATCATTGAATAAGTGCATTTTATATAGAAAGGACGCTAAATAATGGGATTTTTTGATAAATTAAAGAGCGGACTTGGGAAAACAAGAGAATCATTTTCCGATAAGGTGAATAATGTTTTCAAGGTTTTTGTAAAGGTAGACGAGGAGTTCTTTGAGGAATTGGAAGAAGCTCTTATAATGGCAGATTTGGGGGTTGAAACCTCGTGCTATATTATAGAAAAACTCCGTGATAACGTAAAAGCCAAGAGAATATCCGACTCCGACGAAGTGAAGAATGAATTGAAAGATGTAATAAGTGAAATTCTTACAGAGCAGGATACTGCTATGAAGCTTAATACAAAGCCATCGGTTATTTTGGTGATAGGTGTAAACGGAGTGGGAAAAACCACAAGCATAGGAAAGATGGCAACATATTATAAATCGCAGGGGAAAAAGGTACTTCTTGCTGCGGCAGATACTTTTCGTGCGGCGGCTATTGACCAGCTTGACGTATGGGCAAAACGGAGCGACTGTGATATAATTAAGCATCAGGAAAATTCAGACCCTGCGGCAGTTGTGTTTGATGCTTGCAGAGCGGCGAAAGCAAGAAACACAGATATTTTGATATGTGATACTGCGGGAAGACTTCATAATAAGGCAAATCTGATGGCAGAGCTTAATAAAATAGGCAGAGTTATAGAAAGAGAGCTTCCGGATAGCGATAAAGAAATTCTTATTGTGCTTGATGCGTCAACCGGTCAGAACGCGGTTTCGCAAGCGAAATTATTTGCCGAGGCGGCGGATATTTCCGGAATAATTCTTACAAAGCTTGACGGCACTGCAAAGGGCGGAATTGTAGTTTCTATTTCTAAGGAACAGAATATTCCGGTGAAATTTATTGGTGTCGGCGAAGGGATTGATGATTTGCAGGAATTTGATGCGGAAAATTTTGCAAAAGCACTATTTGATAACGTATAAACATATTGACTTTAAGGTCAAAATATGATAAAATTATTGCTAATTTATTAGTAATTTTCAAGGGGGAGTTCTATGGTAAAAATTGCAATTATAGGCTACGGTACCGTAGGTAGCGGTGTTTACGAAATCATAAAGGAGCATGATTTCAAAGAAGAAGCATTAAATCCGATAGCTGTGAAATATATTCTCGATATTCGTGATTTTCCGGAGCATCCTGAAAAGGAGCTATTCACAAAGGACTTTAATGACATTTTGAATGATGAGGAAGCTTATTGTGTCGTAGAAGCAATGGGCGGTCTGCATCCTGCATATGAGTTCACAAAGTCACTTTTGGAGGCAGGAAAAAATGTTGTTACATCAAATAAGGAGCTTGTTGCGACATATGGTCCCGAGCTTTTGCAGATAGCTAAGGAAAAGAATGTAAACTATTTGTTTGAGGCAAGTGTCGGCGGAGGAATTCCGATTATAAAGCCGATGTGCTCAAGCCTGAAATCAAATAAAATCGAAAAGATTATGGGTATCTTAAATGGTACAACAAACTTCATCCTGACTGAGATGATTGATAAAAACAAGGACTTTGATGCGGCACTTTTAGATGCTCAGCAAAGAGGATATGCAGAGAGAAATCCTGCTGCCGATATTGAAGGCCACGATGCTTGCCGAAAGCTTGCAATTTTGTCATCACTTGCATGGGGAAAGTATGTTGACTACAAGGACATAGTGACAGAAGGAATTACAGAGATAAGCCTTTCGGATGTAAAAGCAGCTGAAAAATTGGGTTATGTTATAAAGCTGATTGGCTATGCAGAGAAAAAGGACAAGGTTTTTGCAAGGGTTGCACCAATGCTTATTCCAATAAAACATCCGCTCGCAAGTGTTGTTAGTGTTTTCAACGCGATTATGGTGGTAGGAAATCACCTTGGCGAATCAATGTTCTACGGAAAAGGTGCAGGAAAATTCCCGACAGCAAGTGCTGTGGTTGCAGATGTAATTGAGTCAGTACGCCATATAGATGCTAAAAAAGCATATCTTGAGTGGAAACCTCAGGAGGATGGATATATGATGGATATCCTCGATAGTACATCAAAATATTTTGTGCGAACAAGTAGCGGTAAGGACGAGGTTATAAAGGTGTTTGAAAATGTATCTTTTGCAGACTCTGATGAAACTGCTTTTATTACAGAAAGTATGACAGAAAGAGAGTTTAAGGAAAAGCTTGGCTCAATTTCTGCAAATAACTTTATAAGGGTGCTGGAAGCATAATGATATATGTAAGAGTCCCCGCAACAAGTGCAAATATGGGGGCAGGGTTTGATTCTCTGGGAATTGCGGTTGGACTTTATAATAATATTCGTATCTCAGAGATAGATAGCGGAATTGTAGTTTATAATAATTCCAGGGATTTTATCCCGATTGGCGAAAAAAACTTAATATACAGAGCCGTATCAAGAGTTTTTGACGAGGTCGGTTATGCAAAAAAAGGTATAAAGATAATCCAGAACAGTGAAATTCCGGTAACGAGAGGACTAGGAAGCAGTAGCGCGTGTATAATAGGCGGAATGCTTGCTGCAAATGTAATATCGGGACGTAAGCTTTCGTATCAGGACATTCTTGACCTTGCAACCGATATGGAAGGTCATCCGGATAACGTCACACCGGCGCTTTATGGCGGTTTTTGCACGTCTTGTACGGAAAATGGAAAAACCATATATCAAAGTACAAAGCTCAATCCTAAATTGAAGCTTGCCATTATGGTTCCGAATTTCTTTGTATCAACAAGGCAGTCAAGAACAGCCTTGCCGGAAAATGTAACTTTAAAAGATGCATCATATAATATATCAAGGGCGGCACTTTTAACATCGCTTCTCTTAAATGAAAAGTATGATGATTTAAAATATGCTGTCAGCGACAGAATTCATCAGAATTATAGAAAAGAAAATATAAAATATTATGATGAAATAGTGAATAAGTCGTATGAGCTTGGCTCGAAGGCGACGTACCTGAGTGGGTCAGGACCTACTTTGGTTGCGATGCTGTCGGAAGACTATTGCGTGTTTTATGAAAATATGAAAGATTTTTTAAATTCGCTCGGCGATAAATGGAGTATAAACATACTTTCTTTAGATAATGTCGGAGCAATTTTAAAGGAATATTAATTCAAGGGGGTTTTGAATATGGGACTAATAGTTCAGAAATTCGGCGGTTCTTCAGTAAAAGATGCTGAGCACGTTATGAATGTTGCAAACCGCATTGTTGAAACTTATGACGCAGGCAATAACGTGGTTGTTGTGGTTTCTGCGCAGGGCGACACAACAGATGATTTAATTGAAAAAGCAAAGGAAATCAATCCAAATGCATCAAAACGTGAAATGGATATGCTACTTACAACGGGAGAGCAGATTTCAATTTCGTTGCTTGCTATGGCGATAGAAAAAATCGGTAGACCAGTAATTTCTTTGACAGGCTGGCAGGCAGGCTTTAAGACTGATTCTACTTACTCGAATGCGAGAATTAACAGAATTGATACTGAAAGATTAAAAAGCGAACTTGACAAGCGCAGAATTGTTATTGTTGCAGGTTTTCAGGGTATCAATAAATATGATGATATAACAACTCTCGGAAGAGGCGGAAGCGACACTTCGGCTGTTGCAATTGCGGCAACCTTAGGCGCTGACCTTTGTGAAATCTTTACTGACGTTGATGGCGTTTATACAGCTGACCCGAGATTTGTAAAGAATGCGCAGAAGCTTGACGACATTTCGTATGATGAAATGCTGGAGCTTGCATCGCTCGGTGCAAATGTTTTGCATAACCGCTCGGTTGAGCTTGCAAAAAAATATCACGTAAAATTATCAGTAAGGTCTAGTCTTAATAAAAATGAGGGTACATTAGTCAAGGGGGTAAATAAAGTGGAAAAAATGTTGGTTAGAGGTGTGACAAGAGATAATGACACCGCAAGAATTTCTTTGTGTAATGTTGAGGATGTTCCTGGCAAAGCATTTACAGTGTTTGCATTAATTTCTAAGGAAGATATCGGTGTTGACCTGATTCTTCAGTCAATAGGAAATAATGGTAAAAAAGACATCAGCTTCACAGTTAAGGAGAGTGACCTTGAGAGAGTTTTGGAAATTTTTGAGGAACATAAGGAAGAAGTTGGTGCAGAAGAAATCAAGTATACAAAGGATGTTTCAAAGGTTTCTATCGTTGGTGCCGGAATGGTGAATAATGCAGGTGTTGCAACAAAGATGTTTGAAGCACTTTATAATGCACAGATTAATATAAGTATGATAGCTACATCAGAAATTAAAATTTCAGTTTTAGTGGCACAAAAGGATGCCGAAAGAGCTGTTAATGCAATACACGACAAGTTTTTACTTGACTAATAAAACTTTTATCAGGGCATTTTGCCCTGATAAATTTATTTGAATTGCTTGAGAGGTAAAAAGATGAGTGATAAAATTATAGGAAGAAATCCTGTTTTGGAAGCAATAAAATCAGGACGAGAGATTGACAAAATCATAGTAAAAAAGGGTGAAAAGGAAGGCTCTCTTTTGCCGCTTATAAGAAAGGCAAAAGAGGCGGGAATAACCGTTACCGAGGCAGACCGCCAAAAACTTGACCAAATGGCAGAAGGCGGTAATCATCAGGGAGTTATCGCATATGTTGCAATGCATAGTTACTGCGAGGTAAAGGACATTTTGTCTGCAGCAAGAGAAAAAGGGAAACCGCCGTTTATTATTATTTTGGATAAAATCACAGACCCTCATAATTTTGGCTCAATTCTAAGGACTGCAAACTGTGCAGGCGCTGACGGAGTAATTATCCCTAAAAGGGGAAGCGTCGGACTAAATGAGGTTGTTGCCAAAACCTCAGCAGGTGCAGTAGAGTATGTGCCGGTCAGCAAGGTTACAAATATTGCCCGTACAATAGACGAATTAAAGGAAGAAGGACTCTGGGTAGCAGGTGCAGAAGCTGGTGGTCAGCTTATGTATAAAACAGACTTAACGGGTGCAATCGCTTTGGTTATCGGAAGTGAAGGTGAAGGAATATCAAGACTTGTCAAGGAAAAGTGCGACTTTTTGGTTGAAATTCCTATGTTTGGCGATGTAAATTCCCTTAATGCATCAGTTGCTGCTGCGGTTTTGATGTACGAGATAGTACGTCAGCGTGAAAACTAAGATTTTTGGAGGTACATTATGAAAGCGGTTATAACTGTAATTGGAAAAGATACTGTAGGTATCATTGCAAAGGTAAGCGATATGCTTTATAGAAACAATATAAATATACTTGACATTTCGCAGACTATTATGAATGAGCTTTTTACAATGATTATGCTTGTTGATATGCAGGGAAAATCAGTTAGCGATATTTCAGATGAAGTCAAGGAAATCGAAAAGAGTATGAATCTTTCAATTCACGTTCAGAACGAAGACATTTTTAATTCAATGCACAGAATATAAGGAGAAATGTTATGTTAAATCCTTTTGAAATTTTAGAAACGATTAATATGATTGACAAGGAAAACCTTGATATAAGAACTATTACAATGGGGATTTCCTTAAAAAACTGTGCAGACCCTGATGTTGACAAGGCGTGTGAAAAGGTATATAAAAAGATAACTACATATGCAGGAGATTTGGTTAAGGTCGGTTGTGAAATTGAGAAACAACTGGGCATTCCAATTATAAATAAACGTATTTCAGTTACACCTATTTCAAATCTTGTCGATGCACTTGATGAAAAAACAGAGGAAAACTGTGTGAAGTTTGCAAAAACACTTGACAGAGCCGCAAAAGCTGTGGGTGTTAACTTTATCGGAGGATATTCTGCGCTCGTGCATAAGGACTTTACCGATGGTGAAGCGGCGCTTATGAGGTCGATACCGAAGGCGCTTACAGAAACTGATATTGTCTGCTCAAGTGTAAATGTAGGCACAACAAAAGCTGGAATAAATATGGATGCGGTTGCAGCTATGGGACGTATAATAAAGCAGGCGGCGGAAATGACAAAGGATAACGACGGTTTTGCTTGTGCAAAGCTTGTTGTCTTTATGAATGCAGTTGAAGATAATCCGTTTATGGCAGGTGCGTTCCACGGTGAAGGTGAAGGCGAGTGCGTGATAAACGTAGGTGTAAGTGGACCAGGTGTTGTAAAATGTGCTCTTGAAAAGGTGAAGGGCGAGCCGTTTGGCGTAGTTGCAGATACAATTAAAAAGACAGCATTTAAGATTACAAGAATGGGACAGCTTGTTGCACAGGAAGCATCAAAGAGATTGGGTGTTCCGTTTGGTATTGTGGATTTGTCATTGGCTCCGACACCTGCTGTTGGGGATAGTGTTGCATATATCTTAGAAGAAATGGGTCTTGAAAAATGCGGAACGCACGGCACAACTGCGGCTTTGGCACTTTTAAATGATGCTGTAAAAAAAGGCGGAGTTATGGCATCATCATATGTCGGTGGCTTGTCGGGGGCATTTATTCCGGTAAGTGAGGATGCAGGTATGATAGCGGCTGCTAAATGCGGACTATTAACACTTGAGAAGCTTGAGGCAATGACTTGTGTATGCTCGGTTGGCCTTGATATGATTGCTGTTCCGGGAGATACAACAGCTGAGACAATTTCAGCAATAATTGCGGATGAAGCTGCAATCGGTATGATAAATACAAAGACAACAGCAGTGAGAATTATTCCTGTGCCGGGGAAAAAGGTAGGCGAGGAGGTTGAATTTGGCGGACTTTTAGGAAGTGCACCGATAATGCCTGTTAAGGAATATTCAAGCAGTGAATTTATAAAAAGAGGCGGAAGAATACCTGCACCGCTTCAGGCACTTAAAAATTAATGATTAGTGGCTATTGGGAAAATCCTGTAGCCACTTGATTTTTTGTGTAGGAAATTGCATCGGTAATGACAAAATAATATACACAAAATTCCGCGCATACAGGACCTCTATTAGAAGAAAATTTACAAATTTTCACAGAAACTACTTGCAAAAAGTAGCTTATTATGTTATAATAATAAAGTTATAAATTTGGAGAGGTGGCCGAGTGGCCGAAGGCGCAACATTGGAAATGTTGTGAGGGTAACACCTCCGTGAGTTCGAATCTCATCCTCTCCTCCACGTTGGCAGAGGAAAAGGTTTGATTGTATATACAATCACTCTTTCCTTGCCCTAATAACTGTGCGCATATAATCGGGAGGGTATTAAGTCTTTTCGTTATGTGCTTTTTTTCTTATTTTGACTTAAGCTAAAGGAGATGTTAATATGCTTAAACGATTGGTGGCGTGTGTAAGGGAGTATAAGCTTCCAACAATTCTGACGCTTTTATTCATTCTTGGTGAGGCTGTGATAGAAACTTTTATACCATTTATAACAGCTGACCTTGTTAATAAAATTAAAAATGGTACGGAGATGGAGGAAATTGTAAGGATAGGTATATTCCTTGCTATTTTAGCCTGTCTTTCTCTTGCCTGTGGCGGTATTGCAGGAATTACCTGTGCGAAAGCATCGACAGGTTTTGCGAAAAACTTAAGAAAAGATATGATGAAGAAAATTCAGTCGTATTCCTTTAAAAATATAGATAAATTTTCATCATCATCTCTTGTTACGCGTATGACCACCGACGTTACAAATGTACAGATGGCATTTATGATGCTTACAAGAGTTGCATTAAGAAGTCCATTAATGTTGATTTTTTCAGTAATTATGGCATATGTTATGGGTGGTGCATTGTCGACTGCATTTGTTGTAGTAATTCCTGTGCTTGCATTTGGTCTTATAATGGTAGCACGCAAGGCAATGCCGGCATTTCGCAGGGTGTTTAAAAAATATGACCGCCTGAACGAATCTATAGAAGAAAATGTCCGTGCGATGCGTGTTGTAAAGGGATTTTCACGTGAAGACTATGAAAAGGAAAAGTTCGGTGCAGCATCAGATGATATATGTAAAGATTTTACCAGTGCAGAAAGAATTGTGGCACTAAATACTCCACTTATGCAGCTTTGTGTGAACTTCAATATGGTATTTGTGCTTTTTATTGGCTCGAAGATGGCGATTGAAAGCAGAGGCGTATTGGTGGACGTAGGACAAATCTCAGCTATGCTTACATACGGAATGCAGATACTTATGTCACTTATGATGCTTTCTATGATTTACGTTATGCTCACTATGTCAGCAGAATCGGCAAAACGTATTTGTGAAGTTTTGGACGAAGCACCATCACTTTCAAACCCTGAAAGTCCAATTATGGAAATCAAAGATGGTTCAATCGAGTTTAAGGGTGTAAATTTCAAATATTCGGAAAAAGCAAAAAAGAATTCACTTTCTGATATTGATATAAGCATAAAATCGGGAATGACTGTAGGAATTATAGGAGGAACAGGGTCGGGAAAATCATCACTTGTTCAGCTTATTCCGCGACTTTATGATGTTACTGACGGATGTGTGACGATCGGCGGAATTGACGTTAAAAATTATGATGTAAAAGTGCTTCGGGATTCTGTTGCGATGGTTCTTCAGAAAAATCTTTTATTCTCGGGAACTATAAAGGAAAATCTTATGTGGGGAAATGCTGATGCAACTGATGAAGAAATCATCAAGGCTTGCAAGTTAGCACAGGCAGATGATTTTGTCAGCAAATTTCCGGATGGCTATGATACAAAAATTGAGCAGGGCGGAACAAATGTATCAGGCGGTCAGCGGCAACGTCTTTGCATAGCACGTGCACTGCTTAAAAATCCGAAAATTCTTATTCTTGACGATTCAACAAGTGCTGTTGACACAAAGACTGATGCTCTTATTCGTGCAGGTCTTAAGACATATATCCCCGAAACTACGAAAATTATTATAGCACAGCGAATTTCTTCTGTTATGGATTCGGACATGATTATTGTAATGGAAAACGGCAGAATAAATTCTGTCGGAAAGCATGACGAGCTTATGGAGTCGTGCTCTATATACAAAGAGGTATATTATCAGCAGAACGGAGGGGATAAGGATGCAAGGTAACGAGAAAAGACCGCCAAGAAAGCTTGACGGTAAGATGCTTGCCCGTATTATGAAAACTTTGTACGGCTTTTTCCCTGTTCTTTTACCCGCAGCAATTTTTTGTATGCTTTTTTCCGCTGTTACGGCGGCTGTTCCGGATATATTCATACAAAAGGTAATGGCAGCTATTGAAAAATGGTATAAAACGGGTGACTGG
>JAZNNI010000115.1:0-2338 GCA_045580145.1 Clostridia bacterium
ATACGTATTTCGCTTTGTACCACCGATGAGATTTGTGAAAACGGCTCAGTCGTGGCAGGCCCTTTCCACAGTGCTTTTGGAGAGCTTGTTGAAAGTGAAATATACTACGATAAAATTTCAAAGGTCCTTTGTGAAAATAAAGGCGTGGACGTGATTTATGTCAATCCGCGGGAAGTTTCAAAGGCAGTTGGAAATAAGAAAAAAAATATCATAAAGATAAAAGAAAATTTCGGCATCGACCTTAAAATTAAGGCAGACGTGCGCCTTTTAAAAGGTGATGTAAAAATTTGGAAGGAATGAGTTTTAATTGTATCTGAAAAGGATTGAAATGCAGGGGTTTAAGTCATTTGCTGACAAAACTGTCCTGAATTTTGAAAATGGAATAACAGGCGTTGTCGGACCAAACGGCAGCGGAAAGAGCAATATTTCAGACGCTATACGCTGGGTTATGGGTGAAATGAGCGCAAAAAGTCTTCGTGGTGCAAATATGCAGGACGTTATTTTTAATGGAACTCAGACAAGAAAGCCACTCAATTTTGCCGAAGTAAGTCTTGTTCTTGATAACTCAGACAGGCTTTTTCCTATCGAATTTGATGAAGTTATGGTCACAAGACGTGTTTTCCGCTCGGGAGAAAGTGTTTACCAGATAAATAAGGCAAACTGTCGATTAAAGGATATTCAGGAGCTGTTTATGGATACGGGTCTTGGACGCGACGGATACTCTATGATTGGTCAGGGAAATGTGTCACAGATTTTGTCTACAAAAGCAGAAGACAGACGTAGCTTTTTTGAAGGCGCGGCAGGTGTTTCAAAATACAAGCACAGGAAAGATGAAGCAGAGCGTAAACTTGTTTCTGTAAATGAAAATCTCATTCGTATAAATGATATAACACTGGAGCTTGAATCACAGCTCAAGCCCTTAGAAAATCAATCCAAGAAGGCTAGAGAATACCTTGTCTTATATGAAGAATATAAGGGTCTTGATGTGAGCCTTATTTTGCTGACTGTCTCGGGAGGGACAATTCAGCTTAAAGAGGTGCGCACACAGCTTGAAAATGTAAATGCCGAGATTGAAGCGGTGAAGTCGCAGGCAGACGGTTTTGAGCTTAAAATTGCAGAGCTTTATGCCGAAAATGAAAAAAAGGATGAAGAGCAGACAGCAACAAATAATGCACTATTAGAAAATGAAGCTAATATTTCTAAAAAGGAAAATGAAATCACAATAGCAGAAAATAACATTTCCAACAATAGCTCACTTTCAGAGAGAATTGGAAGGGAAATTGAAAATATAAAAAATAAGAATGACCAACAGGCACAGCAAATCAAGGATATTGAAAAGCTGATAGAGGAGCAACAGGCGGAGTCAAAGACTCTTATAGAGGCATTTGAGCATATTCAGGACGACAATTCTTCTATCTATGATGAGCTTAACTTATGTAAGGAAAAAATTGATGAGTTAAAAAAGCAGATTCTTGAAAAAACAAACGAAATTTCTGCCAACAAGGCAAAGGTGGCGGGTCTTGAAAACTTAAGGACGAGCTATCTTGACAGAAAAGCCGCAGTTGAGGCAGAAAAGCAAGCACGAGCATCCGGTGCCGAAGATACCAAAAGGGAAATAGAAGAAAACGAACAAAAGCTTGTTACACTTCGCGAAAAGCTTTCAGCGATGCAGGAGAGAATAGAAAAACAACAAAGTCGATTTGATGCCCTTACCCTTGAACTTGATGAAATCACAAGAGATTTAAATGAAAAACAGCTTGAGCTTAGCAAAAAAACATCTAAAAAGCGTATGCTCGAGGCTATGGAAAATGACTATGAAGGGTATGCAAGAAGTGTAAAAGAGGTACTAAAGGCGGCAGAACTAAAAAAACGCGCTATTTACGGTACTCTTTCGGGACTTATAACAGTTGACAAGGAATATGTTACTGCAATCGAGGTGGCGCTTGGTGGCGCACTTCAGAATATTGTAGTTGAAACTGAGGAGGATGCAAAGGCGGCAATCAGCTATTTGCGCGAAAATAAGCTTGGAAGAGCGACATTTTTGCCTGTTTCATCAGTTAAGGGCAAAAAGCTTGACGATATAAACGAAATCAAAAAATGCAGCGGCTTTGTGGGAATTGCATCCGACATTGTTCGCTTTGACAAAAAGTATTCAGGCATCATAGACAGCCTGCTTGCACGAACTGTTGTTGTTGAGACGATTGACGATGGTATTAGCCTTTCAAAGAAGTTCGGCTACAGATTTAAGACAGTTACCTTGTCGGGAGATGTCTTAAATGCGGGCGGTTCGATGAGCGGCGGAAGTGTTAATAAAACAAGCGGATTTTTGTCTCGTGCG
>JAZNNI010000116.1:0-27721 GCA_045580145.1 Clostridia bacterium
TTCTTCCACCTTCTGCGTTACTCTTGCCGACACTCCGTTGGCTGCTGAAATAATTTTGGCATTGTATAAAGGCAATACAATAGTCGATGTGCAAAGCAAGTCTTATGACGGCGAGGATATAACCTTTGAATCAAAAAAAGATTATGATACCGCAAAAATTTTGGTTTGGGATAGCCTAAACTCTATGATTTCTCTTTGCGATCCTGTTACCCCCATTATCAAATAGTCATAAAGAAAACTGCCCAAATCGGGCAGTTTTTTTCGTACAATAAATCTTGCTTTTATCTCTTTTTTCATCACAAAACGAAAAAGCATCGGGGACACGATGCTTTTAGGCTTGATATGTATAGGATAAAAGGGTAGAAAGTAATTTCCTTCTACGTTTTTTATTATAACATACCTATATACAAAAATCAACCTTTTTTTTATAAATATTGTAGTTTTTTTAATATTTTTTCGTTTTTAACCACAATATATGTGTCTATTTAAGATTTTTTACATTTTATGGAAGCTGGCTTGAATATTTGCACCTTTATTTTGCATATAATAGCCTATGAGGTGATATAAATGCTGAAAAAATACAAACCATATATTATACAAATACTTATCGCACTTGCAGTCGGCGGTCTTGTGGCTTTTTTAACACGGAACAGTATGTCTGTCTATGAAGAAGTGATAAAGCCGCCACTTAGCCCACCGCCAATTCTTTTCCCGATTGTCTGGACTATTTTATACACACTTATGGGCATAAGCGCCGCTATGGTTTATAATACCGTTGGTCGTGTTCCATTTGTTTACTACCTCCAGCTTTTCGTGAATTTTATCTGGCCTCTTATATTTTTTAATATGCAGGCATTCTTATTCTCGTTCATATGGATACTGCTTTTGTGGGTTCTTATAATCGCTATGATTGCCGAATTTTATTCAATAAACAAAACAGCGGCATTTCTGCAAATCCCATATCTTATTTGGGTAACATTTGCCGCATACCTGAATTTTGCAATTTGGCTACTTAGCAGGTATTAATTTTGCAATATTATACAAAAAAAATGCATAAATCCTAAAAAATGCAAGCATATGCTTGCATTTTTTGTCGTATTATGGTAAGATGTTATCACCTATTAAAAATTTAAAGGGGGATAACAATGTTTACAAAAAAGACAAAAAAGAGTGTTTTCTTCTTGCTTACACTCGCATTTATGGTAGTGCTATCCATAACTGCTTTTGCTGAGGGAGAGGCTGAATATGTGAGTAGCTTTGGAGCTACTGCGTGGTCACTTCTGCCACCGGTTATCGCAATCGCTTTGGCACTTATCACAAAAGAGGTTTACTCCTCATTATTTGCAGGAATATTAGTCGGTGGACTTTTGTATGCAAACTTTAATTTTGAGCTTACAATGAATCACGTTTTATCTGACGGATTTATTGCAAGTGTATCCGATTCATATAACGTAGGTATTCTTTTGTTCCTCATCATTTTGGGAGCTTTGGTTTCTATGATGAACAAAGCAGGCGGTTCTGCCGCTTTCGGACGTTGGGCATCAACAAAAATCAAATCAAGGGTAGGCGCGCAGCTTTGCACAATTGCTCTCGGCGTTCTTATTTTTATTGATGACTACTTCAACTGCTTAACTGTCGGAAGTGTTATGCGCCCTGTTACAGATAAGAACAACATTTCACGTGCGAAGCTTTCATACTTAATCGACGCAACAGCAGCTCCTATCTGCATCATCGCTCCGATTTCTTCTTGGGCGGCAGCAGTTGCAGGCTTTGCTCAGGATTCGGGGATGAACGGTATTCAGCTTTTCATAAGCGCAATCCCATATAACTTCTACGCAATCTTGACAATCGTAATGATGATTGTACTAGCACTTACGAAGTTTGACTTTGGTCCTATGAAAAAGCACGAAGAAAATGCTAAAAAGGGTGACCTATTTACAACTGCAAAGCAGCTTGCAAGCGACGTACAGGAAGGCAACGTTAATCCTAAGGGCAAGGTTATAGACCTCGTTCTTCCGGTAATTATCCTTATAATTGCCTGCGTACTTGGAATGATTTATTCAGGCGGATTCTTTACAGCCGGTGAAGAAGGCTATATGAATTTCATCACAGCTTTCTCAAATTCTGACGCATCAGTAGGTCTTTTCTACGGCTCATTTATCACAATGATTTTGTCAATCGCTTTCTTTATGATAAGACGCGTGCTTTCATTTAAAGAATGTATGGAATCAATCCCTGAAGGCTTCAAGGCAATGGTGCCTGCAATTATGATTTTGGTATGTGCTTGGACACTTAAAACTATGACAGACAGCCTTGGTGCTCCTGAATTCATTGAAGGCATAGTTAAGTCATCTGCAGGTTCATTTATGAACTTCCTGCCTGCTATCATATTCTTGATTGCAGTAGGTATGTCTTTTGCAACAGGTACATCCTGGGGAACATTTGGTATCCTTATCCCGATTGTACTTATGGTATTCGGCTTTGACAAGGGTGCTATCACAATCGTTGCAATCTCTGCTTGTATGGCTGGCGCAGTTTGCGGCGACCACTGCTCACCGATTTCTGATACAACAATTATGGCATCAGCAGGTGCACAGTGCGACCACATTAACCACGTTTCAACACAGCTTCCATATGCAATAACTGTTGCGGCTGTATCATTTGTATCATACATAATAGCAGGCTTTGTGCCAAATGCTTGGATTGTGCTTCCTATTTCAATCGTTTTGATGATTGGTACACTCTTTGTATTAAAAGCAATTTTGGACAAAAAAGAAGCCTAATCAAATTTAATTTAACAAAAACACACCTCGCAAAATGCGGGGTGTATTTTTGTGGTGGTATATATGATAAAAGGGTAAATGATAGCATGCTCTTTTAGCATACTACACTTTAAGTATGTGCCTTTTTCCTCAGAATATACCGACATTATAACAAAATTTTAATCACAGAACATTCTGGAGTGTGATAGTATAATTTGCCGGCAAATGCTCTAAAAGATGTTTGAGTTTTCTGCACCGAACGTGTGCCTCGATGGCTATTTTTTTGTCTGCATATCCTTTCAGTTCGGAAATGCAAAGCTCAATATCGTCAATGTTTTCGTGATTTATAATAGAAGCAAGGATTGTTTTCTTATCATCCATATACTCCTCCATCTTAGATATATTCTCGGATGCCTCATCAAATCGGTCCTTTTCTATCTGCTCTGAAATTTTATCACATTCCGCCATAAGCTCGTCTGCGATGCCGTCAATACTGAAATTGAAAATCAATCCTCCGCCTACGAGCAATACTGCAATTATAACTGCAATTATGAACGTTCTCACTTTTGGTCACTCTCTCCTTTTTTTTGCACAAAAAGCTTTCCCGAAGCATCCAAGGACGCAATAAAAATATCCTTTAAATTACCGCTTATCTGTTTTTTCAGCCATTCCTTGTTTTTACCTGCACGTTTAAGCTCAGTTTGGTTTACTTCCCCGTCAGCTATCAGCATATACGGAAGTTCCTCTGGTCCTTTGTGCTTTTCAATTACACTCAGCTGTCCGTTTGTCTCCAAAACTGCGACCTGTACCTCGGACACATCGGGACACCCCGAGAGTCTTAATTGTTCCATAAGGTCATTTAAGTTAAAGCGCAGTCTTTCAAGCTCGCCTTCGTTTATATGCCCTTTATAAACCACAATGCTCGGCTCGCCCGTTATATATTTTCTTAAAGTTTTGCTTTTCAAGCTCACAAAGGACATTACCACCTCGCCGACAATCAATGTAAGCACAGGAATTATCCCCGTAACGAGCGGAATATCAATCGCCTGCATCGGAACGGATGCAAGGTCGGAAATCATTATGGCAACCACAAGCTCGGACGGTTGCATTTCACCAATCTGTCTTTTCCCCATAATACGAATGGAAACAACGACCAGAAAATATAAAATAAGCGTTCTTATAAGCAGTATCAGCATAGCCTTCTCCTTAAACTGTTAGTCAATAAATATTTTTACAAATTTATGTAATATTATTCTTTACTTAACTTCATTAAAATGGTAAAATATAAAAAAGGCGGTGATACCTGTATGAACAGCTATACAAAATTTGCAAGGCTCTATGATGAGCTGATGAACAGTGATATAAACTACAACGAATGGGCGGACTATATTGAAAATTTATTTGACCGATACGAGAAAAATCCTCATTTGGTCTGTGACCTTGCCTGCGGAACGGGTAATATAACACTTCCGCTCTCTATGCGTGGATATGAAATGATTGGTGTTGATAAATCCTTTGATATGCTTTCAATCGCAAGAGATAAGGCGCAGGAAGCGGGACTTAACGTAATGTTTTTAGAGCAGGACCTCAAAAATCTCGACCTTTTCGGTAGCTGCGATGCTTTCCTTTGTATGATTGACGGGTTTAACTATATCCTAAACCCAAACACCCTATATAAGATTGCAAAGCGGATTAAAACCTGTTTTTTAGAGCCTGACGGCCTTTTCATTTTTGATTTAAGCAGCGAGTATAAGCTGAAAACATATATCGGTGATAATACCTTTATCCACGACGGAGACGGGGTATTTTATGCCTGGGAAAATAAATTTTATGAAAACACAAAAATGTGCGATATGTATTTAAACTTTTTTGTGAAAACAAAAAACGGCTATGACCGCTTTGGTGAAAGACATCTTCAGCACGCATATTCTGAAGAAGAAATCAGAAAAATCTTTATGGCGGCAGGATTTTCACAAGTTGATGCATACTCGCCTCTTACATTTGACAAGCCAAAGGCAGACGATATGCGAATTGTATTTGTAGCAAGATAAATTGAATGAATTTTATAAAAGGGTATGTGACAAATTTGTCACATACCCTTGCTTTAGCTTTCAAAATATTTCAAAATCTCATTCTTTGTAGCACCGAAACAGCCCTGAACCATATCCTCTCGTCCACCGCCGCGACCCGAAAGCTCCTTATTCGCATCCTTTACAAACTCTCGTAAATTCACCTTTTCCGATGCAATAATATAGTTGTATCCCGAATTTTCATTTCCCGACAAAACTGCAAATATATTGCATTTTTTCTTTCCCTCGTTAGCTAAATGCCTGAGACCATCCGTGTCTAAATCATCTTCAAATATGCACACATTCCCGTCCTGCAGCAAAATCGAATCTGCCTTTACGGTTGCCAGCTTTTTGGAAAGTGAGGCGTTTTTTTGTTTAAGCTCAGTGATTTCCGCAAAAACCCGCTCTACACTATCCGCAATTTCCTCCTGCTTTGCAGACAAAAGATTTGAAATGCGAAGTGCATTTTCCGCTTTTTCCTGATAGTCCGAAAGTGCATCCTGACCGCAAATCATTTTAAGACGCACACCGCCTCTGTGGTGCATCAAATCCTTCAGTTTTATAACCCCGATTTCGCCCGTCATTTTTACGTGCGGAGCACAGCAGGCACAAACGTCTATTCCTGAAATCGTAACAATTCGTACACTCTCGGTAAGCTCAAGCTTACTCCTGTATTCAATTTTTGAAAGTTCATCGTCTTCAGGATAAACAGCCTTAATTTCAATATTTGCCCTTACCGCCTCATTCGCCGCATTCTCAAGTTTTTCAACATCACTTGCCGACAAAACCTTGTCATAGTCTATCGTTACTTCCTTATCGCTCAAATGAAAGCCTACATTTTGAGCACCTAAAAGTGTATGCGCAAGCCCTGATACGATATGCTCAGCAGAATGATGCTGCATTTTTCTAAGTCTTGCCTTCCACTCAATTTTTCCGAACACCTCTTTGTCTATATCCATCGGCTTTTCCATAATATGAAAAACTGTGTCATTTTTTATTTCAACCTTTAAAACCTTTTCCCCATTAAGTGCTCCTGTGTCACAGTCCTGACCGCCTGCCGTCGGGAAAAATGCAGTCCTGTCCAGCACGACCGCATAGCCTTCCTCTGTCTTTTCGCAAGAAATAACCCTTGCCGAAAACTCATTTATATAACTGTCTTCATCATATAACTTAATCATTTTGTACCTCTTTAACTTTTTATCTTATTAGATTATATATCAATATTTTCGTTTAGTCAAATGCTTGCTTTTTCTTTTAAAAGTGCTATAATTAAATTAATACTTTAAAGGAGCAAGAAAATGTACGAATATTTAAGAAAAGTCCAGTATTATGAGACAGACAAGATGGGTGTTGTTCATCACTCAAATTACATACGTTGGTTTGAAGAAGCAAGGCTTGAAATGATGGATAAAATAGGCTATCCTTACAAATCTATTGAAGACGCAGGCTTTATCTGTCCAGTCCTCTCAGTCTCCTGCCAGTATAAGCAGTCGGTGGAATTCGACAGCACCGTAAAGGTCACACTTCACTTAAAAGAGTTCGGCAACGTAAAGCACAGCTTTTTCTACACCGTCACAGACCCCGAAACAGGCACTCTTTATGCGACAGGCGAAAGCTCGCATTGTTTTTTGAATGAAAAAGGCAGAGTTGTTTCAATGAAAAAGAAAAACCCCGCACTTTGCGAAGTTTTTGAAAGTATGGTAGAAGAATAAAAAAACTACATAATAAAAAAGCCCCTGCCGGATGTGAACCATTAGCGGACTTCCACCGCTTTCCGACAGGGAATACTGCGCATTTTGGTGCAAAACATTCTAAAATTAAAAAATGCGCAGTGCTTTTCGGGCTACCGCGCATAAAAAACGCAGTGCTCTAAATAGCAACATAAACTTTTAATGAAATCTAACCGACACACAAAAAGCAGAGACTGCATTTTTTTCAAAACAAAAAATGAGTCGATTAAATTTCTCCATATTCAGTTTATGTTGCTGATACTATAATATCACAAATTTTACTGCCTGTCCAGTATTTTCTTTCAAATTCCCCCTTTTCGCTTACAGTTTACAAAATCTTAAAAAAATCCCCACAAAACCTTAATATTTTTATGCTATATTCGAAAAGTAAAACTTTTTGAAAGGGCAAATGTATTATGAAAAAGATTTTTATACCTGCTCTTTGCGCCCTTCTCGCCTTTCCGAGTTTTGCAAGCGCAAGCGACCTATCAAGCTGGGCAACGGCGGAGTATGAGGCAGCAAACAGTGCAGGACTGATACCTGAGAGCATAGTATCTCACAAACTAACAGGCAGAATCACACGCGCAGAATTTTGCGAGGCGGTTATGAACCTTTATAAAATTCTTGGCGGACGGGATGTAAATTCAAAGTATGACCCATTCCACGATACAGACAGTCAGGATGTCTTAGACGCATATTTGCTCGGCATCATAAATGGAAAAACGTCAACACTGTTTTTCCCAAGTGACCCTATAACACGTCAGGAAATGGCAAAGATGGTTATGCGAGCAATAAATGCCGCCGACAGAGACGTCCATATTACTATGGAGGAATTTGAGCGGCTTGTTGATTTTGATGACTTTCACGAGGCTGACTCTTGGGCAGCTGAGGATATTGCAAAATCGGTTAAGTATGAAATTATAAACGGTGTTTCAAAGCGAACTCTCGTTCCGAAGGGCTATGCCACGCGTGAGCAGGCAATCGCCATTTTAAACCGCGGATATAAGGCTTTTGCTAAAAGCACAAATAACTACCAGCAGCCACAGCTTACACATATTTCGTCAGTCCTCTTAGATAAATTTACATTTGGCTGGACTTATGATGGAAGCGCAAAGGAATATGTTATTATAGTAAAAGATGATGCCTATTCCCTCGCACACAAGACTTCTACCACTGGTAAAAGCATTGACTTAACATCTGCAAACCTTACACCCAACAAAAACTATACAATTTTAGTCGGCGCGAAAATAAGCGATGAGATAACCGTTTTCTCTGACCCCGTTGATATTTATTTCAGCAGTACTACTACAAAACCCGAAAACGTCCTGACCTCGCTTACTGACAAATATAACCGTGTCTTCCCCGGCGGCGTTCCTTTTAAAACGCAGGCAGAGGCAGACCGAAATATGAAAAATATCACAGTCCCTGTCTGGAAAATAGGCGGAAGCGGTGAAAAATATTCGTCGACGGCACAACTTGTTGTAAACAAAAACCTTGCAGATGAGATTATTAAAATTTTCACCGAGATTTATTGGAGTCCCGAAAAATTCCCGATTAAAGATGTCGGTGCATACAGCTGGCGTCAGACGGCATTCGGCAGTGTTTCACAGCACAGCTATGGAACCTGTGTCGACATAAACTTTGACGAAAACTACTACTGTTATCCGTCAGGCGAGGCGATTGTCGGAAGCTTCTGGAGACCATATGAAAACCCATATTCAATCCCAAAGGATGGTTCTGTCGTTAAAACATTCTCAAAATATGGCTGGACCTGGGGCGGCAACTGGACAAGCCTCCGTGACTATATGCATTTTTCATACTTGGGAAAATAATTTGAAATATGTAGCAAAAACAGAAGCACGATGCTTCTGTTTTTTGTCACAATTACTATTGTATAAATAAGGGAAATGTGTTAAAATAAAATATAATGTCAAAATTAAAATACTATTTTTGGGGGATTTTCGATGACAAACCGTGAAAACATAAGAAATATAGCAATAATTGCCCACGTTGACCACGGAAAAACAACCTTGGTTGATGCAATGCTCCGTCAAAGCGGAATATTCCGTGAAAACGAGCAGATTGCTGAACGCGTTATGGACTCAAATGACTTGGAGCGTGAACGCGGAATTACAATTTTAGCAAAGAATACATCTTTAAAATATAAGGATATAAAAATCAACATAATCGACACGCCCGGTCACGCCGACTTCGGCGGTGAGGTTGAGCGCGGTCTTGAAATGGCGGATGGTGTTCTGCTTTTGGTTGACGCATTTGAAGGTTGTATGCCGCAAACACGATTCGTTCTTTCAAAAGCTCTTGCACTGGACTTAAAGCCAATCATTGTTGTTAATAAGGTTGACCGCCCGAATGCAAGACCATATGAAGTCGTAGACGAGGTTTTAGATCTCTTTATCGACCTCGGTGCAACCGAGGAGCAGATTGACACACCTGTCATCTTTGCATCAGGCAGAGACGGCTGGGCAACTGCTGAATACAATCCGGAAAGACCAAACAGCGACCTAAGAGAAATGTTTGAGCTTATAGAAAACGCAATTCCTTGCCCTGACTGTGAGGACGATGGCCCTTTCCAGATGCTCGTTTCAAATATCGACTATGACGAATACACAGGCAGAATTGCAGTAGGTAAAATCCAGCGCGGAAAAATCACAACTGGTGCACCTCTTATTTTATGCAAAGCTGACGGCAAAAAGGTTCACGGCAGAGCAGTTAAGCTCTATACCTTTGACGGTCTTAAAAAAGAAGTTGCAGACGAGGTAGGCGCAGGTGATATGGTCGCAATTTCAGGAATTACTGACATAAACATCGGCGACACACTCTGCGACGTGAATAACCCTGACCCGCTTCCGTTTGTAAAGATTGACGAGCCTGTACTTTCAATGACCTTCAGCGTAAACGATTCGCCATTTGCAGGTAAAGACGGTAAATTCGTAACCTCACGTCATCTTCGTGACAGACTTTTCCGTGAGCTTGATTCAAATATCAGTTTGCGTGTTTCCGAAACCGACTCAACAGAGGCTTTTGTTGTGTCAGGACGAGGCGAGCTTCACCTTTCAGTATTGATTGAAAATATGCGACGCGAAGGCTATGAATTTCAGGTTTCAAACCCTGTTGTTATTTACAAGGAAATTGACGGAGTAAAGTGCGAGCCTATTGAAAGATTAACCGTCGACGTGCCTGAAGAATTTACAGGTGTAATTATGGACGGAGTTATCGCAAGGCGCGGTGAAATGGTAAATATGGAGCCAACAGCTCAAAACTATACACGTCTTGAATTTTTAATCCCGTCAAGAGGCTTAATCGGTTATCGCAGCGAAATGCTGACAGCAACCAAAGGAACAGGTATTGTGAACAGTATCTTGGAAAGCTATGAGCCTTACAAGGGCGACATCCAGCCGAGAAATCGTGGTGCGCTGATTGCGTGGGAAAATGGTACAAGCATTACCTACGGCTTATTTAATGCACAGGAGCGAGGCACACTCTTTATCGGTGCAGGCGTTGAAGTATACGAAGGAATGATTGTCGGCGAAAATGCAAGGCTTGAGGATATAACAGTAAACGTATGCAAGAAAAAACACGCAACAAACACACGTGCATCAGGCTCTGACGATGCATTAAAGCTTGTTCCGCCAAGAGATATGTCACTTGAGCAATGTCTTGATTTTATTGCGGACGACGAGCTTTTGGAGGTTACTCCAAATCATTTGAGAATGAGAAAACGTATTTTAAAAACCGACCTTCGTGCAAAAGCAAGGGCAAGGTCATAAAATTTTCAAAAAGGGAAAGGATAGCTAAGTATGATTACAAGTAAACAACGCGCATACTTAAGAGGCCTTGCAAACGGCATTGACCCGATTTTCCAGATAGGAAAAGGCGGCGTAACAGACGAGCTTATCACTCAGCTCGCAGGTGCTTTAGAGGCTCGCGAGCTTATAAAGGTGCATATTTTAGAAACTGCACTCCTCGATACAAAACCCACCGCAAATGAAGTTGCAGCACTTTTAAAAGCCGAGCCTGTTCAGGCAATCGGTTCAAAATTCGTGCTATATAAGCAGGCTAAAAATATTAAGAATAGAAAGATTGAATTTCCAAAAAAATGAAAAGAATAGGTATAATGGGTGGAACCTTCGACCCGATTCACAACGGACATATTAAAATGGCACAGGCTGCTATGCAGGAATATCACCTTGATAAGGTGATATTTTTGACGAGCGGAAATCCTCCGCACAAAAGAGGGAAAAAAATTCTTGATGCAAAAATCCGTCACATAATGGTGAAGCGTGCCATCAAGGACGCCCCTTCCTTTGAGCCGTGTGATTGGGAGGTTCTAAGAGCGGAATACTCTTACACTCTGACTACACTTTTGCATTTTAAGGAAATTTATCCGGATAGTGAGCTTTTTTTCATAATCGGCGGTGATTCACTTCGTGATTTTTATAAATGGCATAAGCCGGAGGAAATTTTAAAGCTCGCTACAATTTTGGTTTATGACAGAACAGGCGGAACTATAAAGTCTGACTTTGCAAAGGTTATTCACGGCGAAAAAATTGATATTTCCTCAACAAAAATCCGTGAAATGGTGGCAAACGGTGAGGATATTCGGGAGCTTGTCCCAAAGGAAGTATATGATTTTATTAAACGCAACAACCTTTATCAAAAAGAACAGGATCCTGAAGAAAAGCTTAAGTCTATGCTAAAACCCGAACGATTTTTGCACAGTCTCGGAGTTCGCGACACTGCCGTGAAAATGGCGGAAATTTTTGGCGCTGATGTAAAAAAAGCAGAACTTGCAGGGCTACTTCATGACAATGCAAAAAATATGGATAACCTTTATGAAAGATGTGCTGACCTTGAAGTCGAGCTTGACGATTTTGAAAAACAAAACATCGGTATTGTCCACGCAAAGCTTGGCGCGGAAACTGCTAAATGTGAATTTGGAATAACCGACCCCGAAATCATAGATGTAATCCGTTGGCATTCCGTTGGACGAGCAAATATGTCTCTTTTGGAGAAAATCATATTTGTTGCCGACCTTGCAGAGCCGGGGCGCAACTTTCCTGAGCTTAGCCTTTTGCGTGAGCTTGCTTTTTCTGACATTGACAAGGCGCTATATGAATGTGTAAGCCGAACTGTCGCAGTCAACGAAGCACGTAATCACCCTATTCACCCAAATGCTTACGCAATATTAAAATCCTTAGAATAATAATTTTTTTATTCTTTTTGAATAAAAGTATAAAAGTCAGAAAAATCCCTTGACAATTATTTTTAACTGTGTTAGAATAAGAGAGTATAAGAAGATATTTATGTATATTTATTTATAGAAAGGGACGATTTTATGTTAAAGTTGATATCAGCTTTGATAGCTATTTGTGCTATGACTGTCAGTATTAATGTTTCTGCAGCAACAGTTGGCACAATAACAACTCCAACAAAAAATAATATAGATAGTTTGGGAACATCTGATACGTCTACTGACTCTCTGCCGACACTAAGAGCAGGTGATACTCTTCAGTTTGATGTGTCCGATTTAACTGCTAATACTACCCTTACACTGATAAGTTATAAAAGAGGTAGTGAGGCAACAGATTCTACAGTGCAATACATAAATGAATATAGTCTTACTTCAACTTCACAAACTATTGACTATACAATCAGAGATATTGAAGATGGTATTTATGAAATTGTGATTACCGGTAATGACGGTAAAGATGTTGCCAACTTCTATTATAAGGTTGGAACACCTAAGGTTACCATACTCACAGGTGAAGGCGGCACAGATTATTATATAAAGGAAAAATTCCTTCAAGCAAATGGTACTTATCTTTGGTCTGTAGCCTTTGTAGGAAAGGTATCTATGGGTAGCGGCGATGTTTCCTTTAGTGATGCCGGACTTACATCAGTAGGCCTTAAGATTTCAGATACAGAAGGACATTTCGTATATAGAGATTTGCCTGAAGAACAGTTATCTGCACTCATTAATAATGCTGAACTATTCGGTGCTATTACAATTTACTTCGGTCTTACAATGTATAAAATTCCGGAAAATAAGCTAAATACAATCATAGCAACTCCTCGTCTTGATAAAGAAGTAGTTTCAGCTGATTAAGGAGGGTTTGCAATGAAGAAGATTTATAAAAAACCAACCCTCTCGATTCAGGAATTTGCTGTTGACAGCATTATGAGCGGCACAGGAGAAGTAACAACTGCTGAGAGCAATCTTTTGCCATTGATTACTGATCTTCCTGATGGTACAGGAAATATTATTAATCTTGACGATGGCAACAAGTTGCAGAGTATTAATTACGAAGATTTTTTTCTATAATAAAAACCAAAATATCACTTGCAATCACAAGTGGTATTTTTTGTATAAGAAGAGGCTGTGACAAAATGACTTCATTTTGTCACAGCCTCTTAATTTCTGATTAATCAAGTATCTTTTGTATGTCTGGAAACGGTGCAAGACTGCGTTTTAAAATACCGTTTATATGTGCAATTAATACGCCGTAATTCGTCATAGAAACTTCCTCGTCTTTTGCACAGGCTATACGCGACTTCATCTCGCGTTCATTTAACATACATCCCCCACAATGAACAATCAGCGAAAATTCCCCAACCTTCTCCGGAAATTCAGTTCCCGAAGTAAAGAAAAATTCAGGTTCTTTTCCTGTATAATTTCTTATCCAAAGCGGTAGTTTCTGTGTTCCTATATCGCCGCACTGACGATGATGTGTGCAACCCTCAGATATTAAGATTTTATCTTTATCGCAAATTTCATCAAGCTTTTTCGCACCCCGAACTAAGCTTTTAAGGTCTCCCTTATATCTTGCAAACAAAATCGAAAAGGACGTCAGCATAACATCTTCAGGCACAATTTTTGCAACCGTCTCAAAAACCTGCGAATCGGTTATTACAAGCTTTGGCGGACGGGCAAGCATTTTCAAGGTGTCAGAAAGCTCTGTATCCTTGCAAACCACAGCTGTCGCACCTGCATCGAGAATTTCACGAAGTGTCTGCTGCTGCGGCAAAATAATCCTGCCTTTAGGTGCCGCCGCGTCAATAGGTGTCACCATCAAGACGCAGTCACCTGCTGATATAATATCCGAAACCAAATACTTTTTCTCGCCCTCTGCTTTCAGGAGACGTCCTATCATTTCTTTGATTTCAAAAATATTAGTCTTATCCCGTGCACTTACGTAGATTTCATTCTCCACTGCACTTGGGATTTTATCCAGCAAATCTGATTTATTATACGCAATAATGTATGGAATTTTCTTTTTTGTAAATTCGTCAACGAGTTCCTTGTCCTGCTCTTTTAATCCTATTGTTGCATCAGCTACCAAGACAGCAATATCGGTATATCCCATAGCCTGCCGTGCTTTTTTTATTCTCTGCTCTCCTAAGTCTCCCTCATCATCAACGCCGGGAGTGTCAACAATTACAACAGGACCTATCGGCAAAAGCTCCATAGCTTTTTTGACAGGATCGGTAGTCGTTCCTTTCACATCAGACACAACTGCCAGCTCCTGTCCTGTTACAGCATTTACCAGACTTGATTTTCCGGCATTTCTCATCCCAAAAAATCCTATATGCACTCTTTCGGAAGACGGTGTCTCATTAAGTCCCATACCAAATTCTCCTTTTAAAGTAAAAGCTGTTATTATCTTTCCACCATTGGAACATAACTTGTATGCTTTGCGACATTTTTATACGCCGGACGCACAATCTTGCTTGAATTCATAAGCTCCTCAATACGATGCGCACTCCAGCCGGCAATTCTTGCGATAGCAAAAATCGGTGTATAAAGCTCGAGCGGAAGTCCCAGCATACTGTAAACAAAGCCTGAGTAAAAATCTACGTTTGCACTGACAGGTCTGTTTCTCTTCATTTTCAAAAGCTCAGGTGCAACACGCTCTACAATTTCATAAAGAGCAAGCTCCTTTTCCTTACCTTTTTCCTTGGCAAGCGTTCCTACATACTTTTTAAGAATTGTCGTTCTCGGGTCAGAAAGTGAATAAACTGCGTGACCAATACCATAAATAAGTCCGCTCCTGTCAAACGCCTCTTTATTTAAGATTTTCTGGAGATATTCTCTTACCTCATCCTCGTCTTCCCAGTTTTTAACGTTCTTCTGAATATCGTCAAACATCTCAACAACCTTCTTGTTTGCACCGCCGTGCTTAGGTCCCTTTAGTGAGCCTAAAGATGCTGCAACAGAGGAATATGTATCTGTTCCTGATGATGACACAACGTGCGTTGTGAAAGTTGAGTTATTTCCGCCGCCGTGCTCTGCCTGTGCAACAAGACAAATATCCAAAAGCTTTGCCTCAAGCTTTGTATACTTAGTATCAGGGCGAAGCGTATAGAGTATTGTCTCTGCAGTAGAAAGTTCTCTCGGCGGAGTATGAATAAACAAGCTGTGTCCGCACTGATAATGGTTATATGCCTGATACCCGTATACTGACAAGAGCGGGAATAGGGCAATAAGCTGAAGGCTCTGCCTGAGCACATTTGCAACTGTTGTATCATCTGAACGGTCATCATAGGAATAAAGCGTCAGCACACTTCTTGCAAGAGTATTCATCATATCCTTAGACGGAGCTTTCATAATAATATCACGAACAAAGCTCGTGGGAAGTGACCTGTAGTCAGCAAGCAGAGCGCGGAAATCTTTAAGCTCTTCGTCGGTCGGCTGTTCGCCGAACATCAAAAGATAGGTTACTTCCTCAAACCCAAATCTGTTTTCGCTTGTAAAACCCTCTACGATTTCCTCAATATCAACTCCGTGATAATAAAGCTTTCCTTCGCACGGAATCATCTCACCATCGTCTATGGTATACGATTTAACCTCACCTATTTCGGTAAGACCTGTTAAAACACCTCGTCCGCTTTTATAGCGCAGCCCTCTTTTTACCTCGTATTTGTCATAAAGCTCCGGATCAATATGTCCATTTCCCTCGCATTTTTGTGCCAACTTTTCGATTGCCGGCGTCAGTTCTGAAAATCTGTTCATTTTTATCTCCTCATCAGTTTTTTATTGTAAATGCAAGCCATAGGCTAAGCGTCCTGAGACTTACATATCTTCTTCTCATTTTTTGTGCAAGCAGGATTTTTTCCTGCGCCTTCACTACCCTTTTCTCGCTGATTCTGTTTGACATATTTATCAGCTTGTCAATAAAATCAGTATTTGCCACAAGGTCCTTTGCATCACTCTTTATCAGCATAATATCACGTATAAAATCCTGCCAGAATGAAAGCACAAGGTCTGCATCCTCCTTGTTTTCTTCCATAAACTCTGTAGTAGCATACGCAGTCAGCATATCATCTGAGAGCAAATCCTCAAGTTTATCAAAAGCTGCCGCCCTTAATGGCACAAAGTTTTCCTGCGCAAGTATTTTTTCCACATTCCCGCAAACTCCCCCTGCATATCTTACAAGGAAATCTGTCATTTTCTCTTCCTCAGGAAAATGCGCTTTTATATATTCACGCATTTTCGTGTTAGATATGGGGCTAAATCTTATAAGAGTACCCCTTGAGCGAATAGTTTGAAGAAGCGCCTCGTGGTTCTGGGCAAGTAGTACAAAAACTGCATACTCAGGCGGTTCTTCCAAAACTTTTAAAAAGGCATTTTGTGCTTGCTCATTCATATCGTCTGCGTATTTGATGATATACACCTTTTTTCCGCTTTCATATGGCTTTGTATATGCACCCTTTACTACCTCTCGGATTTGGTCAACCGTTATATTTTTCTTATCCTTTAAAGGCGATATAACATTAATATCAGGATGGGTCTTGGCTTTTGCCATCACGCAACCTCTACACGTTGTGCAAGGCGCAGCATCTTTTCTTTCACATACACACACTGCCGCAAAAAGGAGTGCCGCCTCAAAACTTCCTACCCCCGCTTCACCTTCAAAGATGTACGCGTGAGGCGAATTGCCGGTGCGGACGTTATCTATTAAATTTTCCGCTATCTCCTCGTGCAGGATTTCATAACCATACATATAACTAAGCCTCTATTTTATAACATTTCTTTGCATTTTCACAGGTAATGCGCTCTACCTCACTTGCCGAAACCCCCTTGATTTCAGCAAGTCTTTCAGCAACATAGTGGATATAAAGCGAGCTGTTTCGCTTTCCTCGGTTAGGTTCGGGTGCTAAATACGGGCAGTCAGTTTCAATTACAATCCTGTCAAGCGGAACATATTTTGCTACCTCATACACCTTTTTCGCATTTTTAAATGTCAGTGTGCCGCCAAAGGCGATATACATTCCAAAGTCCAAAATTTCTCTTGCCATTTCTGTACTTCCCGAGTAACAATGAAAAATCCCGCCAACCTCCGACACCTTATTCTCTCTTAAAATGTCCATACAGTCGCCGTGTGCATCTCGGTCGTGTATAACAACCGGCAGCTTGACTGCTCTTGCAAGCTCTATCTGACGTGCAAACCATTTTTTCTGAATGTCCTTTTCAACATCTCCCCAGTAATAGTCAAGCCCGATTTCGCCAATCGCCTTGACCTTAGGGTGCTTTGTATACTCCAAAAGCTTTTCTATATCGCTGTCTGTCATATCGCCAGTTTCCTCGGGATGCACCCCGACACTTGCATAAACAAATGGATATTTCTCCGCAATTTCAAGCACCTTCTTTATAGACCGCATTGAGTCAGAAATATTCATTATATATCCCACATTATTTTCCTGCATCATATCAAGAACTTGAAAGCGGTCATCATTAAATTTAGAATCGTTATAATGTGCGTGTGAATCAAATAACATTTATCTTTTCTCCAAAGTCTTAAAATTGGTAATGCCTTAAAATTGCAATCAATATACCAAGGAGTGCCCCTGCGAAAACTTCCTTCGGGGTATGTCCCAAAAGCTCCTTGAGTCGCTTATCGGTATGGGCAAAATCAGAATTTTCCCACTCCTTGACAATCTGGTTTAATATTTTTGCCTGCTGCCCTGCCGCACGCCGAACACCTGCTGCATCATACATAACAACTAATGCAAAAACTGCCGCCATCGCAAAGGAAGAACCCGAAAAGCCCTCCAAAATCCCAACGGATGCAGCAAGGCTCGTCACAAAAGACGAATGCGAACTTGGCATACCTCCCGAGCCAATAAAACGTCTAAAGTCAATTTTCTTATTCTTGACTATGGTGTGAATTACCTTTAAAAGCTGTGCAATAAACCACGCCAGAATGCAGGTAACAAGCACACTTTCTCTCCAAAAATTCATAATTATACCTTTCTTCCAACCAGCCTGTTAGAAAGAGCTATAAGCTCATCAGCATTTTTAAATATTTTTAGGCTGTCCACGGCTTTGTCTGTGTATTCCTTCACCAGCTTCTGTGCCTTTTCAAGTCCCAAAAGCGTCACATACGTTGACTTATTGTTCTCTTCATCGCTTCCTATTGGTTTTCCAAGTTCTTCGCTTGTGCCCGTCACATCTAAAATATCATCCTGAATTTGAAAAGCTATTCCGAGGTTATAGCAAAAGCTGTCTATTGCATTAATCTGTTCATCATCCGCTCCTGCTAAAATTGCACCGATAACACCTGATGCACGGATTATCGCTCCTGTCTTTAAAGAATGAAGATATTTTAAAAGGTCTAAGTCTTCGTCGTGGCTTTCAATATCAATAACCTGTCCACCAATCATACCATCAGCGCCCGATGCTGTCGCAAGCACTGATATGGCTTTCATCACCTTGTTCTTATCAACATTTTCCTCATCATATGCAGAGACGACCTCAAAAGCCTTGGTTAAAAGCGCGTCACCTGCCAAAATTGCAATAGCCTCGCCGAAAACCTTGTGGTTAGTCGGTTTCCCACGTCTTAAATCGTCATTATCCATAGCCGGCAAGTCGTCGTGTATAAGCGAGTATGTGTGTATCATTTCCATCGCACAAGCAAAAGGAAGTGCCTTCTCAGGCTCTATTCCACACATTTTTGCCGTCATAAGCATAATCTGCGGTCTTAATCTCTTTCCGCCGGCAAAAAGGCTATATGCCATAGCATCATAAATTTTTTTCTGCGGAGTGTCAGCTTCTTTTACGTACTCTTTAAGCGCATTATCCACTAAATTAATATATCCCTGCAAAGCTATTCCTCCTCAGCAATAAAGTCCTGTTTTTCGCCATTTATAAGCACCGATACTTTCTTCTCTGCCTTATCAAGCATCTCGTTACAAGCCTTTGAAAGCTTTATTCCCTTTTCAAAAAGCTCAAGACTTTCAGAAAGTCCGACATCTCCCTTTTCAAGCTTTTCAACAATTTTCTCAAGCTCTTTTATTGAATCTTCAAACATTTTTATTCTCCTTTACCACACATTCACATTCGCCGTCTGTTAAGCGGAGTGAAAATTCATCTCCCTTATTCATATCCCTAATCGTTCTTATCACAGTCCCATCCTGCTTTGATGCAATCGCATATCCTCTTGCCATTACTGCAAGCGGCGATAATGCATCAAGCTTTGCCGCCAGTTCAGAGAGTATATTTTGCCTTTTTGACATAGAAAGCTCAAAGCTTTTTTCTGCCTGTCGAAGCATATTGTCAATCCGCTGTCTGTAATCGTCAATCCTGTCCTTAGGTGTGCGAAGTGACAGTTTTTCTATATAAAGCCTCTTATTTTTAAGTGAGTTTATCTCAGCCGACTTAATCCTGTTTGCCATAGTCGAAATTTTTGACATCAGCTCAAGCTGTGACGGCACTGCAATTTCTGCCGCCGCCGACGGAGTCGGAGCACGAAGGTCGGCAACAAAGTCTGCAATCGTGAAATCAGTCTCGTGTCCAACCGCCGAAATTATAGGAATTTTCGATGCATAAATTGCGCGTGCTACAATTTCCTCATTAAACGCCCACAAATCCTCTATCGAGCCGCCGCCTCTACCAACAATAAGCGTATCGCATAAATTATGCTCGTTAAAATATTCGATTCCTTCTACTATGTTTGGGGCGGCATCCGCTCCCTGCACAAGCGACGGATAAATTATAATCTCACAATATGGGTATCGTCTTGTAATTACATTTATTATATCTCTTACCGCAGCACCCGTTGTTGCAGTTATAACGCCAACACGTTCAGGAAACTGAGGTATCGGCTTTTTTGCCGCATCATCGAAAAGTCCTTCAAGCTCCAGCTTTTTCTTGAGCTGCTCGTATGCAATATAAAGCTCACCAACGCCGTCAGGAGTCATTTCATTTATATAAAGCTGGTATGTTCCGCTCTGCTCATAAACCCCTATTCTTCCACGTGCTAAAACCTTCATTCCGTCTTCAGGCTTAAAGTTAAGGCCCATTGCTGCACTTTTAAACATCACAGCCTTCAAAACTCCGCCGTCATCCTTTAGGGTGATATAAAGATGTCCCGAATAATGCTCTTTAAAGTTTGAAATTTCGCCCTTTATCCAGATGTCGGAAAGTGCTGCCTGCCCGTCAATGACACGTTTCATATAGGCATTCAGTTGACTGACCGTTGCCATAATCGGTTCCATTTTTATCCCCCCTTTTTCGTTTTAAAACATTTCCCGCCTGCAAAGCTCTGCAATTCCCACAGCATTATCTGCGGAAAGCTCTGGCGAGCCAAAGTAAACCTCTGCCTTTATGTTCTTATTAAAATAATCTCTTAAATAACTATTTGATGCTACGCCTCCTACAAACAAGACGCGTCCTAAATTTTGAAAATTTATTGCCTCGGTAACGCTTTTAGCAATAACTTCCAATGCTGATTTTACCAAAAGTGCGGAATTTTCGCTGTCAGCCATAGACAAAAGCTTTGTTTCCATCCCCGAAAAATTCATAAATCCTCCGCTTACCGAGGTTTTAAGCTTAATAGGCTTTCCTTTACAGGTCTGGCTCAAGGCATCAAGCTCCCTTCCACAAGGGAATTTCATACCAAGCCGTACACCGAGCCTGTCAATGAGCTGACCTGCTGAAATGTCCTTTGTTCCGCCGATAATCCTTGCATTAAAGCTGTTATTTTTATACTCACAATCTAAAATTTCAGTTGTTCCGCCCGACAAATGCACCGCTGTGAAGGGGCCTTTCAAAAGATTTTCAAAATCTCCCGATACAATACCCGCCATAATATGTCCATCCTGATGCGAATACTCACAAAGCGGAACACCGAGCGACTTTGCTATTACCCTTGCAAAACTAAGTCCTGCCAGAAATACAGGCATATATGAGCCTTCCTGATTTCTCGGTCTTGCAGAAGCGCCAACAGCACGAACCTGTTGCATATCAACATCAAGCTTTTCAAAAAGCTCGGGGAGCTCCTTTAAATGCACAAATACACCATCTGATTGACGGATTCCCCGCATACCCTCTTTTATATCAATAATCTTTCGCAAGCTTTCACATTTATCGCCCACAGCTGCAACCGAGGTTGTGTAATTTGAAGTATCAATTCCAAGGAAAATACTCATTTTCTTACAACGCCTGCCAAAACACCGTTTACAAATGCCGAAGAATCAGGCTCATCAAACTTTTTGGCAAGCTCTACTGCCTCATTGATTGCAACCTTCTCAGGAACATCGTCAACATATTTGATTTCGTAAATTGCGAGCATCAAAACCGCTCTTGCAACCTTTGAAATACGTTCAAGTCTCCATCCGCCTGCAAGATTTGATGCAATAATTTCCGAAAGCTCGTCATACTTTTCCAAAACTCCCAAAACCACATTTTTAATATATGGCATAGAGCTGATACTTTGCGGCACTTCGTTCATTAAGTTATCAAACAAAAAGTCCACATCATCCATATGCTGATTAAGCTCAAAAATAAGCTTGAAGGCTTCGCATCTTGCCTGACTTCTTGAAAGTTTTTTGCTCATTTGTCACAGTTCCTTTCATAAAGCATACCAAAAAAACAAATTAAATCTATTTCTTTGCATACTTTTCCATTATATAATATATTATTATACCTTCTTTTTTACGAAAAAGCAAGAAAAATACATAAATTCCTGCATTCAAAACAAATTATTGACTAAAAAACTCACATATGTTAATATTTAAAGTAATAGGTTAGACGGAAAGGATGTTTTTTATGATTTATGTACTTTTAGCAGACGGATTTGAGGATATTGAGGCTTTAGAGCCTGTTGATATTTTAAGGCGCGCAGAAATTGACGTAAAAACTGTGGGGATTAATTCAAAAGTTGTAACGTCTTCTCACGCCGTCACAATCACAGCTGATATTTTGATTGATGAAGTAAACCCCGGTGATATGACTATGCTTGTTCTTCCAGGTGGTCCGGGACATACAAACCTTGACGCTTCACAAGAGGTTCAGGAGCTTATATCATATGCTGCGGAAAACAATATTTACATTGCTGCAATTTGTGCGTCTCCATCCATTATAGGAAAGCGCGGACTTTTAACCGGCAAAAGCTACACCTGTTTCCCAGGATTTGAGAAATTTGCTGAGGGCGGTATTTACTCAAGTGAAAAGGCTGTCCTTGACGGAAAAATTCTGACAGGAAAAGGCGCAGGAGCTGCGGCAGATTTCGGCTTTAAAATGGTTGAAATTTTTAAAGGAAAAGAGCTTGCAGAAAGTCTTAAAGAAACTATGCAATATTGAAGCACTAAAAAAGAACGGCCCTGAGCCGTTCTTTTTTATAAACTCTCGTTTATTTCTTCTGCATATCTGACAGTTTCCATAGCGTCCTTTGCATATTTATCAGCACCAATAGAATCTGCATACTCTTGCGATAGCACAGCACCGCCTACGACTACCTTACACCACGGTGCTTTTTCGCGGATAAGACGGATTGTCTTTTCCATAGCAGGCACAGTTGTGGTCATAAGCGCGCTGAGTCCCAGAATAGGAGCATTTGTCTTTACGACCGTTTTGGCTACATCCTCAGGAGGAACGTCTTTTCCAAGGTCTGTCACCGAAAATCCGTAGTTTTCCAGTAGTAGCTTTACGATATTTTTACCTATATCATGAATGTCTCCGTGTACGGTTGCTATCACAAATTTACATTTTGCCGCCATTTCGGTCTTATTTACCGACACAAAGTCCTTTATCTTAGAAAATGCACTCTTTGCCGCCTCTGCACTCATCAAAAGCTGCGGCAAGTATACTGTCTTATTTTCAAAGCCCTTACCCACAACATCAAGCGCGGGTATTACCTCGTTTTGCACAATCATAAGCGGCTCACAGGTCTTCAAGAGCTCTTTTGTAATCTCTCCCGCCTGTTCTTTAAGTCCCTTTATAATAGCATTCTGGAGCGTACTTTTCCCGTTTTCACCGCTATCACTTTTCTCATTTTGAAAAGTAACCTCTGACTCCTTGATGCCCGACATAAACTCTATATAGTCCGCACAGTTTTCATCCATACCAAAAAGTGCCTTATACGAAAAATATGTCTTCATCATATCAACAGAGTACGGGTTCATAATAGCCGCAGAAAGTCCGCCAGATAATGCCGCACAGAAAAATGCACTGTTTATAGCAGCACGGCTCGGAAGTCCGAAAGAAACATTTGAAACACCGAGCGATGTATGGCAGCCTAATTCGTTTTTGATTTTACTTAGTGCCTCAAGCGTTGTTTTTGCAGCGCTTGCATCTGCGCTGACCGTCATTGCAAGAGTATCAAAAACTATATCTTTCTTGCCTATTCCATACTCTGCTGCTCTTTTTATAATTTTTTGGGCTATTTTCACTCTACCTTCAGAAGTCTCAGGAATTCCATTTTCATCTAACGTCAGTGCTACCACAACTCCGCCATACTTTTTCACAAGCGGGAAAATGGCATCCATACTCTCTGCTTTTCCATTCACAGAGTTTACCATTGCCTTTCCGTTATAGCGTCTTAGCGCCGTCTCCATAGCCTCGCCATTTGATGTGTCAATCTGCAAGGGCAGGCTTGTTACAGCCTGCAGTTCACAAACGGCAGTTTTGAGCATTTTGGCTTCGTCTATATCTGGAAGTCCGACATTTACGTCCAGAATATGCACTCCCCGTTCTTCCTGATTTATTCCTTCATTCAATATATAATCAATATCATTTTCCAAAAGTGCCTGTTTAAAGCGCTTTTTCCCCGTTGGGTTAATCCTTTCGCCTATCAGCACAGGAAAATCGCCAAAACGAACTGCGTGCGTATAAGAAGAAACACAAGTGATGTTTTTATCTTCTATTGGTACAGGCTCTAATCCACCTGCTGTTTCTGTCAGATTTTTTATATATTCAGGCGTCGTTCCACAGCATCCGCCCATAACACGAACACCTTTTTTCGCCCACAATGTCACATCAGCCGCAAATTCCTGAGGTAAAACATCGTAGACAGTTTCTCCGTTTATACTCCTTGGAAGCCCTGCGTTTGGTTTTAAAATCACAGGAACAGATGCGCATTCCAAAAGCCGCTCCACTACACCTGCAAGCTGTTTTGGTCCGAGCGAGCAGTTTGCACCGATTGCATCTGCACCCATTCCCTCAAGCATTGCCACCATAGCCTCAGGCGATGCACCCGTCATCAGCTTTCCGTCTTCGCCGTATGCATTTGATACAATAACAGGCAGTGAGCTGTTTTCCTTTGCCGCCAAAAGTGCCGCCTTTGTCTCGTAGCTGTCGTTCATTGTTTCAATATAAATAAGGTCAACTCCGTATTTTTCGCCTAGCCGCACTGTTTCGGCAAAGACCTCTAAAGCCTCCTCAAAATCAAAATCGCCGTACGGCTTTAAAAGTCTGCCTGTGGGTCCTATGTCAAGTGCAATAAATTTTTCTTGCGAAGCTTTTGAGGCATCTCTCGCCGCTTTTGCATTTTCTACTGCGGCTTTTATAATTTTAGAAAGCTCATTTTTCGAAAATTTAAGTAGGTTTGCACCAAACGTGTTCGTGTTTACGACATTACTTCCTGCATCAAAATAATCGGTATGAATCCTTCTTATGATGTCAGGATGTGAAAGATTCCACGTCTCCGGATACTCTCCCGCCTTAAGTCCCTCTTTTTGCAGAATTGTACCCATTCCGCCGTCCAAAAAAACTATATTATCCTTTAAAAAATCAAGAAAATTCATCTATATTCGCTCCTTAAATGCACAATCCTTCTTATTACACAAATCACATCCCGATGCACACACTTCCTGCTTGTCCGAAACTCCTATTATCGCCGTAACCGACTTTGAAGGCGACATCAAAAGGCTTTTATTAAGGCTCAGTCCAATTCGTCGTGGGCAGTCCAGAACGCGAAAAATATCCGACTGCACGCCCAGTTCAAAATCACCATATCCTGGACTGAACCGCGGACGTAAAAACTTTTTTTCCGCCGCTTTAAAATCCATTTGTTCTTTTTCAAATGTGTCGCAGAGACTCTCAATCCGCTCCGCACCAATCGCCTGAAAAAACACCGCCTTGGTTTGCGAAACCTTCCCATATTTTGCAATCAATCTGTCTATCCCGATGCCGACGGTTGCAGCAAACAGGATGACGGTTTTGCATCCCGACAGATTTTTAGCAAGTGCTGTGCTTTTCACCTTTGCAAATGGGAAGTCAACACACCCTTCACCAACATTTACGCAAGTCTCACAGTAGCACACACGATATACAAGCTCCTTCTTGCACTCCTCTATGCACTCGTCCAAAACACACAAAACATCCTCTGTCGGCTCTTTGCAACCCGAATACCTCAGTATTTCCTTAATATTAAACTCTGGTTCCTCAAAAATTTTTGTAAAAACTGTGTTCATCATTTTCCCAAAATATCCGACAGATTGCTCTGTATCTTCTCTGCAACATCAGGCTTGTTCATTGAATAAACGTGCACATTCGTGATATTGTTTGCAAAAAGATCAATAATCTGGTCGGTCGCATATGCAATACCCGCCTGCTTCATTGCGTCAGGATTTGAGCCGAATTTATCGACAAGACTCTTAAACCGCTGTGGCATAAATGAGCCTGAAAGCTTAATCGCACGTTCAATCTGGTTTGCATTGGTTATCGGCATAATTCCTGCCACAACAGGCACAGTTATGCCTGCTTCTCTTATTTTATACAGGAAGTTATATAACAGATTGTTGTCAAAAAACATCTGTGTCGTCAGAAAATCGCATCCTGCGTCTACCTTTTCCTTCAAATACTTTATATCCTCTTTTTGATTAAGGCTTTCAGTATGTACCTCAGGATAACAAGCGCCGCCAATACAAAAATCCGCTCCGCTTTCTTTAAGCTCGCGTACAAGGTCAATCGCATTACGGTAATGCCAGCCGCTCCTGTCAGCGCCCTCCATTTCGGGTGTCAAATCGCCGCGGAGTGCCATAACATTTTCAATCCCTGCTCTTTTCATATCCTCAATTCTCGCCCTTACAGTCTCACGCGTTGAGGAAACGCAGGTCAAGTGCGCCAGCATAGAAACTCCATACATTTTCTTGATATTTTCTGCAATTTCAAGTGTATATTTACTTGTTCCGCCGCCTGCACCATAAGTAACGCTCATAAATGCAGGCTTTAGTGCTGCAATTTCCTCGGTTGCAGTTTTCACATTTTCAAACGCCGTGTCCGTCTTTGGCGGAAAGACCTCAAACGACAAGGAAAGCCTTTCGTCCTTCAGCAAGTTTATCAGTTTCATATCTTAATACTCTTTTCTTCTTTTTTCATAAGTATATCACAAATTTTCCCATATAACAAGCAAAAAAACACTCTCCAATATAAAAGAGAGTGTTTTTTTCTTAAATTGTTACCTTTCTCACAATTTTATCTGCCATTTTCGCGAGCATATCATCGTTTATAATGTTTTCCATATAAAACTCACGTTCTTTTTCGCACAAATTTCCAAGCCGCAAATGTGCAAGACCCTCGGAAATTCTATATTTATATTTCAATGATACCATACCAAGCTCTTTTTCATATTTCTCGTCCACTCCCGCAAGGCCCGATTCCTCGTAAAAGTCAAGAATTGAATCGCGCTCCGATTCAGGGAACATTTCGTGCGGTGCCGTCGAGTCAAAAACACAGAACGAAAGCTCAGGTATGACTACCATATCAAGACTATTTTTGTCAAAGCTACAATAATACACTTCAATGTCAAAGCCTTTTGCCATAGCCTCCTTAGCCAGCTTTTTAAGAAAAGTCGATTTCCCTGTGCCTGGTCTCCCTTTTATAAAATAACGCTTTTTTAATCCCTCTGTGAGATTATTTATATAATTAACCGACCCGTCGGGAACGGATGCGCCGAAAAACCGCTCATACATAAGCCCCCTGCCCGTTCCTTTCACCTCGCCGAACAGTTCGTTTATAACCCCTGCCGAATAACTTTCGAGTCTTTTAAAATCCATATTATCAATATAAATCTTTTCCCAATCATCGTGGATTTTTTTAGCTTCGCCATACGACTTAAAAAGCCCCTCATACGCACTGTCTGCATTTAGCTTTAATTTATTCAAGTGTTCCTTTTTTGCACCTAACTTTGCAATATTCAAAAAGCTGTCGGTGTCTATTTTTTTTGCCTTTATGTCCTTGCCTATACAGTCCTTGTCAACCATTGCGAACTTAATTTTCCGCACAATTACTGCATCAATGGTGCTTACATCGAACGGCGAGAACACAAACTCTGTATCCAAGGCCTCGGCGAAGTAATTTCCGACTCTCTCCATCAATTTCGACTTTGCCGCCTTCGAACTTCCGCTGAGACTATATATATTTATAATTCCGTCCAAATTGTTTTTCATAAGATTGACTGTACCCGACGAAGTATTTGCACGGGCAAAATATTTTTTCTGCATAATTTTCTTCCTTTCCGCACATTAAATTTACCATACTATTTATATGCAGAAAAATTCAGAAATTTTCATAGTTTTTTACGATAACCTGATTATTGCACACAAAAAAACGGTTGGGAAATCCCAACCGTTTTTAGAATCAATCTTTAAATTGACTATCTTATTACCACTCGAATTCAACGAGGTTTCCAGCGTCTGCTGCTCCTTCGCTGTTTCCAGCTTCTAAGAATTCATTGTAAACACTTTTTGAAGCTTCTGACGCACCACCGGCTGTTCCTTCGATGCCGCTTGTTGTGATGATGTCTTCAACGTCAAACTTGCTACATTCAAGTGATGGTTTAACATAATATTTCATCTTTGTTTCTCCTTTACAATAATATCGGATTACTGAGCGTCTGTCCAAGTGCAGTTGATTGCAGCA
>JAZNNI010000117.1:0-25417 GCA_045580145.1 Clostridia bacterium
CTCCTAAACGAATATTACAGAAACCTATATGTAGAAGAACGGATACACAAGAATCCCATGGACAATGTGGAGATGATGAAAAAGGCAAACTTCCTGTCAGCACAAGGAAAGGAAGACCTGCCGGAATGCGAAACCATCGAAGTCTTCACAGATGAGGAGCTTGAAAAATTCAAAGCCGAAGCCTTCAGAACACACTCTACGGGCAACAGAGTATATCAGCAGGCAGGAGCCTACATCCTGATGCTCAACACAGGACTGCGAGCAGGTGAACTCATGGGGCTTCTAAACAGCGATATAGACTTAGAGAACAAAACAATAACCATAAGACAAGCGGTGAAATTAGTCGACCAAAGAGACGGAACAAAGCTCATAGGCGGTAAGGTAAAAAAAGTAGGCAAACCAAAAACCACCACAAGCAAACGAGTCGTACCGCTAAACAGTACGGCTATAGAAATGATACACGACTTGCGAAAAGAATACTACTTCGGCGAAGACACTCCGCTAGTGTGCGATGCCAACGGTGACTATGCAAACCCAACTAACCTACGAAAACGACTATATAGAATAGAAGATGCTGCAGGAATAGAAACAAAAGGACTCCATGCATTCAGACACACCTTCGCCACCAAGCTAATCAACGGAACAAAGTGTGCTGACGGAAGCATAAAAACACTAAACATAAAAGCGATAGCCGACATCCTCGGACATACCACTACCGAGATAACCGAGAGGTACTATGTAAAGAAGGACACCTCAAGGCTAACCGGAATCACAGACGGATTCGAGATATGATAGAATCGCAGAATAGAATACCCCTGAGAATGAAATTAAATCACTCTCAGGGGTATCAAAATTTGATACGCATAAACAAAGAAAAGAGATTTTTATTTTGGGCAAAAAAATAATCTGTGAGAATTAAAAAATATTCTCGCAGAATTATTCTCTACAGGCGAAATTGATAGAATTAACAAAATCAAGTGATGCTAAAATGATGATGTAGCAGACGGAATCGTTAGAAACGGATGCGACCGTATGCGAAATTGATGCTCATTTCAGGCATAATTATTTGAAACACAAGACCATGCACCGTCATCAGAAATATAATCTAAAATTACTAAAAATTGCTATTGATGCTCAAAAAAGTGAAGATTGCCGCTCTCGAATTTTGACAATAAAAAATGGCTCAAACCCAGTGTTTGAGCCAAATATATTGGCAGGGGTAGAAGGACTCGAACCCTCAAGAACGGTTTTGGAGACCGGCATGTTACCATTACATCATACCCCTAAAGAGCGCCATATTAAGTTGTTTTTGTATTATAATACTGTCATAGGGACACGGCTTTGGAGACCGTTGCTCTACCAACTGAGCTACACCCCTAAATTTTTGATTACCAGAATATATTACCACAAAAATAATTACTTGTCAACATTTTTTTTGCAGTTTATAAATAAAGTTTTCATATATCAGGAATAACAAATTATTGACACCAAAATATCGCAAAAAACTGATGCAAAAAATTTACAAACAATAAAAAATAATACTGAATACACAAAAAATCCTTGACAAATATTTTTTTTTGTAGTATAATCTTTAATGTTGTATAAGAGATGCCCAAGTGGCGGAATTGGCAGACGCCCAGGACTTAAAATCCTGTGGGACTAATATCCCGTGCCGGTTCGACCCCGGCCTTGGGCACCAGAAAGTGGCTTAAAACCTTGTGTTTCGAGCCACTTTTCTTTTTTTCCTATTTACTCTCTTTCCGCTCCGATTCAATTTTTCCACCAATTTCCACCAAATTTCCACCAATTACATAGCAGCCCTTAAAAGTCCACTCATGACATTCGTAGCTTTTTTCTTTTGATTTATACTTGGATGCAGGTAAAAATTTGCTGTAGTAGTCATTGTAGAATGACCTAAATACTCCTGTATAATTTTCAGGTCTATGTCATTATCCAAAAGACTTGTGGCTACACTATGACGGATATCATGAAATCGTATAAGGGGAAGATTATTCTTTTTCAATAGGTCAGTAAATGCATGAGATACATAGCTTACTGCAAGAGGTTTTCCATCATCCCACCTACACACAAAGTCACTATCAATATATCCCCCTCCAAGAAACAGCTTATCATTAGCCTGTATACTCCTCAGTTTGCAGAGATATCCATACATTTCGTCATCTATCGGAAGCTCTCGTGTACTGCTTTCATTTTTTGTACTTTCCTGATACAGTTCCTTGTTAGCTGTTGTCCTTGTATTTCTGATATGAATTATTCTTCCATCGAGGTCTATGTCTGACCATTTAAGTCCACATATCTCCCCTCGCCTTAATGCATAATGCGAACATAGGACTATCACACTTTCAAGTGCTGTACCCTTTGAAACAGATATAAGTTTTTTAAGTTGTTCTTCATTGTAAATATTAGGCTCATACTTTTTAATTTGTGGAAGAACAGTTCTGTCAGCCATATTGTAAGGAATAGCATTTTGCCTTAATGCTTCCTGCAATGCTTTTCTGATATTGGCATGATGCTTTTTCACTGTTGAAGCACTTAGTCCTCTATCAAGTAATGCATCATAATATGACTGAATGTGCTGAGGAAGTAACTCTGATAAGAGTATTTTCTGAGGCTTGAAATATGGAACAATATGATTATTTATAACATTACAGTAGTTATAATATGTTGTCGGCTTTAAATTTTTCTCTATACGGTGGAGCCAGTTTTCCATATATTCATCAAATGTCATTTTCTGAAAAGGAACGATTTTCTGAACCTCAATCTTATTTTCATACTCCTTTCTGATTTCTTCCATTCGTTGTTCTGCTTTGCGTTTATTATTACCTTTAATAGGAACATCTGTAGAAATTTCCTTAGACCTTTTCTTCCCGCCTTCATCCCATTTCAAGATGCAATAATAACACTTTGCATTTTGTTTTTTTCTTAAATATGCTTTCATCTTGTAACCTCTCTTTTCAATGATTGTCACTCAATGATTGCACTATGTTGTATAGATTTATCATCAAGCACTCTGCATGGCTATTTTTCTCAGGTAACTTTGTAATCCTGCTTTGGGAATAATATATTTACTTCTGACTTTTTTATTCGGAATTTCACCTGATTGCAAATACATATATGCTGTGCTTCTGCCTATATGAAGAATATTCATTAGGTCTTTTACAGAAAGAACATCACTATAATTTTCCAGTATAATTACCACCTCTTTTCTCTTTTATTGTTGTTACAATTATCCGCTCCGATTAAGCACTATTTTGTAACTTAGTCTTATTTTCTTCTCTTAAAGTAAGTCCTTGCAGATTATTATCCGATATTTTTCTCTTAATAAGTTTTATTGGGTTATCAAGTTTATCTATTCCCCATTTAGAAGGTATGAACATATAAGGACAAATACCAAGCTTCATCAGTTTCTGATCAAAATGTCTGCTACTTACCTTATTATTTTTTGATTTAGCTAAGACGTACTCTCTAAATTCTTTTGTAGACTTCATTGTATTGAGCAGCTTTTTTACATAGCTGTAAGAGTAAAAGTCATACCTTGTAAAAAATTGTTCAATCTTATTACACACTGCATATTCAGCAATTTTAATATCAATGAAGTCAACAAATTTTCTCTTTTCAAAATCAACATCAAATTTTTTACATATACTCTTTAGATAGACATAATGTGATTGAACCTCAAGTCTTAATATACCTTTACTTTCCTCTATTTCCTCTGTCTTAACAAAGCTCTTATTCAGCTTTTCCAACTGCTCATTTTGACGATAACTTAATTGATTTTCCTTATCATAGAAATTTATAGTAAAGTTTTGATTTTGATTGTGTTTCATTTGTCCTGTTGTTTTAAGATAAAAACTGGTATCAGGTTCAATATCTCTTATCTCATTAAAGGTTGAATAATTTGAAAAACGATTATCTTTATTATAGGTGTAAAAAAGATGAAAGAATTTAATGTACTCTTTGACATAATCAGTTTTGATATTAAAGCAGAAATCAATTCTTGTTGACTTATTAGTAAGAATGTCAATTTTCTTACCCTTTATGTATTTATTAATTTTACTATTAAAGTCCTCAAAGAATTTTTCTAACTCTATCCTTGAATTAAAAATATCATCAAGGTTTCTAACATTCCCATAATTATCTATCCCTGTTATTTTTCCACCTATTAACAAGTTTTCTGATGAAGGATAATAGGCTATTCTGATTTTTCTAATAAAGATAAAATAGTAAGTTTGTAAACAATTATTATCAACTACTACTTTCCAAGAAGAAACATCAATATCTTTTTCTTTAACAGGGATAATGATTCTAATATTATCAATCATTATTTACCCTATATAGTGATTTAAGCTAAATAAAATAACTTTTTTCACTATCCTTTGTTACAGTATTTGTTAATGAATTATATAACTCATTCTTGTAACTTTTCTAATATTAGATTAAAGGGTTAGCTAACCTTGTCACATATATAATTTTATCAAACAAAAATGGAAAAGTCAATAATTTAACAATTTCGTAACACCTTTTTCGTGGCTATGAATAAGTTTGTGCATTCGCTCTACGGAAACATGCACAAAAAACTTATTTTTATTTTATTTAGTTTTAAGCATGCACAAAACATCAAGTTTTTTTTGTTAATTGTCCACAACAGTTGTTACAAAGTTATTACAGTTTTAGGAGTTTTATTTTCAGAAGTCGACTTCTACCAAGTATGAATATATCCGAAAAGGAAAATTGACTCAAATATGTAAAGTCAAGTTTTATGAAGGGGTGGTAAAATTTACTACCAGTTAAGGAGGTGATGCTCAGCATTAATATTTTTCCCAAGCAGGTACAAAAGTACCTGTTATTTTTTTACCCAAATTTCAGAAAGGATGAATTAAAAATGAAAGAAACAAAAAGAATTTGCAAGAGTTGTGGTTGTATCTGCACGAATGCAGCCATCTTAGTAAACCAAGGATTTGAGGATGAAGGATATGTTTGTCCCGACTGTATTTCATCAGGCTATTTTAAGTGCAGTCATTGTGGTGGGTATTACTCACAGCATTATCACTGGGCATCCGACAGTGACCTTACTATATGCAGTCATTGTTCCGCTCTTTACGAAATATGTGAAGACTGCTCAGAGATTGTCTTTAACACAGAAGTTCACTATCACAATGGCTATTACTATTGTCATAACTGTTATGATGATATTGTCCGCGACAGCTTAGGTAATCTCATTGAGGATTACAGTTACAAGCCTGTTCCTGTTTTCTTAGGAGAGACCTCTGATAATCTCTATCTTGGTGTAGAGCTTGAAGTCGACTCAGGTAACTCATACGAATCCGCAATCAGTATCTCGAATAAGTTCTCTGATGTGTACCTAAAGCGAGACGGAAGTTTAGAGACAGGATTTGAGATTGTATCTCATCCCGCGACACTTCATTATCACAAGTACGGATTAGGTTGGGAGTACATAATGAACATCTGCACCGATAACAATATGAAAAGTCATGATACCTCAACCTGTGGCTTACACTGTCATGTCTCACGGCTGTTTTTCGGAGATACTCTAGATGAGCAGGACTTACATATTGCGAAGTTGATTTTACTTGTAAATAAGTTCTGGGATAATTACATCGTTCCATTCTCCAGAAGAAACATCACGCAACTTGACAGATGGGCAGCAAAGCCTAATGTAACTATACTCGACACCGACACAGAGGCAGAAATAATCGACAAGGTTAAAGGCACAAGATACAAAGGAAGATATCAGGGTATCAATCTTGAAAACAGCTATACAATAGAGTTTCGTATCTTTAGAGGAACATTAAAACTTAATACCTTTATAGCAACACTCCAGTTCGTGGACTGTATATGCAGATTTGCAAAATCAATGAAACTATCTGACATATACACTGTGAACTGTAGTGATTTGTTTTCAGGAAAAGGAAAAGATTATCCTGAGCTTATTGAATACTTGAAATCAAAAAATCTTATGTAGGAGGAATTTATTATGTGTATAATAGCAATTAAGAATAAGGGAATTAACTTGCCTAGCGAGGAAACACTCGAAACAATGTTTAAGAACAATGCAGATGGTGCTGGATTTATGTATGCGGCTAATAATAAGGTTATAATCAACAAAGGCTTTATGACTTTCCGCTCCTTTAAATCTGCTCTTGATAAGCTGTCTGAGAAGCATGACATAACTGACCTTCCTCTTGTAATGCATTTCCGCATAGCAACATCAGGACAGGTTGACGGTGGAACTACACATCCTTTTCCGCTGTCGGGTAAGAGAAAGAACCTAAAGAAGCAGTATATTGAAACTGACATTGGTATTGTCCATAATGGAATTATACCAATCAAAGCACCGCATAATATGTCGGATACAATGCAGTACATATCAAAGCAACTGACAGTCTACAAACGAATACAGTCAGACTTTTATAGCAGTGAACATTGGAGAAGAAAAATTGAAAAGGAAATTCAAAGTAAAATGGTGTTCTTGGATAACTCGGGTGAGATTTATATGATAGGAGATTTTGTGACGGATAATGGGATGATTTACAGCAATCATTCTTACGAGGAACGTTCTTTCTTGCTTGGATATGATAGATTCTTAGACTATCACTCAAAGAGTAAGCTCTGTCCGATTGATGGGTACATCACTACTGATTGCGGTGAACTCATAGACTGCGAGGATGGACTGTATCTCATCAGTAAATACGGACAGGTGTATGAATATGACTTCTCCTTTGATGTTGCTGTTCCAATAGATGCATCAGCATATACCTATGAGAATGTACCATTTTTTTATAACGAATCACAAGCATTGTACTTTGATGTGTCAGAATATCATTCTGTATTGATAGAATAGTCTATTTTTGAAACAAAACATACTTGGGGTATGTCAGGATATTACTAACCAAGACTGGTATCAAGATTATTTGTTTAAATCAATTATTTTCAACCGAGAATTCATTTTTGGGTGCTGGGTATGTAATCCATATGCCTGACATCAAATTTGGCTTACAGGAAAAATAAAGTCATTTTCCCCGAGAAAGGAGTGGTGCCTATGCTTGTCTAAAAAAGTGTACTTTATTAGATATAAATATTTCAGGTTTTAAGGACTTATTTTGTGTCCGACAAAGCCTGTTTTTGTTTATGAACATATCTACAAAGTGCAGACACATTTTCAAACAAATTGAAAGGATATTTTACTATGGATAATAGACAGTTTGGATACGTCAGAGTATCATCAAAAGACCAGAACGAAGCAAGACAGATTTCGGCACTACTTGACTTTGGAATATCTGAAAGAGACATTTACATCGACAAACAAAGCGGAAAAGATTTTAACCGCACACAATATCAGGTACTTCTCAATAACATTCGTTCGGGTGATTTGGTTGTGTTTTTATCACTTGATAGAATGGGCAGGAATTACACCGAGATACAAGAGCAGTGGAAGTATATCACAACCACTCTCGGAGCAGACATAAAGATACTGGATATGCCGCTCCTCGATACCCGAGAAGAAGGAAATAGCCTTGACCGCAGATTTATGTGCGACCTGATATTGCAAATCCTTGCCTATGTTGCTGAAAAAGAACGAGCTAACATCCGCTCTAGGCAGGCACAAGGAATTGCAACAGCTAAGGCTAATAACGTAAAGTTCGGCAGACCTGAAACTGTCCGTCCTGAAAATTGGGATGAAATCTGCAGCCTATGGCAGTCAGGGCAAATCACTGCAACTACTGCTATGAAACAGCTTGGACTAAAACGTTCCACATTCTACAATATGGTACGAAAGGAGAAACACTAATATGAAAGAGGATATTTTTGCAAAACTTTTTTCCTCGAATTTTCTGGAGGAATATATGCAGTATGAGGAGGATGAGGAACTGGTAGCCTTATCCTCTAAACAACTGGAACTCGACCACCGCGTTCAATCTATGCCGCAAGAGATACAGGATTTTCTTACCGAATACATATCAACTCAAAATCAAATCAATAGACATCTAAACTGCACATACTTTAAGACAGGCATAAAACTCTGTATTGCACTTATAAAAGGATAGTAAAAGAGAGTGCAATAGCACTCTCTTTATTTGCAGTAATACTATTTAGCACCCTAGTATTCTTCTTACAATGTTTGTAACTCTTTCAAGCCAATCCATTTCTGAAGTTATTGTTAAGTCCAAATCATCAAGAGTCTTAATCTCTATATTCTTCTGAATAAATATAGCATCATCAAGTACTGTAGCCGAAATTTCTTTGAAAGTATACATAGCAATACTTCTTGTTTCCTCTATTTTATCGGGCGTAAGCACTCTAGAAGCATACTGTTCGGAGAGGTATTTGCCTTGTTTTAAATCAGATACAACATCTAACACTCTTGAATAGGGTACAATGTTACTTTCTTGGTATCGATAACTAGGCGATATAGCTGTCCTAAGTGTTTGGTGTGTGCCATTATTATCGATATCAAGAAAATGATAATATTTCCTCGGAGATAGATAACCATAAGAACAATTTGTGTTTGGATTATTAAAACAGATAATATCCAAACACTTTTCACTCCCATCATAGTTCAGAACTGTTTGTGGTATTGCACCTACAACATCTAATGTTGTATTATCTAATATTTCTTGTGTTTTTCTAAAATGCATTATAAATCCCTCAACTTTCTTCAGGTGTAATTATTATTTACTCACAATCAATGGTCTTCTAACCATTCCAAATATTCTTCTCTACAACCAAAGTCTGACTCTGTGTACCCACCTCGAACATCATCGTCGTAATATTCGCCAAAATAATGCTCTACTTCATAAAAATCAATTAAAGCTGGTTTGTCAGCATAAACATGCTCAAATTGTTTCGCGCCCATAGCACAGTCACCAGCAATTTCCACATTATCAACATTGTTCACTATTATTTGTTTTAATTTTTCACATCCACTAAACGCCATTGACTCCACTTTTTTAACGCTACTTGGTATCACTATTTTTTCCACAATATCATTTTTTCCAAATGCATTATATGCCACAATAGTAATGCCGTCAGGAATTTTTTGCGTAGATGAATAATTACCTCTTACTTTATTCAAAGTTGTCTTGTATATATCCATTTCATCCAATGTGTATTCAAACCCATAAGAAGTATGTACTTTCTTTCCCTTAATTGCTGGACATTTTGGTTCGTATCCAAATGCACATCTAGAAATTATATCAATTTTGTCTGGAATATTAATGCTTTCTAATAAGTCGCATTCCTCAAATGCAAAGTCACAAATACTCTTTATTGTGTTTGGCAATACTACAGTACGCAAGTTTTTACATCCTTTAAACGCAGAACTAGGTATGTAAGTAATTTTTGCCAAAATTATTACTGAGGTCAAATTCTCACAGTAATTAAAAAGACCATGGTTAATAGAAGAACGTAGATGCTCTTCATAATTTTCTATCTCTACAAAAGATTTTGGTGCTACTGTTACAACACTTTCGGGAATAACAATATTAAGAATACTTTTACACCCCCAAAAACATTTATCTCCTATGCTTATTACACTATTCGGGATTGAAATATTTAGAAGGTTTTCGCAGTGTGCAAATGCACCATCGCCAATACTCATAACACTATTCGGTATCGAAATGCTATGTAAACCTTTACACATACAAAAAGCCGACTCATCAATTTGAGTAATTCCATTTTCTATTGCAATACTTATTGGAAATTTGATATTTTCAAATGCGTACTCTTCAATGCGCATAACATTAGATGTAATTATATAGCGACTTGCTTTTCTTGCTGCAGGATAACGAATTAATGTTGATTTATCTTTACTAAATAAGACTCCTTCAACAGAAGAGAAATAAATATTTTCTTCACTAACGTCAATTCTTTCAAGTTCTTTTAATTTTCCAAAATTAATTAAAATCTCTCTTACCGTGCTTGGTATATAAATACTTTTTATATTCTCATCACCATCACTGTATCGCGATATTAGTTCCTCGACCTTTGTAACACCTTCAGGGATTACAATATTTCCTTCATTTCCCATATACGAAATAAGTGTGGTTCCTTCAATTTTAAAAAGTTCTTGATTATATTCCATAATGTATACTCCTACTTTAATTTAAATTCAATTTTTCCGTCCCATATAATATTCTCGAGTTTATAACTTTTTTCCTCTTTAAATCCATATTCATTTGAAATGGATACTATCTGCTTTGTTACCTCATTGAATTTATCCCCTTCTATCGCAATAGAATATGAAACCGACAGTTCGTTGTTTTCGCTACTATCCACAAAGCAAAACACATTACCATTAGCAACATAAGACCTATCTTCAACCAATCCAATTCCTCTCAATAGGTTTCTTATATCAGTCTTTAACTGTTCTTTTTTATTATCCATAATTCCGTCCCTTTCTTTCACTAATTGTATCACCAATTATCGCTTATGTCAATATTTATTTTCACCAATAGTGTAATATTTAATTATAAAATGTAATAAAATATACAAAGGAGACCAACTATGAAAAGTGAGTTATCAGAGAATATAAAAAAGCTAAGACATCAAAAGAACCTAACCCAAACACAGCTTGCACAAAGGCTCGGAGTTGCCTTATCAACCATTGCATCATACGAAAACCAAGACCGCATGCCGTCAATACCTATGCTTGTCAAACTGTCATACGAATTTAATGTGACTATTGAATATCTACTTGGAGTGAACAAGAACAAAACACTTGATGTCTCAGACTTATCCGATGAACAAATCCTTGCACTTAACAGTGTAATAGAACAATTCAGGAAATGATGACGAAAAAAAGAACAACCCAAAAGGTTGCTCTTTCTGTTTACAAACTAAATGGCAGGGTGGCACTCCTGCATCTCTTTAAGACCATAAAGGCGTGATAGCTGCCCGTTCTATCCTCATTCAGTTTGTCTTTTATTGTATTTACATTATACCATAATTATACACACAAGTCAACAAAAATTTTAGTCTTTATTAAATTTCCATATTCTATTTTTCTTTTCATAATCAGCAAGTTGACTGTCTGTTATAGGGTACATCGTTCTAAATGATAGCTTTCCATCAGTAGAAACCCTGACTGCTATAAGGACATTATCATTATAACACTTAATAAACTGTATGCTCAAATCATGTGGTGGAACACCTATATAATCAGGCTCTTTTATAATCTTTGGAATATCCTCAATGTACTTTTCAAAATCACCATATGAGAAATTGCTTCTGTGTTTCTCTATGTGTTCTAATCTGTTTGACCACATCAAGATATTATTAGTCTTTAAAACATCCTCTAAATCAGGTCTGTTCTGTATAATTAAATCAATTTGTTCTTTACTTAGTTTCCCTACAGAGATACATTTGCAATCATCGTTAAATCTGTCTATGTCTAATTTCAATACACTTACCTCATCATTTGTTTTCTATGATTATACTACAAATATTTTAAATAATCAAGTCCCCAAAACCACCACACTATAAAAACACACTTTTATCTCATATCATATCAAAGTGGTTTCAGGCAAATAATATTTGACTTTGGGGAAGATTTCTCCTTCTATTCACAAATTATTTCATACGAAGAAGGAGAGGTGTTTAGACTTATGAAAGGCTTATTTTTTTATGACAAATTTTCCCTTCCTTTCCCCACAGCACTTTTAGGTGGCAAAGCAGCACGAAGTAATAATCCTATTGGGTTTTCACTTTTAAAATTTCCACCAAATTTCCACCAAATTTTAAATGAAATCAAAAACCAATAAAATATTAAGAAAATAAAATTAATTGTTGAAAAAGTCTAATAAATGGCATAAGTAAGCCAATATTAAAGAACACAAAAGAGAGTAAAAAATCACTTAACAACATAGTACAATCACCCTAAATACCCACTTAAAATCCTGTGGGACTAATATCCCGTGCCGGTTCGACCCCGGCCTTGGGCACCACGTCGGAGTAAGCTTAGCTTACTCCGATTTTTTTATGCAAAAAATCTCCGTATGCCCCGCTACTCCTCATTTTCCCCCAAAAGCTACAGCTTTTCGGGGTACCCCTTTTGCCTTGTGTTTTGACAGCTACTTTTATTTTTCCCCTAATTATTTATCATCCAATTTTAATTTTTTACCCCACTTTTACCCCCAGCTCGTGCATTACTTATGAGGTTGCCAACAGCATTGCTGGCTTTTATTTTTCCTGCATATCAGGATGAATGTATTTTATTGTCAAAACCTTTTAATCAATAATCAAGAAGAATATAATGTCTTAATTACAATTTATAATTGTATGGGAAATACCATTTATAATGAAAAAGCATCATTGCACAAAGGATATAATGCCTTTGAAGTTCCTCCATCAGGAGTATTGCAGATAACCAAAAACTAAAAAATGCCATCAGGCTGATAACCTGATGGCATCTTTTTTAATTACATCTGCAAACTGCCAGACTTTCCCAAGCCTCCAGCTTGAACTTTACTTCGGTATGCGTATCCTTGTTCAAAATTTCATACCTATATGCTTCTTCAACCAATACATATTCACCCTTTGGCAAAATAAGTGTATCCTCAACTTCATCATAGCAGGAATTTGTTACAGTAACAACTGAAACATCATTTGTCTTTTTATCATACATAACAGTAGTAATAAGGCTTGTCTGCGACATCAAATCACCATTTTTGAGTGAAATATCTGCGGTAACATTACAGTTCTTTAATATGTTTTCTATTTTGTCACGCATTTCTTTAGATGGATTTTCGCTATATCCCGAAAAGAACTGACTTGTAAAATAAACAGCATTTCCCTTGCCGTATTTATTCTTCGTTATAAGCGGATTTTCTTCGTCATATTTCTCCACAACCTCTGCATCTGTTACTGAAACAAGCTCGATAAAGCTTTGGAGCCTTGCACCTGCTGTGTTTTCCTTTAACAATGACGGATGCTCTATATATAAAACATCATCTCTGTCAATACCAAAAACCTTATCAAGTCCACCTCCCGGCAGATCCATATAGCATATGCCTCCAGGTCTTTTTTCTGCAAGAATAAAGTCAGCAATTACAGTACCGCCATTTCTTACGAATGCTTCTATTTTCTCTGCACATTCCTCCGACAATATATATGAGCAAGGTAATACAAGCACTTTATATTTACTGAGACTTCCCTTAATTATTTCCTTCTCACATATAAAATCGCTATTTATATGTAGGTCACTCAATATATAGTTAGCACCGATAACTGCACCAAGGTAATTTTCATTCATAAGTTCGGTATCCATCAAGTGATTTATATGCTGCGATGTGAATACTGCAACCTCCGCTTTTCTCTCAGATGAATTGTAAACCTCAAATGCGTCATTTAATTTCTCTGAAAGAACACCTACTTCAACAGCCTTCTTCAAAATCTTCCCATTTGGCTTCACAAGACCAAAGTCATTACCTTCAGTATCGCTCAGTCTTGGCCTCCAGCACCAATACATAAGTCCCTTTGTACCATAACCTGCTCTTTGCAAAAGCGCTGACTTAAGCTGATTTACAGAAGGTGTTTTAGGAGCACCAACTCCGGATTTTACAGAGCCGCCTGCAGCTTCAACTACAAATGTCGGTTTGTTATACGCCTTTGCCATACTATCCGACATACACATATATAAGGCAGTCATTCGTGTAGGCTTGTCAAAGCAGCTTATACCGATAATATCAGTGCATTCTGATAATTTCCACGAATCAATGCCGTTGTTTATTCCGGTAAGCATTTCCGTAATTGTTGGTTGCATCGCACCATTCTCTTTAAATATACAGTCTGCCGCTTTTATGTGGTCAGAAAGATTTGTTTCCATAAAGCTTCGCCAGTCCTCCCACGACACAAATCCACCAAGCTGTCTTGAATTGTCTGACGGTGGAAGCACCTGACAAAAATCGATATAATCTGATGGGCCTTCTGTTCCCCACGCCTCATTTAAATTAGCTATATCCTTATACTTTTCTTTAAGCCATACTCTGAATTTTGCAATAGTATGTTCACAATAGCATATCGCAGCATTTCCGCTGCCCGGACGAAACAGAGTAGGTTCTCCCCACAGAACATATCCACCAATTCTATCATCATTTGCAAAATGCTGTGCAACAGCTTTCAAAAAACGCTGAGCATATGCCTGATAGATTGGGTCATCAATGCAAGGTACATTAAATTGCCCTTGCATCATATGCTGACCGTTTTTATCTATAAATCCTTTACCCGTACCGCGATATTCTTCCATAAGCCATCTGGGGGAGTAAAACCCAACGCTGTTCTGCGTCGCAACATTGATTATAGGCATTATATTATGTTTTACTGCGCACTCCACCATATGATCTATCAAGGTAAAATCAATTCTGCCTTTTTCATACTCTATATCATGCCATTCAGCAAAGCCATGAACACAGTTATATCCTAATTCTGCCATATTTTTAAGGTCATTATCCCACTCCTCAATCGGAGCAGGTTTGGTTCTGCAAAAAGGTGCATACATAGCTCCCGTTAAAAACTTTTTGCTTTGTGTAATAAGTCCCATAAATATTCCCTCCGTAAAACTTTATTTTTTTTCAAAATATTTATAAATTGCTTCTCTTATAACCCAATTATTTTCAGCAAGCAATGCTTCTGCTTTTTCGTATTCAAGTCCGGTAATATCTGATACCATAACAATCGCTCTGTTTTTTAGCTTTATATTTGAAACGGTCATATTTACCATATAATTCTGATAAACATATCCCATCTTCACAAAGACAGCAGTAGAAAACATATTTAAAATCATTTTTTGCGAAGTGCCTGCCTTCATTCTGGTTGAACCTTTAATTGCTTCTGCTCCTGTCAGGGCTGCAACGGTAATATCGGCAATTTTTTCAAGCTTTGTGTCCTCATTATTAACAATCGCACCAGTAATGCAGCCTTTTTCCTTTGCTTTTTTCAAAAAAGCACACACAAACGGAGCATTTCCTGAGGCAGATATTCCTATAACTATATCCCCCGTATTACAGCCTGCATTTTCAAAAGCTTCTTCACCTTTTAAAACATCATCCTCACAACCTTCACTTGCATTTACAACTGCTCCTGCACCGCCTGCAATAACAGCTTTTACAACATCTTTTGAAACACCGTATGTAGGCGGACACTCGGCTGCATCTGCAATAGCTAACCGCCCGCTCGTTCCGGCACCGCAATATACTATTTTGCCACCATTTTGCAAGGATTCATATGCCTTGTCCACTAATTTTGCTATCTGCGGTATGCACTTTACAACAATTCCCGCCACAATCGCATCTTCATTATTTATCAATGTTAAAATACCCTGTGTGCTTTCCTTAAATATGTTCTTCGTTTTTACATTTACACTCTCTGTATTCATAGTCTACAAGTTACTTCCTTTCTGCAGTCACAAAATATTGTGTAATAGCCATTGGGTTTGTAATTGCCTTTCCAATAAGAACACTGTCAAAGCCTTTTTCAAAAGCGGTGACAACGTCCTCATATCTCCAGAATCTACCTTCCGCAACCAATGTAATTCCCAGATTCATCTTCACTATTTCATCAATTAACGCAAAATCCGGCACATATTTTTCTTCTGCACTATGAAGCGCACCGGGTATGTATCCTGCAAGAGTTGTCGAAATAGCATCAGCACCAAGTTCTGCTGCTCTTTTTGCTTCAGCCGCTGTGCTTATGTCCGCCATAACCTTTAGCCCCAGTTCGTTTTGTATTCTTTTTATCAAATTCCCTGTCTCTTCACGAATTGAGCTCTCGTAAAAAGTAGCATCAAGTGCTATTATATTCGCACCTGCCTCTGCTATTTTTGCCGCACCTTCAAAATCCGGTGTAATTACAGTTCTTCCCGTTTCATCCTTTTTCTTGTCGATACCTATAATTGGGATTGATATTTCCTTTCTCATTGCCGAAATATCTTCTACTCCGTTCGCACGTATCGCTTTAGCACCGCCAAGTTCCGCTGCCTTCGCCATAATTGCAAGTGCATGCGAATCTCTAAGCGGATTTCCCTCTAAAGCCTGACACGAAACAATTATACCCTTTGGAAACATATTATACCCTCTCTTCTTATAAAATTTGTTTTTTGGCAATTTCGTATGTGCCAAAAATAATTCCATTATCTTTATAATAAAAATTATTTACATTTATCTTGCTTCTAACTGTATTTTCAAAGCTTTCACCCCATAAATCCACCGTATTTACAAGTCCGCCTAAAACAAGAATTCCTTTTAAGTCTGCATATCCGGCTTTTTGTGCAGTTTCAAAAGCAAGCTCTCCAATATTCTCACCGGCTTCTTTAAAAATCTTTATACATTCTTCATCGCCACTTCTTCCGCACTCTGCTGCAACTCTTGTATATGAAGCAATGTTTTTTCTTTCAAAAGGCCCTATTCGTTCCCTTATTTCATCTCTTTGTATGCAAAACTGCTCTGCGCTTTCCGTTTTAGCCAACGGCTGTGTACGTCCGGATATTTTAGTGGCAAGCGCCGACAGAGTTTCAACTCGGTCAAGCTCTTGAAGTGTCATTTGAACAGCTTTAAGCCCGATATCATATCCGCTCCCTGCATCACTTATATTTGCACCCCAGCCACCACTTATAACATAACATCCATCCTTTGCTTTAGCTACGGAAATAACACCGGTCCCTGCCAAAATGACAATCTCCGCACCGTATGCTTCGGCTGAAGCAAGAGCTGCTGTGCCCTCGGATTCTCTATATACCGAAACAGGTGACTCAGGAAAATATTTTTCAAAAAAATCCTGTATCTGCTGTTTGTTTTTTCCTCCAAGATTTACCGCCACAGATTCAATATCATACATTCTTGAAATTTTATCAAGTATAGGTACAAGCACCTCAATTTTATCGCAAATCGATGTTGCAACACCAACACCTTCTGCATCGTATCTGTCAATTTGAGCTCCTGTTTTATCAAATATACAAACAGCTGTTTTACTTCCGCCAATATCTGCTGCAAGAATCATTTTTTCACCTCTGTAACTTTTTTACATTTAAGCCATTTATCTGTAATTATAATATCATCGCTCCCCCTTATTGTCAATGGTTTTTAAAAATATTTATTTACTTTTTTAATTCGGTATGTTACAATATCTATGTAACAATGTTACATTTTTAAATTCAATTATTACACAGAAAAGGATTATAGCTATGACACAAGACGCTGTCCAGTTTTTAACAGAACATTACAATGAACTTACCGATTCCGAAAAAAAGCTTACAGACTATATAATTTCAAATATAGACTCTGCTATTTTTATGACTGTAAAAACTCTTGCGAGTAGCTCAGGGGTAAGCGTTGCAACAGTAGTGCGTTTAACTCAGCACTTAGGTTTTGACGGATATAAGGATTTTCGTTTATATCTCGCATCTCATAATTCTATAAAGCGCGACTTTATTCTTGATTTTGAAGACAAAGCCACTGATGCCAAATCACAAATAAATAAGGTTTTGACAGCAAGCATCGACTCAATACAACTAACTCTTGACACCATAGATTATGAAACATTAGAAAAATCCGCAAATCTGATATCCAACGCTTCCCGTATTTTGTTCTTTGGACTTGGTACATCATACATAGTTTGTTGCGATGCTATGCTAAAATTTCAAAGAGTCGGCAAAACAGTTTTTACAGCATGTGATTTGCATTCTGCAACTGTTATTCTGTCAAGCTTTAAAAAAAATGACCTTGTTATTGGCATTTCTCATTCGGGCAAAAACAAAGATACCTGCAGCATTATGAAACTTGCAAAACAGCTAAAAATAAAAACAATCGCATTAACTACTTTTCTGAACAGCCCTATTTGCAAATATTCCGATTATTTACTATATACAAAAACAAGAGAAAGTCCACTTCACAAAATCGCAATTACATCACGAATAAGTCAATTTTCCGTAATAGACGCTCTTTTTATGACCTATCTTGTGTCTAATTATGATGATTGTATGAAAAACATTGACTGCATATTTAATAATTTAAATGATATGGGAATTGTATAATGATACTACTATTATACAATTCCCATATTATATCTCCTCTATTTATCACTCTATGATTATAATATAAAAATGTAGTTATGGACTAATTGTACTGGCATTTTAACTTCATAACCTTTGTAGTAACTACTTGGAAGAACATAAGAAGCAGCTTCGCCGCACCGCTCAGGACGGAAGTGCGGAGCAGTACCGCTTTTCTTAAGCCATATGCAATTTTAATAAAAAAACATCATAACTACAACTACTTCCTATGTTTATATGAGTCGCATAATAAAAATTATGAATAATACATCTCTAACTGTAAAAAATAAAAAAAATTACACTTGGAGGTAAATAAAATGTTTAAACACGAAAAAATGCTTTTCCATCCTGTAGAGGTAGAAAGAGCAAATCCGCAATATGCAGTATTACTTCAGGAACAACTCGGAGGCGGAAACGGAGAGCTTAAGGCTGCTATGCAGTATATGTCACAGAGCTTTCGTATTAAGGACCCTGAAATCAAGGATTTATTCCTCGATATAGCTGCTGAGGAGCTTAGTCATATGGAAATGGTTTCGCAAACCATTAACCTTTTAAATGGTCACGATGTGGATGCAACAAAGGTGCAGGCAGGCGAGGTTCAATCTCACGTCATTTTAGGCTTAAACCCCGGACTTATAAATGCTTCGGGCTATTCCTGGACTGCAGATTATGTTACAGTAACTGGAGATTTGTGCGCTGACCTTTTGAGCAACATCGCATCCGAACAACGCGCAAAGGTGGTTTATGAATATTTGTATCGCCAGATAGATGATAAAAAGGTAAGAGAGACCATTGATTTTCTCCTCAATCGTGAGGAGGCTCATAATCAGATGTTCCGTGATGCATTTAACAAAGTACAAAACAGCGGTTCTAACAGAGATTTTGGTACAACAAAAGCAGCAAAAATGTATTTTTCAATGTCTGATCCCGGACCCAATTCATTTGCAAGCAATGAAACCACAGCACCATCGTTCAACAAATAATAGAAAAAGCCGTCATAGACGGCTTTTTCTTTATTGCTCGCAAACTACTGCGAAAAAATACAAATTACTATCTGAGTCGTTTATCAGGCAATGATAATGCCCCTTCGCGCAATAATGCGCCTGACCTTCTTTTATTTCCATAATCTCATTTTCGTATCGCACCTTGCCCTTACCCTTGATTATATACATAATCTCGCTGTTGGTTTCGTGCTTATGATAACCGATAGATGCGCCAGGCTCTAAATAGTCGCACATAATATTGTTCATATTATCCTTATGGCTTCTTATATAAAAATTGCCCTTGCCGCCCAAAAACTCGGTCTTTTTATCAAAAGGCATACTTTCAAAATCAATAATCATAATTTTCACTCCTCTAAAGAAAAATCAGCAGACCAAACAAGCCTGCTGACAAAAGTTTCCCAATCAGTCAACAATAAGTCTGTCGATTTCTGCTAAAAATTCATCACAGTCATCGCTGTGAACCTCAACCTTGATTGCCTTTGAAAGATTAAGGCTGAATATACCCATAATAGATTTTGCATCAACTACGTATCTTCCTGATGTCAAATCAACATCAAAATCATACTTTGATACTATGTTTACAAAATCCTTAACGTCATTAATTGAATTAAGCATAAGATTAAAAGTTTTCATATTTAACTCCTCCTATTTGTAGTGTATCCAAATACTTACATTTATATCATACAACTTTTTTTGAAAATAGTCAATGGGGTATTGCAGAATTTCCGCAAATTTTATATAATAGTAATAATAAATATTCAAATTAAATTTCAAAAGAGGTAAAAATGAAGAAAGCAGCATTTTATACGCTCGGTTGTAAAGTTAACCAATACGAAACCGAGGCTATGAGCGAGCTGTTTAAAGTCCGCGGATATGAAATCACGGATTTTGACAACCCTGCAGATATATATGTCATAAATACCTGTACCGTAACAGGAATGAGTGACAGAAAATCAAGACAAATTATAAGACGTGCAAAAAAACACAATCCCGAGGCTTTTGTTTTGGTTACAGGCTGTTATGCGCAGACAAAGCCCGATGAGGTTTTAAAAATTGACGGTGTTACCCTCGTTCTCGGCACAAAGGACAGAGGAAAAATCGTGGATATTTACGAAGAAAATTGTGAAAACGAAAACACAAACTGTGTCGGCGACATTATGCATAACCACGTTTTCGACAATCTCACCGTCACAACCTACAAGGAGCGCACTCGTGCATATATAAAAGTGCAGGAAGGGTGCAATCAGTTCTGCTCCTACTGCAAAATCCCTTATGCAAGAGGGCCTATCCGTTCGCGAAGCTTTGACGAGGTTATATCCGAAACGAAACGGCTTTCAGAAAACGGTTTTTCCGAAATAACATACGTTGGCATACACATAGCCTCCTATGGACTTGATACGAAGTCAAAAAGTCTTGCAGACCTTTTGCTTGAAGCAAACCAAATCGAAAAAATCAAGCGTATTCGTCTTTCGTCAATCGAACCGATGACACTCGACGAAAGCTTTACACAAAAAATCAAGGACTGCTCAAAGCTATGCCATCACTTTCACCTGTCACTTCAATCAGGTTGCGATGAAACATTAAAGCGGATGAACAGAAAATATACCACAGATGCTTATTTCAGCATCGTTTCAGGTCTTAGAAAGCACTTCCCCGACGTTGCAATTACAACCGATATTATGGTGGGGTTTCCGGGCGAGACGGATGAGGAATTTGAGAAAACCTGTGCTTTTGCAAAGAAAGTTGCATTCGCTGATGCACACATTTTCCAATATTCAAGGCGTGAAGGTACACCTGCTACCGATTTCCCGAACCAGATAGACCCACAGGTTAAGGATAAACGGAGTAAAATTATAGCGGACATTTGCAAAAAATCAAAAAAGGAATTTATGGAGAATTTCTTGGGACAAACAATGGAAGTTCTTTTTGAACAAGCGGCAAAAGGCGGATATTTTGAAGGAAAAACCGATAACTACCAAAGTGTGCTTGTTAAAACAGACGAAGATTTGTCGGGCGAATATAGGCTGGTACGTCTTGATAAAATCAAGGATGGGGCATTTTTAGGAGAGATAATAGGATAAGGGCAATTTAAATTGCCCTTATTTTTCATAAAAGGTTTACAAAAACTAAAAAGTGTGATAATATAAAGGAGCAGACATTTCAACTTAATACTATTATAAACAGTCATGCATTTTATTGCAAAAAATGCATACTCTATTTTCATGGCTGCTTATATAGTTAGTTGAAAATGTCTGCAAACATTCGGAGTTATGCGTTTTTTATGTGTAGCTCCGGCTACACATTTTTTAATTGGGGTGAATGATATGGACATAAAATATGAAATGTTTGCAGGTGCAATCTCAGATGCAATAAATGAAAAGCTATATGCTATGTATACTATGGGAAAGCTTGATTCAAAAAAGCTTGTGGAGACAAAAGCTACTAAAATGATTGCTGATATTCAAAAAATTCTTGAAAATGATGAGCTTGATGATTTTTATATAGTTGATGAAATAGTTAAAATATTCCACAAAAACAATATTTCCACAGGCAGTTGCCACGATTTTTAATGACAGCATCTTTTCTATAATTAAAGACTTTCAAAAAATAGTGCAGAATGACCGAAACGAAGTATTATGTGGACTTTCCGCATAATACCCTGCCCGACGGTGTACGAGTGTACTCCGAGTGGTTCGTTTCGTTCATAGCTCGATGATATACAAAAAGGAATCTGCGAAATTTACAGATTCCTTTTTTATTATTTATACATTCATCGAGCGGTCTGTGTATTTTTTGGAAGTCTTACTTTAATACAACTCTGTGGAATACCTTTTTACCCTTACGGATAATCATTCCCACCTCACCGATTAAATCGTTTGAAAGAGTCATAGCTACATCTGTAACCTTTTCGTCGTTTATGGCAACTCCGCCCTGTTGAACAAGACGTCTTCCCTCAGCCTTTGACGGAACAAGCTTTGTTTCGCACAAAAGGTCGAGGATGCCTTTTCCGTCGATTGTATCAACCTCTGTTGTAGGCATATTTTCACTCACACCGCCGCCTGCAAAGACAGCCTCGGCAGCTGATTGCACCTGATTTGCAACTTCCTCGCCGTGAACAAGCTTTGTAACCTCATATGCAAGGCGCTTTTTAGCCTTATTAAGCTCTGCACCTTCCCATTTTTCCATCTCACGAATTTCGTCCATCGGCACAAATGTCACAAGCTTTAAGCACTTGATAACGTCAGCGTCAGAAACATTTACCCAATACTGATAGAAGTCATAAGGCTTGCACTTTTCAGGGTCAAGCCACAAAGCACCCTTTGCAGTCTTACCCATCTTCTTACCCTCTGATGTTGTAAGAAGTGTAAATGTCATACCATAAGTCTGTTTCTGGTCTTTACGACGGCAAAGTTCAATTCCGCCTAAGATATTTGACCACTGGTCGTCACCGCCAAGCTCGATTTTACAATCGTACTTACGATTTAACATCAAAAAGTCATAGCTCTGCATAAGCATATAGTTAAACTCAAGGAAGGAAAGTCCCTTTTCAAGTCTCTGCTTAAAGCATTCCGCTGTGAGCATCTTGTTTACTGAGAAGCAAGCACCGATGTCACGTAAAAACTCTACATAATTTAAATCTAAAAGCCAGTCGGCATTATTTACCATAAGTGCCTTATCATCCGAAAAATCAACAAGGCAGGAAAGCTGTTTTTTGAAGCATTCGCTGTTATGGTCGATAATTTCCTTTGTCATCATCTGGCGCATATCGGTTCTTCCCGATGGGTCGCCGATATGTGCAGTACCGCCGCCGATTAAGGCAATCGGTCTATGACCGTGGTCCTGCATATGCTTCATAACAACCATCTGCAAAAAGTGTCCTACGTGAAGGCTGTCTGCAGTCGGGTCAAAGCCGATATAAAAAGTTACTTTTTCTTTTCCCAAAAGCTCGCGGATTTCGTCCTCGTGTGTTGTCTGTGCGATAAGTCCACGTTCCTTTAAGACGTCAAAAACATTTTCCATTTTAAAATCTCCTTATGAAAGGTCCTGAACAAATATTTCACGCACGCCGTCAGCCGCAGTCTTTGGTGCTTCTGATTTAGGTGCTTCAACCTTTCCGTCTCTTATATCAAAGAACTTCTTTGCAACCTGTGGGAAGAGTGCATAGCTTAAAACATCTTCTTCAGACTTCGCAAAATCCTTTGTTTCCTCTTTATACTTCACAAGCTCAGGGTCTAAAAGGTCGGCAGGACGGCAAGTAATAACCTCATCGTCACCAATAGCGAGCTTTCTTACTTCTTCATTAACTTCGCCAGGAAGCTGACCATATTCGCCTCTTAAAAGTCCCTTTGATTCTTTTGAAATCATCTTATATCTGCCCATAAGCACATTTAAAACTGCCTGCGTACCGACAATCTGGCTTGTTGGAGTTACAAGCGGAGGATAGCCGAAGTCCTTTCTTACTCTCGGAACTTCTGCCAAAACCTCGTAGTATCTATCTTCTGCATTCTGCTGTTTGAGCTGTGAAATAAGGTTTGAAAGCATACCGCCAGGTACCTGATACAAAAGTGCGTTAGGGTCAACGTTTAACACCTTCGGGTCAAGTGTTCCTTCCTTCTTCATCTTGTCTGCAATGCCCCTAAAGTGTGCAGCAGCCTCTGAAAGCTTTGTAAGGTCAAGACCTGTATCGCGGTCTGTTCCTTTCATTGTTGCAACCATAGCCTCTGTTGATGGGTTTGCTGTACCATTTGCAAGAGGCGAAAGCGCACAGTCTACAATATCAACACCAGCCTGCGCTGCCATAAGGTTTGTCATATCGCCTGTTCCTGCAGTATTATGTGTATGCAGATGAATAGGCACACCAACGTTTTCCTTGAGCTTTTTAACAAGCTCGTATGCTGTGTAAGGAAGAAGAAGGTTTGCCATATCCTTGATACAGATTGAGTCAGCGCCCATCTTTTCAAGTTGGGATGCAAGCTTCACGAAATAGTCAAGGTTATGAACAGGGCTCTCAGTATAGCTGATTGCAGCCTCACAGTGTCCGCCATATTCCTTAACAAACTTAATTGCAGCCTCTAAGTTTCTCGGGTCATTTAAAGCATCGAACACTCTTACAACGTCAATACCATTCTCGATTGATTTTTTGCAGAACTGCTCAACAACATCGTCTGCATAATGCTTATAACCCAAAATGTTCTGACCGCGGAAAAGCATCTGGAGTTTTGTATTAGGCATATTTGCCTTTAGAGTTCTCAGCCTTTCCCACGGGTCTTCATTCAAAAATCTCATACAAGCATCGAATGTAGCACCGCCCCAGCACTCTAATGACCAGTAGCCGATAGAGTCAAGAAGCTTACAAGCAGGAATCATATCCTCTGTCTTCATTCTTGTAGCAGCCTGTGACTGGTGAGCATCACGAAGTATTGTATCTGTTATATATAATTTACTCATAGTCTTTTCCTTTCTGCTTATGGTTTAAATCAAGCACCAAAGAGTGCAAGCATAACACCTGCTGCGATAGCCGAGCCGATAACACCTGCAACGTTCGGACCCATAGCGTGCATTAAAAGGAAGTTCTTTGGATTTTCGTCCTGACCAACCTTCTGCGATACACGAGCCGCCATAGGAACGGCAGAAACTCCCGCACTACCGATAAGCGGATTGATTTTGTTCTTTAAAAACAGGTTCATAAACTTAGCAAGTAATACGCCGCCTGCGCTACCTACTGCAAAAGCAACAACACCGATAATGATAATCTTTATTGTGTCTATGGATAAGAAGGTTTTTGCGGTAGCGGTTGCACCGACGGTAACGCCAAGGAAAATAGTAACGATATTCATAAGCTCGTTCTGTGCAGTCTTAGAAAGACGGTCGGCAACTCCGCTTTCCTTAAAGAGGTTACCAAGCATTAAGCAACCGATAAGGGGTGCGGCAGAAGGAACGAGGAAGGCAACGAATACTGTAACGGCAATGGGGAAAATAATCTTTTCCTTTTTAGAAACCTCTCTTAATGGCTTCATAACTCTCATACGTTCCTTTTTGGTGGTAAGAGCCTTCATAATGGGAGGCTGAATTACGGGAACCAATGCCATATAAGAGTAAGCGGCAACAGCGATAGGTCCTAAAAGATGAGGAGCTAATTTACTGGTTACGAAAATAGCGGTAGGACCGTCGGCACCACCGATAATACCGATAGAGCTTGCTTCGAGAGAGTCGAAGCCAAGGAAATTTATTGCAACAGCGTAGGTGGCAAAAATGCCGAGCTGTGCTGCGGCGCCTAAAAGAAGGCTCTTGGGGTTGGCGATAAGGGGACCGAAGTCGGTCATAGCACCTA
>JAZNNI010000118.1:0-11407 GCA_045580145.1 Clostridia bacterium
AAGCTCCGATATCAGAAAGCTTATTGAAGATGTTGTAATTTGCTTTTCAATCGCTATATACAACAAAAAACATCTTAACAGAACGGAGCTTGCCGCAACAACGGATGCACTTACCGGAGCTTTAAACCGTGTTGCATACAAAAAGGATATTCTGATGTTTGATAAAGAAAAACCGGAAGAATTTTCATGCATTTATATTGATGTTAATGAGCTTCACATCAGAAACAACAAGTACGGGCACGCCGCAGGCGATGAGATGCTTATCTATATTGCCAATTCGTTAAAAGAAGTGTTCTTCGGACATAGCATTTACCGTATGGGCGGCGATGAGTTCTTAGTATTCACAAAGAAAATCTCACAGAACGATGTCAAGCAGAATATAGAGACATTTATTGAGCAATTAAAGCCTATGGGTTACAATGTGGCTATCGGTATGTCTTACAGAATGAAAAACATAAACTGCGAGGAAATGGTAAGAGAAGCTGAAGTAAGAATGTATGAAGCAAAGGCTCAGTATTATCAGAACAAAGAGCAGATAAGCATTTCTGAGGACAAAGACAAAAATTATGTTTACACGAAAACAGGAATAAGAGAAATTGATACTATGATATCCGTTATGAAAGAGCATTACAACGGCATATACAGAGTGTCGCTTGAAAGTGACAATGCTCACAGAATTCTTATGCCTGCTTATCTCGGTTACAAGGAGGATGAAGAAAACTTCTCAAAGTTGCTCTCAAAATACATTCACGATATTGTTCATCCTGATTTTAACAGAGCTGTTATGAGCTTCTTGAATTATGATGCAATAAAAAGGCAGATTTCGGAAGGTAAAACACCGTCAATTACATACAAAAAGACACATGGCGAAACGGTTACGCTCAGCGTATACAACCTGACCGACGATAAAGATAATGTAAAAGATACTCTTTGGGTTTTTGCCAAAGAATAAAGTCGATAGCAAACGGAGGAATCATGAATTGACACTGCAAGTAATCAGGTTCGCAATTGTGGGAGCAATTTCCGCTTTTGTGGATGTGGGAGTTCTTGTTGCATTAAAAGAGCTTTTGTGCGTGGATGTCCTTCTTTCTTCCGCAATCTCTTTTTGCGTTTCCGTCACGGTAAACTATTTTTTGAGTATGACCTTTGTTTTTAAAGGTAAAAATCAAAGTAAGCTTTATGAATTTATAATTTTTGTATTGCTCAGTCTTGGAGGACTGATGTTAAATCAGTTGATTTTGTGGATTGGTGTTAAATTTACGTCCGTATATTACCTTGCAGTGAAATTTTTTGCCATGGTAATTGTGCCGATTTATAACTTCATAACAAGAAAAATGTTTCTTGAGTCAAAGAGAAAATGAGTGTGAAACGTTATGAACAATGTTTTCAAAAAAGATTTATACAGATATTACGGCGAAAACAGAGCTCCGCTTTTGAAAAAGATATTCGCGCCGCTTGAATTAAAATACATATCTGTGTTCAGAAAAGCAAATATGTGCAAAGTTTTACCTCTGAAGATTTTTTATATGTTAAGGCTTATGTATTTGTCGCATAGGACACATATTCAGATTCCGGCACGAACGCGCATCGGAGAAGGCTTCTATATCGGACATCTCGGCCGTGTTGTAATTCACCCCGATGCAGTTTTAGGTAAAAATATAAACGTTGGCACAGGTGTTACAATAGGTATGGAAAATCGCGGAAAAAGAAAAGGTGCGCCGCAAATCGGTGATAATTGCTGGATTGGAACAAATGCCGTTGTAGTTGGAAATGTTAAAATCGGCAGTGACGTTCTTATCGCGCCGCTATGCTATGTCAATTTCGATGTTCCGGACCACAGTGTTGTCATAGGAAACCCCGGAAAAATAATTTCCAAAGAAAATGCAACTGCAGATTACGTCTGTAACCGCGTATAAAATCCGGATTGAGTTTGTTTCAGGGTAGGGAGGTGCCAAGGTGGAAGAAAAAGACTCCAGAATTAAAAACAATCTGGTATCGTCGCTTGTGTATCAGGTTGTGCTTATAACACTCAGCTTTCTTTTGCCGAGATTATACCTTGAGAATTTTGGCTCAGAGGTCAATGGAGTTCTTTCTACGATCAAGCAGATTTTTACATATATGTGCCTTCTTGAGGCTGGCGTGGGGCTTGCCACAACTCAGGCATTGTATAAGAAAATCGGCGAAAAGGATTACGAGAGTGCAAGCTCGGTTCTTTCGGCGACCAACGTTTATTACATTAAAACCGGAATAGTATACCTCCTTATTGTTTTTGTCATTGCGGCAGTGTATTCTTGCGCAGTATCGACATCAATAAACAGTGCTGTGCTGTTTTTTATCATTATATTGAATGCAATTCCGAGCCTGTTCAGTTATTTTGTTCAGGCAAAATACAGAATCCTTATGGAGGTGGATGGCAGAAGGTATGTAATTAACAATGCTGAAACAGTGCTTCAACTTGCTTCAAACGCAGGGAAAATACTTGTTCTGCTCCTTACTGACAGCCTCGTTCTTATCCAATTGGTTTATTGCATAATTGCTCTTTTGCAGCTTGGCTTTTTGTATATATACGCAAAGCGCAGATATATATGGCTTGATTTAAAGGCAAAGCCGGATTTTGATGCCATCTCTCAGAAAAATTCTGTTTTGGTGCATCAGCTTTCGGGAATGGTGTTCAACAACACCGATGTGATACTCATTTCTCTCTTTTGTGATTTTAAGGCAGTAAGTATCTATGCCATATACAATATCTTCTTTTCACAGGTGCAGAATTTCATAACGAATGTTGTTTCGTCCTTCACTTTTGCTTTGGGACAGATGTTTAATACAGACAGAGAAAAGTTTGACAAGCTGTTTAATGCATATGAAACCTTTTATGTAATGATAACCTGCGTGATTTACACGCTCATGGCGGTGTTTTTGCTGCCTTTGATACAGATATATACAAGCGGAATAAATGATGCAGAGTATACAAATACATTTCTGTTGTTGCTGTTTGCAATAATGAATTTGCTTGCGTGCGGCAAGCTTCCTGCAACAGGTATCATTGAATATTCAGGAGCTTTTGAAAAAACCCGTTCTCATGCAATATTGGAAATGGTTATTAATATAACAGTTTCAGTTGTGGCAATTGCATATATGGGAATATGCGGAGCAATTCTCGGAACAATTGCAGCGCTTGTATATCGCGGGATAGTAACGATTTATTATTCAAACAGGAAAATTCTGAAAAGAAAACAAAGCTGTACATACAAAATCCTGATTTCAAACTGGGCAGTTTTCGCTTTGGTTATGGCGGTGCTTTTTGTTGATACATTCAGCAATATGTCTTTTCTGCGGCTTTTGCTGAATGGAATAATCCATTCAATATGGATTGCCGGGGTATACTTGCTTGTCAATTTTGCATTTAACAGGTCTGCGTTTAAAACGCTTTTTGAATTGTATAAGGGGAAAAGGGCATATGAGCATTCCTAAAGTGATTTATTATTGCTGGTTTGGAAAGGGAAAACTTCCGAAACTTGCACAAAAATGTATAAAAAGCTGGAAAAAATACTGTCCCGATTACAGAATAGTCTGCATAAATGAAGAGAATTTCGATGTGAGTCAGAACAGATATGCCGCGGAGGCATATAAAGCCGGTAAGTGGGCGTTTGTCAGCGATTATGCACGGCTTTGTGTGATTTATGACAATGGCGGAATTTATCTGGATACAGACGTTGAGCTTATAAAGCCTCTTGATAAGCTTGTTGAAGGAAACGGATATATGGGCTTTGACGATAACGGAATAATTTCAACAGGACTCGGCTTTGCATGCGAAAAGGGAAGTAAATTAATTGCAGCGTTGCTTGCGGATTATGAAGGAATCCCTTTTATTCTTCCTGACGGCACATATGACATCACCCCCTGTCCTGAGAGAAACACAGAAACTTTGATAAAGCTCGGAATGGACATTGCCGATAAAGATCAGGTGTTTATGGGAATGCGGATGCTGCCTGAAGATTATCTATGTCCGATGAAATATTACAGCGGAAGAAAAATAATAACCGAAAACACGTATTCAATACATCATTTTTGTGCATCGTGGATATCTCCGACAGCAAAGAGAACGCTGTTTGTAAAACGGATTGTCGGTGTAAAGCTGTATGATAAGCTGTACGGAAAATTTTTGCATAAATTCAAGTGGTTGGAGTGGTAAACTTGCCTGAGAGAGCATTGAAAAAACTTAATGCATATATTTTGCCTGAGTGGAAGGTCTGTTTTTTTGCGGCTCTCGTGGTTGGCATACTTTCTCATCTGTATAAAATAACAAACTGGCTTCCTAATTGGGATTCGCTTGTGTTCAGATACGATTCGCAGAATATGATTGGTCTCGGACGGTGGTTTTTGCCCGTTGTCTGTTCGTTCAGTTCGTTTTATGATTTACCGTTTTTAAACGGTATTGTGGCAATTCTGTTTCATGCACTCGGCGCTGTTTGTATCTGCAGAATACTCAATGTCCGAAAAAAAATTACCGCATTTCTAATAGGAGCAGTAATTGTTTCGTTTCCTACGGTTACATCTGTTATGATGTACAACTACGTGGCAGACGGCTACAGTATAGCGTTTTTTCTTTCAACGCTCGCGGCGCTGCATATGACTAAAGGAAAGAACGGATATATTATCTCAGCTGTGCTTATCGCGTTGTCAGCGGGTATTTATCAGGCGTATATTACCGTTACAATAATGCTTGTTTTATTTTGGCTGATTGATGAAATAATTTATAATCACGAAGCTTTCGGGAATGTTCTGAAAAAAAGCGTGTGTATGCTGCTGTCCGGAATATCCGGTATGGTACTGTATGGCATTATTCTAAAAGTGATTCTTGGTGTTTCTTCTGCAGAGTTGCTTGATTATCAGGGAATAAATTCAACGGTATCTTTGGCAAATATAAACCTGCCCGGCTCGCTTTATACAGTAAAAGAAACTTTTGTTAACTGCTTTTTTGATTTATCGGAAGGCGTAAATGTATATGTTGTTTTGAATGTTTTTATTTTGCTGTTCACACTTTCTCATTATGTTAAGTATATAGTGAGAAATGAAATTTACAGGAAAACCATTAATGTTTTTGCTGTTGCACTCTTAGCAGTCGCGCTTATATTCGGAGCCGGCGCGCTGGCATTTGCAAATCCGGAAATTGATTATCACAATCTTATGCTTATGGGTTATTCCGTCTTTTATATATTTTTCATTATCCTTTATGAGAGGGGAAACGATACAAACGAAAGACATACCTGCATCAAGTGCTGGATTGTGCTGATAGCATCGGCGGCAATAATCACAAATCAGGTTGTTATATCAAACGTGAGTTATCATAAGGCGCAAATCGCCTATGAAAAGTCATACGGTGTTCTTATGCGTATAGCAGACCGCATAGAAAAAACGCCCGGTGCGGAAAATTGCGATAGGCTTCTTGTTATCGGGGCACTTGAAAACAGCGAAAGATACAGCGTTAACCTCTCGCCGGACATTACCGGAATAACGGATGGATATATAATCCGCGCAGATGATGAAACGGTAGGTCAGAGCGTGCTCAGCAGCGCACTCCGCGACTATTGTGAAATGGATTACGAGATTGTGAGCGGAGAAGAAAAAAAGATGCTGGCACAGAACGAAAAGATTGAAGCTATGGGCGAATGGCCGGCAAAGGACTGTGTGGTAGCAGTGGATGGCACGATAGTGATAAAGCTTGGAACAGAAGGTGAGTGTTAAGTGGTATATCTTTGTGCCGATGATTACGGATTGTGCAAAGAAATCTCCGAACACATACAGCGGTGTATTGACGCGGGTGCGCTTAATAAGGTCAGCGTTTTCCCGAATTTTGACGCGGTGGATTTGCAGAAGATACGGAATAATAAAAACATCCGTATGTCCCTGCATCTCAACCTTGTCGAGGGGAAATGTATGTCAGAGGCTTATGAAATTCCCCTGCTTGCAGATGAGAAAGGAAATTTTAAGCAAACCTTTATCGGACTGCTGGTACATAGCTTAATCCATAGAAAAAAGTTTGAAGCGCAGGTGTGCAAGGAAATCAGGGCGCAGGTTTTATTTTGGAAAAAGGCGATAGGAGAAGATGTTCCTTTTTGCATAGACAGCCATCAGCATACGCATATGATTCCTGCCGTGTTCAGGGCGTTGCTTAAGGTTCTCTGTGACGAAAAAATCAAACCGGAACACATAAGACTTCCCGCTGAACCGTTTTGGATATACATAAAAACACCGTCACTATATTTCACATACAGTGTGGTTAATGTTATCAAACAATGGCTGCTGAGCTTCTTATGGCTGCTGAATAAAAATCAGGTAAAGAAACATAAAATACCGATATCGCATTTTTTCGGGATTCTTTTTTCGGGAAAGATGGATGAAAAAAGAGTAAGCAAAATTCTGCCGAAGTACGTTAAAATGGCAGAAAAAGACGGACAGGATATAGAGGTTTTGTTCCATCCGGGATATATAGACAAAAACAAACTTGGTTTTAAAGAAAAAAATGTAGTGTTCGAAAAATTCTATATATCGGAAAACAGAAAAACAGAATTTGATTCTGTTATGAAAATATCAGAAAGAAGTGTGCTGTAATGCCCTACATCGAACAGGATAAGGTGGATGCAAAGACAAGAGAAAAGCTTGAGGCAATTATTGAAAAATCATATGCCTCTTACTGGAGGAAAAAAAGACTTTTCGACATCTTTTTTGCAACGCTGATTTTGTTGTTTTTTCTGCCGCTTATGATAGTTATTTCTTTGATAATCGTAATTGACGACCCAAGCGCAGGCCCTTTTTTCAGGCAGATAAGAGTTGGGCGTCACGGGAAAGAGTTTTATATGTATAAGTTTCGGACTATGCGGGCTAATGCTGATGAGATGATTGAGGAGCTGGCTAAACGTAACGAAATGGACGGACCGGTTTTCAAAATGAGAGAGGATCCGCGAATAACGAGAGCGGGGAAGTTCCTGCGAAAAGTTTCTCTTGATGAGCTTATGCAGTTTTTCAATGTTCTTAAGGGTGATATGACGCTTGTGGGTCCGAGACCTCCTCTTCCGAGAGAGGTTCAGTTCTATACGGATTATCAGAAGCTGCGTCTTCTTGTTACGCCCGGCATAACCTGCACGTGGCAGATTTCAAAAAACAGAAATGATATTCCGTTTGAACAGTGGGTTGAAATGGATATCGAATACATACAGACAAGAACATATCTCAATGATTTGAAAATAATGCTGAAAACGCCGATAGTTATGCTTACAGCTACCGGCAGGTGATTGGAATCCGGAGGGAAGAAAATGAAAGTTGCTATGATTGGGCATAAGGTTGTTCCGTCGCGGCGCGGAGGAATAGAAAATGTGCTCACAACGCTGTGCCCGATATTGGTAGAGATGGGGCTTGATGTCACCTGTTATAACCGATCTTCAGATAAGGTTGAAAACGAATATGTGGGAACAGTTAAGAACGGGATGTATAAGGGCGTAAAAATCAAGAATGCATGGACACTGAACGTGCGTGGCTTTGCCGCAATGATAGCATCCTTCACTGCGGCGATAGCAGCTTCGTTTAAAAATTACGATGTTATCCATTTTCACGCAGAGGGACCGTGTGCCGCTTTGTGGATTCCGAAGCTTTTCGGCAAAAAATGCGTGGCAACGGTTCACGGCCTTGATTGGCAGAGAGAAAAATGGGGGAAAGGTTTTGCGTCTAAGTACATAAAATTCGGGGAAAAAATCCTTGCAAAATATGCAGATGAAGTTATTGTGTTAAGTCAGGCTGCGCGTGATTACTTCAAAGAAACGTATAACCGTGAAACCGTAATTGTTCACAATGGGATAAGCCGTCCGGAAAGACGCGACGCATGCATTATCACAGAAAAGTACGGACTATGCAAAGACGGATACATATGTCTTGTATCAAGGCTCACTGCAGAAAAGGGTGTTCACTATCTCATTGATGCATACAGCAGAGTCAGAACGGACAAAAAGCTTGTTATTGCAGGAGATACAAGCGATACGGATGATTATGTAAGGATGCTGAAGGAAAAGGCTGCGGGGAATCCTGATATCATTTTTACAGGTTTTATATCGGGTGATGAGCTTTCTGAAATATATTCAAATGCGTATATAGCGGTGCTGCCCTCTGACCTTGAAGGAATGTCGCTGTGCCTTTTGGAGTCTCTTGCATATAAGAACGCACTTTTGTGCTCGGATATTCCGGAGAACACGTCGGTCGCAGAGGATAAGGCGGTTTACTTTCAAAAAGGAAATGTTAAGGATTTGGCAGAAAAGCTTCAGGTTTTGTGTGACGATAGACATCTTGTGGAAAACTTAAGAGACGGTGCGGATGAGTTTATTTTAAACAAATACAGCTGGCAGGATGCTGCGAAGGCGACCTGCAGACTTTATGAAAAATTAAAGTAAGGGTTTGTTAGATATGTATAACAGAACAAATTTTGAAGAAATGGAAACGAGCAGGGAAAGAGTGAAAGAGTTTTTTCGGCAATTAGTACCGGCTGAGTTTTATGATACATGGGCAGAAACGTTTGAGATTGAGTATGCCGACGAAAAGCAGGTGTTGGTTACATATCACGGTGCTGAGAGTATCAAAAAATTCAAAAAAGAATGCAAAGAACCCCTGTCGCTCTGCATTTATTCGATAATGGGTTATAAAAAAAGAATAAAAATATCAAAAAAGAAAATCCACAAAAGCTCAAACCACAAAGCAAAAAAGAAAATACGGGCTGCAAAATTCTTTGTTATAGGTATGATATTTGTCTGTTTTGCAACAGCAATCATCGTTGTTATGTGCAATTATATCGGCAATCAGGATTTCAGAGAAACTTTTTACAACGTTAGTAGCCTGAAGGTTGACAGCTCGGTTCGCGTTATTCAGTTGTCTGATTTGCATGGCTCCTCCTATGGTGAAAAGAATGCAAAGCTGCTCTCTCGTGTTGAAGCTTTGAAGCCTGATATAATAATCTGCACCGGTGATATTGTTAATTCGGCGCGTGATGACGTTGATTACGCTGCGGATTTAGGTGAGAAGCTTGCAAAGATTGCACCTTCGTATTATATATACGGTAACAACGAGGTTGAAAGCATTTACGGCTTTCCGCTTAATGAAGCAGAGCTTGATCGGAAATTCGGCTTTCGGAAGGATAATCGCGACGAAACAGCACTTTTGAAAATCGAAGATTCTTTTGAAGAAACACTTGAGAGTGCCGGGATAAAGGTTCTGAAAAACGAAAAGGACACAATAAAGGTAAAAACCATGACGATTGATGTGTATGGAGTTTTAACCTCGAATCCGTCCTCATTCTGGTCATATTCGGAAAAAGCCTTCGCGGATTATATCTATGAAAACACAGATAATCTTAAAATAACCGCAGTGCATGAGCCGTTTATTTTCCAGGAGTTCCAGCCTGAGTTTTGGGGAGATTTGATGGTTTGCGGGCATACTCACGGCGGTGTGGTGCGCGTGCCGCTTCTCGGACCGATGTTCACGCACGAGGATGGCCTTTTCCCCGAAAGAGACGGAAACTTTGTTTACGGAAGATATGACGCTGCGGGAAAACCTCTCATCGTAAGTGGCGGACTTGAAAATTTGAATGTTTTCCGTATAAATAATCAGCCGGAGCTGGTCATTATCGATATTAATAAATTTTAATTTTGTGAGGAATAGAGAGAATGGTTACTGCACTATTTCAAAAATTAATCATTTTAATTGTCGGTGTATTGTTTCTGACATCGGCGGCTTTGATATATTTCCGTTCCAAAAATGTAAATCGCGCAGAGCGCACTCAGATTTTCAAAACGGCAGAATATCTCAATGCGTGGATAATTCTCATCTGCTTTATCACGACGATGGTGTATGGGATTTTCAATCACTATGAACTTAAAAAATCTGTTCACGCAATTATTTCGCTGAACTATTCCGAGGCATCGCAAGCGCTCAACTCCAACGGCACCCGATATAATATGGCAGAAATTATCAGCGATGAGGTTGTGGACAGAGCTATAAAAAAGGGCGCACTTGAGGATGTGACGGTAAAACAGCTTAAAAGCTGCCTTGTGGTTTATCCGTGTGTGCAGGGCGGTGTCGGAGATGAGTCTGAATATCATATTTCCACAGAGTTTGCGGTAGAGTATCACGCATCAAAGGATACAGACCATCTTGATTCGGAAAATGTTATTAAACTGATAACTGCGGCTTACAAGGAATACTATATAGAAAAATATACTGATAATTTCAGCCTGTCTTCTGAGAAACCGGATTTTGCAAAAATGGAGTATATGGATATAGTATCGTATCTTGATAAGGAAACGGGCGCTGTTCTTAATTATTTGTACGGTATGGCTGAAAAGAACCCGAGCTTCGTTACTGAAAACAACAGCACCTTCAATTCCATTGCAGGCAAGGTGTATCAATTTAAGGAGACCCAGATAAATCAGAATTTAAGGTCTCTTATCCTGCAGAACGGAGTTGTAAGGGACAAGGGTGGATACATCGACCGATTGGCGTATCAAAATAAAAATGTTGATTTTGACCGCCGGAAAAACAATGCTTCCTATAATCTTTGCAACCAGGCAATTGAAATGTACAGCGAGGAAATGACCAGGGTGGTTCTCGTTCCGACATGGGATCAATCCGGCAAATACTATATGGGAAGAACAAAGGTCGGCGTTGATGAGTTGTCCGTTATGGCAACAAATTTCAGCAATTATGTGGCATCTAACGAGAAAGAGATTATGGACAATAATCTTATAATCAATAAGATAGCTGAAAAGACTCCTAATGCCGGACTTTATGCGTCGGCGGATTCGTTGATAGAATCCATTTATAACAGCATCAAGGGATTTGAAAAAGAAGCGATAAACGCGGGCAGAGAATATTCAAGCCACAAAATGAACCAGTGCATTGCAGTGACCATTTACGGCATCTCGCTTATGAATGAGCTGAAAACGCTTTTGCTTTTTGCAGCATTTGTGTATGTATCGCTTATTTTGCGTCATATTTCGAAAAAATTCCCTAAAAAGGCATAAAGGGCTGAGGGAGGATAATGATGAAAAATTTTCAGATTTTAAGATATTTAAAAAAACTTTTGCCACTGATAATAGTTTTTTGCTTGGTGGCGACATATGCTGTTTATTTCAAGCTTTCAGGAGCTAATTCTTATATAGCTTCTGAGGTTATCCATTATAATGACGAGCAGGCAGAAAAAGGCCTTGCTCCCACCGGTGATAAGCTGGATGTAAACGAAATTAAATCATCTGCGGTAATGTCAAAGGTTGTTGACAAGATGGGGCTTACGGGTATTTATTCGGTTGACAGCCTTATTTCAAGAATAAACATAACGCCTATTGAAGACGCAGACAAAGTTGCTCAGAAA
>JAZNNI010000119.1:0-31253 GCA_045580145.1 Clostridia bacterium
AAAATGCAGTATTTTATCAGATGCAGAAAAACAGGAGCTTTTGGATATTGCAGGCGATGAAAAGGAGATAGAGGAACGTTTTTACCGTGAGCTTGAGTTCGGAACAGCCGGAATGCGCGGGATTTTAGGCATAGGTAAAAATCGTATGAACATATATAACGTGCGCCGTGCGTCCTGCGGAGTAGCGAAGTATGTAAAGGATGCAAATGCTCAGGATAAGGGTGTATTAATTGGCTATGACACAAGAAATTTCTCGAGAATATTTGCAGAGGAAACAGCTAAAACACTTGCGGCATATGGTGTAAAGGTATATCTTTTTGACACAGTTCATTCAGTTCCGGAGGTTTCGTTTGGCATAAGAGAATTAGGCTGCGGAGCGGGTGTTATGATTACTGCGAGCCATAACCCGAAGGAATACAACGGCTTTAAGGTTTACGGACCTGACGGCGGACAGCTTCCGCCTGATGCGGCACAAATCGTTATTGATGAAATTGGAAGGCTTGATGTTTTTGATGATGTTAAATTTATTTCCTTAGACGAGGCAAAAAGTGCGGGACTTTTGGAAATAGTAGGGCCACAGCTTAATGAAAAGTTCTTGGAAATCATCAAAACTCAGCAGATAAATCCTGAAGCGGTTTACGAGGTTGCAGACACAATGAAGCTGGTTTACACACCTTTCCACGGAACAGGTGCAAGACCGATTAAGGAAATTTTGAAGAGAATTGGCTTTAAAAATGTCTTGGTTGTTAAAGAACAGGACAATGAGGACGGCAATTTCTCAACAGTAAAATCACCGAACCCAGAAAATGCAGAGGGCTTTGCTCTTGCAATAGATATTGCAAAGGAAAACGATGTTGACCTTATAATCGGCACTGACCCCGACTGTGACCGTGTGGGAATTGTGGTAAGGGACAAAGAGGGTGTGTATAGAACTCTTACCGGAAACCAGACAGGTGCACTTTTGGTTGAATATATCCTACGTGCAAGAAAAGAACAGGGAAAGCTTCCAAAAGACGGTGTTGTTATAAAGACGATTGTTACAACCGAGCTTGCGGCTGCTATTGCAAAAGCCTATGATATTGAAATAATGAGTCTTTTGACAGGCTTTAAGTATATTGGCGAAAAGATGACCGAGTTTTCCGAAAAGAAAAATCATACCTATCTTATTGGCTTTGAGGAAAGCTATGGATATCTTGTCGGAAATCACGCAAGAGATAAAGATGGTGTTGTTGCGACAATGCTTATTGCCGAAATGGCGGCATATTACAGAACCAAGGGTATGACTTTATATGAGGCGCTACTTGACATCTACAATACCTACGGCTTCTGTGCAGAACGGACAGTTTCTTTCACAATGCCGGGTAAGGACGGTATGGAAAAGATGTCGGAAATTCTTGTGAACTTAAGAAAAACACCGATAACATCTGCAATCGGTATGGATGTTGTAAAAACTACTGACTATCAGTATGATGAAACAGGACTTCCAAAATCAAACGTTCTTCGCTATGATTTGTCGGATGAAAAGACCTACTTCATTATAAGACCGTCAGGAACAGAGCCTAAAATCAAGCTTTATATTGGTACATCTGCAGACAGTATGGAGGCAGGAAATGAGCTTATTGATGAGCTTGTCAGCGATGTAAAAGGACAGATGGGAATATAGATGATTGTGATGATGTGAAAAGGAAGAATTTTCTTGACAAATTTTTTTAAATAAGCTATAATCAAGGAGAAATAAAAGGGAGTAGCTAACAATATTTGTGACAATCGGCGTCAGTACGGCATTTGCCCGCCATTGTATTAAATAGCAAGACTTTTATTGCATTTTTGCAGTAAAAGTCTTTTTGTATGCTCATCCTTATAGGGAGGAAAGGGAAAATGGAAATTTTATTTGAAAATCTTTTGCTCATTGAGTGGAAGATGGTGGTTATGTGGATAATAGGCGGAGTACTTATTTATCTTGCAATTAAAAAGAATATGGAGCCGTCGCTGCTATTGCCGATGGGCTTTGGTGCAATCTTGGTAAACCTGCCTTTATCTGGTGCAGTTACGCAAGGGGCAGAAGTGGGAATTTTAGACGTGCTTTTTGATGCGGCTGTTGCAAACGAGCTTTTTCCGCTTTTATTGTTTGTGGGAATAGGTGCGATGATTGACTTTACACCGCTTCTTCAAAATCCAAAGCTGATGCTCTTTGGTGCGGCAGCACAGTTTGGTATATTCTTCACATTAGGTGCGGCAACACTTTTAGGATTTGAGCTTAAGGATGCTGCATCAATCGCGGTAATCGGTGCAGCAGACGGACCTACATCAATTTTTGTTGCAAACCACTTTAACTCAAACTACTTGGGGGCAATTATGGTTGCGGCATATTCATATATGGCTCTTGTACCAATCATTCAGCCGCCTGTTATAAAGCTCATCACATCTAAGAAAGAACGCCTTATCCGTATGGAATACACAGAGAAAAAGGTTTCAAAGACAACAAAGATTTTATTCCCGATTGTACTTACTGTTATTGCAGGACTTATCTCACCGCAGAGTGTGGCGTTGGTAGGATTTTTGATGTTTGGTAACTTAATTCGTGAATGCGGAGTCCTCGACTCACTTTCTGAAACAGCTCAAAAGGTACTTGCAAATTTAGTTACTCTGTTTTTGGGAATTACGGTTGCCGCAAGAATGCAGGCAGATGCATTTTTGTCGGTTGAGACACTTATGATTTTGGGCCTTGGACTTGTAGCATTTGTATTCGACACTTTCGGCGGTGTTATGGTTGCAAAGTTCTTAAATATATTCTTAAAGAAAAAAATCAATCCTATGATTGGCGCAGCGGGAATTTCGGCATTTCCGATGTCTGCGAGAGTTATCAATAAAATGGGGCTTGAAGAGGATAATCAGAACTTCCTCTTAATGCATTCAATCTGTGTAAATGTATCAGGACAGATTGCATCGGTTATAGCAGGCGGATTGATACTTAAGATGTTCGGCTGAGAAAAGTGCGGCTGAATAATTTTCTCCATATCACTATTTTTTGCTCAGGACAGTACCCTTGTGGTACGCCTTGCGGCAAATCGGAAATCTGAAAAAAATTCTTTCAGCCTTTATGTTATAAGAAAGGAAGTAAAAATATGAGTTTGAATGTAAACGGATTTTTGGAAATAATACCATCAGCACTCATCGGCTGGGCAAATGTATTTGCAGTTATACTGATTGTGGTTGTAATGATTGCATTACTTAATAAGATTTTTAAGTAAATACTAACGAATAAAATCCTTAACAAGTATTGACAATGTAAAAAGAATTATATAGAATAAATATCATAAATTGTTGATATTTTGAAAGGAATATTGTAATGAAAAAAAGAAATTTAAACGTGATGCTGTTAATTGGCATACTTGCGGCACTCATTACGGTGATGCCGTTAACAGTATCAGCGGCATCAGGCGGCGATTGCGGAGAAAGTATTAAATGGACACTTGATGATTCGTATACTCTTACCATTAGCGGTACAGGAGCAATGACAGATTATAGCGACTACACTTTAGTGCCGTGGTATAATTTGCGGGGGCAAATAAAAAATGTAATTGTTTCAAGCGGTGTTACACACATCGGTGACTATGCTTTTTATCAAATCGGCAATGCTGCAAGCATACAGCTTCCGGAAAGTGTGACAAGTTTAGGTGCGCATTCTCTGGAATCCTGTGAAGCAACAGATTTTGATATTCCAAGTAAGGTTACAAGCATAGGAGATCATGCATTTGCATATAGCGGTTTTACTAATCTCACCATTCCGAACACCGTGACAAGAATAGAAGATGCCACATTTTATCATTGTGCCAGCTTGGCAGGAATAACAATTCCTGAAAGCGTTACATATATAGGTTCTTATGCATTTTATTATTGCTACTCCTTTGAGAGTGTTACTATTCCTGATAGTGTTACATATATTGGAACCCATGCCTTTGATAATTGTCCGAATTTAAAAACGTTAAAAATCGGAAACGGTCTGACCGCAATAAAAGAATATGCCTTTTCCTACTGTTCTGCTTTGGAGAGTGTAACGATAGGAAATGGTGTTAAGACTATAGATAAATATGCATTTTATAACTGTATCGGACTTTTGAATCTGAACTTTGGCAGCAGTGTTGAAACCATTTCACACTATGCCTTTAATTACTGTTACAGTCTTAAAAATATTACTTTTCCTGATTCTTTGAAAAGCATAGGTGAGCGGGCATTTTTTAGGTGTGAAGGCATTGAGAACATAACATTCGGAAATGGTCTTACATATATCGGTGATAGTGCATTTTATGATTGCATTGCACTGAAAAGTCTGACATTTCCTGATACAAATTTAGCTTTGGACTATATGGCCTTCGGTAATTGCACTGCTCTAACAAGTGTAGCATTTTCACCATCTATGGAGAGTACAGGAAAATATGCATTTTATGGCTGTACTGCTCTCACAGAAGTGGTTATACCTTATGGTGTCAAGACTCTCGGTTCAGCTTCGTTTGAACGATGCACTAACCTCACAAATATTACAATTCCTGACTCTGTTACGACTATACTGGCACCGTTTAATTTAACAGGTGTTAAAAGTATTGAAATTCCAGAATCTGTTACACGATTGGGCGCTTCTACATTTTATGGATGTACGAGTCTTACAAGTGTCACAATACCGGAATCTGTGACGAGTATTCTTACTATGAACACGTTTTATGGTTGCAAAAATCTGGAAAAAGTGAATCTTCCTACTACTATTGAAGATGTTAATTTCCAAATGTTTTCCGATTGTCCGAAATTAGAATATGTTGTAATCCCTAAGAATGCAGGATATATAGGTAATTATTCTTTTTATAATTGTAGCGGATTAAAATATGTCGTTATTCCTGATTCGATCAGAAGCATAGGAGCTGATGCATTCACTAATTGCAGCAGCTTGAAGGATATTTATTATGAGGGAAGCGAAGAGGAATGGAAAAAAATAAAAGTTGATTCTTCAAACACCACTCTTTCAAATGTGACAGTACACTATAATTTTTCATATTATGAAACATCCCATCCAAGTATTTCTAACGAGGATAATATGCTCACAATAAGTGCATCCATAAAAAACAACACAGCTCTTGAGGTTAAGCCGCGTGTATGGTTTGCGCTTTATGATGCCTCAGGAAAGCTGAAAACAGTTACTAATAAAAGTATCAGTGTAAATGCTTCTCAAAATACAGAGATTGATGCTGTAATTGATGATTATACATATGAAAACGGGGACTATGCAAAGGTTTTTGTGTGGGGCAATAATAATCTTGTCCCATTAACATCTGCTAAATAAATAGAATCCTGAATGAAATATGACGTTTAATAAAAAAATCCTTGCTTTATCAGCAAGGATTTTTTTATGTGTTTATCCATTTATAAGGCCTAAGGCTTTTGATGCTTCCATCAAAACAACCGGAACAAATATAAGCCCTAACGCATAAAGATAAAGCTTTAAAGGTAGTATCACAAGGCCGAATGCAATATTAATCGGTGTGAATAGTACAAGTAGCACCAAAAGGATTGATAGAAGTGCAGCACCATTTAGCTTTGAGTTTGTAAAAGGACCGATTTTAAAGAGTGAGCGTTCTGACCTCATATTATACACCTGAATAACCTGAGAAAGCGCTAAAACTGTGAATGCCATTGTCTGTCCGCCTTCTAAAGTGCCTGTTATATTTCTGCCGAGTCTGAATCCCACAAGAGATAATATAGCGAACATCAGACCTTGCAGGACAACTCTTATTCCAAGTCCGTGAGCAAATATTCCCTCGGTTTTAGGCTTTGGTTTTTTGTTCATAATGTCTTTTTCAACCGGCTCCATACCAAGAGCTATTGCGGGGAGACTGTCAGTAACTAAGTTAATCCACAAAAGCTGCATTGAAAGAAGCGGTGTTTCGTGCCACAAAAGCATTGCTGCAAATACTGCAATAACCTCTCCGATGTTTGTGCCTAAAAGGAATCCCACAACCTTTTTGATGTTTGCATAAATTCCGCGCCCCTCACGTACTGCTTCAACAATGGTGGCAAAGTTGTCGTCGGTAAGGGTCATATCGGCAGCACCTTTCGCAACGTCTGTGCCTGTAATTCCCATAGCGCAGCCAATATCTGCAGCTTTTAGTGCAGGGGCATCATTAACACCATCACCAGTCATTGAAACTACCTGCCCCTGACGTTGCCAAGCCTTAACAATTCTGATTTTATTCTCGGGTGAAACTCTTGCATAAACTGAAATTTTTGTAACTATCCGGTCAAGCTCCGAGTCGGTCATAGCATCAAGCTCGGCACCTGTTATTGCAAGGTCGCCTTCTTCTAAAATACCAAGCTCTTTTGCGATTGCAGAGGCTGTGACTACGTGGTCGCCTGTAATCATAACAGGTTTTATTCCCGCCTTTCTACAGGTTGCAACTGCCGCCTTTGCCTCAGGTCTTGGCGGGTCAATCATTCCGACAAGCCCCATAAATATCAAATCTGTTTCAAGATCTTCCGAAGTTGGATTTTCAGGAATTTTGTCAATCTCCTTATATGCAATAGCCAGCACGCGAAGCGCATCCTCACTCATTTTTTCTGTGATTTCTTTGGCTTTTTCAAGGTCACCTGCTATGCAACGGGATGCCATCATATCAAATGCACCTTTTACTATTACGAAATATTTTCCGTCAATCTCATTGACTGTTGACATCAACTTTCTGTCCGAGTCAAAAGGAATCTCTGCAAGACGTGGAAATTTCTTGTTTAAATCATCCTTTGGCATACCAATTTTGTGCGCGGCAAGAACGATTGCAGTTTCTGTTGGGTCGCCGATATGTTGTTCTTCTCCGTCTTTAAATATGACCGAGCCGTCACAGCAGAGAGTGCCGTAGCTCAAAAGCTTTTTAACCTCATCAGAACTATTGTCACTTATATCAACAGCAGAAGCAGCTCCATCAGTGTACGCTTTGACGAGCGTCATACGGTTTTGCGTAAGAGTACCTGTCTTATCCGAACATATAACACCTGCGCTTCCTAAAGTTTCTACTGCAGGCAGACGGCGGATAAGAGCATTTTGCTTAACCATTCGCTGAACACCGATTGAAAGCACGATTGTAACTATGGCCGGAAGTCCCTCGGGGATTGCCGAAACAGCAAGTGATACAGCGGTCATAAAGATTTCCATAACAGGAATACCATTGGTGATTCCTACTACAAATATGATTGCGCAGGCAAGTAGTGCAACTATGCCGAGATATTTTCCGAGCTGTGCAAGTTTTTTCTGTAGCGGAGTCTGAGTTTCTGTTTCGCTGTCTAAAAGATTTGCGATTTTTCCCATCTCGGTATCCATACCTGTTGCGGTAACGACAGCTAAAGCCGTTCCATAGGTAATACTGCAGCCGGAGAAAACCATATTACTTCGGTCTCCAAGCGGAGCATTTTCAGGGATGTCAGCATCCGCATCCTTTTCAGAAGGTACAGACTCGCCTGTTAATGCTGATTCCTCGCTCTTTAGTGCGGCGCTGGTTAAAAGCCGGCTATCAGCAGGAATGAAGTCGCCGGCTTCTAAATGAATTATATCGCCGGGAACTAAAAGAGCGGCATCGATGACTATTTCCTTTCCATCACGAATTACGCGCGCGTGCGGGGCAGACATACTCTTTAATGCATCAAGAGCCTTTTCCGCCTTGCTTTCCTGAAGCACGCCCATAACTGCGTTTATAATAACAATTAAAAGTATTAAAATAGGCTCAAAAAATTCCCTTGGATTCCTTTCGATAAAGGCGATTACAAAGGAAACTGCTGCAGCAGCAATAAGAATTAAAATCATTACATCCTTAAACTGGTCAAAAAACCTCTTTAATGCTGATTTCTTCTTTTTTTCCTTAAGCTTATTCTCACCATATTTTAAGACAAGCTCAGCGGCCGTAGATTCCGAAAGGCCTGAATTTTCAGAAACGTTAAAATGCTTTAAAACATCTTCTTTGGATTGATTGTGAAATAACAATTTTAATTCCTCCTTATTGCAATCCTTTGAGTTTAGGAAAGTATAACATATTTTATTTAATCTTTCAATAATTAAGGAAATATTTAACATATTATACATAAATTATTTCCATAATAGAAAAAAATAAACAGTCTACATATATACAAAGTAGACTGTTACTATTTATGATAGCTTTCGTTTGAAAGTATTTTAAATCCGCGGTAAATCTGCTCTAAGAGAACGACACGCATAAGCTGATGGGGAAGTGTCATTTTGCCAAAAGAAAGGCGCAGTTTTGATTGTTTTTTGATTTCCTCCCAAAGACCAAGTGAGCCTCCTATTATAAAGGTTATGTGGCTTGATTCCATCGAAATATACTTGATTTTATCAGCAAGTGCAGGGCTTGACATCTCGGTCCCTTCAATGCATAGGGATATAACATAGCTGTCCTTTGGAATCTTTGACAGGATTGCATTCCCTTCTTTTTGAAGTATATTCTCACATTCCTTGCCTGATGCGTTATCTGGGATTTTTTCGTCCTTTATTTCAATAATTTCAGTTTTTGCAAATCTTGAAAGACGTTTTAAGTACTCATTTATTGCATCAGTAAAGAATTTTTCTTTTATTTTTCCTACACAAATTACAGTTATATTCATCTAAAGCGTGACACCTCATATCTTGCCGCAAGCGTTATTGCGGCATCTTTTTTTAAATCTACTCCGTTTTTTAAAAGCAGGTTGGCAGTTTCAGAAAAAGCCAGACGTGGAGTGTTGTTTTCGTTTGATAAATGCCCGAGCATAATGTGTTTTGTACCCGACTTTACAAGCTCAAGTACAGTTTGTGCGGCATCAGCATTTGATAAATGCCCGAAATCACCCAGAATTCTTTTCTTTAAGACTTGCGGATAACGCCCGAACTTCAGCATAGCAATGTCGTGGTTAGACTCTAAAAGTACGGCGATGCTGCCTTTTAAATGATCAAAAATATAGTCATTCATTTTACCGATGTCGGTAGCAAGAGAGAGCTTCTTTTCACCGAAAAAGAAATTATAGCCTACGGGGTTTGCTGCATCGTGTGGGATTGAGAAAGGCTTTACACCGATAGTTTTAATTTCGAAATCAATGTCGGGAGAAATATATTTTATATTTTTGCTGTCAATTTCCCCTACATTCATACATTCATGGGTTTTTGCTGTAGCAAAAATGGGCAGATTGTATTTTCTTGATACAACACCTGCCCCTTTGATATGGTCACTGTGTTCGTGAGTAATAAGCAACCCGTCGATATCCGTTGCAGAAATTCCGATTTTCGCAAGTGCGGCTTCGAGACTTTTACAGGAAAGACCGCAGTCTGCCAAAAGGGTTGTTTTTCCGTCCGAGATAAGTGTAGAATTTCCCGACGAGCCGCTGACTAATGATAAAAACATAGCTTACCCCTACTCAGTATACACGCAGATTCTTTCGATGTTTCCACCGATTGCTGCGAATTTTTCTTCAAAATTTTCATACCCGCGGTCGATATGATAAATATCTGTGATTTCAGTAGTTCCGTCAGCCATCAGGCCTGCAATAATCATTGCTGCACCACCGCGCAGGTCAGTTGCTCTTACAGTTGTACCCATAAGCTTTGAAACACCGTTTATGATGGCAAGTTTTCCTTCGACAGTAATATCAGCTCCCATTCTCTTTAGTTCCCCTACATAGCGGAAACGGTCGTCCCACACACCCTCACGCGCTGTACTTGTGCCTGTAACAGTTGAAAGGTATGTAACAAGCTGAGGCTGCATATCGGTAGGGTATCCGGGATATGGAAGTGCTATAAAATTAACTTTTTTGAGTTTTTTGTTCTTGTCGACGCAGACTCTTACGCTATCGTCAAATTCTTCGACAGTAACTCCTGATTCTTTTAACTTGGCACTTATTGACTCGAGGTGCCTTGGAATTACATTCTGAATGGTTACATCGCCGCGTGTTGCAGCTGCGGCAATCATAAAGGTACCCGCTTCAATCTGGTCAGGAATGATGGAGTGAGTTCCGCCGTGCAATTTCTCGACACCTGTAATTTTTATGGTATCTGTTCCCGCACCTCTGATTTTTGCACCCATTGCATTTAAAAAGTTTGCAAGGTCTACGATGTGAGGCTCTTTTGCAGCATTTTCAAGTATGGAAACTCCTTTTGCAGTAACGGCTGCAAGCATTACATTAACCGTTGCGCCAACAGAGGTTACGTCAAAATAAATGTTCGCACCCGAAAGCTCGTCTGCCTTTGCAGAAACTCGTGCATAGGAAAGGTCGTATTCTGCGCCCAATGCCTCAAATCCCTTTAGGTGCTGGTCGATAGGACGTGTTCCGAAATCACAACCGCCCGGCATTGCAACGACGCAGCTTCTGAATCGTCCCAAAAGCGCACCTATTAAGTAGGATGAACCACGCATTTTGCGTGCAAGCTCGTCCTGTGGATGATTTGAATTTACAGGTGTACAGTCAATTTCGACTGTGTTCTTGTCAATAGTATCAATTTCAGCGCCCAAATCGCGCAGTATATCTAAAAATAACTTAACGTCTTTTATATCGGGCAGATTTTCAAGTCTGCATTTGTCATTAATCAAAAGACATGCGGGGATAATAGCAACGGCGGCATTTTTAGCGCCACTTATAGTGATTTTACCATTTAACGGATTGCCACCTTTGATTACCAGCTTCTCCACAGCTTCACACTCCTCAAATTTATTTATAAAACAGCCCAAAAAACAGATTTAGCGTGCATCTAAAAAATTAATGCAACCTAATTATATTAATTATAACATACAATTTACAAAAAAGCAAAATAAATATTAAAAAAATACAAAATTTTACAAGAAAAAAACAGAGGAACGATTTATTCCTCTGCCAGATTCTTAAAATCAAACTGCACGTGTTACCTTTCCTGAACGCAGGCAACGGGTACAAACATTAACCGACTTTGTGTTTCCGTTAACTACAGCCTTTATTTTCTTAACATTAGGCTTCCAAGTTCTGTTTGATCTTCTGTGTGAGTGGCTGACCTTAATTCCGAAGGTAACACCCTTTCCGCAGATATCGCATTTTGCCACCTAAAACACCTCCTATTTTCTAAACAATTATCAAAACATAAATATTCTACCACAAATTTTTTGATAATGCAAGCATTTTTATAAAATTTTTTCAAATTATGCAAAGTGACATTATTTTATGAGGAAAAAAAGATAAATATTTGTAAAATTTTAATTGAAATAAAACGGATTTTAGTATATAATAAAATATGTATAATTATGTCCGGATAAAGCGATGCACCGGAACAGTATTTTGCCTTTGGCTTTTGGTATGGAAAGGAATGGGTATACGATGAACGATACGGGTTTCAAAATACATCTTTCTAAGGTTATAGAGGAGTTTTCTTTTGAAAAGATTTATTCCTCAACAGACATAGATACTATTACTATTGACACTCCGGAGCTTAACAGACCGGCTCTTCAGATTGCAGGATTTTATGATTACTTTGACCCGAAGCGTATTCAGATTATGGGAAAGGTCGAAGCGACATATTTGGAGCAGTTCCCGAGAGAAAAAAGATATGAGCTTATGGACAGACTTTTCTCTACTAAATTTCCGGCTCTTTTAACGACAAGAAATATGCAGATACTACCGGAAATGCTGGAGCTTGCGGAAAAATATGATATGACAATTCTGCGTACAGAGGAAACAACATCAAGCATAATGAGTGCGCTTATAAGCTATTTAAACGTTCAGCTTGCACCAAGACGTACTCGTCACGGCGTTTTAGTTGAAGTTTACGGTGAGGGTGTTCTTATTATGGGTGAAAGCGGTGTAGGAAAGAGTGAAACTGCCATTGAGCTTTTAAAAAGAGGACACAGACTTGTTGCAGATGATGCCGTGGAAATAAAAAGGGTTTCGTCAAGAACTCTTGTAGGCTCATCGCCTGATATAATCCGTCATTTTGTTGAGCTTCGAGGCATAGGAATTATTGACGTCAAGGAAATTTTTGGTATGGGTGCTGTCAAGGATACCGAGAGCATCAATATGATAATACACTTAGAGCCATGGGTGGAAGGAAAACAATATGACCGCCTTGGTATGCTCGATGAATATACTAATATTATGGGAATAAATATCCCATCGCTGACTATACCTGTAAAGCCGGGACGAAATCTTGCGATAATTATAGAGGTTGCATCAATGAATAACAGGCAAAAGAGAATGGGATATAATGCGGCAGTTGAATTAAACAACAGACTTATGCGTGAGATGCAGCGTCAGGCAGAGGGAGAAGATTGATGAAATATACAATAAAGACAGACCTCCATACGCATACAACGGCATCAAGCCACGCATATTCAACACTTGAAGAAAACGTAAAAAGAGCAAAGAAAATCGGTCTGGAGGCTATTGCGATGACGAATCATACGCCTGCACTTCCTGACTCTGCACATATGTGGCACTTTGAGGCTATTGATGCAGTACCTCCTTATATTGATGGTGTACGTGTTCTTCGCGGGTGCGAGGCAAATATACTGAATATAAACGGCGATCTTGATATGACAGAGCAAAGTGCAAGAAAGCTGGAGATTGTTATTGCATCAATACATTCGCCTTGTTATCAGGATAAGGACGCGGAGGGCCTTCATACTACAGCTTATATGAATGTATTGGAAAATCCGATTGTGGATATTATAGGACACAGTGGAAATGCAAAATGTCCATATGATATAGAAAAGGTTGTAAGACGCGCAAAGGAGCTTGGAAAATTGATTGAGATTAATTCCCACACCTTTGATGCGAGAAAGCCTAACGTAGAAAACTGCAGAAAAATAGCTCTTGCCTGCAAGGAAATAGGAACGGGAATTTGTGTTAGTTCGGATGCACATTTTTCAAGAAGTATAGGTGATTTTGATAAGGCGATAGGTATGCTTTCGGATATTGATTTCCCTTTGGAGCTTATTATGAACAGAGATTATGAAACGCTTAAAAGGTTTTTTGCAAAGCGGAAGGAAATCTGATTTTTTAGAAAGGCAATATTGGTTTTATGGAAATTAAAAAGAATGAATTGATGAAAAATCATACATCTTTTAAAATCGGCGGTCCTGCCGACGAGTTTTGCGAAGCAACTTCAGCTAAGGAAATAAAAGAGCTGATAGAATACGCAAAAGAAAAAGGAATGCCTTATATGGTTATGGGCAACGGCTCAAACCTGCTTGTCGGGGATAAAGGAATAAGGGGACTTGTGATAAAGATTGCTAAGGGTTTTGATAATGTAGAAGTGGAGGGCGGAATAATAACTGCTCAAAGCGGAGTGCTTTTATCACGTCTTGCAAAAATAGCGCTGAGAAACAATCTTTCAGGTCTTGAAGAGGTGTCAGGTATTCCTGGAACTTTAGGCGGCGCAATATATATGAACGCAGGTGCTTACGGCGGTGAGATGAAGGACGTTGTAAAAAGCGTGACATACTTAGATAACGATGAAATCAAAATTGCCAAAGGTGATGAACTGGAATTCGGTTATCGAAAAAGTATGTTTTCCGGCAGGGATATGATAATATTATCAGCAGAAATGGAGCTAAAAAATGGAAATCCTGACGAGATAAAAGCAAAAATGGAGGATTTCAAAGAGCGCAGAACATCAAAACAACCGCTTACCATACCATCGGCGGGAAGCACATTTAAAAGGCCGGAGGGATATTTCGCAGGAAAGCTTATTGAGGATGCAGGCCTGAAAGGATACTCTGTCGGCGGAGCGGCGGTATCGACTCTCCATTCTGGATTTGTCGTGAATACAGGCGAGGCTACAGCTTGTGATGTGCTTGACCTTATAGGACATATAAAGAAGACAGTATTTGATAAATTTGGTGTAGAGCTTAATGAGGAAGTTAAATTAGTGGGGGAATTCTAAATGCATTTTACGATAGTTACAGGGATGTCGGGGGCAGGAAAAACACAGGTAATTCGATTTTTGGAGGATACCGGATTTTTCTGTATGGATAATCTGCCACCGGCAATTATTCCGCAGCTTGCTGAGATGTTTTTTTCGATAAACGGAAAATACGATAAGGTGGCATTTGTAATAGACTCACGAGTGGGAGAAATGATTGACGACCTTTTGGATAATCTTAGAATTTTAAGAGAAAACAACTACGATTGCAAGATGCTTTTTGTTACAGCCAGAGATGAGGTTTTAGTTAAACGATATAAAGAGACAAGGCGTACTCACCCGATTTCAAGCAGTCTTGGGCTTTTAGACAGTATCAAAAAGGAAAGAAAAATGCTTGAGCAGATTTATAATGAGGCAGACGCGGTCGTTGATACATCAGATTTCAGCCTCGCACAGCTTTCTAAAAGACTGCGGGAAATATATAGTGATGTTTCGCCCGAGACATTTGCAGTCAATGTAATGTCCTTTGGCTTCAAATATGGAATTCCGCTTGATGCTGACCTTGTGTTTGATGTCAGATGCTTTGCAAATCCGTTTTATGTTGACGAACTCAAAAATAAAACGGGTAATGATAAAGAGGTTCAGGACTATGTTATGCAGACAGACTCTGCAAAAGAGTTTATGGACAAGCTTTGCGATATGGTAAAATATATGATACCGCTCTATATTGAAGAAGGAAAAAGCAGCCTCACAATCTCGGTAGGCTGTACGGGAGGAAAGCACAGAAGCGTGACAATGGCAAACCTTCTCGCAAAATCTATAGAGGGGTACAATGTAAATATAATTCACAGAGATATTACGAGGAGTAAATCATAATGTCTTTTACACAAAATATAAAAACGCAACTTGCAAAGATTGAGAATAATTGTGATTTTTGCGATATAGCTGAGCTTTCCTCGATAATAAAGGTATGCACAAGTTACCGTGAGGGGATAGTAACGATAACAACTGAAAATGAGGACGTTGCAGCAAGAATACAATACCTTTTTGAAAGGGTTTTTCAAAAACCTATCGACTATATAAACAGAAACGGGACGTTCAGGTTTTGTCCTGATTTTGAATTTTTTGCTGACAGTATTGCAACGAGGCTTTTGCTTTTTAATGTGGGCGATGACGAGATAACTCCGATTGAATGCTGCAAAGCGGCATATGTAAGAGGTGCATTTTTGGGCGGTGGCTCGATGCTGGACCCGAAAAAACGATACCATATGGAATTTGATACAAAGCACGAAAGCTATGCTATGCAGCTTCAGGAAATTTTGGGAAGCTTTGGAATACTTGCCAAAATCACCTGCCGGAAAGGGCGATACGTGGTATATGTCAAAGAATATGAGGCAATAGCTGATATATTGGGAATAATAGGAGCAGTCGGTGCTGCTATGGAGCTTTACAATGTGTCTATCGAAAAGGAAATAAGAAACGCAGTAAACCGTCAGGCAAACTGCGAGATTGCAAATATAGAAAAGGTCACAAAAACTGCTTCATTGCAAATAGAAAGCATTAAAAAAATTGAAAAGCATCTTGGGTTTGATAATCTCCCTGAAACTTTAAGGGAAATAGCTAAGGTAAGATGCAAATATCCTGATGAGAGTCTTAAAGAGCTTGGAGAAAGGCTTAATCCACCTATAGGGAAATCAGGTGTAAATCACCGCCTGAAACGAATAATGGCGATAGCTGAGGAACTATAAAATAGCAAAGGAGGAATACCATGACACAGTTCGCGCATTTACATACACATACGGAGTTCAGCTTGTTAGATGGAGCGGCAAGCATTAAAAAACTTGTAAAAAGAGTAAAAGAGCTTGGAATGGAGCATTGTGCCATAACGGACCACGGTGTTATGTATGGTGTTGTGGATTTCTATAAAGAGGCATTGTCGCAGGGGATAAAGCCGATAATAGGCTGTGAGGTATATATGTCCCCAAGAAGTCGCTTTGACAAGGTTTATGAATATGATTCGAAATATAGCCATTTAATTCTTCTTTGTGAAAATCAGACAGGTTATAAAAACCTTTCATACCTTGTATCAAAAGGATTCACAGAGGGATTTTATTATAAGCCAAGAATTGATTTTGAACTTTTAAAAGAGCATAGCGATGGACTTATTGCTATGTCTGCCTGCCTTGCAGGAGAAATCCCAAAGGCACTTTCTGCTGACGATTATGAAGCAGCAAAGGGTATTGCGCAAAAGTATATTGACCTTTTTGGAAAAGATAATTTCTATATAGAGCTTCAGGACCATTCAATAGCGGAGCAAAAACGGATAAACCCAAACCTTGTGCGGCTTGCAAAGGAAATGGGAGTCGGTCTTGTTGCTACAAATGATATACATTATGTAAAAAGAGAAGATGCAAAATATCAGGATGTTTTAATGTGCATACAAATGCAGAAAACTGTCGAGGATAATGATAGAATGTCCTTTGAAACTGATGAATTTTATATAAAGTCCCCCGAGGAAATGGCAGAACGATTTGCCTATGCCCCCGAGGCACTTGAAAATACAATTAAAATTGCTAAAAGGTGCAATGTGGAGTTTGACTTTAATTCAAGGCACCTTCCGAGTTATGATGTGCCTGACGGAAAAACTGCATGGGAGTATTTAAACGAGCTTTGCAAGGCAGGGCTTGAAAGACACTATGAAAATGTTACGGAGGAACTTTTGGAAAGGCTCGAATATGAGCTTTCGGTAATTCGCAATATGGGATTTGTGGATTATTTCCTTATCGTATGGGATTTTATTCACTTTGCGAAATCAAATGGTGTTGGAGTGGGTCCGGGAAGGGGAAGCGCGGCAGGAAGCATTGTCGCATACACACTTGAAATAACCGATGTTGACCCGATAAAATATAATCTTATTTTTGAAAGATTTTTAAATCCTGAGCGTGTATCTATGCCGGATATAGACGTGGATTTTGCTCCTGAGGGCAGGCAGAAGGTAATTGACTACGTTGTGGATAAATATGGCGAAGAAAATGTTGCTCAGATTATAACCTTTGGTACAATGAAGGCAAAACTTGCAATCCGTGATGTAGGAAGAGCCCTAAACATTCCATATGCTGAAGCTGACAAGGTTGCAAAGCTTGTTCCGAATGAGCTTAACATAACGATTGACAAGGCGCTGGATGTTTCAGGCGAACTAAAGGCACTTTACGAAAATGAGCCGAGAATAAAGGAACTTATTGATACGTCAAAGGCGCTTGAGGGTCTTGCGAGACATTCGGGGACTCATGCGGCGGGAGTTGTTATATGCAAAGAGCCGATTGTAAACTATATGCCGCTTCAGACAAATGATGATGTTTTGACAACTCAGTTTGTCAAGGATACCGTTGAGGGTCTTGGGCTTTTAAAGATGGACTTTTTGGGACTTAGAAACCTTACAGTTATAAATAATGCTATTTCAATTATAGAAAAGACCAGAGGAATAAAAATTGATTTAGCAAATCTTGATTATGGACTTAAGGAAGTTTATGACTTTATCTCGACTGGAAATACAGAGGGTGTTTTCCAGATAGAAAGTGCGGGAATGAAGTCGTTTATGCAGGAATTAAAGCCTACAAATCTTGAAGACATAATCGCCGGAATTGCGCTTTACCGACCGGGACCAATGGATTCAATCCCTAAATACGTATATAATAAAAATCATCCTGATGAGGTGACATATAAGCATCCGATACTCGCAAATATCTTGGACGTAACCTACGGATGCATTGTTTATCAGGAGCAGGTGCTTGAGATTGTACGTCAGATGGCGGGATATTCTTTGGGCAGTGCGGATATGCTTCGCCGTGTTATTTCCAAGAAAAAAGCTGATCAGATGGAAGTGGAACGTAAAAACTTCATTTACGGAAAGCAAGACGAAAATGGCGAATGGGTAATCCCTGGCTGTATAAGAAATGGAATTCCTGAGGCTGTTGCGATAGATATTTTTGATGAAATCAATGAGTTCGCAAACTATGCCTTTAACAAATCACACGCGGCAGCGTATGCATTTATAACTTATCAGACAGCATACTTAAAAACATTTTATCCTGTTGAATATATGGCGTCGCTTATTTCGAGTGTTGAAGACCTCGATAAGATAAACGGATATTTAGTGAACTGCAAAACTCTTGGAATAGACAAGCTTCCGCCGGATATAAATATGAGCGGCGAGAGCTTTACTGTTGAGGGAAGTAATATTCGTTTTGGACTTACTGCCGTCAAGAATGTAGGAAGAAGCTTTGTTCATACGGTCGTAGAAGAACGCGATCGGAATGGAAAATTCTTCACCTTTGCAGATTTTATTCATCGTATGGCGGATAAAGAAATGAATAAACGCGCGGTCGAAGGACTTATTAAATGCGGTGCGTTTGATTCGCTTGGAGCAAAGCGTTCGCAGCTTATGAATGTGTTTGAAAGTATAATTGACAGCGAAATGAGTGCAAAAAAATCAAATATCGCAGGACAGATGTCACTCTTTGGTGACGATATGGCAGAAAACACAGAGGAAACTGAGCTTCCAAATATTGCTGAATTTGATAAAAAAGAGCTTCTGGCATTTGAAAAGGAAACAACGGGGATATATTTTTCAGGACATCCTATGGAGGAATATGATGAAAAAGTAAAACGTCTTACCTCGGTTAATGTAGGGACTGTTATGTCTTCTATTGAAAAGGATGATGACGGAAACTTCAAAGAAGTTGACGGCGGTATTTCTGATGGACAATTTGTAAAACTGTGCGGAATTATAACCGCGAGAAAAAACAAAACAACCAAAAGTAATTCGCAGATGTCATTTTTAAGGCTTGAAGACTTATATGGCGGCATTGAGGTAATTGTTTTTCCTAAGATTTTAACTAAATACAATAGTATTTTAATGGAGGACAGTATTGTTCTTTTGGAAGGAAGAATAAGCATCAGAGAAGATGAAGAACCTAAGCTTCTTTGTGAAAATGCTATGCTTCTGTCCGGAATAAAAGAAATCGGTACGGATAATGCTAAGGAAGAAAAAAGTGTGGAGCCGAACATTTTAAAAGGGAAAAGAATACTATATGTTAAAATGGGAACCTTCGACGAAACGGTGCTTAAAACCGCAGTAAAGCTTATGGAAAAGTATCCGGGCGAAATTCCTGTGTGCTTCTTCTGTGCAGATACAAAAAAACGTATTTTTGCACCTGAGACATGTTGGATAAAGGAAGATGTCGGAATTTTGAACGATTTAAAGGCGGTATTTGGGGAAAATAATGTTAAATTCAGTTAAATATTGTAAAAAGATATTGTATTTTAGTTAAAAATACGATACAATACTATTTTGACAGGATTGATAATATGAAATGACATATAATCTTGAACGCAAATATAACTTCCAAAAGGCAGGGTAAGCTATGTGGACAGTAATTTATATGACAAAAGATGAGAGTGGTATATCTCTTATAAAAAACAAACTAAAGGATAGCGATATTATGACGATGATTAGACGGCGTGAGGAATATTTTGAAGTATTGGTGCCTTCTGAAGAAGTCAGCATCGCACACAATATTATCATTGAAGCAGAGATATAAAGGGCATATTTTTAACGGGATTTAAAATTCCAAAAAATATGCAAGAAAATATCCGGGCAAGAAAGGAAGTGCTTTTTATGGCAAAGGAATTTAAAAGAATAGGTGTTTTAACAAGCGGAGGAGACGCGCCGGGAATGAATGCGGTAATCCGTGCAGTTGTAAGATGCGGAATATATAACGGAATTGAGGTATATGGAATAAATAAAGGCTATAATGGTCTCATTAATGGCGATATGAAGCCTATGGAGGCAAGAGATGTGGGTGAAATCCTGCAAAAAGGCGGAACTATGCTTCAAACGGCAAGATGTCTCGAATTCAAGGAGGAGGCAGGCGTTATAAAGGCTGCTGAGACTGCAAAGAAATTCGGGATTGATGGTCTCGTTGTTATCGGAGGAGACGGCTCATTCCGTGGTGCGAGGGATTTATGCGCAAAAGGTATTCCGACCATTGCACTTCCGGGAACGATTGATAATGACATAAGCTGCAGCGAATATACTATTGGTTATAACACTTGTTTAAATACAGTTATTTCAGCAGTTGACAAATTAAGAGATACATCTTCAAGCCACGAAAGATGTTCAGTTGTTGAGGTTATGGGAAGAAATGCTGGATATATCGCTGTTGAGGCGGCGATTGCGTGTGGCGCAGAGGTTGTTCTTGTTCCGGAGTTTGAGTTTAACTTTGCTAGTGACGTAATAGGAGTTATCAAAAAGGGACTTCAAAGAGGAAAGAGACACTGTATTGTTATTGTTGCTGAGGGTGTTGGCGGTGCAACTGAAATTGCAAAGAAGATTGAAGCTGAAACAGGTATGGAATCAAGAGCTACAATTTTGGGACACGTTCAAAGAGGCGGCTCACCTACTGTTCAGGATAGAGTTATTGCAAGCCGGATGGGAGCAAAGGCGGTAGAACTATTGCTTGACGGCTTCCAGAACAGAATTGTGTGCGTACGGGGCGGAGCTATCACACACGTTGATATTGATGAGGGTCTTGCGATGAAGAAGGAATTATCCGCAGAGCTTATGGGACTTATCAGAAAACTGTCTGTATGAGTAGAATTTATCTTCATAAAAAAACTGAAGAGGAAATAAATTGTAAAGTGGGGCGGATATAGGTTGTCTTGATATGAGAGCTATAAGGACGCCCCATATTTTTGTAAAAAAAGGAGAAAGTTATGTACTATATAGGAATTGATTTGGGTGGAACAAATATTGCTGTGGGACTGGTTGATGATTCGGGGAAAATTCTTGCCAACCTGTCTGTCCCGACAAAGGCTGAAAGGGACTGGCGTGAAATCGTTAAAGATATGGCAGATGTCTCTAAAAAGGTAGCAGAAAAGGCAGGACTTGCGATGTCTGAGATAAAGGGTGTTGGAATTGGATGTCCGGGAACTGTCGACAATAAAAAAGGTATTTGTACATATGCAAACAATTTAAAGATGGAAAATGCAGAGATTGCAAAGGAATTCAGAAAATATATTGATTTGCCGGTTAATCTTGAAAATGATGCAAATGTTGCTGCGCTTGGTGAATATGCAATTAACGGACAGGGTGCGGAGAGCTTTGTGTTTGTAACATTAGGAACAGGAGTAGGCGGTGGAGTTGTTTTGGACGGAAAAATATTCCGAGGCTTTAATGGGGCCGGTGCTGAGCTTGGTCATACAGTTGTGGCTTTGGACGGAGAGGAATGCACCTGCGGAAGAAAGGGCTGTTGGGAAGCATATGCCTCGGTAACTGCACTGATTAAGCAGACAAAGGCGGCTATGGAAAAAAATCCTGAAAGCCTTATGAATAAGCTTGTCGAAAAAGAGGGAAAGGTAAGCGGAAGAACAGCCTTTGATGCGGCAAAACAGGGTGATGAGGCAGCACAAACTGTTGTTGATAATTATATCAGATATGTCAGCGAGGGAATAACTGATATGGTAAATATTTTTCAGCCGGAAAAGGTGGTTATTGGAGGCAGTATTTCAAAAGAGGGCGATTATCTTTTAAACCCTATAAAGAAATTTGTTGAAACCTATGATTATAACAGATATATGCCAAAAGTGAAAATAGAAATTGCTACCCTCTTTGGTGATGCGGGAATAATAGGGGCTGCACTTTCTGCAAAATAAACTGTGCAAAAAATAAGCGGCGCATCTCACTATTATTCAAAACTTGGAGTATCAGCATACACCATCGTTTTTCATAACAGCAATCTGCTTGCTTCTTTTTCGCACAAAGAATAGATGAGCGCATCTCACTATTATTCAAAACTTGGAGTATCAGCATACACCATCGTTTTTTATAACGGCAATCTGCTTGCTTCGTTTTCGCGTAGACAAAACATAAAATATAGAAAGGCGACAAAAATAATATGAAAATTGCAATTCTTGACGGGAAAACCCTTGGCGATGATATTAATTTAAATATTTTTGACGGCGAGGTAGAGATTTATGGAACGACTGCGCCCGAAGAGATTGAAAAACGTATTAGGGATGCTGAGGTTTTAATAGTAAACAAAATAAAGCTAAACAGAGAAAACTTGAAAAATGCAACGAATTTAAAGCTTATATGCGTTGCGGCTACAGGATATGACAATATAGATACAGAGTACTGCAAAGAAAAGGGAATTGCTGTCTGCAATGTCAAGGGGTATTCTACGCAGTCGGTAGCACAGCTCACAGTTTCGATGGCTCTGTCGCTTATGATGCATCAAAAAACATACAACGAATTTGTTGTAAGCGGCAACTACACAAAAAGCGGTGTTGCCAACAGACTTTCTCCAACATTTTATGAGATAGAGGGGAAAACGTGGGGGATTGTAGGTCTTGGAAATATAGGAAAACAGGTGGCAAAGGTAGCAGATGCTCTTGGGTGCGAGGTTTTGGCATTTAAGCGCACATCTGATGAGAATTATAATTGTGTTAGCCTTTCAGAACTTATCGAAAAATCCGACATTATCTCTGTGCATCTTCCGGCATCTGATGAGACGAAGGGAATTATCTCGCGCGAAATGATTTCAAAGATGAAGAAAGATGCAATACTTGTAAATGTCGCAAGAGGTGTGGTTGTTGATGAGGAGGCTCTTTGCGATGCAATTTTGGAGGATAAAATCGGGGGTATAGGTGTAGATGTTTACACAAAAGAGCCGTTTGATGAAACACATCCATATAACAAAATAAAGAATTTTGATAACGTGCTTTTGACTCCGCATATTGCATGGGGTGCATATGAGGCAAGAAACAGATGCCTCTCGGAAATAAAAAAGAATATTGAAAGCTTTGAAAAAGGCGATACGAGAAATAGAATTGTGTAAAAAAATTGCGCTTGCAGGAAATATCTGCGGCGCATTTTTTGCTTTATAGGAAACTACGTTTCTATAAAACGAAAACTTTGATTGGGTGCCGTGCACAAATTTTTAAAAAGCTTTGGCTATTTAAAAATGCATAGGGCTTAAAAAAAGTGATATTGCTCCGCACTTCCGCCGTAGGTGGTACAGCAAAGCGACTTTTCTTGTAAAAGAGAATGCATTTTTATATCAAAAGTGGTTGAAAAAAGACGAAAAATAGTGTATAATGTATTTTGTATAACTATGTTTACAATTAGGAGTGAAAAAATTGGATAATATACAGACATTGCCACTTCTGCCGCTTCGCAATCTTGTGGTATTCCCACATACATCTGTAAGCTTTGATGCGGTGCGCCCAAAATCTGTAAAGGCGCTTGAGGCGGCTGTTTCGGGAAGCAAAGAGATTTTTCTTGTTACGCAGGAAGATATTACTAAGGAAAATCCGTCTATTCTTGATTTATATAAAATCGGTGTTGTAGCAAAGGTCAGCCAGACAATGCGTCTTCAAAGCGGAGTTACGCGTGTTATGGTGGATGGCCTTTATCGTGCAAGGCTGATAGAAATGGTTTCCGACTCTCCATATGCAAGCTGCGTGGTGGAGAGAATTGAGGAAAACGAGGTTGACCAGCTTATCATAAACGAAGGTTTTGTCAGGAGTTTAGAGCTTGCCTTTGATGAATATTTTGCTGTCGGTAAAAAAATACCGGTGCAAAACTTCATTGCCGCAAATGGCGATGTCAGGCCGGGAGTGTTTGCTGATGCAATCGCAACCAATGTAAACTTAAACTATAAGATTAAGCAGGAAATTTTAGAAGAACGTGATGTTTACGTAAGGATTGAAAAGCTGATTGCGGCAATCAGAAAGGAAATTGAAATTCTCAAGATTTCCAGAGAAGTGGATGCAAAGGTCAAAAAGAATATAGATGAAAACCAGAGAGAATATTATCTTCGTGAACAGCTCAAAGTAATAGAAAAAGAGCTTGGTGAAAAAGAGGGGATAAAAGGCGAGGCACAAGCCTATCGTGATACAATAAAGAAGCTTAGGCTGAAAAAAGAAATTGCCGAAAAGCTTGAAAAGGATGTTTTTCGTTTTGAAAGAATGCAGTCTGCAACTCCAGATAGTACAGTTTTAAGGAACTATCTTGACACAGTCCTTTCACTTCCTTGGAATAAAGAGACGCGGGAGTCTATTGATATAAAAAAAGCAAAGGAAATCTTAGACAGCGACCATTATGGACTTGAAAAGGTAAAGCAGCGTGTGCTTGAATATCTTTGCGTAAGAAAGCTGACAGGTGGCAAGGAAGGTTCAATACTTTGTCTGGTAGGTCCTCCGGGAACAGGAAAAACCTCAATAGCAAAAAGTATTGCCAGAGCATTAGGTCGCAAATATGTACGAGTTTCACTCGGTGGAATACACGACGAGGCAGATATACGCGGGCATAGAAAGACTTATATTGGCGCTATGCAGGGAAGGATTATGTCGGCAGTAAATGAGGCAAAGGTTAAAAATCCTTTGATACTGCTTGATGAAATTGATAAAATGGGTCAGGATTATAAGGGAGACCCGTCTGCTGCGCTTTTAGAAGTTTTAGATGTTGAGCAGAATTTTGCATTCCGCGACCACTTTATAGAAGTTCCATTCGATTTGTCGGGAGTACTGTTCATAACAACTGCAAATACACTATCCACAATACCTGCTCCGCTTCTGGACAGAATTGAGGTTATAGAGGTTTCGGGTTATACAAATCAGGAAAAGGAATGTATTTTAAAGCAATATCTTTTACCTAAACAGGTGGAAAAGAACGGGCTTTCGGGATATAAAGTTACTGTAACCGAAGATGCTGCGAGTGACCTCATAAACTATTATACAAGGGAATCGGGTGTAAGGCATCTTGAAAGAGAAACAGGTGCGCTTATGCGTAAGGTAGCAAAGAAGATTATAGAGGAAGATAAAAAATCAATCAAAATCACGTCTAAAAATCTTACCGATTATCTTGGGAAACACAGGTTTTTAGTAGATTTAGCAAATGAAAGTGATGATGTGGGCATTGTGCGTGGGCTTGCGTGGACGAGTGTCGGCGGAGATACGCTGTCTGTGGAAGTAAATGTTATGTCGGGCACCGGTAAGATTGAACTCACCGGAAATTTGGGCGACGTTATGAAAGAATCGGCGATTGCAGCTGTAAGCTACATACGTTCAAGAGCAGGTGAACTTGGAATTTATGAAAAGTTCTATAAGACCTGTGATATTCATATACACATTCCTGAGGGTGCAGTTCCAAAAGACGGACCATCTGCGGGAATTACACTGGCGACCGCGATTGCTTCGGCGCTTACGGGCTATCCTGTAAAATGCAATGTTGCTATGACGGGTGAGATTACTTTAAGAGGACGTGTGCTTGCTATCGGAGGACTAAAGGAGAAGTCGGTTGCGGCATATAGGGCAGGCATAGAAACAGTTATTATTCCGAAAGAAAATCTGCCGGACCTTGATGATGTGCCGCAGGTTGTAAAGGAAAAAATTAAATTTGTGCCTGTTTCCTGTATGGACGAGGTTTTAAAGGTTGCAATTTCCAAAAAGAATAGAAGAAAAGTTGAAATTCCTATTGAGGACGAATAGAAAGTGAGGTGCTGTTATGAATCCACACAAAGCAGATATTGAGGTTTCTGCAGTAAAGAAGGAGCAGTATCCGAAGACAGGATACCCTGAATTTGCATTTGTAGGGCGCTCAAATGTGGGCAAATCTTCGATGATAAACAAGCTTTTAAACAGAAAATCACTGGCGAGAGTGAGTGCGACGCCGGGAAAGACCATAACAATTAACTTTTATAACATTGATGATACAATTTATCTTGTAGACTTGCCGGGATACGGTTATGCAAAAAGAGCGAAAACTGACATCGAGAGCTGGGGAGAGATGATTGACGATTACCTTTATCGCAGAGGACAGCTTAGAAAAGTTATGTTATTGGTAGATTCGCGTCACGCACCGACTGCTGATGATAAAATGATGCTTGATTGGATTCGTGCGGCTCAGCCGGAAGAAGGAGCAATCGTAATAGCAACCAAGACGGACAAGCTTTCAAAGCGCGAGCTTGAGAAAAATCTCGAAATGATTTATGGCGAGCTTGACCTTAATGAAGACGATATTCTGGTTCCTTTTTCTACGAAGAATGATGAAGGAAAGTTCTCTGTATGGGATATGATTGAGCTTATGCTGTCAGGCAATGCGTAAATATTAGTTTGAGTGCTGTGCACGGAAAGACGTGGTATAATAATGAAGAAAAGCATTTCCTTTATTCTTATAGGAGTTATATGCTTCTGCGTTTTTTACGGGATAAGATATCTTGAAAATCCTGTGGAAACGCAAGTGGCAATAACTGAAGTTTATGAAAATAAGATTGAAACAAAAGGGTATATTGTCCGTACGGAGCAGGTGTATAATGCTCCTGTTTCGGGTGCTGTCTATCACTATATTCAGGAAGGAACGCGTGTTGGTAAAAACAGAGTTTTATCCACTGTGTATACTGGGGATGTTTTGGAAGAAAAGCTTGCAGAACTTAATAATATAAATAATAAAATTGCCGAGCTTGAAAATTCGGGAAACGATGCTTTGTACTTAAGCGGAGGAATAAATAGTGAAGAAGATATTGAAAATATCAAGAATAATATAATAAAAGCAAAGGCTACTCGTAATATTTCAAAAATTGCAGATTACAAAGCTCTTATCAATGCTATAATAACGGGCAATATCCAAAATACTGCAAAAAACAGTATTGATGACCTTGTAAGAAGAAAAAACGAAATCGAGGCAGGACTAAGAAATTCAAAAAATGATATTTATTCACAGATGGCAGGTGTATTTTCAAAGAATGTAGATGGACTTGAGCCTGTTTTGACTCCTAAGAATGTTATGTCTTATAAATTTTCGGATTATGAGAGTATAGCTGATGCAGTCAAGGAATATAAAGAGGCAGCGAACTCCGGTCAGCCTGTATGTAAGGTTATAAATAATCATATCTGGTACGTAATGATGCCGGTGGAAAGGGAGACGGCGGCGGACCTGAAGGTTGGAAGAAAAGTCAAACTGAGGTTTGAATACTTGCCGGGGATTGAGGCTAATGCGACTATTGAATATATATCCACCGAGGATAGCCAGACAGATAAAAATATTGTGGTTGTAAAATGTGAGGAATATAAAGAGGGTGTATTCTCTTTAAGATTTTCAAAAATAGAGCTTATTCTGGAGAGCTATGAGGGATACAGGATACCTGTTTCCGCGCTACGTGTTCAGGAAAACGAAAAAGGTGTTCTGGTTAAAAATGCAGGAGCGCAGATGTTTAAGCCGTGTAATGTAATTTATACAGATATAACAGGCGGAACAGTTATAATTTCTCCTGTGTCGGGAACACAGAATATGCTGAGGGAATATGACAATATTGTAGTAGGTGAAAAGTAATGTCTTATATAGAAGAAAATTTGAAAGATGTGAAAGAAAAAATCAGGATTGCTGCCGAAAAAAGCGGCAGAAGCGAAGAAGATGTCACATTGATTGCAGTAACAAAAACACATCCACCGGAAGCGATAAATGAAGCGATTGATTTAGGGGTTACTGATATAGGAGAAAACAAGGTTCAGGAAATACTGGAAAAATATGACCACGTAAAGCCTGTAAGGTGGCACTTAATAGGACATCTTCAGACTAACAAGGTTAAGTATATAATTGATAAGGTTCATATGATTCATTCTGTTGATTCTGTGAAGCTTATGGATGAAATTGAGCGTCAGGCAGAAAAAAAGGGTGTAGATGAAATAAAAATTCTCCTGCAGGTAAATATTACGGGAGAGGATACAAAATTCGGAGTTGATGCATACGAGGTTGATGAACTAATAGAGCACGCAAAATGTCTGAAACACGTGAAAGTTTGCGGTTTGATGACAATTTTGGCGAAATTTGACACGGAGTTTGCTCATAGATTACAATTTCGTGACATAAATGGCAAATTTATTGACATATCGCATAATAAATATGATAATATTACTATGAAATTTCTGTCTATGGGAATGAGCGGAGATTATGAATTAGCCATAGAAGAAGGTTCGAATATGGTTCGTGTCGGAACGGCTATTTTCGGACAGAGGGATTACTCTAAACAAAATTAAAAATGTCTAGGAGGAAGTTTTCATGGGATTTGTAGATGCTGTTAAGGATTTTGTAGGTTTTGGTGATATTGACTATGAAGAAGATATCGAGATGGAAGAGGAAGAAGTAGAGGATAGATACGAAGAGCGTGCGAGCTTGTTTAAACGTAATAAGGTTGTTCCTCTTGACAGACAGGCAAATCAGCCGAGAATTGTTGTTTTAAAGCCTAAGTGCTTTAACAGTTCAACAGAAGTTGCAGACCAGATCAAACAAAGACGTCCGGTTATTTTGGATGTAGGCGGACTTGACCCCGAGGAAGCAAGACGAGTTGTTGACTTCATTGCGGGTACTGTTTATGGACTAAACGGAGATATTCAGAAGGTTTCGGGTGGTATTTTCATTGCAACTCCGGCAACTTTTGATATTTCAGGTGAATTTTTAAAGGACAAATCAGGTGCCGGCTTCGACTGGAGTATGTTTAAATAATACATTAAGGTAAGGCGGAGTCTCTTCCGCCTTATTGTAATTTAGGAGAAAACTATGGCGGATGATATTTTCATAAGAAAAATGCAGGATGTATATAAGCTATCGGAGAAATATCACTCACCAAAATTTTCTAAGTTTTTAGATGAAAACGAACAGGCAATCTTAAGGAAAGAAGGACTTTTTGGCGCGTTGCTCTTTGGAGGATATGAAGGTGCCGAAAGATGTATGCTGGGAGTTTTTCCTGATTGGCAGGAGCCGGAGCAAAGAGACTTTCCGATAAAGCTTTTAAAAATTACAAAAAAATATGAAAAAGAGCTGACTCACAGAAATTATCTTGGAACAATTATGTCTCTTGGCATCGAGAGGAATAAAATCGGTGATATCTTAGTCGGAGAAAAGGAAACGTATGCATTTGTTTCGAGTGATATAGCTGATTTTATTAAAGATAATATAAGAAAAATATCCGGTTGCGGAGTAGACATCAAAATCTGTGATTTGGGTGATATAGAAGTGCCGGAGAAAAGTTTTGAATATATAGAAACTGTAGCGGCATCGCTAAGACTTGATGCGGTGTTAGCGGCACTGCTTAGTATAAGCCGCAGTGATGCAAAAGCACATATTCTCTCAGGCAAAATTATGGTTAATCATATAGAAAAATTGGAAGGTGACTTTATCCTCGCTGCTGGAGACTTATTGTCGGTCAGAGGATTTGGAAGGGCAGAGGTTTTTGAAATAGGGCAAAAGACAAGAAGTGACAGAGTTCATATAACGTTAAAGAAATATATTTAGGGAGCGTGAAATTATGTTAACACCAATAGACATTCAAAGACAGGATTTTGAGGTAAAGCTAAGAGGCTATAATGCCGATGAGGTTGATGATTTTTTGGACTTAGTCGGAAAGGACTATGAAAAGCTTTATAAGGAAAATGCAGAGCTTAGAGAACGTGTGAAGCAGCTTGATAAGGCGGTTGAGCAATATAAAGCGATGGAGGCAACTCTTCAGCAGTCAATCGTTCTTGCGCAGACAGCGGCTGAGGACATCAAAAAGAGTGCTGCGGAAAAAGCTAATGTTATAGTTAATGAAGCACAGTCCAAGTCGGAGAATATGTATCGTCAACTTGATCAGGACATCCAGACAAAGAGAAATGAACTTGCGAGTGTTCAGGTTGAAGTTTCGGGATATAAAACAAGAATTAAAGGAATTTGCTCTGCACTACTTGAAATGTTGGACAAATTGGAGTAAAATAATAGGGATGGCTTATGTTATCCCTGATTTTTATTTAATAAATAAATCGAAGGCAGGATACTGGCGGAAAAACAAAAAGCTTTTGGTGCAAGTGTGTACCGTGCTTTGATAGAAAGGATAAAAATAATATGTGCGAAAATTGTAAGGACTACACAAAATCGGTTAACCTTCCGGAAACCGAATTTCCTATGAGGGGAAATCTTCCTCAGAGAGAACCGGAAACTTTAAAATATTGGGATGAGATTGACCTTTATAAAAAACTTATGGAAAAGAATAAGGGAAAGACTCCCTTTATTTTGCATGACGGACCTCCGTATGCAAATGGTGATATACATTTAGGTCACGCACTCAATAAGATATTGAAGGATATAATTGTCCGCTATAAGAGTCTTCGAGGATATTATACCCCTTATGTTCCAGGTTGGGATACACACGGCTTGCCGATTGAGCAGCAGGCTATTAAAAAACTTGGCATTAATCGTCACACAGCAGGCCCTGTAAAATTCAGACAAGCTTGCCGTGAGTTTGCTGAATCCCACGTGGAGAATCAGAAACATCAGTTTAAACGTCTTGGTGTTATAGGCGACTGGGAAAATCCATACCTTACACTAAGAAATGAATTTGTTGCAAAGCAGATTGAAGTTTTCGGCGAAATGGCGAAGAATGGCCTTATATATAAGGGCTTAAAGCCGGTTTACTGGTGTCCGCATTGTGAAACCGCTTTGGCAGAGGCGGAAATTGAATATGCAGAGGATAAGACAACATCAATTTACGTAAAGTTTGCAGTAAAGGATGACAAGGGTCTTTTTGAAGGCCTTGAAAATGTTTATTTTGTTATCTGGACAACAACTACCTGGACACTTCCGGGAAACCTCGCAGTATGCTTAAATCCATCACTTGAATACTCATTGGTGAAATTCTCAAACGGCGAGATTTACGTTCTTGCAACAGAGCTTATTGATACAGTAGTATCAGCTTGCGGGCTTGATGCATCATACGAGGTAGTAAAGACATTTATGGGACAGGAGCTTGAGCTTTTATCTTGTCAGCATCCATTCCTTGATAGAGAGTCACTTGTAATCGTTGGTGACCACGTTACTTTGGAAGCCGGTACAGGCTGTGTTCATACAGCTCCGGGCTTTGGTGCAGAGGACTATATTGTTTGTCAGCAGTACCCACAGCTTGAGATTGTTGTTCCGGTTGATGCAAGAGGTTATCAGACAGAGGACGCGGGAGAATTTGCAGGCCTTTACTATGAAGAGTCAAATGAGAAGATTTTGGCTAACTTAAAGGAAAGCGGCGCACTTTTGGCAAGTCAGGAAATTGTCCATCAGTATCCGCATTGCTGGAGATGTGACCATCCTATTATCTTCAGAGCGGCAGACCAGTGGTTTGCATCTGTTGATGCATTAAAGGATGATGCAGTTTCAGCGATTGAAGGTGTAAAGTGGATTCCTGAGTGGGGCGAAGACAGAATTAAGTCAATGGTTGTTGACAGAAGTGACTGGTGTATTTCCCGTCAGAGAACCTGGGGAGTCCCTATTCCGATT
>JAZNNI010000120.1:0-1656 GCA_045580145.1 Clostridia bacterium
TCACTCATCGTAACCGCAGTGTTAATCATATTTTGAATGGATAAAAAAACCGCCTCTTCTAACTTGTCAATACGTATGGTGTGGTTTGTGCAGGCTGATTTTTTCATCTTTCGTGCCGTAACACAACGGTAATAATGATAAGTGGCATACGGATGCTGATTGGTCTTTTTATTCATCACACGCTTGCAGTCTGCGCACCGCACAAGCCCTGAAAACAAATCAACATTTTTCTTCTTGGGACTTTTGCGGATATGCTTATTAAATAGTGCCTGTGCATTGTCAAAGGTCTCTTGGCTAATGATTGGCTCGTGAGTACCTTCAACAATAATCCACTCATCCTTAGGAATCGCGCGGCATTGTTTAATCTTATAACTATAGGTAGTGTTCTTGCCCTGCACCATATCGCCGACATACATTCGGTTTTGCAAAATTCGGCGTACCGAACTATCAGGCCATAGACCGTCATTGCTTCTGCCACAAGGATGCCTGTAATTGAAGCCTTTTTGTTTTTTATACATTGATGGGTTGGGTATGCCCATTTCATTAAGGTCTTTTGTGATGCCAATGATACTCTCACCCCCAATAAATCGCTCGAAAATCATTCGAACAATTGGTGCAGTTTCCTCATCAATGATAAGATGATGATTATCGTCCGGGTCCTTTAGATATCCGTATGTGGGGAAAGAACCAATAAACTTACCCTGCTGACGTCTGAGGTTCAGCGTTCCTCGCACGTTAACAGACGTGTTTGCCGCCAGAGATTCATTCATAATATTGGTGACGCCAACCTTCACCAAATCGTTAAATGAGTTTATACCTCTGATACCGATATCAATCTGGTTGTTAATTGCAATAAAGCGAACCCCAAGTTTTACGAAAATCTTATCAAGATAGATACCGCCCTCGGTGTGGTTTCGAGAAAAACGCGAAAGGTCTTTAACCAAAACACAGTTTACCTTGTGGGCATAAATATCGTCCATCATTCTGTTAAAGTCAGGACGGTCAAAATTTGTACCGCTGTAGCCGTCATCCACATATATATCATAAATTTCCATATCTGGATAACGCTTAATATATTCTTTTAAAATTTCTCGTTGCGACGCAATCGAGTTACTCTCCGATTCCGTACCGTCATCACGGGACAGACGAAGATAAAGAGCAGTCTTCCAAACCTTTTTTGGTACGGAGGACTGCTCTAAAATATCTGCATATTTAGAATTTGCCATAAAGCATAAGCCTCCATATTTTTTAATATGAAGGTATGGCCGTTTTTTCTACACATCCGTAGTATACCATACCTTCGCTTTTAAATCAACCCAAATTTGTTTGGTAATTTGCTCCAGACGAAAATACTGAACCGAGAGCATCAGTAAAAGTTCGGTTTCCGCCGAAACTCACCTTCACTCTCACATCGCCGACTTTAAAAAGATAAGGGTTTTTAATTTGCTCAAAATAGTCATTCATTTTCTCAGGCACAGATTTCTCTGCGTCTATCTTCACATCATGCAAATCAACAAGGCTATCTTTAGAACAATCGGCAATGTCAACATTTCTTAACATAATTAAATCAAAAGAATCTAACATAACTTGCCATTCCTTTCATAAGATATTTTTTACCTTGCGAAAAACATTTATACAGCATTTACCAATTGTTTA
>JAZNNI010000121.1:0-17748 GCA_045580145.1 Clostridia bacterium
GCACCCGGGTCACCTTCGTCGGCGTTACAAGCAACATACTTCTGGTCACCAACAGCATCGTGAGTAAACTGCCACTTCATACCTGTCGGGAATCCGCCGCCGCCTCTGCCGCGAAGTCCTGAGTCCTTGATAATCTGGATAACTTCTTCAGGAGTCATCTCAGTTAAAACCTTACCAAGTGCCTGATATCCGTCAACAGCGATATATTCGTCAATGTTTTCAGGGTTTATAACACCACAGTTTCTGAGCGCAACACGCATCTGCTTTGCATAGAACTGTGTCTCGTTAAGTGACTTGATATTATCCTCTTCAACTGTTTCACTATAAAGAAGTCTCTTTACGATACGTCCCTTTAAAAGATGCTCTTCAACGATTTCCTTAACGTCATCCTTTTCAACACGGCTATAGAATGCGCCTTCAGGATATACAACTACGATTGGTCCCAAAGCACAAAGTCCAAAACATCCTGTCTGAACGATTTTAACTTCGTTTTCAAGATTGTTTTCTTTTAAGCGGTTTTCAAACTCTTCCTGAAGTTTTACCGAGCCAGATGAAGTACAGCCGGTACCACCGCAAATCAAAACGTGTGATCTGTATATATTCATTTAACTAACCCCCTATTTTATTTCTCTTCTGCACCAACTAAATATTCTTTAACAGGCTGATTGTTGATGATGTGTTCAGCCACAACACGTGCAGCCTTTTCCTCTGTCATCTTAACATAGGTAACCTTTTCCTCACCAGGAACGTATACCTCAACAATCGGCTCGTAGCGGCACATACCGATACATCCGGTCTGTGTAACCGTTACATTTGCAAGGTTTCTCTTTTCGATTTCCTGCAGGAATGCATTTAAAACAGGGCGAGCACCCGCTGCGATACCGCAAGTAGCCATACCTACAACAATTCGTGTTCCGTCTTCGCGTTCTTTACGCAAATTAACCTGATTCAAGGCTCTGTTTCGGATTTCCTGCAATTCTGCCAAACTTTTCATAATTGACCTCCTAAAATACATTTTTTATTTAAATGCCGTGCGACTCTCTTATTTCGCTCAGCCCTTCCTTTATATATCCGTCAATCCACATTACCACGTCGGGTAGGTCAAGCGGCACATCGCCAAGGACCTGCCTTAACTCTCGTGTATCAAGAGTAAATGTCTTTCCGCGTTTTGTGTGGCGGTATAAAAAGTCAATTTCAGGGGAACCGGAAATCAAGGTTTCCATAGTTCCTGCCATATCGCCGATTGGTGCGCGGTCAATGTGGTTATACTGGAAAGTTACACACATTTTTGTTCCTACGCCCACCTTCGACGTTATTGTAAGCCCTCCGCCGCACGCTTCTGCCGCCGCCTCAAAGAGCGGTATCCCCAGCCCGACCTTTCGGGTTGTACGTGTGGTGGAAAACGGGTCTTTTACCTTTTTCAAAAAATCCTCGCTCATTCCGCACCCGTTGTCCTTTATTGATATAGTAAGAAGATTGTTTTCTTCGTCCTCGTCCACAAAAATTTCAATCAAGGATGCTTTTGCTTTTACGGAATTTTTTGCAATATCTAAAATGTGTAGTGATAATTCCTTCATATCAATTACCTGAATATGTCATAGACGCTTTTCTCGTCTAAAAATGCCTCTGCCATCGAAATGTCCTGAAGATAGTGCGCGTCCGAGTTTCTGAAAATTTTATATTTTGAAAGCTCAGGGCGAGCCGCAAGATATGCAGGCAGGTCGGCTGTACTTTTTGAAACCTCAATATTTTTTATATCAATATCGTCAGGGATAAATCCCAAATTAGTAAGCACGCTGTAGGAATGTCTGTCAACGTGCGCTGGAATGAATATTCCGCCAACCGATTTTACTAAATCGAAAACTTCATTTATAGAAAGCGACGACGACGAAATCAAAAGCTTTTCTTCATAGCCGCATATATTGTCGTTTTCATCCATAAAAACCTGCTCGCCGAAGATGTCGGGGCGGTTTTTTATGTCAGGAAGGCTCTTATAAACAACCTTTGCCGCAGCCTCTGCCGCGTCAAGCGATGGATAAAGTGTCAGAATATGAACTTCCTCCGCTGTTTCAATCTCCATTCCCGCCAAAACTGTAACACCGCACGCCTTTCCGACCTCCATTGCCGCTTTTACATTCCCGACTGTGTTATGGTCTGAAATCGCGATTGCCGAAAGTCCCGAAAGCGCCGCCATATTTACAATATTATTCGGTGTCATATCCTTGTCGCCGCAGGGCGAAAGTGCGGAATGGATATGGAAGTCATAGTAAATCATATCAGATTTCCCCGCCCAGCTTTAACGCAAGGCTGTAAGCAGTTTCGTCACTTTTTAAAATTATAATTTCTTCATCGTTCGCTTTATTTATAACATTTTCATCCGCCGAAACGCCTTCGCAGAGGATTATGCAAGCACAGTCGGTAAGCGATGCAACGGCAACAATGTTTATATTGTTCATTATCGTTATCCACGCATCACCCTGCTGCGCCTTTCCCATAACCCAACTTAAAAGGTCACCGATATAGCAGCCTTTTATTTCACGGTCGGCAAATTCGGGTTTTGTGATTAGTGTCAGGTTAAGCTTTTTAATAAGTTCCGATATTTTCATAAAACATACCAGGGCTTTCTTTTATTTTTCGTCAAAGGCTTCGTTTAAGTCAATAAGCTGCTTAGCAAGCTTTTTGATTTCCTCTCTCATAACAAAGACACAATCCTTTTCGCTTGCATAGCCACGGACAATATCCTCGGCAAGAGCCTTACACGAGGGTGCTCCGCAAGAGCCACAGTCCATTTTCGGAAGCCGCTCGCAAAGCTCATCCATTCTCTCCATTTTCTGCATAGCCTTTTCAAGATCTTCGTCAAGTCCTGAGTGAACTCTGCCCTCAACACTCTTTTCCCATTTTAACTTTTCTATGTCAAGGTCTTGCGGTTCTTCATTTACCTTTCGCATTTTTGATGCTTGAGTAATTCTTCGAGATGCAATAAACGGATTTTCAACATTTAATGCACCGCCTGAGCAGCCGCTTGTGCAAGCCGCAAGCTCAATAAACTCAACATCCTTTACCTTTCCATATTCAATTTCCTCAAGGACCTTTATGACGTTGTTTATTCCGTCAACGGCGATATAATCATAGGCCCCCGAGCCTTTACATTCTCCGCCGCTTCTTGCCCAGAAAATCCCTTCTCTTCCCGAAACCGAGAGTGGCTTTATCTCATCGATATTGCCGATTAGAGGTCTGATTTTCATATATGCGTCCTTTACCGAAATTGCTCCGCTGACATAGGATTTTTCCAATGTGAGCGGTGATTTTATGCTTGTCACTTTAGCAGGACAGGGCGAAATAAAGAATATTCCTATTTCCTCATCCTGAAGACCTGTTTTCTTTTTAGCTTCCTCCCTTGCGAGCATTGCCGCCGCCTCCATAGGAGACACAAGGCTCAAAACGTGCTCTAAAAGGTCCGGAAACCTCTCTCTCATAAGCCGCAAAACCGCCGGACACGCCGAGCTTATAACCGGCTTTTTTAGACTATCTTCCGCGAGTAGTTTTTTAGTAGCCGCGCTTACATACTCCGCACCTCTTGCCACCTCAAAAACATCGTCAAAGCCGATTTTTAAAAACGCGGTGAGAATTTCGTCTACACTTGTTTCGTTTTTAAACTGGCTGTAAAAGGACGGCGCAGGCATAGCCACATTATACTTAAAGTTTTCCAGCATCGAAAAATCGTCTGCCGCCGCAAGCTTTGCGTGTGACTGACACACTCTTATACACTCGCCGCAATCAATACAGCGGGGTTTTATGATTTTTGCTTTGCCGTGGCGCACCCTGATCGCCTCTGTCGGACAGTGCGAGATACAGTTCGTGCAGCCGTGACATTTGCTTTTATCAAGAGTTACTGAGTGGAAATATGTCATAATTTCACCTCACAGATTTATAATCAACGTAAGCTTCGTTCCCATTCCGGGTGCAGTTTCAATCTGCATATCATCTGTGTACTTTTTCATATTCGGAAGTCCCATTCCTGCTCCAAAGCCAAGCTCACGCACACGGTCTGATGCAGTTGAATAACCCTCCTGCATAGCAAGGTCAATGTTAGCAATTCCGGGACCCTTGTCAGTAAAGGTAATCTTTATTTCCTTGCCCGAAATTTCAGCTATACATTCACCGCCTCCACCGTGAATAATTGTATTTATCTCGGCTTCATACATAGCAATGGCAACCTTTCTCACAATCTCAGGTGAAATACCAAGTCTTTTCAAAATTGCTTTAAAATTGCTTGATGCTTCTCCTGCCGAAGAAAAATCATCTCCCGAAATTTCATAGTTTTTAATCATTGCTGTTCCCCCTTATGCCTGCAGCATAGAGTTTTCCTGAAGATGTGTAAAGCGTCAAGCTTGTAGCAAGTAGTGTTATTCCCTTTTCCTTTGCAAGCTCAACCACGTCTTCGGTAGGTACCTTTCCGCGGACGAAGCAAACAGCGCCTATATCCATCATTTCTGCAGTACGTATCACCTGTGAGTTTATAAGACCGGTCAAAAGCAATGACTGGTCCTTCACAAATGCAAGAACATCGCTCATAAGGTCACTTCCAAAGGCAGTGTTTATTTCCTTTTTTGAAAGCTCTGCATCTGTTTCTCCGCTTAACACCGAAGCATTTAAAACCGCTTTAATTTCAGATAATATCATACTTTTATTCCTTTCATAAAAGAGACAAGCTATTTTTTATGCGTTGTATTTTGCCAATATATCGTCAACGTCCTTTACTGTAAGACGTCCGTAAACCTCGTCATTTACAGTGAGTACCGGCGCAAGACCGCACGCACCTATACAACGTGTTGCGTCCAAAGAGAATTTTCCGTCCGGTGTGCATTCACCAACGTCAATTCCGAGGCGCTCCTTAAACTTTTCAAGAATATCTCCTGAGCCTTTAACGTAGCAGGCTGTTCCCAAGCATATTCCGATTTGGTATTCACCCTTTGGATTGAGTGAAAACTGTGTATAGAAGGTTACTATTCCGTAGATTTCTGCTAATGGTACATTTAAGCCCTCTGAAATCATTTCCTGAACCTCAATCGGAAGATATCCGTAAATGCCCTGTGCTTCGTGCAGTACAGGAATAACAGCGCCTTCCTCATCCTTGTGAGCAGCAATGACTTCCATAAGTTTTGCTTCTTGTTCTTTAGTGCCTTTAAATGGCATTGTACTTGCTTTGTTCATTTTTTTCCTCCTTATCCTTTTTTGCATTATAGCCTAGTTTCCATTATATCATATAAAAATTTAAAAATCTACATTATAATTAAAAAAATATGAATTAAAACAAATATTGTTATAAAATTAACAAAAAAACTTTTCTACCTTAGAGAAAATTGACAAGAATGACCTTAATCTTCGCAAAAATATGCATTTATTCCTCGTTAAACAGGTCTGTTTTTTCCTCCGCACTGTCACTCAGGCTTTCTACATCCTTGAGCTTTCTCAAAATTGCACGAGTCCTTGTGCCAACCAATTTATCCAGTTCATTATTTGCCTGCACAAGACGGTTTTGTGTTGCCTCTAAAACTGTGCCGAATTTATCAAATTCACTCTTTACCGCCGACAACACATTCCATACTTCAACACTGCGTTTTTGAATTGCGAGTGTCTTAAAGCCCATCTGGAGTGAATTTAACAGCGCCGCCATAGTGCTTGGCCCTGCGATATTTACCTTATACATACTTTGCAAGGTCTCCACCATTCCCTGATTTACAACCTCTGCATAAAGCCCCTCAAACGGGAGGAACATAATTGCAAAATCGGTAGTATGCGGCGGTTCTATGTACTTATCGTGAATATCCTTGGCAAACAGCTTGATTCTTGTAAGCAAAACTGCCATTGCCGCCTTTATCCGCTCTGCATCACCATCTTCATAAGCGCTTTGCAGCTCATAAAATGCATCACCAGGGAATTTTGAGTCAATCGGAAGATACACAAAGCCATCTTCATTGGGCATCTTTACTGCAAATTCAACCGGATTTTTGCTTCCCGGAACTGTTACGACATTTTCCTCATACTGCTCTGGCGAAAGAATTTCCTTCAAAATTGCACCAAGCTGAATTTCGCCCAATATTCCCCTTGTTTTCACATTAGAAAGGACTTTTTTAAGATCCCCTACCCCGACTGCCAAGGTCTGCATTTCGCCGAGGCCTTTATAAACCTGCTCTAAGCGTTCACTGACCATCTTAAAAGATTCGCTCATCTTTTCGTCCAGAGTTTTCTGCAGCTTTTCATCCACAGTTTTTCGCATATCCTCAAGTTTTTTTGAATTATCCTCCTGCATTGCAAGAAGGCTTTTCATCATTACATCGCGCATCGCCTCAAGCTTTTGCTCATTGCCCTGCTCAAAGGTTTTGAACCTTTCCTCCATCTGCGAAAGGCTACCTAAAACTGCCTTATTCATTTCTCCTTGCTTATCGGTTATGTTTTTATCGATTTCCAAAAACTTCTTCGACTGATATTCGTCGGTATCCTTTTGGTTTTTGGATATCATTTCCCCCAAAAGCTTTATGGTTTCAATCGTTTTGGGATTTTCTGCCGGCTTTTTCACAATCATTGTTATAATCAGAACCAGCACCAAAACTGCCAGTATCATAAGCAATATTTCCGTCATAGTTTCCTCCTTATATGAATTTAATCACGTTTCCGGGTCTGTATTTAACCATCTCTATCCCCAAATCTTCTAAAACTTTTTCAAAGATTTCTAAAACAACTATTTCTGTCGGGTAATGCCCTGCATCTATTATACTTATACCTTCACCCGCAAAATTCAGCATATTATGGTATTTTGTGTCCCCCGTTATCATAACATCCGCATTTTTCTCAATCGCAAAAGGTATACTGTCACTACACGCACCTGAGCCTATGGCTATTCTTTTCACTTTCTTTTTTATGTCCCCCACCACTTGCACCGCAGGTGTGTTTAGTTTTTCTTTAACAATCTCACAAAACGCATCAAGGCTCATTTCCTCCTTTAAATCTCCCACACGCCCCAGTCCGTTATCTTCAAGCACCTCGGCTCTTTGAAGCTCAAAAAGGTCGGCAAGATATGCATTTATCCCCCGCCCGGCAACATCGCAGTTTGTGTGAGCTGCGTATATACTTATTTTATTCTCAATAGCCTTGATTAAAAGTCTTCCCAAAGCCGTTTCCTTCGTAATTTTATTTACCGGCGAAAACATTATGGGATGATGCGAAACTATAAGCTCTGCACTCTCCTCTATACATCTATCCACGGTATCCTCCGTCACATCAAGAGCAAGCGCAATCTTTTTTATGTCCCTATTTTTATCACCAACTAAAAGTCCTACATTGTCCCACTCATATGCCGCTTCCTTCGGAAACTCTTTCTCCAGCCTTTTTATAATCTCACAAAGCTTCATTTTCCCTGCTCCTTTCTATTTCGTAAATATCCTCAAGTAAAAGCTTAATTTTGGTCGCTTCTTTTTCGGTGTCTGCCGAGCTTTTTATAAGTCCATCATAGATTTTTCCAAGCTCACGTTTTTTCTTTTCCAAAAGCTTTTCAAAAAGCGGATGCGAATAGAGCTGCTTTGGAAGGTGAGCATCAATTTCCTTATCATAAATATTACCTTCGCCACTTCTTACAACCATCAGATTATACACCTTAAAGCCCTCAACAGCCAAATCCTCCTCAAGTATGGTGAAATTATTTTTCGCAAGATATTTTCTAAGCTCATACTGCGAATTCATCGGCTGAAGCACTAATCTTGCACTTCTTGCCTTATCCGCTTCTTCCGATATGATTTTTTCTATCATTTCGCCGCCCATTCCGGCAATAACAATCGTTTCTACCTCTCCCTTTTCTATAGGCGAAAGACCGCCGCCTAAGCGAAAATCAATTTTTTGCCCATATTTTATGGCATTTTCCTCTCCCATCTTCAAAGGACCAGCCTTAATATCGGTGGCAATAACATACATTCCTTTTTCTGCGAGCCGTATGGGAATATATGCGTGGTCAGTACCTATATCGGCACAGGAGTCGCCCTTTATATGTCGTAAAATCATCTCAAGTCTTGGTGTAATCATCGAAAAAACCTCTTTTGCATAAAAATTCAGTTATACATCACTTCATCAACAGGTGTGGATAACTTTTTGTATCCCCCACACCCCTGTCTTATGCGATTTTTTCTTCAATTCAACACCCTACACACTTCAAATGTGTAAAATATAGTCGTATTTTGTGGAAAACTCGCATAACTTTTTGTAAACCACTTAAAAAAATCAACATTTACGTGTTTATGCCATTTGTCGCCCCCCACTTTGTGTGGGATAAGTGTGTGGATAAAGTGGATAAGTATGAGAAATCCACTTAAATTAATACTTTTTGACGTTGAGAAATTTTTTTGGTGGTGTGGACAGTTTTATTCATTGGTTTACATAATAAATTTATAAAATTTTTATAATTTTGTCTGTTTTTCTTTTTATTATCTTGTTTTTAGTATTGCTTTTTATAACCTTAAAATATAAATAGACACCCGATCTGCAGGCGCAGAATTTAGGGTATGTTATTCAGTCATTTAAGGGCGCAAATTCCTATACACAAAAGCAAAGCGGAGCAAATTACACTGCCCCGCTTGTAATTACTATTTAATAATATCAGTACCCATATACGGAACAAGTGCCTCAGGAACCGTAACCGTTCCATCCTCATTCTGATAGTTCTCTAAAATCGCTGCAACAGTTCTTCCGACAGCAAGACCTGAACCATTTAATGTATGCACGAATTGCGCTTTGTCCTTTGCGCTATCTTTATAGCGGATATTTGCACGACGTGCCTGATAATCCTCAAAATTTGAACACGAAGAAATTTCTACATATCTTCCATAGCTTGGCATCCATACCTCGATATCATATGTGCAAGCAGATGAGAAACCCAAATCACCGGTTGAAAGACATACCACTCTGTACGGAATTCCGAGTCCCTGAAGGAGTCTTTCTGCATCATTTGTGAGCGATTCAAGTTCCTTGTATGATTCCTCCGGCTTTGCGAATTTAACAAGCTCTACCTTATTAAACTGGTGCTGACGGATAAGACCTCTTGTGTCACGGCCCGCAGATCCGGCCTCAGCTCTAAAGCAAGCAGAATATGCACAATACTTAACAGGCAGCTTGCTTCCTTCTAAAATCTCGTCTCTGTGAAGGTTTGTAACAGGAACTTCGGCTGTAGGTATTAAGAAATAACCATTATTTGAAACCTTAAATGCATCCTCCTCAAATTTAGGGAGCTGTCCTGTTCCTGTCATAGACGCTCTGTTTACCATATACGGCGGGAAAATTTCGGTGTATCCGTGCTCTGTATGGGTGTTTAAGAAATACTGAATAACACTTCTTTCAAGCCTTGCTCCCAAGCCCTTGTAAACTGTAAAACGCGTTCCGGCAATCTTTGCACCGCGGTCAAAATCAAGAATGTCAAGATTTGTTCCTATATCCCAATGTGCCTTTGCCTCAAAATCAAAGTTTCTCGGCTCTGCCCATTTTCTTACCTCAACATTGTCGGCATCATCAGACCCAATCGGACTTTTATCAGACGGAATATTCGGAATTCTGAGCATAAAATCTCTCAGCTTCTCGTCAATTTCGGCAACCTCTGCATCAAGCTCCTTTATTTCGCCTGAAAGCTCCTTCATTTCAGCAAAAATTTTATCAGTATTTTCTCCAGCCTTTTTCATTGCAGGAATCTGCTTTGTTATCTCGTTTTGTTTTGCCTTCATCTGCTCAACTTTAGCAAGAATTTCACGGCGTTTTTCGTCAAGTTCAATCGCCGGCGTAATGTCTAAGTCATTACATCTGTTTTTTAAAGCTTCGCGGATTTTATCCGGCTCGGTTCTTAATAATTTTATATCTAACATTTTTTATCTCTCCATTCGTAGTTATTAATCTATTGTAGTTTCTTTACTAATTTATCATATAGTTCCTTTAGCTCAGGAGATAAATCCTCGGTGTATACCCCCTGCAAAAGCGTCAAAGCACCCTCTTTGTCTTTTTTCAAAAGCTTCTCATATACATCTGTAAAAACTTCATATGCTGCCTTATCCTTTAAAAGTGCGTCGCGCTCAAGTGTAAGCGCCGAATTTTTGTCAAGAAGATCTTTATTGGTAATTCGAAGCGTTTTATTAAGTTCAACAAGCTGCAAATTTTCCTCGCTGACCTGTGCCGCCTTGTTTGAGAGCCGTACATTCTCCGCACCCATTTGGATTGCACTTTCCTGCTCTAAGTGTGTTTGTGCAAAAAAGGATATTATAATCATCACAATCGCAGCAATAAAGATTAGTCCGGTGTATAAAAACAAAGATTTGTTGTCACTTGTGTGGTCTGTCAATTCCGTCACCCCCGTTTAATAAGGTCCAAAAGCCGTTCAAGGTCTTCGTTTCCATAATATTCTATCTCAATTTTACCTTTTTTTGAGTTTCCCGAAAGCTTTACCTTTGTCCCAAGATATTGCTCAAGATTTTTGGATATTCTGTCAAGCTCAATTTTGTATGCAGTATTTTCCTGTTTTTTTGATTTTGGGGACGGACTTTTTGCAAGATCCTTAGCCAGAATTTCTGCCTGACGAACATTCAATCCATCTTCAATAATCCTGTTTATAAAAAATTCACGTACAACTCCTGCCGGAACCATTAATGCACATCTTGCGTGTCCTTCGGTGATTTCTCCCGATACAAGCTTTGCACGAGACTCCTCGTCAAGAGTTAAAAGACGTACAGAATTTGCGATAGCACTGCGGCTTTTTCCGATTTTTGCGCTTATTTCCTCCTGCGTGAGATTGTACTCATCCATAAGCGAACGATACCCCATCGCCTCTTCAATAGGATTAAGGTCTTCTCTTTGGAGGTTTTCAATCAGTGCGATTTCTCTGACCGCCATATCGCTGTAATCACGGACCAGCACCGGCACCTTTTTAATTCCCGCCTTTTTTGCTGCTCTCCAACGTCTTTCACCCGCAACAATAGTATATGTGTCCCCATTTTGCGTAACAACAATCGGTTGAATGATGCCGTGCTCTTTTATAGATTCGGAAAGTGCCATAAGCTTTTCCTCGTCAAAGGTCTTTCGCGGCTGATTTTTATTAGGCATAACATCTGTTATCTTAACTTCAACTATGCCACTCTTTTCCTCTTCTTCAGCAAATAGCGCGTCAAGCCCCTTTCCCAAGCCTTTCTTAGCCATTTAACCACTCCTTATTATTATTAATAATTTCTCGTGCAAGCGAAAAATATGCTTCTGCACCTTTTGATGTAATATCATATTTAATTATCGGCTGACCGTGGCTCGGTGCCTCTGAAAGCCGTACATTTCGCGGAATTGGTGACACAAAAACCTTGTCCGGAAAATGCTTTTTCACTTCTTCAAGAACCTGAGATGAGAGATTTGTCCTCGCATCAAACATTGTTGCTAAGATACCCTCTATTTCAAGCTCCTTGTTAAGAGATTTTTTTATGTTTTTTATAGAGTTTATCAGTTGTGATAACCCTTCAAGCGCATAATATTCGCACTGAATAGGTATTAAAAGGCTGTCAGCAGCAGTCATAATATTAATTGTGAGCATACCAAGAGCCGGAGGCGAGTCAATTATTATAAAATCATAATCATCCCTAACCTCTTTTATTGCCTCTTCAAGGAAATATTCACGATTTTCTTCATTTGCAAGCTCTATTTCTGCAGCTGAAAGTTCTGGAAGCGAAGGAATAATCGACAATCCTCTGCAGCTTGTCTTAATTATAGCTTCCTTCGTCTTTTTGCTGTCTGCCAGACAGTCATACAAGGAATACTCTATATTTTCCTTTCCCACTCCAAGTCCGGAGGTTGAGTTCCCTTGCGCATCGCTGTCTATCAAAAGGACTTTTTTCCCTTTATATGCAAGGCACGCCGCGAGATTTACCGCCGTAGTGGTCTTTCCTACGCCGCCCTTTTGGTTAGTTACTGCAATTATCTTTCCCATATGGTTATCCTTTGCTATTTAAATTCAAAATTAACTTCCTATTATATTATAGCACAAAAATTTAAAATGTAAATGTTTCACATGAAACATTTTTATATTTTTTTGAATAATTTAAAAAAAATGGAAAAAAATAGAGTATAAAACCGAGTTTGGTAGCCGAAAGGGGTAAAAAATGAATTTATTAAGCCTTATCAAGAAAATTTTTCTATATACTCCACCCAAAGAAAATCTTTCTTTTTGGGTGGAAAAGAAAAATTCTCCTGCGATATATGATGTACGAAAGGAAAATTCTACACCCAAAGAGCAAAAAGTCTTTTCCGAAATAGAAAAAAACAGAAAGTATATCGAAAAACGATTTGATTATCCTCACAACAATGACGTTGTTATACGCAAATTAGTGTTAAACGGGGACACAAAAGCCTTCATTGTCTTCTATGAGGGTATGTGCAAAAGCGATTTTATAAATACCAGTATAATAAAACCACTTTTAGAGTTACCCTTTATAAGCGAGACCGATAACTATAAAACCGCTGATTTTGTTGTGTCACGACTCATCACGCATAATCAGGTTCAGCAGACGCAGGATTTTGAAAGTATAATTGATGATGTCAACTTCGGCAGTTGCGGAATTTTCATTGATGGTATAGACTCAGGATTTACAGCCGACGTAAAGGGTTGGCCATCGCGCAGTATTCAAAAACCCGAAAACGAACAGTCTATATATGGTCCACAGGAGGCTTTTGCGGAAATGCTGCGCGGAAATTCTGCACAAATCCGTAAAATCTTGAAAACCGAAAAACTCATATGTGAAAAAACCGTTTTAGGAAACGTATCAAAAACACGTGGTGTTATTATGTATATTTCCGATATTGCAAACGAGGAGCTTGTTGGAGAGGTTCGCAGAAGACTCGACAGCATATCTATGGATTATGTTATATCAATAGAAGAAATTGCTATGATGATAGAGGATAGTCCTCTTATGATTACAGGACACGTGCTTGCAACAGAAAGGCCTGACCGTGTCGCAAGAGCGCTGTCAGAGGGAAGAGTCGCCCTTGTTTTAAACGGGAGTCCTCGCGCTCTTATTTTTCCAACAAACGCTTACGAAATGACACACGCGGCATCTGATGCATATCTGAGAAACGATTTTGCAAATATGTCCCGTATAATCCGCCTTGCCGCAATCTTCATTTCAGTGCTTTTGCCCGGACTTTTTCTTGCTATAACGCTGTTTCACGAAGAAATGCTGCCGACATATCTTTTGTATGCAATTAGCGCCTCACGGCAAAACGTCCCGTTCCCGAGTGTTATTGAGCTTTTGCTGATGGAATTTTCCTTTGAAATGATTAGGGAAGCCGGAATTCGTATGCCGGGGCCATTGGGGTCCATACTCGGCATAGTTGGAGGTCTTATTTTAGGGCAGGCGGCAGTAGGCGCAAAAATAGTCAGTCCTATTATGATAATTGTTGTTGCTATAACGGGTATTGGCTCTTTTGCGACCGCAGACTACTCTTTAGGCTGGAGTTTTCGTGTTTTAAAGTTCATATTTATACTTTTAGGAAGCAGTCTTGGTTTTTTAGGCATCTCCCTCGGAATTTTCATATATTCCGTTTTTGTTGCCTCAACTAAAAGCTTTGGCGTACCATTTTTATCACCGCTTCCGGGCAATAACCTTTATAAAGATGCCGTCTTTGTTCCGGAAATATGGAAAACCGAGAAAAGACCTGCGTTCTTGCGCACAAAAAAAGCAAAAAGGGAAGATAAAATCAGTAAAAAATGGAGTGTCGGGGAATAGGTGGTGTTTCACGTGAAACAATCAGACTATACAAATAAGGAGTGTTTTTGTAATGGACAGAATTAATTTGAACACAAAGCAGCTCACATGGCTTATGTCAAATCTTTTAATAACCAAAATGATGTTTGCCTTTCCACGATTTCTTTTTAAGACCAGCGGGAATGCTGCGTGGATACAGGCACTTTATATGTCCCTTATTGCATATATTCTTTTTGTATTGTCTATCAAATTTTATGCGCACACCGGCAACAAATCTATAATTCAACTTGCTGAGAGCATAGGGAAGACGCCACTTAAGATTTTAGTGTCCCTTATCGTCGCCGTAATAATAGTAGCTAATGTCGGAACGGAACTACGCACTTTCGCCGAATCGGTAAAAATAATTCTTCTACCCAAAACAAAAATTGAGTATATTATGATTCTATTTACATTTGCGCTTGTTTTGGGTGCATACAGAGGGTTTTCATCCTTAGTAATCATAAATGCCATATTTTTTCCGTTCTGCCTTTTCTTTTTAGGAGTTTTGGCGGCATTTCTCCTGCCGGCATACGATATAAATAACCTGTTTCCGATTTTGGGAACAGGTGCAAAAAACATATTTTTGACTGGTCTTAAGGATATGTCGTGTTTTTCTGACCTCATAGCTCTCAACCTGCTTCTTCCTTATGTTAGTGATATAGAAACTGTTAAAAAAAGCGGCAAAAATGCCATTCTGATTGGCGGCATCACTCTTACAATAATCTGCCTCGCCTACGGGCTTACCTATCCTTATCCATACTCACGGGAATTCTTACTAATTCCTTATCAACTCTCCCGAATACTTCGTGCAGGTGAGTATTTCCAAAGGTTTGAAGCGCTTTTTGAGTTTGTGTGGTCTATAACACAGCTCCTTTATTCATCAATTTATATATTACTCCTTTGCAACGTGTTCCAAAATACCTTTAAGTTAAAATACTCAAAGCCGCTTATTCCTTGCACGGCGGTTTTGATTTCACTTTTGTCTTTCGAACCAACCTCAATCGTTGCACTTTTGGACGAGGCATATACCCTGAAGCAAAATCTTATTCCACTTGCTTATATACTGCCCATTTTAATTCCTTCAATTTATGTTTTAAAGAGGAGGGGGAAGATATGATAAATAAGCTTTTAAAAGTACTCGGCATTCTTTTGTTTGTTCTTATAACGTCCGGATGTAGCGATTTATCAGAGCCGGATACCTTGGGATACGTCGTAGCAATCGGCATAGACAAGGCGGAAAAGCCAGAGGCAAAGTATGATATAACACTTCAATTTGCAAACCCTGCCAAGATAAGCGGCGGGGCAAGCCAAGAGGGAGGAAAAGGGGGACAGGAAAGCATAGAAAATATCACGGTTACTGCCCCAAGTATATATTCTGCAGTAAATATTGCAAATCATATCATAAGTAAAACGTTTACACTCTCTCACACAAAGCTGATTGTCTTTTCCTCCGAGCTTGCAAAGGACGGACTCAAAGATTTGCTCGAAACGATAGGGAGGAGCAGTGACATCAGACCAAACACCTATTTTTCCGTCAGCACAGGCAAGGCAAAGGAATTTTTAGAGGCTGTCAATCCCGAAACCGAGGTCAATCCCGTCCGTTACTACACAATGATTTTTGAAAATGAGTCCTCAGGATTTATTCCGCAGAATTTAGGTCAGGATTTCTACTTTTATGCTGGTAGTAGCGAAAAAAGCACAGTTCTTCCTTTATGCTCTGTTTCCAAGAAAAAGGGGACAGATAATTTTGATGACAGTGGCTACCAGTACCGCCTCGAAGACTACTTAGCAGGTGATGTCCCTGTTGAAAAAAAGGAAACCGAAGTAATGGGAATGGCGATATTTGAAATGGACAAAATGGTAGGGGAGATGGGAGACATTGAAACCGAGATATACAATATTTTAACCGGCAGATACAAAAACAGCTACGTTACGTATCGCTTTAGCCGTACTCCTGACGACCCCATAACAGTTCTCCAGCAACAAAACCAAAAGCCACGTATATCTATTGATACTTCGGGGGACGTTCCAAAAATACACATTAAAATTTCTCTTGAGGCAGACTTTTATTCCTCCTCTCCCGACATTTCTGTCGAGGACCATATGGATGAATTTGCAAAAGAGGCAACAGAGGAGATAGAGGCGGAAATAAATAGCTTTTTAAACAAAACTATCGAAATGGGGACAGATATTGTGGGTTTTGGAAGCTTTGCAAAACAAAATTTTTGGAATACAAGCGATTTTGATAAATACAAGTGGAAAGAAAAATACAAAAATGCCCAAATCGACGTTGACGTGGACTTTATGGTCAGAAGAACAGGGCTTGTCGTAAGGAGTGAGGACAAATGACCGATATTGCAGTTTTTATAATAGTATTTGCAGTTGCTTTACGGACTCTTATGTACGGAATCTGGACTTTTCGCGGGAAAAATGTTTTGGGTGGAAGTTTTATATCCATTCTGTCTTTGGGGACTGTGGCCTTTTATGCCTACCTTATGTTCCGTTCGGGTTCTTGACAAAGGTATAAAAAAAGATTATAATAAATCTCGAGTAAGTCAGACGGTCGCGGGCATTTTTATGGTGCGTGAGGAAAGTCCGGGCTCCATAGAGCGAGGGTGCCGGTTAACGGCCGGTGGAGGCGACTCCAAGGACAGTGCAACAGAAAATAAACGCCGATTTTTCGGTAAGTGTGGAAATGTGAGGTAAGAGCTCACAGGGAAGATGGTAACTGAATTCCCGTGTAAACCCCACCCGGAGCAACATCGACTGCCTTTGTCTGCTCGGCGTATAAGGCGAATGATGGCTTGAGCAAGCGGGTAACCGTTTGCCACAGATAGATGACCGTCCGATACAGAACCCGGCTTATAGACTTGCTTAATTTTTTTAAAGCATAACCTCAAGACTAAAAAGGTCTAAAAACCTTGATAGTTTTGGGGTTTTTGCTTTAATAAGTATGTCTAAAAGTCGGGTTTGACTTTTGTGGGTTATGAACCACTTTTTTAGATTTTTACAAATGTCAATCTTTTTTGCCTATATGTAATATTATTTTTTTGATAGTTTTACTAATTTGTCGGAGTTTTCCACCAACTGACCAAAACCATATAATACAAAAGAAGAAACCCAAGATATTAAACCACCAAAAATCATAACCATTAAACCAATAAAACTCATCTCTTCATCAATGAACATTATAGCAATGCCAGAAATGACATATGCAATAATACCTATCCAAGTAACAACTTTTGCCAAGGTTTTTATCTTGCCACCAATATTATCAAACATTCCAGAAGAACTTTCTGTTTCGTTGTTAGCAGAAATATTTTCTGTATTTGTTGTTGAAGAGTTAACGGTCATTGACTGCTTATCATTTTTTACAAAATCTAATCTGTCATATATTTTGTTCATTGTAGTGATGATATATTCAGTAATAGTATCATTGAAACTTTCTTTGCATTTGGCAATGATTTTATTCTTTAATGCTTCATACTCTTCATTTGACTTAACATAATAAAGATTATTTATATCATTTCTTATAGGTTCGGCACATTTATGACAAAGTATTTTTTCATTTGTCAAGTAAAAAGGGTCTCCTACAAATGAGTTATTTTTATTGCCACAACATTCACATAATTTTGCCATTCAAATCACTCCTTAAAATTTTTTCCTATTATACTATATTTAGACAAAAAAAGCAATAGCTTTCACAGAAAAGACAAAAATATTAATATTTATAATTTGTGATAAAACCTTTATATCAGAGCCTCAAAAAAGGCTCTTTTTTGTTTTAATAAGGTTACGCAAGATATGCGCTTGTGGAAAATCGTGATTTTTTATATCTCAACCTATGGAAAACAGTTTAAAAAATATTTAAATCATCGGGGATTCGCATATCTTTAATTAAAAAAACGCGTAACCATCATATGTCACGCGTCAAAAAACGCAG
>JAZNNI010000122.1:0-2290 GCA_045580145.1 Clostridia bacterium
TCTTTTATTTTTCGCTTTATCTACGGCACGGACCTGGAAGGTATGTTCTCCGGCGGTAAGTTTCTTCAATGTCAAACTGGTTGTCTTGCTCTTGTAAATCTTCTTGTCGCCTTCAATCCGGATTTCATAACTGATCGGATCGGGGGAGTTATCGGTTGCGGCATCCCAGGACAAAACGATATTCTTTTCATTCGCTCCGGGTTGGCAGGTCAAGCCGATCACTTCGCTGGGCGGGGTCGTATCTTTGATTGTAATATTTTTTTTGACTTCTTTAGACTTTTTTCCGGCAGCATCACATGCAATGACAGAAAAACTGAATTTTCCGGCAAGATCGGCTTTTTCATACTCATATACAAGCTGGCCGCCCTCTTCAGGAACATCGGATGCAATCAGTGTTTTCCCTTGATAAATCTCATATTTTACGATTCCGACATCGTCCGAAAAACCGGTAGTTGTAATTTTAACACCAGCATTATCAGACAATTGAGATACGAAAATTTTTCCTGCCACTGGGGATGCCACATCTTTTTTTACGCTTTCAACAACGCTCATACTTCATCATCCTTTCTTTTAAAAATTAAAGACTATAAGAATTACTATTGTCCTACAGTATCCTGTAAATTGCAAAAAGTCAAGTCGAAAATGTAAATTTTTTCAAAAAAACACACAGATATTCCATAAAAAATAGTTCTTCGACGGTTTGTGACAAAAACATGCAGAAAAAAAATTGATATGTAAATACAGAATATAAAATCGCTTAAAATTACACTCAAAATAAGTGCAAATCTAAACGTCCGATCTCTTTTATGCAGATAGAAATAACAGCAAAACTTCTTCCAGCCGCCCTTCCCACTCAAAACATGTGTAGTTGATTTTATCTATACTCTATGCGGCAATTACTGCGGTGTTATGACTTATTTGCATAATTTTAGAATTATCTGCATAAAATACACTTGAAATTATGCAGAATGATATTATATTATGGGCAGATAAAATAAAATCATGGAGATGGATCTATGAGAAAATTTGATTATTCGGCATTGCCAGGTGCGCTGCTCACTCCGGAAATCAGCAATCTTTTGTCCGCTATTCACGAATATCGCGGGAAGCAGGATTTGTACATTACTGCCAAAAAGGATATTTTGAAAACGCTGTTTGAAGTTGCAATCATTCAAAGCACCGATGCTTCAAACCGTATTGAAGGTATTTTTACTTCCGATGCCCGTTTAAAAGAGTTGGTAATGCAAAAATCACAACCAGTTAACCGCAATGAAAAAGAGATTGCCGGATATCGGGATGTTCTGGCAACGATCCACGAAAGTTATGAGTATATTCCGCTGACCCCCAACTCTATTTTGCAGCTGCATCGGGATTTGTATTCATTCCAAGCTCCCGGTATTGGGGGGCATTGGAAAAACAGTGATAATCTGATTGCAGAAACGGATTCAAAAGGCAAGCAGCATATCCGTTTTACTCCAGTAGCTGCATTTGAAACACAACTGGCAATGGAAGAACTCTGCACGGCTTACAAAAACGCTCTTGCCATTGGCGTTTGTGATCCATTAATGCTTGCAATATTGTTTATTTTTGATTTTCTCTGCATTCATCCGTTCAATGACGGCAATGGGCGCATGAGCCGTTTGCTTACTTTGCTGCTGCTTTATCAGAATGGTTATATTGTCGGGAAATATATCAGTTTAGAAAAACTTATTGAACAATCTAAAGAAACCTATTATGAAACATTGCAGCAGAGCAGTGCAAATTGGAACGACGGTACGAATGATTATATGCCGTTTATACGTTATATGCTGGGGATCATTCTCAAATCTTATCGTGAATTTGAAAACAGAGTTAAACATATTGTGACTGGTAAACTCAACAAAACAGATCGCATCCGATTGATTTTTGAACAGAAACTGGGAAAAATCAGCAAGTCGGATATTGCCAACGCCTGTCCTGATATAAGTATTTCCATGATCGAACGAACTCTGAAAGAGATGCTTGACCATGGAGAGATCAAAAAAGTGGGTTCCGGCAGAGCAACCGCGTATGTGACGCTTTCTGTAACGCAATTCGAGTAAGCATTGTCCACCGCCCGCCAAAGCCGCCAAGATGCGTGCAAAACGGCATTGTTTTCAGATTAAATATCCTCTTGAGAATCGCCACATTCCTTACGGATTTGGTTAACGGCATACAAGGGCAGATTTATCATCGTATGAGAGTAGTCAGCAAAATCCTTTTTCGATGTACGATAATCTGCCATCGATGTACGCACTGAAAACGGTGGATG
>JAZNNI010000123.1:0-21559 GCA_045580145.1 Clostridia bacterium
TATATGCTAATTTTCCCCACTACTACAAGGTTTTCTCATACTTCTGTACTAAAAAAGACCTCAAGAATTTTCATTCTCAAGGTCTCATTTCTATATTTAGCTTTTTTGCCTTCCTGGGATATTTGTCTTTGCCCTAAAACAGTTGGGCTTATTCCCACTCTATTGTGCCTGTTGGCTTTGGAGTGAGGTCAAAAAGTACGCGGTTTACGTTTTCAACTTCTGTTGTAATACGCTTTGTAATATGCTGCAAAAGTTCAAAAGGAACATTCTCAACAGTTGCAGTCATTGCGTCGATAGTGTTTACTGCACGAATTATTACAGGATATGCATAAGTTCTTATATCATTTGAAACACCGACTGACTTAAAGTCTGGAACAGCTGTGAAATACTGCCAAACCTTTCCCTCAAGTCCGTTTTTAGCAAACTCTTCACGAAGAATTGCATCTGATTCACGAACTGCCTCTAAACGTTCACGAGTAATTTCACCAAGGCATCTTACACCAAGTCCTGGTCCTGGGAACGGCTGACGGTAAACCATACTTGCAGGCAAGCCCAAAGCGTCACCGACAGTACGAACCTCATCCTTATATAAGAACTTCAGCGGTTCAACAAGCTCAAATTGCAAATCCTCAGGAAGTCCACCTACATTGTGATGTGCCTTAACAGGACCACTCTCCAAAATATCCGGATAAATTGTACCCTGCGCCAAAAAGTCAATACCTTCCTGCTTGCGAGCCTCTTCCTCAAACACGCGTATAAACTCAGCACCGATTATTTTTCTCTTTTGCTCGGGTTCTGCTACACCTTTTAACTTATCTAAAAAACGGTCAACGGCATCTACATAGACAAGATTTGCATCCATCTGGTTTCTGAAAACCTCTACAACCTGCTCCGGCTCACCTTTTCTCAAAAGTCCGTGATTAACGTGTACGCAAACAAGCTGTTTGCCGATTGCCTTAATCAAGAGTGCTGCCAAAACAGATGAATCAACACCGCCCGAAAGAGCCAGAAGAACCTTTTTGTCCCCTACCTGCTTGCGGATTTCCTCTACCTGCTCTGTGATAAAAGCATCTGCCAGTTCCTTTGTGTTAATACGAGCCATTGTTTCAGGTCTTACGTTGTTTGCCATTCAAACCATTCCCTTCTCAGTCAAAAAATATTATACTTATTATACAGCAAAATTTTTATTTTATCAATATTTTATGTAAAATTTTATAGAAATTAATCATATCGACGTGTTTTCAAATAATAATTCCTCGTTATATTGCACACATTCTTTGTAATTCCTCTCTATAACAAACAAAAAACGGTAGAAGTATACCGTTTTTTGTCTGCATTATCACGTACTATTTTATTTCCTTTAAAACATCCTCATTTTTGACAATCTTTAAATCATATTCTTCTTCCCAGTCTTTTAGCTGCTTTGCCACACGTTCTTCCACAATCTTACTTACAACCCTGTCCTGAACCTCAGCATAATCAACGCTTAAGCGCTTTATAATATGGTATCCGTAGCTTGACTTGCACAGTGTAATTCCACCCACCTCGACAGAATCAGTTGCCTGCTCAAACTCCGGCACCATCTCTCCCGACGCAAACACATATCCGTCAGGGTTTGACTGAAGTCCGGGGTCCTCAGAATATTCGTTCATCAGCTTGTCAAAATCTTCGCCCGATTTTGCCCTTTTAAGCAAATCCTCGGCTAGCTTTTTAGCGGCAGCCTGTTCTTCTTCCGATTTTGGTATTTGAGTCATTTCATCAATAGTCATAATCAAAATATGCTTTGCTTTTCTGAATTCAGCATTGTTTTTTTCAAAATATGCTCTGCCCTCATCCTCGCTGACAGCATTTTCTTCCATCACCTTTAGTTGTATCTTCGACCTATACATAGCAGACTTAATTGTCGTTTCAACAAGAGAATCAGTAATGTTATTGTCTTTCAGAAACTTTTTATAAGCAGCCTCTCCGCCATAGTTTTCAATAACTCTTTTCTTATTGTCCTCTACAAGCTTCTTCTCACTATCGTCAAGAGTCATTCCGGCAAGTTCTGCAACCTCAATATACATAGCAGTATTGATTGCTATATCAAGCGCACGTTCTTTTGCAAAATCAATCGCCTTTTTGCCTTCAATTTCCTGAGTTTCCCAATCCTCATCGGTCTGAAGCTCTGTCCCCTTCATTTGATTTTTTATATCTGTCAGGTAAAATGCAACTTCACCCTTTGTAATTTTTATATCTCCTACCACAGCAACCGGCTTTTCACTCGTGCAGGAGGCCAGCAGGCACACGGCAAGAAGCATCATTATTAACTTTTTCATACGCTGCACCTCTTTTCTTATGCTTATTATACATTATTTTTGCTCCGTATGCAATTCATTTAGTTGATGTAATAAAAACTTAATATTAGACAGCATACTCTTTGCATCCTCAATCTTATATTTAAGGGTTGGCTTTGCCGATGCCCCTATAACAATATTTTTCGGGTAATTTTCAACTATAAATTGCACAAACTCCGGCAAGCTATCGGCATCTATAAATTCAAATGTCACAAAGCCTCCCTTTTGGGATATATCAGTTATACTGATATTGTGTGCAAGAGACTTTATAAGTGCAACTTCCAACAGATTGGCACACGCTCTCGGCATATCTCCAAAGCGGTCAATCAGTTCATCCGTTACCTCCGATACATCGTCCTCACTTTCAATAGCGGCAATCCTCTTATATGTGTCAATTCGTATATTATTGTTTTTAATATACCGTTCCGGTATAAATGCATCCACAGCCAAATCCACCGATGTCGTAAATTCCGTCCTTGCAATCTCGCCTTGAACTTCTCTCACACTTTCTGCCAAGATTTTGCAGTACATATCATACCCCACAGAATCAATATGTCCGTGCTGTTCTGCACCTAAAATATCTCCGGCACCGCGGATTTCAAGGTCACGCATAGCTATTTTAAAGCCTGAGCCAAACTCTGTAAATTCACGGATGGCACTAAGCCTCTTTTCAGCAGTTTCAGATAATATTCCATCACGGCGATAAGTCAGGTATGCATATGCATTTTTTGTACTTCTTCCAACTCTTCCCCTTAGCTGATAAAGTTGTGAAAGTCCCATTTTATCAGCATTTTCAATGATGATTGTATTGGCATTTGGAATATCCAGTCCCGTTTCGATAATGGTTGTGCAAACCAAAACATCCGTCACACCATTTACCATATCATACATAATATCCTCAAGCTCATCCTCGTGCATCTTTCCGTGACCAACAGCCACATTCGCATCAGGAAGCTGTGATTTTATCCATTCTGCCACACGATAAATTCCCTGTACCCTGTTAAATAAATAAAACACCTGACCGCCTCTTGAAAGCTCCTTTTTAATCGCATCAATAAGAACCTCTGGGTTACGCTCTAAAACATATGTTGCAACAGGGTATCTGTTTTCGGGAGGGGTTTCTAAAAGACTCATATCCCTGACCGAAACCATCGCCATATGAAGTGTCCTCGGAATAGGTGTCGCCGTCATTGAAAGCACATCAACATTCTTTTTAAGTTCTTTTAGCCTTTCCTTGTGTGCGACGCCGAATCGTTGCTCCTCATCCACAATCAAAAGTCCCAAATCCTTAAATTCCAAATCCTTTTGGAGAATTCTATGCGTTCCGATTATAACATCTATTTCCCCTGTCTTCAGCTTTTTCAAAATTTGCTTCTGTTCTGCCTGAGTTCTGAAGCGTGACAACATTTCTACCTTAATCGGGAAATTTGCCATTCTTTTTGAGAAGGTCTCATATTGCTGCATTGCAAGGATTGTAGTCGGGCAAAGGTATGCTACCTGCTTTGAGTCCATCGCAGCCTTGAATGCCGCGCGAAGTGCAACCTCGGTTTTTCCGTAGCCTACATCTCCGCACAAGAGTCTGTCCATAGGCCTATCACTTTCCATATCCCTTTTGACCTCTTCAATCGAGCGAAGCTGGTCTTCCGTCTCCTGATAAAGAAAAGTATCCTCAAAATCTCTCTGCCACGGCGTATCCTCAGAAAATGCGTGCCCCTTAGTATGCTCTCTTGCTGCATAGAGGCTCACAAGCTGCTTTGCCATATCTCCTGTTGCAGACTTAACCTTTTGCTTTGTTTTATCCCACTCCGTGCCTCCAAGCTTATTAAGGCGCAGCTTTTTCTCTGTGCCTCCCGAATATTTATAAAGCATATCAAGCTGGTCTACCGGCACATAAAGGCTATCTGTACCTCGATATGCGATATGAAGATAGTCTTTACTTATTCCGCCTACCTCCATCTTTTTTATGCCCTTGTATTCACCTATACCGTGCGAGCGGTGAACCACATAATCGCCCACATTTATATCCGTGTATGACTTCAAGCGGCTTGTATTTTCCATACGTCGCCTTGATTTTTTCTTTGCCGCATCAAAAATTTCCCTGTCCGAAATCATAATAAAATTAAGGTCAGGATATTCAAAGCCTTTCGAGGCATCGCCCCTTACAATTACAATTTCACCCTTTTCAAATTCGGGCTCTGAATGAATATACCTGCATTTTATCCCTTTTTCATTAAGAGTCCCCGCAAGATTTTCACCGCGCGAACGATTAGATGCTAAAACAACGACCGTCGAACCGTTTTTCTTCCGCACAAGAAGGTCATCATAAAGATAATCCACCTTTCCGTGCAGCGAGACTGTTGTTTTTGTGCTAAAATTAAAAATTGATTTATACGTATAGTTTATCGCCGAATGTGTAAGTGAATTTATCGAAACAAGCGGCAGTTTTTGAAGCCTTGCCGCAACATCCTCATATTTTGCCCAAAGACCTGATACTTTTTCCGGAATGAGTGATTTTTGCGATAAGTCTTCTAAAATTTCACCCTGTTCCCATTCAAATGTTTTAACCCTTTCCGCAATCCTTTTAGGCTCCAGAAGAAATACTATTGAATTTTCATCAAAATAGTCTAAAATCGTGGGGATTTCATCAAAAATAAGACCCAGATATTTATGAATCGAGCTAAGTTCCCCACTTTCTGAAAGCTCCTCAATATCCGCCTCTATATTTTGGATTAGTACCGACTGGTCAGTTTTTTTCCGACTAAGCCTCTTTACCAAATCATTAAGCTTTTCTAAAAGCTTTTCTTTGCCATAGTCAATAAGTTCGCGACACGGGATAACACCGCATCTCTCTAACACTTCAATAGACCTCTGCGTCTGGGCATCAAACTCACGGATTGAGTCGATTTGCGTATCAAAAAATTCTATTCTTACAGGATTTTCCATATGCGGCGAGAAAACATCGAGTATCCCGCCTCTTAGCGCAAATTGTCCCTTGCCCGACACCTCATCCTCACGGACATATCCCATATTAACAAGACTGTCCGAAATTTCTTCAAGGTCATAATCGCTTTCCATATTAAATTCAATTATAGAATTATAAAATTTATCCTTTGAAAGAGTAAACTGAAGCACAGCCTCAAGCGAGGTGACGGTTATGCCGCCATTTCCGATATTATAAAGTGCCTCAAGACGTGTGTTTTCGCTATGACGGTTATATGCGTCTATACTAAAAAAAACATATTCCTTGGCGGGGAAAAGATGCACATTTTCGCTATATAGTTCAAGGTCTGAAAGAAGCTGCTTTGCCTCCATATCGCTATATGCTATTACAAGAGCTTTTTTATCCTCTTTGGTCTCAAATATAAACTGCGGCATAGCAGACTGAACCACACCTGCCACCGAGACAGGTGTTTGTCCTTTTTTTATTGCAGCACAAAAGTCGGAATATTCCTTATATTCCGACAACAGATTTTTGAAATTCATCTTTTTCTCCATAGCTACGGCCCCATTCGGATTATCCGTTATATTTGTTCATAGCATTATCAATTTTGCCCGAAATTATCTCCTCAACCGCCTTTTTTGCGCGTATAATTGCATCCTCCAAAAGTGGAATTTCCTCCTTTTGAAACCTTGAAAGCACAAAGTCGGCAAGGTCGGCGTGCTCACGAAGCGGTGAGTCCACTCCCAAACGAATTCTTGGGAAACTATCGGAATTAAGCTGATAAATAATAGACTTGAGTCCATTATGCCCGCCTGCTGAGCCACTTTTCCTTATACGCATCTTTCCTGAGGTTAGGTAAATATCATCATTTATTATTATGATATTCTCCACAGGGATTTTGAAAAAGGCAGCAAATTCCCTGACGCTTTCACCCGACAAATTCATATAGGTCTGCGGCTTTAATAAAATCGTTTTCTCGCCTTTTATATTGACATCAGCATAAAGCCCTTTAAATTTCAGTTTTTTAACCTTTACCCCATATTGCTCTGCAATATAATCTATGACCTCAAAACCAATGTTATGTCTCGTCATATCGTACTCAGGGCCTGGGTTTCCCAATCCTGCAACCAAATACATCTTAATCTCTCTTATCTTTCCAGTTTTCTTTATTTACCTGTCTTGCCCTTGCAATAGCAAGTGCTCTTTGTGGCACTTCATCTGTAATAGTTGAACCGGCAGCAGTATATGCCCCGTCATTTACAGTTACAGGCGCAACAAGATTTGTATTACAGCCGATAAAGCAGTCGTCACCTATCCTGCAGCGGTGCTTGTTCTTGCCATCGTAATTGACAGTAACTGTTCCGCAGCCAAAGTTTACGCGCTTTCCTACGTCGCTGTCGCCCACATAGGTAAGATGTGCAATTTTTGTACCCTCATCAATAACTGCATTTTTAACCTCAACAAAATCACCAACTTTTACATCATTTGCAATTTTGCTGCCTGGTCTTATATACGCAAAAGGTCCTGCCAAAACGTCATCACCAAGCTCTGCATCAACACTTACAACCGACAAAAGCTCACAGCCTGAGCCCACCTTGGTATCTACAAGCTTACAGCCCATTCCAATTACTGTGTTTTCCCCAATTTCTGTTTTTCCCTGAAGCATTACATTCTGCTCAATTACAGTTCCTTTTCCTATTTTTACGTCTTCTTCAACATAGCAGGATGCCGCATTTATAAAAAGAACTCCGTTTTCCTCGTGCTTTTTTATAATTTGGACATTCTTTTCAAGATTTTCCTTTGCTCTTTCATAAGTCATTTCAGTTAAACTTCTCTTTGCCATAATTATTTCCTTTCTTTACATATTTAATGTCATCTTCTATCTGCGTTATAAGTTCCTCTACACTTTCAAATCTTTTATCGTCACGTATCCTAAATATAAACTCTGCCACAATTTCCTTTTCATAAAGGTCGCCGCTGTAATCTATAAGATGTGCCTCAACTGTTCTCTCCTCTGCATCAAAAGTAGGATTTTTGCCTATGTTTATTACTGCATCATATCCTGATATTTTTCCTTTATAAACCCCATCAGGTGGCAAAAGCTTTTCAGGAGAATACTCAATATTCGCTGTCGGAAACCCCATTTTCGTCCCATTTTTAAAGCCTTTTCCTACAACCCCTGAAACAGTATAGTTGTAACCTAAAAGCCTATTTGCGCATCTAATATCTCCGCTATTTATAAGCTCGCGAATTTTTGTGCTTTTTACCGCCTCGCCGTCAATTTTTACACTTTCAACAATTTCAGCATCTATCTCAAAATTTTCGCAAAGCCTTGTCAGTTCATCCTTACTGCCTGATGCCTTATATCCAAAGCGATAGTCATATCCTGCAATAACAGTATTAACCCTTAATTTATCTTTTAAAAATTCTACAAACTGCACAGGACTTTTATGTGAAAATTCTTTGGAAAATTCTGCTATTACTACATAATCCGCACCAAGCCCTGACAATATCCTTATTTTCTCAGGCTGAGTAGTCAGAAGTGTGCTGCCTTTTGTGTTTCTGTCAAAAAGAAGAACTCCCCACTTTTCATATTTTTTTGCAGCATCAAATAGCGCCCTGTGGCCTAAATGCACTCCGTCAAAGTTGCCAAGACAAATTGCTGAGTCGGAAAAATCTCCTTCTTTTGTTCCGCCGATTGCAACCGCACCGCCAAGGCTTGCCTCAAGATATTCGTCACTATTCCCCAGCAGCACAGGTTTTCCACTGTTTATACAGCCTTTTCTTTCACAATAAAAGTAAATATCCATATTCTTTCCTCTGGCTAGTTCCAGAATGCCTTTTCTAAAACAAGCTCTCCATTTGCATATTTTGAAATGCACAAAAAGGTATCATTTTCATCATATATACGATAGAGGACTCCCTCTGTAAGCCCCTTTTTACGTATACGCACTCCATTTTTCGCTTTCTGCGCCAAAAATGCATCAAGCTTAACCTTGTCATACTCAGAAAAAAGCCTGTCTACCGGAATTAATGCACTCTCTAAAGTCCCGTCTTCCTTCATTTTTAAAAGTTCTTCCATAGTAAAGCTGTTTTCCAATATAAAATCAGCACTTTTTATGCGCACCAGTGTATTCATATATGCCCCGCAGCCGAGTTTTATACCAATATCCTCACAAAGCGTACGTACATATGTTCCTTTCGAGCAGGCAACCTCAATAGTTACAGACTCTTTTTTCATATCAATTTCACAGATTTTTATATCAAATATCCTGATTTTCCGCTTTTCACGTTCAATCGTGATTCCAGCTCTTGCAAGCTCATATAGTTTTTTTCCGTCTTTTTTTATTGCAGAAAACATAGGCGGAATCTGCTCGATTTCGCCTATAAAACTCATTACAGCCTTTTCAATATCTGCCCTGCTCACATTAACAGGCTGTTCGGTCAATATTTCTCCTGATGCATCCTGCGTGTCGGTAGTCATTCCTAAAACAAGCTCTGCCCTGTATGCTTTATCAGAAGCCGTCAGCATATCTGCTGCCTTGGTAGCTTTTCCTATACAAACAGGCAAAACTCCGCTCGCATCAGGGTCTAACGTCCCTGTATGCCCAACCTTTTTAATGCCAAAAAGCCTTCGGCAAAACCCCACCATATCGTGCGAGGTTCTGCCTGTCGGCTTATTTATAACAATTACACCGTCCATATTTTAACCAAGCTGTGCTTTTATAATACCTTCAGCAGCCTTTAGTGCTTCGTCAATCTTAGCTTCGTCCTTGCCGCCGCCTTGAGCCATATCCGGCTTTCCGCCACCTGAACCATCGGCTATTGCTGTTATTTCCTTAATAACCTTACCTGCGTGAACACCCTTAGAAACCGCATCCTTTGTGGCAGTTGCTAAAAATGCAATTTTATCCTCTGCAAAAGATGCCAGCACAGCTATTCCGCAGCCGAGCTTATCCTTTAGGTTGTCACCAAGTGTTCTTAAATCTCCTGCAGCTAAGCCGTCAACACGTGCTGCTGCAACCTTAACACCATCAAATTCTACTGTGTTTTTAAGCACATCATCGAGCCTACCTGATGCCATTTTTGCATTTAGTGCTTCAAGCTTTTTCTTTAATTCCTTAACTTCAGCAGAAATCTGTTCTGCCTTCATATCAATTTCATTTACGTTATTTGCTTTTAGAGCAATCGCAGTCTTTTCGATAAGTGCGTCCTTCTTAGCAATGTAATCAAGCACACCCTCACCTGTCACAGCCTCAATACGTCTTGTACCTGCAGCCACTCCCGACTCTGAAATCAGCTTGAAAAGTCCTACATTTGCAGTATTTGTAAGATGTGTACCACCACAGAATTCAATAGAATAGTCGCCCATCGAAACAACTCTTACCACATCGCCGTATTTCTCACCGAACTGTGCCTCTGCGCCAAGCTTTTTAGCCTCCTCAATCGGCAATTCGCGTACACATATATCATAAGCTGAAAGTACAGCTTCGTTTACCTTTTTCTCAGCCATAGCAAGCTCTTCACGTGTCATAGCCTCAAAGTGTGAGAAGTCAAAACGAAGATGCTTTGCATTTACCTCTGAGCCTGCCTGTGCAACGTGGTCGCCTAAAACTTCCTTTAGTGCTTTGTGCAAAAGATGTGTCGCACTGTGGTTTCTCTCGATTGCTTTTCTGTTCTTTTTGCAAACGGATAATGTTACCTTGTCGCCTGATGCAAAGCTTCCGCTTACAACCTCAGCAATATGCATATATATGCCATTTCCGTTCTTCTTTGTATCAACAATCTTAGCCTCAGCGCCGTCCTTTACGATTTTACCGATGTCTCCTGCCTGACCGCCCATTTCCGCATAGAACGGAGTAGCCTTTGTAACGATAATTCCGCCCTGACCTGCCAAAATTTCAGCCGCAATTTCGCCCTCTGCAGCAATTCCTGTAATTTCAGATTCTGCTGAAAGTGTCTCATAGCCTACAAATTCGGTAGCATCTGCATCTTCAAATGTATAGCTTTCGTTATCGTCCCAGCTCGAGCCGTCTTTTCTTGCATTTCTTGCAGTTTCCTTCTGTATTTTAAGCTCCTTGTCATATCCCTCTCGGTCAACTGAAATTCCTGCTTCTGCACAGATTTCAACTGTCAGGTCAATCGGGAACCCGTAGGTATCATTTAGCTTAAATGACTTTTCTCCTGACAAAACAGTCTCGCCTGCTGCCTTGATTTCAGCAATGTATTCATTTAAAATCGTAAGTCCGTTATCAATAGTTTTTGCAAAACGTTCCTCTTCAATTCGGATAATTTTCTTGATATATTCGCGCTTTTCCGAAAGCTCAGGATAACCCTGCGCTGATTCATCAATTACAGTATCGGCAACTGTGTATAAAAATTCGCCTTCTATATTTAAAAGCTTTCCGTGACGTGCAGCGCGGCGGAGAAGTCTTCTAAGAACATAGCCTCTTCCCTCATTTGACGGAATTACACCGTCTGAAACCATCATAACTGTACTTCTTATGTGGTCTGTGATAACACGCAAGGATACGTCGGTCTTAGCATCCTTTTTATACTCCACACCTGCAATTTTTGAGATGTGGTTCATAATATTTCTTACAGTATCAACCTCAAAAAGATTCTCAACACCCTGCATAATTGCGGCCAAGCGCTCAAGTCCCATACCTGTGTCGATATTCGGGTTCGCAAGGCGGTTATAGTTGCCATCTTCGTCCTTGTCAAACTGTGTAAACACAAGATTCCAAACTTCCATAAAGCGGTCACACTCGCATCCGAGCTTACAGTCAGGACCACAGGAATACTCTTCGCCACGGTCAACGTGAATTTCAGAGCAAGGTCCACAAGGTCCTGTTCCGTGCTCCCAGAAGTTATCCTTTTTGCCCATCTTCACAACGCGGTCTGGGTTTACTCCGATTTCGTTAATCCAGATGTCTCTTGCCTCGTCATCTTCTTCGTAAACTGTAATCCAAAGCTTGTCTTCAGGAATTCCCATAACCTTTGTCAAAAATTCCCATCCCCAAGCGATAGCCTCGTGCTTAAAGTAGTCGCCGAAAGAGAAGTTTCCAAGCATTTCAAAAAATGTTCCGTGACGTGCAGTCTTTCCAACACACTCAATGTCAGGTGTTCTGATACACTTCTGACAGGTTGTAACTCTCTTTTTCGGTGGCACTTCCGCACCGGTAAACCACTTCTTCATCGGTGCCATACCTGAATTTATCAAAAGAAGGCTCGCGTCATTCTTCGGTACAAGCGAAAAACTGCCGAGACGAAGGCATCCCTTTGACTCAAAAAAGCTCAAAAATTTCTCTCTTATTTCGTTTACTCCATATTTTTCCATTGTTTTTATCCCTCTCTATGTAGTACTTTTGTTTTCACATAATTATGCCATTTTATCTTATTTATTATATAAAAAAAATCCCTGTCTGTCAATATTTATAATTGCAAAAGCGGGAAATTTGTGTTAAAATATTTGAAAAGGAGATAGTAAAATGACAGATATAATTATAACTTTAATTGTCCTTGTCCTTGTAGGCTTTGCCGCAAGGTCGGTAATTAAGCGAAAAGGTAAGTGTAGCTGCGGCTGTGAAGGCTGCAAAAACTGCAAAAAGACACCGTGAAGGTGTCTTTTTCTTACGGCTTACACGCACCGCAGGGCTTATACCCCGCCGAAACAAGTTCATCTCGCGAGCCTGTATATTCCTTTTTATTCTTTTCTTTTATCGTATCAACAGATGCGCAGGTTGGTAAGTGGAATTTTTTTGAGTTTATATTCAGCACAAACTCATTTTCTGCATCTGTTTTTTTCGGAGTCTGTGCTTCCTCCTTTGAAATTTCCTGTTTTTCAAAATAACCCTCATCAAGCACATTATCACCATCAGAATAGTCAATCATAACACCAGGCTGACGGTTCGGAACATAGACATTAAAGCAAATTCCTGCTCCATCGTCCTCAACAGAGTATCCTTCCATCTTAACACCGCTCGCAAGCAAATTATCTCCCTCAAACACAGGCGTAACGCGGTACATCACGTGGTTTTTCGTTTTCTTCACGTAGTCTGCCACCATATTCTCAAACGGAAGCATACCCTCAACATTTAAGTATCTTGTACCCGTAATCAGATTTCTTTCGTTGGCATTTTCTCCAGAGAGTTGAAAGCCGATTAAATGACATCTGTTATAAAGATACTTTCCGTCTATAAAATCATATTTTGCAATCTGCCATCCTGACGGTTTTATCTGACCGATTGATTCCCGTTCCTCTGTCGGCATAAGGTCAATACCGATACAGGCAATCGCATAAGTGCATCTTGAATACTTATCAAGTCTTCCATATTCTTCAAACGAACTATCAGTTATTTCATCATCTGTAAATTCGGGGACATTCCCGTTTATCTCCTGATATACTGCATCTTCCGAGACCTCATAAGCCACTTGCGGTGTGACTGTATCTACCCCGCAGCCCGTAAAACCCAAAACAGCCGCAAGGACAAGCAGCAACGCGGTCAATCTCTTTTTCATTTTACACTCCCTCATAGATAAACACACCATTTCCGGTAAAGTAAATCATAATTAAAGCAAGCATCACTGCATATGCAAGAACTATTAAAATCTTTTTTAAAAGCTTCATTTAAAATCCCTCTATCTACACAAAAATTGGTCTACAAGCTCGGTGAACCTTGGTGCGCCGACCTCATAGTTCATATGCCCTATATCGTGGAAATTTTCAGAGCCGAGCATATCCATCATATCGTAAACCTCTATATCATTTTCCTCAAAAACTGAATTTGCCTTCTCCATAACCTCGTACACAAAATCGTACTTTTCAATCTTTGGATTCCAAGGCATCCAAATTGCACGAAGGCGGATATTCTTCTTTTTGCATATCTTTATGAGCTTTTCCAAATCGTCAAAATTCTGCTTACAGTCATCAAGTGTCAAGTCCCCGAACTGCTCAAGCATTTTGATGCGGTTTTGCTCAAGTTCTTCATCAGAGAGCTGTCCAAAAGACAAGGTTTTTTCTTCATCTTCCAGCTTTAGTCCGTCAAACACAGGCTTTAAATCTGCTAAATTTTCCACACCCTTTTCAAATATCGGATGGAGCTTATCTCTTTGGAAAAACAGATAATGTTGATACCATTTTTTATGCCAGATGTATGTAGGGTTTGTGTCAAGGTTATCATAAAATGCAATATCGTTTACCGCTATCACCAGTTCACTGCCGATATTTATTTCCCTCTTTTTCATCATATTATAAATATCGGAAACTGTGCCATAAACTACACCGCTGTTTATATATCCGCTCTTTGACTCATCCTCAATGAATGACGCAACAACAACAGAGCTTCCGAAAAAGACCTTGTCCCACACCTTCTCAGGATGCTTGAGCTCGGTAACATCAAAATCGTTCTTTGTAAGATAAGCAGAATATTTAAACGGGTCGATGCTCGTCAAAACAACGTCGGATAAAATCCAGACGGCAAGAAGCACAAATATAAAGCTTTTAAATTCAAATGATTTCTTTTTCATAACTACCTCTTTAGCTTATAAGACCTTTTAATATCGAAAGTATTTTCGGAAGGTCAAGTGAAAATGTTAATGCATTTACTGCGAAGAAAAAGTTTACGAAAGCGCATCTTATAAAGAATTTATACTTCTTTTCCTTTCTTGCATTAAAGGTGGATAGCGAAAACAAGTTTTCAATCACCAAAAACATACCCATATAAATTCCGCCGAACACCGTCATTATACTGAACTCGTGCCACAGACTCATAACGACCATCGTGCACATTCCGATTATCGCCGACTGATGTTTTTTCAGCTGTTTCCCTTGCACAACCACGAAAATATGCTCTCTTATCCAGTCACCCAGTGTAACGTGCCACTTTCTCCAAAACTGTGTAAAGCTCGTCGAGGTCCAAGGCTTTTTAAAGTTTTCAGGGATTGTAACACCCATAAGCCGTCCGACACCGACTGCCATATCGCTGTAACCCGATAGGTCAACAAAAAGTATTACATATGCTAAAACCAAAATTGCGATACTCGAATACCAATGATAAACTCGAAGTCCTGAAAGCTTTTCAAAAAACACACTGAACACTGTCACTAAAACGACCTTTTTGAACATACCGAGAATGAATCTTCTTACACCTGTATTTATATCATTAAGCGTCGGCGGCGAAGGATTTTTAAACTGCTTCGTAAAGTCCCTGTATCGCATAATTGGGCCTGCCGTAAACACAGGGAAAAATGTGATAAAATTCGTATACTCGAAAAATGGAATTTTTAAATCGGTATAGTAGATATAAAAAAGCGCATCAACAGCCTTTAGCATATTATACGAAAACCCTACAAGCACCAGCGTCCCGCCAAACATATCGGGAAGACTTGTAAGCCTCCACAAAAGAAACGGTGATAAAAACACCACGCAAAGCACTACAAAAAGCACTTTTCTCACATATTTTGCCCTTTTCATAACTACCAAAAGCAGATACGTAATAAGTACATATCCCGCATAAATCAAGGACAGTCTGTATGAAAAAACTGTAAGGAGCGCCATATTAAGCACCGTACTTAGCACGTGTATGTATTTTTCTTTGCTTGTCCTTTTCAAAACAAATACCATCAAAGCAAATACCACCGCGCTGATAAGTACCTTAGGAAGCATATCTGCCTGTATAAACCACATAAAATTTCCCTCGTTATTCTTCTATTAGTTTCAAAAGCTCTTTTCTGTCAATCTTCCCGTTTTTGTTGATAGGGAAGCTTTCAACCATAACCACCTTATCCGGAATCATATATTTCGGCACGTGTTCCTTTAAAAGCTTCTTTATTTCTCTTTCAGAAAATTCAGCCTTAGTCTTAAGGAAAAGCACCATTTTCTTCTCTTTGTAAAGAACTGCACAGGCTCTTTCGATACCCTCTATGCAAAGAGCGGCATTTTCAACATCGCCAAGCTCCACTCTTATTCCATGAACTTTAACCTGCGTATCACGTCTTCCCGAGAAGACTATGTCTCCGTCCTCGTTGACAAAGCCGTAGTCGCCTGTTTTATATATCTTTTCTTCATATTTATCATTCAGCGGATTTTGAACAAATACGTTGTCTGTAAGCTCTTTTTTACCATAATATCCAAGCGCAAGTCCGCTTCCCAAAATGCAGATTTCACCCACTTCGCCTACACTTGCCTCTTTATTTTCTTCATTTAATATAATAAGCTTTTTATTAAGGCTTGCCTTTCCTATAGGAATACTGTCTGTATCTAAAAGCTTTTTCTCAATTCTATATGCCGAGCAGGCAACCGTCGCCTCAGTCGGACCATAGAGGTTTATATAGCATCTGTCAGGGTTTTCCTTTATCCAGATATTGAGCTGTTTTGTAGGCATTACCTCGCCAATAAATGTAAACATTTTAAGCTCCGGCATCTTGTATTCAGAAAGCACACCCGAATTTGCTATATCTGCAAGTATTCCCGGTACCCAGAAAATACAGGTTATATGATTTTCCTCTAAAAAGCTCGGAATTTTTGCAGGAAATCTCGCAAAAACGTCCGGCATAATCACTATTTTCGAGCCGACACTGATACAGGAATATATGTCAAATATCGAAGCATCAAAATGAAATGGTGACTGAAGTGCGATTATACTATTTTCATCAAGCTCAAAGTAATCGGTTATCCACTCGGTAAAATCTATAAGTCCCCTGTGCGAAATAACCACACCCTTCGGTTCTCCCGTCGAGCCTGATGTATGCATAATGTAGGCAGGCATCAAATCATAAATTTCATCCACCGCCGCATAAATTAAATTGTCCTTTGGCTCGTCTTTGATTATTTCTTCGTACAGAGCCACGTTTTTGCCGCTTTCTTTCAGCCACAGAGCATTTTTTTCATCAGTAATTACTAAAGGAGAATCCACCTTTTCAATAATTTTGAGGGCTCTTTCCGCAGCATCGTTATAGTCAAGCGGAACATAGGTGTTTCCGCTATAGAGCGCACCAAAAAATGATACAATCGCACAAATCTTCTTCGGCAGGAGTATTGCTATGTTTTTATTTTTGTAGCCATTTTCCAAAAGCCACGTTCCTGCAGCTTTAGAAATAGTCTGAAGCCCCGAAAATGTAACCTCATCCCCTGCATCCTCTATTGCAACTCTATCTCCAAATCTTGCCGCTGTGTCATCAAGAAATCTTATTGCGGAATTTCTTTTTTCAAGCATTTGTATTCTCCCTTCTATAAGTACAAAAACAAGCAAAAAGGCGGTAGGTTATCCTATCGCTTGAGCGAGTCAGGCAAAAGCCGCCAATTTGGTCTTATTTTAAGCTCTTTGTTTTACCAAAGATTAAAGCTTTGACTTTATAACCTCAGCAATTTCATTGATTGTATTCATCGGGTAAAGTGTAAGGTCTTTTTGTGTAATCTGAATTTCAAACTTTTCCTCAATGAAACAAACAATTTCAACCGCTCCCAAAGAATCAACAAAACCCTCGTCAAAAAGGTGTGTGTCCTGTGTAAGGTCAGGGTCATCGCCAATATCAAACTTGTCCCTTATATACGCCTCGAGTTCTCTTTCAATATCCATTTTTAATTCTCCTTATCAATATATTTCTTTTTAAGTGCCAGCCTGTCAATTTTGTTGTTTTGGTTGTACGGGAATTCGTCCACCAAAAATAGCTTTGACGGAAGCATATATTTAGGCAAAAGCTGTTTTAGCTCCAGATTGAATTTGCGGAGATTAATCTCGCTTTTAGCCTTTACAAACACCACAATTTCCTGATTTTCTGCATCAAAGAGTGCACACGCTCTTTCAACACCGGTAACAGAAAGTGCATTACTTTCAATTTCGCCAAGCTCAATTCTGTTGCCTCTTAGCTTAAACTGTGAGTCTCTTCTGCCGACATACATTACAAGACCTTCCTCTGTGCGATAGCCTATATCGCCGGTACGGTACATAGTTTCTTTATACCTTGTGTTAAGCGGATTCTGACAGAATGCCTTACTGGTAACCTCAGGATTGTTCCAGTAACCAAGTCCCACACCGCATCCCAACACACAAATCTCGCCTTGCTCATTTGTGCCTGCTAAGGTATTGTCCTCTTTTAGTATCAAAATCCTCTTATTAGGGCAATCAAAACCAATCGGGAGCGGCGCATTATCCGCAAACTCACGGTCCACGATATAATAGAGGCAGTCAACTGTAATCTCTGTCGGGCCGTAAAGATTTGCATAAAGGCAATCAGGAAGTGCCTTTCTCCATACGTTAAGCTGCTTATTCGGCATCACTTCGCCTGCAAAAACAACAGTTTTCAAATATTCAGGAATTACATCATTGAAAACTCCCGAGTCTGCGACACTTATCATAACTGTAGGCACCCAGAAGATAATGTCAATTTTCTTCTCATTCATATACGGAATCAATTTAGTAGGATACATAAACAATATTTCCGGAATGATTACCATTTTTGCTCCTGTAAAGAAGCTACAATACATATCGAAAACTGAATTATCAAAGTGGAATCCCGACTGAAGCCCGAAAACTGCATCCTTGGTGATTTTGAATTCGTCTATTAGCCAGTTTGCATAGTCCTCAACGCCTCTGTGCGGAATAACTACACCCTTAGGAACGCCTGTCGTTCCCGATGTATACATAATATAGCAAGGGTCGGTGTCAACAACCTCGCTGAGAATTTTTTGTGTTGCATCAGGGTTTGCTTCTTCGTTTACCAAATCCTCATATCTGCAAATCTCGGCATCCTTTAAAAATTCCTCCGCCTTAAGCTTTTCAATCCCTGCATCGTCTGCAATAATCATAGCCGGATTTAAATTTGAAACGGTTGTACCAAGTCTTTGCATCGGTATCTGATAATCAACCGGAACATACGGATTCCCTGTCTTTAATATGCCGACATATGAAACAACACTTTCAATCTGCTTTGGAAGATACACCAAAATCGGCTGATTTTTCAGGTTATTTCCAAGCTTTTTCAAAATTCCGCCTGCCAGCTTATCTGAAAGCGCATCAAGTCGGGCATAGGTTATCTCACCATTCAAATCCTCGACAGCGACTCTGTCGGGATATTTATTCACTGTGTTTTTTAAATAAGATATTACTGTGTTCACGTTATCACCTTAATTTTTCAAAGAGTTTTTAAGCTCAACTCTGTTTATTTTATCGTTCGCAGTATGCGGAAGCTGTGGCATAACCTTAATTTCTGCCGGAAGCATATATTTCGGAATATGCTTCAAAAGCTCTTTATTGACAAGGCGAAGCTTGAATTCAAGCTCACTTTCTAAGAACAGCACAATTCTTTCATTTTCCTCATCAAAGATTGCACAGACGTTATTTACACCATCAATGCACATTGCGGCAGTTTCTATTTCACCAAGCTCAACACGATTTCCCTTTATCTTTATCTGGTGGTCCTTTCTACCGGCATACATTATAAGCCCATCCTCGCTTATATATGCAACATCGCCTGTTCTGTAAAGCCATTCATTGTAGCTTTTGTTAAGCGGGTTCTGGCAAAATGCCTTATTTGTCTGTTCAGGGTTGTTCCAGTATCCGAGCGCCACACCTGTTCCTATTACGCAAAGCTCACCCTTTTCACCAACATTTGCCTGCTTTGAGTCATCATCTAAAATGACAATCCTCATATTCTCGCAGGCTTTTCCTATCGGGAGCGGCTCATAGTCTTCAAACTCACGGTCTACGACATAATACGAACAAACGTCGGTAATTTCTGTCGGTCCGTAGAGATTTGCATAGGTTATATTCGGAAGTGCCTTTCTCCAGATGTTAAGCTGAGTATTCGGCATAACCTCTCCGCAAAAGAGTGCTCTTTTAAGGCAAGGAAGCTCTACTCCTTCCAAAGCGCCTGAATTTGCGACATTTATCATAACTGTTGGCACCCAGAAAATCGTTGTTATGTTATTGTCCTTTAAAAATTCAGGAAGCTTATTCTGGAAATTGAACAAGACTTCAGGAATGATTACCATTTTTGCACCTGTAATAAGGCATCCATAAATATCAAAAATTGAGTTATCAAAGTAAAACGGTGCCTGGTTTGCAAAGACATCATTTTCATTAATACCAAAGGTGGTTGAAGTCCACTCCACATAGTCAATCACACCCTTGTGGCACACAGTTACACCCTTTGGCACACCTGTCGAGCCGGATGTATACATAATATAAATCGGGTCGGTATCTATAACCTTGTCTACCTTTTTATAGACAAGCTCTTCATCAGCTTCACATTCTGCAAGCTCGTCATATAAAAGAGCCACAGTTTCACCCATATCAATTCCTGAAAGGGCTTCCTTCTTATCTCTATCAGTTATAATGAACTGCGGATTTAAGTTTGAAATAATCTTTTCAAGCCTCTGAAGCGGTATGTCTGCTGCAACGGGAACATAAGGATTTCCCGAATACAAAACTCCCATAAAGGAAGTAAGACAGTTTATTCCCTTTGCAAGATACACAATAACGGGAGCAATTTCGTCTCCTCTTTTATTTTCCTTTATAAGCCCTGTTCCTACTTTCAGGGAAATTTCTCGAAATTGGTTAAATGTAAGCTCTCCATTTGAATCACAAAGAGCAATTTTTTCTCCAAATCTCTGCGTCGAACGGTCTAATAATCTTACTGCTGAGTTCATTTGTAACCTCCTTAAAAATATGCCGATTCTCCGTGTAGATTTTCCACATTTTTTGTCAAAAAAGGGCATATATTAATCAGTTCACATTATAGCATATACTCATTTTAAAGTCAATACTGAGCCGCGGGTGATGTTAAATTTCCAGTGGCGGTAAATTTATCTTTTAAAACAAAAAAGCAGCCGCCGAATAGCGACTGCCATAATTATAATAGAATCGTCGAAACACTTTCCGGCAAAAGCTCTGCATACCACAGCTCGCCATCCGCCGAGAATTCAACCTGTTTTTTCCCTTCGCTTGGGTTTACAAGCAGGAAAATCTTTTTATCCTTATTCTCAATCATAAATCCTTCAACATTCGGTACCTGCTTTGGATATTCAAACATCGAGCCTCTTGCGTACTCGCTTGTCAGAAGCGGATACACCTTTGCTCCCTTTTCAAGATATGGTGCAATATGCTTTAGAGCCTTATACTGACCGCTAAAGCTAAGCTCACCCGACATGCTGTTTCTCGTTACCAACCCACCGCAGAAAAATGGTCCAATGTTTGGTGAGCCCATTTCATCGAGCATCAGGTTCCAGCCCGTAAAGGACTTGTATCCGCAAGTGAGTGCCTTCCCAATCATTATGCTCCACTTACACCAATCTGTCCCATAGTTATCATAAAGACGAGGTCCGCCCTCGGTGAAATTGAGTTCCAGTTCAGGATATTTTTCTGATATTCTGAGCGTTTTTTCAATATTGTCGGCGTAGTAATGAAATGCAACACCGTCGCAATTTGCAAGTAAGTCCTTATCGTTTTCAAGCATCCACAAAACTCTGTCCGTTCCGTCAAAATTGTGGTCATACATCCATACCTTGACATCAATTCCGTTTTCTGAAAGTTTCTTTTTCAATATCTTTATGTATTCTGCCTCAATCTCGGGGTGCCACATACACGCAGGCATCAAGCCCTGTTGCTGTGCTTCAGGCTCGTTTTGTGGAGTTATTGCAGAAATTTTTATTCCGTGCGCCTCGTATGCTTTTATAAATTTCACAACATACTCTGCATAACACTCGACAAACTCGCGTCGCATATACCCACCGCACATACTTCCGCCCGTCTTCATCCAGCCCGGAGGACTCCACGGTGATGCAAATATATAAAGGTCGGGTTTTATCGCAAGTATTTCCTTTATCATAGGGATAATATATTCCTCGTCGCGCGCAATCGAAAAATGCTTAAGCTCGGTGTCAAAAGCTACATCGTCATACGAATAAAGCTCCGCTGAATAGTCACTCGCACCAATGCTTATTCTTCCAACAGATAAATTCAGTCCGCAAGGAGAATAGATGCTCTTTAAAAATTCTGTTCTCTCTGCTTTTTCCATCTTATTTAAAAGATAGCAAGAAGACCCTGTGATTGCAACCCCGAATCCTTTAAAGTCTGTCACAGTCGCCATATCCGCCGTTTTTATCTGCACAGCTCCTGGCATATGTGGAGTCTTGAAAATTTCACGTGTGTGAAAATTCATATTTTTATCGGTAAAATATTGTATTGCCATAACCTTCCCCCTGCATTTTTTATAATTATATCATATTGTTTTGATATTGCAAATGAATTTTTGCTTTATATTCTATACTTTTCGTAGAGAA
>JAZNNI010000124.1:0-58249 GCA_045580145.1 Clostridia bacterium
CAAGCGGTAAGGCACCAGATTTTGATTCTGGCATTTCGTAGGTTCGAATCCTGCTATCCCTGCCAGGGCCATTAGCTCAGTTGGCAGAGCACTTGACTTTTAATCAAGTTGTCCGGAGTTCGAATCTCCGATGGCTCACCACGTCAGAGCAAGCTATATATAGCTTGCTCTGATTTTTTATGCGAAAATCAGAGTTCGCTCATTTCGCTGTTCTTCCTTTTCCGTAAAAGGTCACGTTCAAGTCGGCTATTCACTTGTAAACGCATTCATAACGCCTTTGTTTCACTACCAACCTTTTGCGAGAGAGTGCCTTCGGCACAGTTGTGTCTATATTACTCTGCTTTGCCACGTCTATATATCGTTTATTCCAATTTTTTTGCACAAAAAAACCAGTCACTTGCTTCGCTGTTCCGCATTTGACTGGTTTTAACAAATTAAAGTCCCTTGTTAGTGTTTATACTTACGGCTGTTTGCCGATGTATGCCAAGATTCCGCCATCAACATAGAGAATGTGTCCGTTTACGAAGTTTGATGCTTCGCTTGCCAGGAACACAGCAGGGCCTGCTAAGTCTTCAGGATTTCCCCAACGTGCTGCAGGTGTTTTTGCTATGATGAACTTATCAAACGGATGTCTTTCACCATCGGCTTGAATTTCTCTTAGAGGTGCTGTCTGCGGTGTTGCGATGTAGCCCGGTCCAATGCCGTTACACTGGATATTGTATTCGCCGTACTCTGATGCGATATTTTTTGTAAGCATCTTAAGTCCGCCTTTAGCTGCTGCATAAGCTGAAACTGTTTCTCTGCCAAGCTCGGACATCATTGAGCAGATATTTATAATCTTGCCGTGTCCTTTTTTTATCATTGACGGAATTACAGCTTTTGCACAGATAAATGGTGCATTTAAGTCAACATCAATTACCTTTCTGAATTCGTCAGCTGACATTTCGTGCATAGGTATTCTCTTTATGATACCTGCGTTATTTACCAAAATGTCGATTATGCCAAATTCTTTTTCTATCTTTGCTACCATTTCGTTTACTGCGCTCTCGTCAGTAACGTCGCAGACATAACCTTTTGCATCAATGCCGTCAGTTTTGTATGCATCTAAGCCTTTGTTTACTAATTCTTCGTTTATATCATTAAATACTATTTTAGCACCTGCTGATGCCAAGCCTTTTGCAATAGCATAGCCTATTCCATAAGAGCCGCCTGTTACGAGTGCAATTTTTCCTGTTAAATCAAACATATTTTTTCTCCTATCTCAAGTCTTTTGTTTCAATATGGTCCATATCGGTAAATTCCTGATTTTCACCACACATTGCCCAGATAAACGAGTAGTTCTTAGTACCAACACCTGAGTGGATTGACCATGAAGGTGAAATTACAGCTTCTTCATTGTGCATAATGATGTGTCTTGTTTCGCTTGGCTCGCCCATCATATGGAATACTGCGTCATTTTCGTCCATATCAAGATACATATAAACTTCCATTCTTCTGTCGTGAGTGTGTGATGGCATTGTGTTCCAGTTTGAACCTGGCTCAAGCTGAGTAAGACCCATTGCAAGCTGACAAGATTTGATAACTTCAGGGTGTATGTACTGATTGATAACTCTCTTGTTACAGTCTTCAACACTGCCACAAGGAACTTTTTTAGCCTTTGTAATATCAATCTTAACGATTGGGTATTCCTTATGTGCAGGGCAGGATGAAACATAAAATTTAGCAGGGTTTTCCGTGTCAAAACTCTTAAATGTGATATCCCTATTGCCCATACCGATATAGATACCATCTCTTGGGTTCATTTCGTACTCTGTGCCGTCGATTGTGATGATACCTTTGCCGCCGACATTGATACAGCCCATTTCACGTCTTTCAAGGAAATATTCGGCTGCAAGCTCTTTTCCTGCTTCAAGCTTTAATTCCTGATAAACCGGCATAATACCTGCTGTGATAATTCTGTCGATATGGCTGTATACCATTCTTGTGTTGTCCTTTGTGAACAGCTTTGAGATGTGAAATTCCTCTCTCAAGCGGTCTGTGTCGTAATGCTTTACGTCCCTTGGGTTTGATGCAAATCTGATTTCCATTTTACTTAAATCCTCCTTTATATATCTGCCATACACTTCAATTTGTGAAAGTGCTGCCCACGAAAGCGGGAAGGACACTTGTTTAAAGTTTGTAAGGTGTATGGTCTTGGTTAACATTTTTTCGGGCAAGATAACTTCCTGTCCTTCTTTTGTTCCTTCAAATTCAGCAGTTATTCTGCTACCGTCTGAAAATTCTATGTCAATATTTTTCCAGTATGTATCGTGCGGGAAATCTGCACGAAGATAGAATACTAATTTTTCGACCTCAACCTCTCTGCCAAAGTCTATGTAGTATTCCAAATCCTCTCTTGCACCGCCTGCCCAAGAATGATACGGGAAGTCACCGTGACCTTCATTTTCCGAGATACCATCTATGGCATTTCGCTCAAAAAAGCAGACGTCCTCGCGGGTTACAAGATTTGCGTATGTGTGAGGAAAATATTTTTTTTGTCCACGTCTGTCGTGTGAATTTAAAGCAATATTTCTGATCTCATATGCTTTCTCATCGGTTTCTTTTGCATATATTTTGTGGCTGTCGCCGCAAAAAGCATTTGCGTCATAGCCCCGCCTTAAACTACCGAACGGGATTTCAAATTCAAAGCTTCCGTTTGGCAGATATATTATGCTTTCTTTTAAGGTTTCGTCAAGCTTGACCGAAACAAATTCACACATTTTTGTATTAATTATTATTTTATCGCCTTCGCTAAAACAACAACTATATTCAGCAATAATTTCCTGACCTTTTTGATAAAAAAGCTCCTTGCCGTTTTTATCGATAATTCTTAATTCTAAAATATATATCTCTCCTTTTGTGATTTTGATACTACCAAATCAAATATTTTTCATCTCTTAATTTCAAAATTGCTTCGCAAAGGAAAAAGTCACCATAGATTATATGCATTTCCTCGCCGGCAGAATAAGATTCCATGCAATTCTGCAAAATGGATTGGTTGGAGTCATCAAAAATGCAGTCTTCTTCCAGTGCCTTTAAAATATTTATAGCACCTGTTAAATATTTTTCATCATCAGTTGCTTTGTAAAGCTCTATCAAGCCGCAGGCGGTACAAGTACCTGCTGTGTTATCGTAATATATCGGCTTTTCAGGAGCAATAAAATCTGTAACGACCTTATAATTTGATTGTTCGCAGTGCATAAGAAAATAGTCAGCTGTTTTTTTTGCTGCTTGGAGATATTTTTCTTCGCTTGTATGAATGTAGCTTAAAATAAAACCATAAACTGCCCAGGCCTGCCCTCTTGACCACGCGGAGCCTATGCTGTAGCCTTGACCTGCCAAGGTTTCGGTAACTTCGTCATAGTCCTCTGAGTGAACTGCGATGTGCACAACACTGCCGTCTTCTCTAACGTGATGCTTCATTGCCATATCTGCATGCATCATTGCAATATAGCGGAATCTGTCATCACCAAGCTCTTTGGATGCCCAGTAAAGCAAAGGAAGGTTCATCATACCATCTATTATGGAATAGCTTGGGTGTGAGTTCCATGCTCTTATGAATTTTCCCTTTATATTGACGCGGCCTGCAAGGAGGTTTGCGGCATATAATGCCCGTAGTCTTGAATTTTGGTCGCCTGTTAGTGTGTATTGAGCCTTAGAGGTCAGCCCCCACATAAAACCAACGTCGTGATGTAAAAGCTCATAAAGCTTAAATGCTTCATCTAAAAGCTTTTCCTGATTCTCGGCAGATTTTTTAAATATTTCTTTTTTTGTGGCATTATACATAAGCCACATCATACCACCGTAAAAGCCATTTGTCCACCACGCCGCGCCTTCGTATTTGCCGGGTATGTATTTCCCGTCTTTTGTGGTATAAGGCATTATGTCCCATATCGCTTCTGCGGTGCGTGAAAGCTTTGACTCAAGCCTTTCCCACATACTGTCGACCCACTTTTTGTCAGCATCGCTCATAGCAATCATAAATAAGCCTCCTTTTGTTAGTTTATTTGATGATAATTTCAAACTCAAACTTGCTTTCTTTTAAATTTGTTGCCTTAAAATCTATGAAAAACACAGATACGTCTTCAGTGTTTGAGTGATTTCTATAACTGTCTTGTGAAATGTTCACGGTATATTTTTCTTTGTCAAACACGATTTTAGCCGTGCCCAAATCAATAAAGCTGTCAAATATATCGGGATTTGTCCTTGAAACGAATCGCTCGGTAATATCTTTTGTTTTATCTGAATAGTCTATTGTATCGCAAAGGACAAGACTTGATTCTTTTAATGTAAATCGGCGGTTAATTCTGTTTACCAGACCTGTCTCATATGCACCTTCTATATCAAGCTCAAAAAAATCTTCGCCTGCTTTTGCATTTTTGGAACAGTACATTTTTCCTGCAAGCTGATATTGCTTGTTTATTATAGGAACGCTATGTCCCCACGAACTGTTATTTAAAAGTGTATATCTGTATTTGGGGTCAAAGGTTTCTTTCCTATATATCGCAGAGCCTAAGTCTGCCAGTGGAATGTCAGCATCACCCGCAACAATCATAAAACTGCCTATATCGTTGTGATTATGCGGCTCGTCGTTGTGACCGCCCTTGGCAGCAAAGCTGTATTTTTCGCCTTGCTTTATGAACCACTCGGAGTCCTTGAAATATGATGTCAAGTACTTGTTTTCGTCTGCTGCATAATCTGTATCAAACCATAAGAGACTTGTGAAGGAAAGGCCATTTCCTGCAAGAGTTCCCGACTCAAGCGGGGGATATACTACTTCTTTGCCATAAATCTTTCTTAAAAGGCTGAGCTTTCCGGGGCAGAATGAAAAGTTACTTGAGCCGTCGGAAAAGCTTACGACTTTTTTTGCGCCCATTCTAATTTTTTGTGGATACAAAGCAATTTGTTTCACTTTTTTATTTGCAAACATATCTGTTTTGCCCTGAGAATAATCATAAATTGCCATAGCATATATGAGGTAATAACCAAATCCGTAATTCCAGTAGCTATATCCTTCAAGACAGCAACCATCATCATTAAAGCCGCTTAAAAAGTTCTCCATTGCTCCATTTAAAAGAGGTAAAAGTGTTTCCTTTTCTTCGTCTGTTGCATAATGCAAAACTGCAATACCTACCCCTCCGGCACAAACCGCCGCCCAGTTGTTGGTACAATATTTGGTATACCAGCCAAATTCTCTTGTTTTTAGAGGCTCAATTATTCTGCGCCTGATTTCGTATGCTATCCTGTCGGTTGCGTAATAGGGAAGCTTATCTTCGAGCATTGCCACGATGTCTGTCATAAGGCGGGCAGTTTCTGACTGGAATAAGTCTATAGCACCAATGATAAGCTCGGGAGACGGATTGTTTTCCATATACACATGTGCAGGTAGGCACCAGGTATATTCATCGCAAATATGAAATATTAAATCTACAAGCGGTTTTTTGTATTTCTCATCATTTGTCAGCCAGTATGCGATAGAGAGATAGGAACAATTATTTCGCCGTTTGAAGTAATCTTTTTCAAAGACCTTTCTGTCGCCTGTTTCGATAAACAGCATATAGTTACTCATTTTTAAGGCACTGTATTCTTCATTCAATACAGAATCTGCTTTTTCGATTATGTCTTTAATCAAAAATTCCGCAGCACTGCTTTTTAAGAGTTTTTGTCTTTGTTCATCAAAATCGACACCATAATAATGTTTCATTTTTTTGCCCCCCTTAAAGCGTAAGGTAATAGTATAAATCAATTATATCATTTAAAATAAGCAAAGTCTTTGCTTATTTTATTTAAAATATTGCAATTTTCACCATCGTTTGATATACTGATATAGAGGTGAAATGAAATGAGCATCGTTTTTGATAAATGTACTGATGCATTGGAGTATGCAAGCAGGACAAAAACCTTTGGTGTATTTTACTCAACAGAAAATTCTCATAACACAAATATACACACGCATGAGTGTTGTGAAATTCTTTTACTAAAAAAAGGCGGAAGCAACTTTTTGATTGATGGAAAGGTTTATGATGCCACAGATAGCAGCCTGTTTTTTATGAATCAGTTTGAGCCGCACAAAATAACATTTTCTGATGGGGAAAAAGCAGAACGGTGGGTACTTCAAATTCACCCTGAGTTTATGTTGAATTTTTCTACGGGAAAAACAAATCTTGCAAAATGCTTTTATGCGAAAAATGAAAAAAATAATAAAATACAACTTGATAATGAAACCTTTGATTGTATATATGATTATTTTCAAAGCTTGAACAAAGAATATGAGTTTGCTGATGATATAATAAAACAAAATATCGTCATCCAAATGCTCATAGAGCTAAACTTGTTAGCAAAATGCTCAGGTGCCGGCGCTGATGCAGACAGCTATCCTGTAGCTTTAAAAAATGCAATTACTTATATTAATGCGAACTTTGATAAGTCAATAGGGCTTGATGATGTTGCAAAAAATTCATATATCTCGGTAAATCAACTTTGCAGACTTTTCAAGTGTCATCTTGGTACAACTGTGTCAAAATATATAACCAGCAAACGCATTTCTGAGGCAAAGAAGTACTTAAATCAGGGGAAAAGTGTTGCACGTACGGCAGAGATTTGCGGATTTAATGATTATAGCAGTTTTATCAGAACATTTGCAAAGTATGTGGGAATTTCACCGGGGAAATATTATAGAGAAAGCTGAAGACTGATGTGCTGAACACAATCAGAAAAAACCGATATCGATAATTTTCTTTTAGTAGATATTTTTTTCGATATCGGTTTTTTTGTATTCTCCGGGTGTTTGACCATAATGCTTTTTAAACAAACGCTCGAAATATTTTACGTTGCTATATCCCGCCTTTTCACTGACCTCCGATATTGTGTATAGTTTGCTTTGGAGAAGCTGTGCGGCATATTCAAGACGCAATAGGGTTATATATTTGTTGGGGGAAACAAGGTATATTTTTTTAAAAAGAGAGCGGAAATACACATCGGAAACTGCTGACATTTTAGCGAGCTCTGCAACGGAAATGTTCTTACTTCGGTAATTGGAATGAATATAGTCTGTTGCTTTTGTTATTCGCCCGTTTACGTCTACAGAATTAATAATATCATCCTGTATTTCATTTCGCACGATGTAAAACAGGTGATAAAGCATAGCAGTGCATTCGTATCTGTACCCTTGCGGCTTTTCGTTGCAAAGTTTATACATCGATTTAAATATGTCAACTATTTTGTCAAAGTCATCAATGTGAATGAGCTCGATTTTTCTGCTTGGTGCAGTATTGCTCAAAAAGTGAATAGCAAAAATAGTTTCCTCTGTTGTTTCCTGAATGTAGTTAACATTTTGCGGAATATAAAGTAAATCCCCCTGCTTGATTTTATACTCCTTGTTTCCGGAAGTGAATTTGCAGCTTCCGGACAATCTTATACTGATTGAATCGTAGCAACGGGAAATGCTTTCGTGTTTGCTGCTGTTTCGCGATAATTTCAGTATTGATAAAAAGGTTATGGAAATGTCGTCCTTTAGAAAAAACATAAGAGTTCTCCTTTTGCAATTTTAATAATTATATCATTAAAAAATCGAAAAATCAAGTTTTGTTTTGTGCACCTTTTTTAATGTTTTGTGGGTTTACTTTTATATAAATAACGTGCTATTGTAAATATATAATCTACTTATATGGAGGGTAAAAAAAATGACACCGCAATCAATTGAACAAAAGCTGCTTATAAAGCCGAAAAAAATCGAAATTATGGAAGGCGAATATAAAAAGGATAAAACCGCCAAGATTTACACAAATGCAAGGGATATAGATATGTCATATCTTTTGGAACTTGCAGGTTATCAACAAAAAGCCGAGATTAAGGATTTTGAAGGATTTGAAAAGGAAAAGGTTTTGCTTATCGGCGATTGTGAAATGGTAAAGAAAAATCATAATTGGGTAAATGATGAGGAGTATCTTTTAACTGTTTCGGAAAATGGTATTTTTATAATCGGCAAAACTGATGCAGGAATGCTTCAGGGATTAAAGGCTGTAATCAGAATCACTGAGGAATTGGGAACGCTTCCCAAGATGTTTATTAACGACTATCCTGATGTAGCCTTCAGGGCAGTACATACCTGTGTATTTAGACCGGACGACGGAACTGAAAAGGAAGAAACATCGCCTGAAGATTTGAAAAGAATGATAAAAACTGCTGCAATAAGCGGATATAATCATATATTTATTGAGTTTTGGGGAATGTTCCCATATAGCCTTGACTATGCTCATTGGCCGAACGCATATACAAGACAGCAGATTGAAGATGTGGTAAGCTATGCGATGGATAAATGTCATATAAGACCGCTTCCGGCACAAAATCTTACATCTCATGCAGGCTGGAGCAGAATTGTATCAAGAAAGCACACAGTACTAGACCAAAGACCTGATTTAGAGGATATGTATATACCAGGAGGATGGTGTTTTGCGACAGAAAATCCAAAGACTAAGGAATTCATTAAGCTTTTGATAGATGAACTTGTTGAAACCTTTAGAAATCCGCCATACCTTCACGCTTGTTGTGATAAGGCGTTTGGCTTTGGCTCAACAGAGGAAGACAGAACGATGAGTGCAGACGTGTTGTTTGCAAAGCATATATCATTCCTCAACTCATATTTAAGGGAAAAAGATGTTACGATGGTGATGTGGGGAGATATGCTATATTCCTCAATGGATGCACTTTACTGGAAGTGTAGCGAAAAAACTGCAGATTTTATCCCTAAAAATATTCTTATCAATATCTGGACTCATAATGATCCGGGTCACAGATGGCAGGATGCGGAGTTCTTTGCAAATAAAGGTTTTGACACGGTTTGCTCGCCGTTTATGCAGGAAAAGAGCATTGAAAGTATGGTTTCAATCTGCAGAGAAAAGAAGAGCTATGGCGTAGTGCAGACTACATGGCACAGGCCACAGTCGGCGGTGCCTTATGTGATTTTATCAGGAGCACTTCAGTGGTGTGGAGAAAAACCTGAAAAAAGCTTGATAAAGGCATTTAGCGGTAAATGGTATGTATAAAAGGGGGTACTTTTTATGTCAAATGTAAATATACCGGAAAAATTTAAAAATCATCCAATCTTCAACGAGCTTATATGCGGAACAAACTTTGGTTTTATGTCAAAGCGCGGGTACTATTTAAGACCTGAGGTAATAAAACAACCAGAGCTTATGAAGGAAGCGGGAATAAACTGGACAACACTTAATATGAACTTCTGTCAGACCCAATACCATTCAACCAAGATTTTTCTTGACTTTGAATTTTCAAGTGGTGAGGTAGAAATAGCAGAAATGGTAAAAAGGCTCCACGATAACGGGATAAAGGTTCTTTTCAAGCCTTGCCTTACCTGTCTTGACGGCGCATGGATGGGATGGGTACGTTTCCCTGAAAAAGGCAGCCTCAGTCAAATACAGGGCGTGGACAATGACTACTGGGGTGCTTGGTTTAAGTCCTTTACCGAGGCGTCAAAATATTTTGCAGACCTTGCTGAGCGCATTGGTGTTGATGCATTGATTATAGGAGCTGAGTATAATGGCACAGAAGGACAGAATGAGTCTTGGGAAAAGGTCATAGACGAGGTAAGAAAGCTTTATTCCGGACCGATTACATATGAGTTCACGCCTGATTCCAGAAAATATTATGACCTTGAATGGTTTAAAGGACTCGACTTTTTAAGCTACAGCTACTACCCGCCTGCTTGCAAGCTGAATCAAGAAAAATTTGATTCTATTTGCAATCCCGGTGCAAAGGATAACCCTGTTCAGACACTTGAAATGATGAAGGACTACTTGTCGTCAAGAAAGGCAAGGATTAAATCAATATCTGAAAAATATGGAAATAAACCGATTGCATTTACAGAGTATGGTGTTCGTTCGTCGCACGGAAGTGTAATGTGTCCATACAATTTCGCGTGGGATTCATATTATGACGGAGAAGAACAGGCAAATTATATGGAGGCGAGCTTCCAGACATTCTATGGAATGCCGGAATGGATGGGACTTTTCTGGTGGAAGTGGGACGAAACACAGAACAGACCACATTATCACACCGACCCGAATGGTGATATGGGCTTTACTATTCAAGGAAAGCCGGCAGAGCAGGTAATGAGAAAATGGGCGAAAATTATCGCAGAAAAAAATAATTAAAGAGGTGGGAAAATGGCAATTAAACATACAGCGGTGAGCTATTATGGAATGAACTATGCAGAACACGCAGAAAAAGACTTTATTGAGATGAAGGAGCATGGTTGCGATACTGTTATTTTAGCACTCACCGAATTTGATATAGATTTTTGGTTTCCAAACATCAATGAAATCGTGAAAACTGCACACAAGGTAGGTCTTAGAGTTATTGCAGATACGTGGGGTATCGGCAAGTATTTCGGTGGAGAAAATGTAAGCCTTTTCTTGCAGAACAATATTCACCACAGACAAGTCAGCGCATATACGGGTGAGGTTTTAAATGCAGCGTGCTTTAATACAAATTCCTTCAGGGATTATTTCAAAAATATCTGCCTGAAGCTTGCAAAAAATACTGAGGTTGACGGATTTTTCTGGGATGAGCCGCACTATGCGTATCCGAAGTCATATGCTTCAATCACAGGCGGAGCCGGAGATGACTGGGCGTGCCGTTGCCCTGAGTGTATGAAAAAGTTTGAGGACTATTACGGCTATGAAATGCCTAAATTTATGAATGATGACGTAAAGCAGTTCAGATGGAGAGAGGCACTTTTTACACTGACCGATACCTCAAAGGCACTCAAGGAGTATAATCCTGACCTTGAGATAACCTGCTGCGTGCATGCAACTTTAAATTCATACTATGTAACGGAACTAAGGGGCTACGATAACTGGGATATGGTTGCTTCCTGTCCATATTTCGACGTATTTTCGACAACGATAATCAACTGGAGTCTGCCGGAAAGCTTTTTCCGCGAGATAACCGAGAGAACTGTGGCTATGGCGAAAAAATATGGTAAGCAGTCCGAACGTTGGCTTATGGGATACAATAAACGTCCGGATGATTTCGCACAGATTGATAAGATTGTCGATATGTATGAAGAACTCGGCGTAGACAGACTTGCCACGTGGACATATAGGGGCGGATATGGTACCTCTGTTGCGGCAAAAGACCCAATTGAGCTTTGGGATAACATAGGCAGAAACTATAAAAGAGTGCTTAAAAAATAAGGAGAAATAATAATGAATGATTTTGGTTATTTTGAATATTTGATGGATAACTTTAAAAAGGTAAACGATACTCAAAGTGAAAACATCAGAAAAGCTGCAGAATTAATGGCTGATGCGATTGAAAATGACAGACTTATAAACGTTTATGGCGGAGGCGGACATACAACGCTCCCTGTTGGCGAAATGTTTTTCAGAGCAGGTGGACTTTCTTGTATAAATCCTATTATGGAGACAGGACTTTCAGTATTTAATCAGGCACTTAAATATCTTGAACTTGAAAGAACTGTAAACTTCGGAAGTTCGATTGTTAAGTATTATAACTTGAAAAAAGACGATGTTTTGATTATTTTCCACAATATTGGAATTAATCCTGCAACTATTGATGCTGCTATGGAGGCAAAAAAGAACGGAGTGAAAATCATAGCAGTTTCAAGTACTGCATGGCAGACAGAGATGCCGGAGGACCACTTTATCCGTCATCCTAATAAAACAAACCTTTTTGATTATGCCGATGTTTGCATTGAGGATTTCAACCCTGTAGGAGATGCTGTCGTAACCGTTCCGGGACTGGAAACACCTATTGCGCCGGTTTCTAACATAATAGATTTTTATATTGCACATCTTTTAGAAATAGAAACTGTAAAACAATGCATTGACAGGGGAATTGTACCACCTGTATGGTCAAGCGCAAATACTCCGGGCGGCGATGAAAAAAATGCAAAATATATTGAGAAATACAGCCCGAGAATAAAAATGCTTTAAATTGTAAAAAGGATGTGTACTTTGAATATAAATACATTCAAGGTACACATTTTTGTATTTATCAGCAAAAATAAAAGGCTGGACTTTTTAAGTTTTGCATGGTATAATGGTTACATTAAATTTTTACAACGGTAGATAGAAAGGGAAAAGCTACAAAAAGCGGTGGAGGAAAGAACGATGAAAAAATATAAATTTCCTGACAGGTATGAAAAAAAGAGTGAATGTTTTACTTTGGAGGCAGACGGAATAAATATAGACGTATATAGCTGTGATGTGTCGGCGTATCCGTTTAACAGGGTATGGGAAGGAAAACAGAGGGATAAAAGCCAGGCGGAAAAGGCTTCTTTTGCAATGCTCGGAAGTGACGGAGAAGTGACACTTAAAATAAAACCTGCGAAAGTATCCTCCGAGGTTTGCGTGCGTCCAGACTCAAAAAAAATACAAGCCACACTTGAAAATGATACAGCTACGCTTGTTCTGCCGGGACCAGGACAGTACAGTGTGGAATTTGGGAGTTTTCATAACAGCATTACAATTTTTGTGAATCCTGAAAAGGAATTTGATGTAGATAAAGAAAATCGGGACGTTTTGTATTTTCCTGCAGGTGTGCATATTTTTGATAAAAGAATTGAGCTTGAGGATAACCAGACTGTATTCATCGACGAGGGTGCAGTAGTGTACGGTTCTTTAAATGCAACCGACAAAAAGAATATAAAGATTTTAGGCTATGGAATTTTGGATAATAGCAGGATGAAAAGGGCGAATGAAATAAACGGCTGTGCCATACTTGATAAGAATGCTCCGGAAAATACCGGTAATCCGATATTTTTAAACCGCTGTGAAAATGTTGCGATTGAGGGGATAACCATTGTTGATTCTTCGGGCTGGAACATATATCTAGACGGTTGTAAGGATATAGTAGTTGACAATATTAAGCTTATCGGACAGTGGCGATATAATGCTGACGGCTGTGATTTTTGTAACTGCACAAACGGTGTGCTGAAAAATAGCTTTTTAAGGAACTTTGATGATTGTGTGACGGTAAAAGGGTTTAAATTAAACAATAATCTTCCAGTGGAAAATATTTTTGTTGATAATTGTGTGCTTTGGTGTGATTGGGGCAGGGCGTTGGAAGTAGGTGCGGAGACATCTGCTCCATATATGGAAAATATCACATTTAAGAATTGCGATATTATACATGGTGATGCTGCAATGCTGGACATTCAGCAGGGTGATAGAGCAGATATCAAAAATATACATTTTGAGGATATACGAATTGAATATACGGGCGAGGAAAAAAGACCAAGAATACAAGAGAGTGACAGTCATACATATATTGATGAAGGTGAAAAGTATTATCCAATTCCAATAGTTATTCAATCAGGAGTGACGATGTGGTCTATTGATACTAAGGCTGGAAGTATGTCTGATATTTATTTTAAAAATATAAGTATCAGCACAAAGAACGGACAAATTCCGCAAGGTTCACGGATTATGCCGTATGAAAAACAAAGCAGAATAGAAAATATTTATTTTGAAAACATAACCGTAAATGGAAAAAAGGTAACGTTAGAGGATCTTGGAATGATGATTGGCGACAGGGTGAAAAATGTAGAGGAAAGATAAAAAGGGCTTGCAGACAAAGGATTATTTGTTTGCAAGCTCTCTTTTTATGTATTGAGTAGGCGTTAAACCTGTTTTTTTCTTAAAAATTCTGCAAAAATATGTGGTGCTTGAAAAACCTAAATTGTCTGCTATTTCATTTATTGGTTTGTTGCTGAAGACAAGGTGCTGCTTTGCTTGTGAAATTAAGGCATTTAATTTGTAATCCATTGGTGTGGTATTTGAATATTCCTTAAAAAGTTTTCTGAAATAAATGGGACTTACGTTACATATTTTTGCTAAATCACTGATTTTAATATCATTTATACACTTGCTTTCAAGCATATTAATCCCTTTTGCGATTACGTTATATTTGGGAAGTATATTATTTTTTTCGTGGTAGCACCTGCCGATATCTGCCAATAAAACATAAAATAATCCAGTAATTTTCATAGGAGAGCGTACTGCACATTGGTAGCTGTCGGCAAGTTCATGAAAATTTTGAAGTATGTGAGCAGAATGTTGGAGGGAGTATGTTTTTATATTCTCATCAAAGCAAAAAGGAATATTATTTTTGTCGTACAATTTAAAGTTGATGGAAATGCAGTTGTATTTTTCGGCTGTGCTGCAATTGATAAATTTAATCTTATATTCGCTTTCTTCAGGAACATATACAACAGAGTTTTGTGGGACATAGACTTTTGCCCCGTTCTTTAAAGTGAAGACTGCGCTGCAATTTAAAAAACATAAAAGCAAATGTTGTTTCTTTTTGTTACCAATAAAATTATAAGTGTCTTTTTCTGACCATTTTTGCTTCACTGCATTTAAAACCTTTGCAGTATATTCCAGTTGGTATAAATTTTCTATCTTTATTTCGTTCATATCAAACTCACGCACCCGTTTGCCAATTATCAAATATACAATCAATATATCAAATTACCTTCGTTTTGTCAACAAATAAAAGGGAAAAACAGTATCGAAAAGTGACATTTTTATATCGCATTATGCATTGACCGTCATATTTAAAGTAAATATAATGAAAGTGAGAAATGAAAAGGAGCATTTCTTGTAATCTTATTTAAAGGAGGAAGTTTAATGAAGGTTATAGGGCTGATTGATTATTTTATTGATGAGTGGCATTCCAACAACTATCTGGTGTGGGTAGAAGAACTTTGCGAAAAAAATGGATATGATTTTAAAATCAAATATGCATGGGCAGAAGCAGATACTTATGAAGGGAAGCTTTCAACGGATGAATGGTGTGCCCAAAAGGGTATCGAAAAATGCAATTCAATTGAAGAAGTTTGTGAAAAAAGTGATTATGTAATGGTGCTTGCACCTGCGAATCCTGAAAAGCATCTTGAATATGCCGAGACAGTTTTAAGGTATGGTAAAAATACATACATAGACAAAACTTTTGCGCCTTGCATACAGGAAGCAAAAAAAATATATGAGCTGGGTGAAAAATATGGAACAAAGTTTTTCAGCACATCTGCTCTTAGGTATGCAAGTGAGCTTGATGATTACAAGGATGGTGCAAACAGCGTAATAGTAAGAGGTGGCGGAAGAAGCTTTGATGAATACATTGTGCATCAGATAGAAATGCTTGTAAAGCTTATGGGAGTCGGCGCAGAAAAAGTAAAAGTGTTTGCAGGAAACAAGCAGAGCGTATGTGTTATAAAATATAAGGATGGAAGAAATGGGTTCCTTGAATATTCGAATTGCAACGCCTTTAGCGTTGTGGTTGAAGATAAAAATGGTATTGACACGACAAAGAATATTGAGTCTGACTACTTTAAGAGTCTTTTAGACAGTATTTTAAGCTTCTTTGAAAGCGGAGAATTGCCTTTTGAAAAGGAACAGACACTTGAAGTAATCAGTATTCGCGATGCATTGGTAAACGCAATAAAATGTCCGGATGAATGGATAGAAGTAAATTAAAATTTTAAAGAAAAGAGGAAATATTATGAAAAAGAAAATAGGAATTATCGGTTATGGTTGGGTTGCAGGAGAAAATCACAAGAATTCATATGCACTTGCAAAAGATGCAGAAATTGTAGCGGTTTGTGACATAAGACCCGAGGCGCTTTTGCAGGCAAAGAAAGATTTTAATCTTCAGGACGATTGCCTTTATTCCGACTATAAGGAATTGATTAACAGTGGAAAATGCGAAATGGTAGATATATGTACTCCAAACGGTTTGCATTGTGATATTGCAAAATATGCGCTAAATGCAGGTCTTGCTGTAAGTATTGAAAAGCCAGCAGGAGTTAACAGTAAGGAAGTTGATGAAGTTCGTAAGCTCGCGGAGGAAAAAGGTTTGCCTGTATTTGTGTGCTTCACTTGGCGTCATATGCCGACAACAAGATTTTTAAAAGATACAATAGACAGTGGTGCAATCGGAAAGGTATATCATTGCTATATTAAATGTATTAAAGAAAGCGGATTATGGGAAGGAAGAAGACTTGAATGGCGTTTCCGCAAGGAATTGTCAGGAACAGGTGTTCTTTGCGATTTAGGTTCTCATATGATTGACTTTTTGAACTGGATGAATGAGGATATTGTAGGACTTTCTGCAAATATGGGTATATTTATCAAGGAAAGACAGAAACTTGACAGTGATGAGTGGGCACCTGTAACAACAGACGATTATGCCAATATAATTGCTGACTTAAAAAGCGGTGCAACTGCGAATATTGAGCTTTCCCGTTGTGCAAAAACCGAAGACCAGCTTGTTGAATTTGTTATCTATGGAGAAAAAGGATATATTCGCTTCAGTAACAGAGTTGGCGAAGGACTGGAAATTTGCTACGGTGACAAGGAAACTATTGCAAAGGGTAAGCAAAGAGTTTCAACACCTGAAAAATATGGAACACCGGGAGAAATGTATCAGTCACAGTCCTTTGTTGATATGGTAAATGGTAAGACAGATGCCTTTACATCAACAATTGATGATGGTTTAAAGGCACAAATGATTATAGACGCAGTTATAAAATCACATAAAGAAAAACGTTATGTGATGATAGATGAAATTGAGAAAAGTTTAAAATAGTTGCTTGACTACATAGTAGTAAACGGAGATAAGTTATTATGAGCTATAAATTGGGCATTATTGGATATGGCAATATGGGGTCATGGCATTGTGAGAATGTAAGCCAGAGAATTGAGGGTTTGGATATTGGTGCTATTTATGACATCGACGAAGAAAGAAGACTTCTTGCCAGAGAAAAGGGCTATTTTGTATGTGATACGGAGGAAGAATTTTTTAAGAGCAATGTTGATGTAGTTTTGGTTGCAACGCCCAACTGTTTCCATAAAGAGCACTGTATTAAGGCTATGATGAACGGAAAAAATATAGTAAGTGAAAAACCTGCTTGTTTAAACTGTGAGGAGCTGGAAGAAATTATCGCTGTTTCTGAAAAAACAAGTAAGCTTTACACTGTTCATCAAAATCGCAGATTTGATAAGGATTATGCAATTATTAAAAACATCATCAATTCAGATGTTGTGGGAAAACAATTTTACCTAAATTCACGACTTTATGGAAACCGAGGATTTGCAAATGCCGGTTGGAAAAGCCTTTATGAAGCAGGAGGCGGGCTTTTGTATGACTGGGGAATACATATGATTGATCAGGTTTTGTGCCTTTATGAAAAGGACAAACCTGTTTGGGTGAATGCAGAATTACATAATGTCCGAATGGAAAATGTTGACGATGTATGCAGAGTGACAATCGGCTTTGAAAGCGGAATGGTGGCGCAGGTTATTGCTGATTTGTGGTGCTATGTACCTGAAGCTCGCTGGCACCTTGAGGGAAGTGACGGCAGTGCAATAATTGATAGATGGTTTGAGGCTGAGGGAAGGATTGTTAGGGCAAAAAATCAAAATATCGATTGGGCAGAAGGCTGTGTGTATACACCAAACGGTCTGTCAACAACTATGTGGCCAAGGGCAACTCATAATTTAGAGGAACTTCCTCTGCCGGTTCCGGAGAAATTGCCTCGATGGGAAGAATTTTATGAAAATATCATTGATGTAATTGATGGTAAGGCCACCCAAATTGTTACACATGAGCAAATTCGGAATGATATGAAAGTTTTGATGGCTGCTTTTGAATCGGCAAGAAACAATAAAGTGGTCTTATTAAGTGAGGGTTGATATGAAAGACTATGGAACTTTAGTTAGATTAAAGAGTGCTGCCGATGCCGAAGACTCTTTCGCACGGTTGAAGGAGTTGGGGTTTTCGTATTGCCAGTTGGTTTATAAGCCTCAAAAGTACACCATTGTCGATGCTGAAGCAATTAAGCTGGCTGCGCAAAGGCAAAACGTAAAAATTGTAGCATTGTTTGCAGGATACAATGATAATTTTACAAAATGGGATATGTATGACGACTACAAAATAGCAGGTATTAACAGCAAAAAATATGGCAAAAAGCGAATTAAATATGTAAAAGCAGCGGCTGTGTTTGCCAAAAACATAGGCGTTGAAGACATTTTAATTCATGCCGGATTTGTCGCAAATAACCCATTTTCGAGTGAATACAAATATATGAAAAAATGCCTGACACACTTAGCACAATATTGCAAAGAGCTTGGCGTGAATGTTATTTTGGAAACGGGCGGTGAAAGTCCCGTAACGTTGCTCAGATTAATTGAGGATATAAGCCTTGGTAATATTTATGCAAACCTTGATACAGCAAATTTGATTATGTATGGGTTTGGTAATCCGGTTGATGCGGTGTGTACTCTTAATAAACACATCAGAAGTTTGCATATAAAAGATGGTGTACCTCCGCAGTCACCTAATGTTTTGGGTGCAGAAACTCCTGTTGGTGAAGGGTTTGTGGATTTCAAAAGGGTGTTTGAACAACTCCAAAATATCGCATTTGACGGTCCAATTATTATCGAACGTGAAATTGAAGGAGACAAACAGTTGGAGGACTTGAAAAAGGCAATAGAGTATTTAGATGCTGAGATTTTTAATCAGTAGGGACGTGGCGTAGGCTGTTTTTGGAGTGCTGCTTGAGAAGATACATCCTTACACGTCTGTATTATGACATAAAGACCCCTATGGCAGTTGGCTTATCTGTCATAGGGGTTTTTTGTCTTGTGGATATGTATGACGGTTTTAGGCCAATGTTAATGACCTGTATGTGAAGTGCTGAAAGCTTCTTCAAAATGCATTGGTTTACAATTATATTTAGTATAATTTTTAGGTGAAACGCCATATTTTTGTTTAAATGCCTTGCTAAAAGAATAAAGTGACGAGTACCCTAATATTTCCGCAATTTGATTGACTTTGAGCTTCTTTTCGTCAAGCAGAAGCTTTGCCGCATCTAGACGCCGAGACTGATAGTATGCAGACAAAGTAGTACCTGTTTGGTTCTTAAAAAGATTGGAAAGATAGCTGTAATTATAGCTGAATTTTTCTGAAAGCTCGGTTAGATTTTTTATAGAATACATATGCGTATCAATATAATGCATTATCTGATAACACAACTCATCTGCAGATAGGGTTCGAAAACTTTTTACATCTTTTGCCTGAGCCATAAAACTTCTGAGAATATAGAAGAGTATTTGTTTAAAATTCGTATATAAAATTTCCTGACTATATTCTTGATTGGAACATAGCTCGGCAATGGCATTTGAAATGACGGAAAGGATCTGTTCGTTTTGTATAACCCGTTGTGAATACGAGTGTATATTTGCAACAATATACAGAAGCTCTTTTTTTATTTTTTTGTCTTTTGTCTGAAAAGAAAAGAAATCATACTTCAGGGGTTTTTCTTTTGATGAATAGATTGCGTGAAAGTCTCCCGGAAAGGAAAGATATATATCACCTTTCGAAACTTTTACTGAAACGCCATTAGTCATAACAATGCCTTCTCCGTCAGTTACGCAAGTTAACTCATACCAATCTGTATGGGCGTGTTCTTCAATAATGCCTGATGGTGAACAGTAAAGTCTGCCTAACTGTACAAGCAGAATATCATTATAAATGATAGGCTCACCATAATAATAGTTGATATGATATTTGGCTTCCATATTAAATCACCTCTACTGATATAATACAATGAAACAAAAAAATGTCAAGTTAAATATATGTAAAAATATGAATTTTGCATATCAAATACAAAAAAATAACATCTTTTATACAAAGAATGAATATTGAAAACTAAAAAAAGAAGTTATATAATTTGAAAAAAGGAGGGTTTTATATGAACAAAGTAATTGCAGTAATTGGATGCGGAAGAATAGCCAAGATGGCACATTTTCCGGCGTTGTCACAAATTGAAGGAATAAGAGTAAAATATGCCTGCGACTTGATTGAGGAAAAAGCGCAGACGATGAAGGATGAGTATGACTTTGTTGAAAATGTAATCACGGATTATAAAATAGCGTTAGCTGATAGCGAGGTAGAAGCTGTTTTTGTTTTAACACCTAATCATGCGCATTATGAGATTAGTATGGCTGCATTAAAGGCAGGCAAGCATATTATGTGTGAAAAGCCTATAACAGTAAATTATGATTTGTCATACGAAATGGCAAAAGAAGCTGAAAAGCAAGGGAAAATTTTAAATATAGGTGTATGCAACAGATATAATAAATCAATAGAGTTGCTGGAAGAATTAAATAGACAAGGCCGTTTTGGCGAGATTTATCACGTATATTGCTCATTCAGAAGCTTCCGTAGTATTCCGGGCTTGGGTGGTGCGTTTACCACGAAAAAAGAATCAGGCGGCGGCGTGCTTATTGACTGGGGCGTGCATTTCTTAGATTTGATTTTGTATGTTCTTGGGGGAGCAAAAATCAAAAATGTGACTTGTGATGCGTATTGCGAAATGGCGAAAGATATGAGAACATATAAGCACAGAGGGATGTGGGCAGAAGACACTTCAGATATTGAGAACGGAATAAATGACGTTGATGATTTCATTTCCGGATATATTCGTACAGATAAAGCGAGCATCTCCTTTAACGGTGCCTGGGCACAAAACATTAATAAAGAGGAAATGTTTATTGACTTTCTGGGTGATAAGGCAGGTGCACGCCTATCATATGGCGGTAAATTTGAAATATATGACGGCGATACACTTGAAACAATAGAACCCGAATATGATATACCAAATATGTATCTGTGCGAAGATGAGGCATTCTTTGAATCTATAGAAACAGGCATTAAGGACAGAAATAATATTGAAAATATATTAGAAACTATGAAACTTTTAGACTCTTTATATGCATCTTCAGATATAGAAAAGGAGATTGAGTTAAAATGAAAACCATAGGATTTGTTGACTATTATATAAGCGAGTGGCATGCTAATAATTATCCGGCGTGGATAAAAGAGGCATCCGATGCATTAGGCAAGGATTTTTGCGTAAAGTATGTATGGGCGGAGGAATATGTTTCTCCGGTAGACGGAAGAAATACGGACGAATGGTGTGACGAATTCGGGGTTGAAAAATGTGATACAATCGCTGAATTGTGCGAAAAAAGCGATTATATTCTTGTTTTGTCTCCGTCAAATCCTGAAAAGCATTTACAGTATGCAAAAGAGGTTTTGAAATACAAGAAAAATACATATATTGACAAGACATTTGCACCTGATTATGAAACTGCAAAAGAAATTTATGCTGTAGCGGAGAAATACGGAACAAAATTCTTTTCAACATCCGCACTCCGTTATGCGGCGGAGCTTAATGAACTGAATAATGTGACTAATCTCATAACAACCGGCGGAGGAGGAAACGTTGAGGAGTATATTATACATCAGATAGAAATGACGGTCAGCCTCATAAACTCTGCTGCGAAGGCTGTTAAGGTAAGCAATCAGGGGCTTCAGTATATATGCAGTGTTGAGTTTGAGGACGGAAAAAACAGCACAATGATATTTGCACCATCTATGCCTTTTACTGTTTGTGCAGATGAAGGGACAGAAAAGTCGGAATATAAAGAGATAAAATCAGATTTCTTCAAATGCCTTATTGAAAATATTTTGAGGTTCTATACAGATGGGAATTTGCCGTTTGACGGAAAACAAACCCTTGATGCAATGAAGATTCGTGACGGATTGATAAAAGGAATAAAACAACCTGAAACACGGATTGAGCTGTAGGAGGAAGTGTATGAAAATTGGTGTCATAACTGACTGTTTTAAGAAAAGTCATAAAGAAGGAATACAAATTGCTGCAAGCTTAGGAATACAGGGCGTGCAGATATATGCGACAACAGGTGAGTTTTCGCCCGAAACATTAACAGCTGAAAAGAAGGCTGAATACAAGAAGATACTTAGTGAAAACAGTCTGACAGTAAGTGCGCTATGTGGCGATATGGGTGGATATGGCTTTGAAATTGAATCGGATAATGCAGAACGGATAGAAAAAACAAAACAAATAATAGACCTTGCGGTTGAGTTTGGAACAAAGATTGTAACTACGCATATAGGTGTAATTCCTGAGGATAAGTCAAATCCGCGTTACTTTGTTATGCTTGATGCATTAACAAAATGCGGCCTATATGCGAAGGAAAAGGGTGTTACTCTTGCTATAGAGACAGGACCGGAAATGGCAAAAACGTTGCTTGGATTTTTAAAGGATACTAAAGGCGGTGTCGGAGTCAATCTTGACCCTGCGAACTTTACAATGGTTACGGGGCAGGATGCTGTTGAAGCGGTGTATATTTTAAAGGATTACATAGTACATACTCATGCAAAGGATGGAATAATGCTTGATGAAAACCAAAATCCGACCGATGTTTATCATGCCTTTGCAGTAGGCGGTGTAGAAGCACTTAATGCCTGCAATGGATTTAAAGAAATGCCGTTGGGAGAGGGACAAGTGGATTGGAAAAACTATATTAAAGCCCTTAAAGAAATCGGATATGACGGGTTTCTTACAATAGAAAGAGAGGCGGGGGACAATCCTGAAGATGATATTTCAAAGGCAGTAGTTTTTTTGAAAGGCTTAATAGACTAACGAGGTGGACATAGTGAAAACGTGCGTTATTATCGGTGCGGGCGGAAGAGGTAAGGATGCATACGCTCCATACATAAAGGAATCAGGTTTGATGAAAATTGTAGGTGTAGTCGAACCCGACGATAAAAAAAGAACGGATTTTCAAAGAGATTATAATATTTCTGATGAAATGTGTTTTGTGGACTATAAAGACTTTTTTGCTAAAGGGAAACTGGCTGATGCAGTTTTGATTTGCACGCAGGACAGAATGCACTTTGAGCCTGCAAAGCTTGCGATTGAAAACGAATACCATATTTTGCTTGAAAAACCGATATCCCCTGTTCGTGAGGAAATTGATAAACTCGCTGCATTGGTAAAAGGGTATAAAAAAGTATTTATTACAGGATATGTGCTACGATATACTCCGTTTATTGAAAAAATAGAGGAAATAATAAAATCCGGAGCAATAGGCAAGGTGGTTACAGTACAGCTTAATGAGAACGAAAGTTTCTGGCACCATTCTCACAGCTATGTAAGAGGCCCGTGGAACAACGCAGAAAAGTCTGCACCTTTAATTGTTGCAAAGTCCTGTCATGATATGGATTTAATACTTTATCTTGTCAAGTCGAAGTGTGTTTCGGTTACTTCCTATGGAGGAAATTCTTTCTTTACCAAAGCCAATGCCCCAAAGGATGCACCCGAAAGATGTACAGATGGCTGTAAATATGCAAACGAGTGCAAGTATAATGCGATAACGTTATATACAAAAGGCAAAGGCTCTTACTTTGTTCATAAGTTTGAATGCGGAAATGACGAGGAAGCTATAATTAAGGCACTGGAAACAAATGAATATGGAAGATGTGTATTCAAGTGTGACAATGATGTATGTGACCATCAAATTGTCGGTCTTGCCTTTGAAAATGGAGTTACAGCAACATTTACTGTTTCGGCTTTTTGTCTTGATAACACAAGGACACTCAAAATTATGGGTACAGACGGTGAAATCGGCGGATGTATTGAGAAGGGTGAAATTATCCTAAAGACATTTCTCGATATGAAAGAGCAATCAATAAAGGTTTTAAATGACGGAACAAAGCATTCTGGTGGCGACGGTGGTTTGATTAACAGATTTGCAGAGCTTATGGAGGAGGAAAAAGGCACTTGTGATATGAGCGTGTTTGAATCTCATAAAGTGGCCTTTGCTGCAGAAGAATCTCGCCTTGGGAAGTGTTTGATTAAAATGTGATACCGGAAAAATGTCGGCAACGGAATTCATCATATCCGCTGCAAACTAATAAAATAAAGACAGAATAATATATCTTTAGTCGATGAGATATATTATTCTGTCAATTTTTTTATTATGTGGGAAATTGTGTTTGCTAATAGCGGAATAACAAAAACCGCTAATCCTTCGCCCGCAGGCGGAGTTTTTATCAAAAACTTTTTTATTAAAGATATCGTTCTATCGAATCAACCCAGAGTGCACAACCAAATGTAGTTCCAAAACCGAAGAAAAATTCACCGGTATCGCTTTCAGGGAAAACCACCTCGATTGTATTTTCACCGGTTGTAAGATTTACAAGGCACCAGGAATCGTCACGATGGAAGGTCGGTATGTAAAAGCTTGCATCACCTTCGTAAACCTTTTCGCCGTTAACATAAAGCTCAAAAGGTCTTGTACCTCCGGCAGAAATTCTCACCTGTTTATCTGCTGTGGCTTTAAGCAGAGTTTTGTAGCGATAACTTCCCTTGGGGACATTAAAATATATATCAGGAGTTTCTTCTGTATAGGTTGCGTTGCTTTCTAAGTTTCTAACCTCCCATACATTTGACATCGGGATACCTGCCTGACACGAAAAATCAAGGCCGTTCAGCTTAAAATACAATGACATAAGATTAAGTGCAGTTCTGCGTTTTGGCTCTGGCAGACATATTTTGAAAGGAATTTCACATTTGCTGTTTGGAGCCAAATCTATATCAAATACCGGATTGTTTTTGCTCCACCCGTCAGGAAGAACAAGAGTAACACTTCCTGAAACTTTAGTATCAAGATTGTTCTGGAGTTTTATTGAGTATGAAGCCTCCTTGCCAGGAATGGCTGCTACATCGTCCGGATACAAGATGCTTACCATTATTGGATTTATGCATATCAGGGATTCTTTTGAGTCGTCCTTCCAGTCTGCTATGGCATCAACGTTCTTAGTCCATTGCGGAGCTAAAACAACCTTTTCAAAATCAGACGGAGGGGCGGATATTACGACATCTGAGTTATAGCATTTCTGCACATCAAAAGCAAGAGAAATAATTTTTTTGCAGAAGTCTTTGATTGTTCCGGTCTCGTGCATATTGATAATGCAATCGGACAGGACAAGGTTATCACCTATTGGATCTGTCCATTTTTTGTCTATGCCGTTAGGATTCATAATTCCAAAGATAGAACCGACAGTTGCTGCAGTACAGTCTGTATCATAACCAAGCGAAGCCGCTGTGCAGATAGCCTTGTCGAAGTTACCTTCGCAGGAAATAAGAGACAGGAAGATAAAGGACAGGTTAATTGTAACATCAGTCCAGTTATCTACATAATATTTTTCAAGTATTTTTTCTCTTACTGCCATTATGTCGCCAAGCTCATCCCACCAAATGAGAATGTCATCAAAAGCTGATCTTAACCTGTTTCCGTGAGGAACATATTTAAGACCTATTTCAATGAGCTTGTTAAGGTCAGTTTCTACAAATGCGGCACTTTCTACTGCTGCCAAAAACATTTCTGCATAAAGACCGTCTATTGTATGGTCGGTACAGGCATCTTCTCTGGCAATTTTTGCGGCAAGGTCAGGGTTTGCAGGTGCAAGACAGGCCCATAGCTCACTTCTTATGGCCGCTCCCATTCCGCCAAAGAATTTATTTCTGAATTGTCCGCTAAGCGGTGCATGAATTCCAATCCTGTTGTTACTTATTGCTACACCATACTCATCGGGTGCGCTGTCTTCCATATGATATTTCCAGATTTCCCCAAGATTATATCTGCATACAGGTAATCCTGTACGGAGAATGGTCTCAAGAGCGACAACCTGAAGGTCAAGGTCATCGTTAGGCAACATTTTGTCCGGAACAGGGTCATAAAAAGTGATGTTATGAGTGTTTCTGTCGCCTTCATACTTCATTCCGAGTGTTCCGCCGACAGATTTCCCAACAAAACAACCTATTACCTTTTTCGTATAGTCCTCAAATTTAAGAATAGTCGTCATAATCTATGCCTCCGTAATATATCTCTGTAATTATAGTTTACAATTTTATCCTTAAACAAAACTTTTGTAAAGGGAAAAGGCGAAAAAATGAACAAAATGCGATATTTTTTGAACAAAATGATGTATTTTTTTCGTTTGAAATACTGTAAAATATTTTTAGATGATAATACGTAGGTATTTAAAGAAAAGGAGAGGATATTATGAAACAAACTTGGAAAAAAACAAAAGCTTTGATTGCAGCCCTGCTTACAGGTGCATTATTGGCTTCTTGTGGAGGACCTGCTGAGACAGGCAAGACGACTATAGAAGTGTCTGAATGGCCTACATGGGAATCAGGAATTAAAAAGTACGACGGCTATGTAGCAAACTTCAATGAACAATACGGCGAAGAATTTGAAATTCTACAAAACACATGGGTTTATGATTATCAGACATTCCTTATGAAAGCTTCATCAGGCAAGCTTCCTACAACATTCAGTTCTGCTTTTACAGAGGCGGACAGAATGAAAAACTCAGGATATGGTAAGGACATTACAGATAAGCTTAAAGAGTATGACCTATTAGATAAGATGGATCCGAGAGTTAAGAGTATCGTTGAAAAGGACGGAAAAATTTATTCTGCTCCGAAGGACGGATACATTTTAGGTGTTGTATTTAACGCAAAGCTGTTTGAAGAAGCAGGGCTTAAAAATGCCGACGGTACATACAAGTTCCCGAAAACATGGGAAGAACTTGCCGAGACTGCAAAGGTTATAAAGGATAAAACCGGAAAAGCAGGATTTTTACTTGGTGCACTTGATGCATCAGGCGGCTGGCTTTTTACAAACATAGCATGGTCATTCGGTGTTGAATTTGTAAAGCAGGACGAAAGCGGAAAGTGGATTTCAACATTTGACTCACAGGAATGCTATGATGCATTTGAATTTATGAAGAGCTTAAAGTGGGAGCATGATGTTATTCCGGCAAGCTATATGCTTTCGCAGCAGCAGGGACTTGAGTTCTTGGCAACAGACCAAGTTGCAATGCTAATAGATAGTCCGGCTATCAACGCAAAGAACTGTGTAACTTCATATAAAATGGAAAGAGACGATGTCGGTGCATTTGCTATGCCGGCAGGCCCTGAAAGAAAGGTATCACTTTTAGGCGGAAGAATTATTGCTATTTCAAATGATGCAACAGATAAGCAGGTTGACGGTGCATTCAAGTGGTGGAAGACCACAGGCGAGCTTCCGGACATCGAGCTAACAGATGCATATAAGGAAACAAAGATTGCAAGCTACGAAGCAGCAAAAAATGAGGAAATTGTTTCTCCGATAGGCGTTTATGCTTACTCTCCGTGGATAGGAGTAGAAAGCAGCAAGTTTGACAGGGAGCTTGTTGATCAGTACAGAAATACTCCTGTTGAGAACTGGGCAGACTACAATGCTTCATTATCTGATGAAACAATGGAAGTTCAGGCAGAAGTTCCTGTATGCTGTCAGGATTTGTATGGATTGCTCACAGGAATCCTCCAAAACATTTGGTCTAATGAGGATGCTGATGTTCAGACTTTAGTAAAAGAAGCTTCAGATAAGTGGCAGAAAGATTATCTTGATAAGCAGGTAAATAACTAATATGTTGTTTCTATGCTATTTTACATCACTGTTGGAAAAGTGAAAAAAAGAACAAAATGCGATACAAAATGAACGAATTGATATATTTTTTCCATAAATGCTGATGTATAATGGTTTTACCTAAAAAGTTGGCTGAGCTATTTCGGCCACGAAAATTGTACTGATTGTATGGGTATTCTGTAGCGGTGATGCTGCAGAATACCCACGCCTAATAACAACAGTATGGTTTCAAAAAAGAAGGAGGAAAATTTATGAAAAAATCATTAAAGAAGAGTTTGGCATCTCTGTTGGCTCTTGTAATGATGTTAAGTTCTGCACCAATGCTTGCAGCAGTTCCTGGGGCTACCAGTACATATCCGGGAAGTTCAGCTTACAATTCAACAATGACAAAAACTAACAATAACTATTTGTTGGTTGACAGAGGTGCAGATGCAACAGCTGTTCCGACTGCACCAGCTGAAAATCTGTTTACGGTTGGTGGAAAGACATACAATATGCTTGACACAGACGCAGACGGAAATTACTTTATAATGACCGATTTCGGTGTTGGTGCGACCCAAATAGATGCATTTTATACCGGCTCAGAAAGAACATATGCCGCAATGAGATTTAATGCGGAAAGCTCAGAGAGTGTCGGAAGCAGACTTCAGGCACGAATGGGTACATATGTACCATCTGCCCAGATGCAGGCACAGGTTCTTAACTATACCTGGTATGATGAACATGATCCTCAGGATAATCAAAACTATACAACCTGTAAGCTGGCATATCCATCAGTAACAGAGATTAACACATATAAGGACGAGATTAACTGGCAGTTAATAGACGGAAGCAGCTATGGTTATATGCCAACAAGAACAGTTGGATATAACAGCTCAGACAGTCAGTATTACATAATCGGTGTGCAGCATTACGGCAAGCCTCGTTATGAATTTGCTATGTGGACTGAACATAGAAGAAGCGGTGCACCAAATGCCCCTGCTGTATTCTTCCTTGACAAAGACTTCTTCAAAACTGTCAAGGTTGATTTAAGTGCTAATGTAGGAGCAAATGTTCTTAGCGAAATCAAAAAGTACACAGTGGATGATTTGTCAGGTATATATACAGACGATGAGCTTATTTCATTAGGATATACTTTGGATGACGAAGAAGATGAAGAGATCGGAAACAGCACATATCCGGGAAGTTCAGCTTACAACTCAACAATGACAAAAAGCGATAACTGGACAATGATAGACAGAGGCGCAGACGCAACAGCTGTTCCGACTGCACCAGCTGAAAATCTGTTTACGGTTGGTGGCAAGAAATATAATATGTTAGATACCGACGCGGACGGAAATTACTTTATAATGACCGATTTTGGTGTTGGTGCAACCAACATAGATGCATTTTACAACGGTTCGGAAAGAACGTATGCCGCAATGAGATTTAATGCGGAAAGCTCAGAGAGTGTCGGAAACAGGCTTCAGGCACGAATGGGTACATATATACCATCAGCCGAAATGCAGGCACAGGTACTTAACTATACCTGGTATGATGAGCATGACCCTCAGGATAATCAGAACTATACAACCTGTAAGCTGGCATATCCGTCTTTGACAGAGCTTAACACATATAAGGATGAGATTAACTGGCAGTTAATAGACGGAAGCAGCTATGGTTATATGCCAACAAGAACTATTGGATATAACAGCACGGACAGTCAGTATTACATAATCGGTGTAAAACACTTTTCAAAGCCACGTTATGAAATAGCTATGTGGACTGAACATAGAACATCGGGTGCACCTAATGCTCCTGCTGTATTCTTCCTTGACAAAGACTTCTTTAAAACTGTTAAGATTGATATAAGTGCAGGTGTGGGAGCAAATGTGCTTGCAGAATTAAGCAAATATCAGGTGGAAGACCTTACAAGTATATATACATTGGCAGAGCTTGCAGGATTGGGCTTTGACGTAGGTGTAGAAGATAACTCTGACCAAGTTCCGACAGAGTACAGAACCGCTATCAAGAATTTCACACAAAATACTGCAATGCTTGATAAGGACGGAACAGCAATCACAAGCACGCACGAAAAATATGAAAATACAAGTAGCGATTACACCTTTAAGGTAGGAGGAACAGAGTTCGTTCTCCTTGGCGATGATGCATCAGATGATCATTTTGTCACATTTAAGACACCGAAATACGAAACAAGCAGTGTGAAGCTGTGGGCAGACAAGACTTCTGCGGACAAGGAAGACTATGTATTTAGTGTAAGCAACACAAACAGTATTGCCTCTACACTAAATGAAAGTAGCTGGATAAACAGCAATATCCCTGTGGATATGCAGAGCCAGCTTAAAGAAAAAGAATGGTGGACAGAACATGATGTTGTTGCATATGAGGATATCAATGTATGGAAAACAACAGCGAAGATAGCACTTCCATCTTATGCTGAAATCAAGGCTCATTCAGACAGATTCCCATTCGGTTCTGTGTGGGAAGGTGCCCGTGAGTGGATAAGAAGTTTTAATATTTCAAGCACAGGTGCAATTCAGGCAGTCGGTCTTATTGACGAAGAAAGCACAATCAAGGCATCTGTAAACGCACACTACATATCATTGATAAGACCTGTATTCTATCTGGATAAGGATTTCTTCAAGAATGTTAAGGTAGACGATATTGCAGCACTTGGAAGCGGAATTAAGGATGAAATCGTAGCAAACTACGAAATTGAAGATTTACTTGGTCTTTATACAGCAAATGAGCTTGTTGAAATCGGCTATAATGCACAGAGTGTGCAAATAGCGGCTGACCGTGTGCTTTCAAAGGGATATCCGACAGTAGATTCATATAAGGCAGCATTTACAGGCACACAGACAATAGGAAGTATTGTAGCTGGAGCTACGACACCGGCAGAAAATCTGTTCAAGGTTGGGGATAAAGAATTTATCTATCTTGATGCAGATAACGCTGGTAATATGTTTGTTATGGCGAATGCTTACCACTCAAAAGAAGAGGTTTCATTCCCAAGTACAGCGACCACTAATGAAGAAAAGATATATGATGCAAGCAGAGAAAATTCTATTGCGTGGAACTTTAATTCAGAAGCTTATATAGATAGTATCGTTCCAACAATCCTGCAGGGATACCTGATTGATTACAACTGGTATGTTGAAACAGACAATACTACACCTTATTACACAACAGCGAAGGTTGCACTTCCTTCAGCAACAGAAATTCTTAAGTATTGGAACAAAATTGGCGGATGGTCAGGACTAAATATGGCCAACTCAAATACACGTACACCTTATTATAAAAATGGTGAGCATTTGACAAATATTTATGTTTGGGTAGATAACGTTACGACACCTGATGACCCTAAGCTGAAGTTCAATAAAATTGAAACAGACCCTAAATGTAATAAGCATCGTCCGGTATTCTTTATTGATAAGTATTACTTCTTGGATCATGCAGTAAATCCTGACGATCTTGGGGATAATGTAAAGCAATTTATAAGAGCATCATTCACAAAGGATGAGCTTAAGACTAATGGTTATGATGAAGCAACCCTTATTGCACTTGGCTATGCTGCAGCACCATCTGCGGCAGCGATTGTAATTGACGCACCTGCATTTGCAGATGGACAGACACTTACAGCATCATATACATATGTACCTGATGCGACAGAAATGCCTGAGGTTACCACAAGCAGTGTTTACCAGTGGTACAGAAGCAGCGATGCAAATACATATACTGCAATTTCGGGTGCTACAGGATTGTCATACACTTTGACAAGTGATGATGTGGGCAAATATATCAAATTTGGTGTTAAGCCGGCAAACTTGGACTGCGTGGCAACAACTGAATATTTCAGTAACCCGACAATAAAGATTGCAGAAGCACCTAAATTCTTGTTTGGGGTTGCTTTGAAGGATGCACAGGGCAATGATGTGGAAGATATTAATGGCGAAACATCATTGACAGCAGTATTAACTATTGAAAATCTTAAAGCTGCCGGAGAAAACAAGGCATTGATTATTGCAGTTTACGATGATAAAAACACTTTGAAGGCATTTAATGTTGAAGAACCTTTAATAAGTGTTGGGGAAGATGACTATCCGATTACAGTAAGCGGATTTACAGGAGCAACCGGCTGGACAGCTAAGGTTATGGTTTGGGATACTCTTGTGAATATGGTACCATTATTCGGTAAGAGTTATTAATTTGCTTAGGTTGGTTTGTGCAGGTGACAAAAATGCCGCCTGCACAAATTTTTCACAATAGATTTAGGAGGGATTAGCTTGCGAAAAATACTTGCATCTATTATTGCATTCAATACATTAGCTACGGCAGCTTATGCAGCGGATATTACAGCTGTACCTAATTATAAAACAGGAGAGATAACTGTCAGCGGGCTTTTGGAAGAAGCAAGATCTAATAAAATAATATCCATTGAAGTAAAGGACAGTCAAGATGCTACGGCACACATTTCATATATTGAAACCGAAGCTGACGGAAGCTTTAGTTACACCTTCAAGATGCCTGATTGGGCAGGTACAGGTGATTACGTGCTTAACCTTGGTGCAGCACAGCTACAGGCACCCATTCCTGAGACGATAGAATATATAGGTACAAGTGAGGTTAATCAGTTGATTACAGATATTCAAACTGTAACAATCGCTGATGCTACAGATGAGGCAAGAGATGTCGCAATAAATGATATCTATGCGATTATTGATGGGAAATTAAAAATGTTGAATGTTGACGATACAGAGTATGTAAACATTCCTGTAGAAAGAAAGAAAAAAATTGCAGAGAAAATTCTGGACCGCAGAAGTAATTATGACACTATAAGTGCTGCGGCAAATGAAGAATATGCCGTTCAGGTATTGAACGTTATAGCCTCAAATAAAGTGGGTGCATATTTAGACAAATATAAAGAAATTTATGGATTGGACAGTGCTACTATGCTCTCAGAGTACGAAGCACTTACTGATAAGACAAGATTTAGCTCGATTTTTGATACATATGCGTTTGAAAATTCTGCGGATGTTGTGAAAGCTCTTAATGAGGCAACATTCATTACTATACTTGAAAAATCACAGCCGGGGGATATTGTAGATTTGTTTTCAATCTACAATAGTGTAATTCCGTTTAGTCTTGATAAATATAACAGCCTTGGCGGCGAGGTTGTTTCATATGCCTTGGCAGGAAAACCTATTGGAAGTATGACGACTCTGGAAACTATGATAAATGGAATAGGGACTGGAGCCCCTTCAGGAACCGGAACAAACTCAGCACCGAGCGGGAATGGAGCAAGTGGCTTCGGTGGAGGTTCTTCTTTTGGAGGAACAGCTCCTGTACTTCCGCAGACAAGCACTTCGTTTAAAGACATTTCAGGAAGCGAATGGGCAAGTGAAGCAATAGAGGCACTTTATAAAAAGGGGATAGTTTCAGGTGTCGGTGAAGGAAGCTTTGAGCCGACAAGAAATATTAAAAGAGAAGAATTTGTTAAAATAGTTCTTTCTGCTTTTGGTTTAGATGACAGCAATTATGTCGATGCAGATTTTGAGGATGTGGATAAGTCATCATGGGCATATCCGTACATCTGCAAGGCATACCAGTTGGGAATCGTATCAGGTGTGGGAGAAAAAGCATTTGGTATGGGAAGCTTTATCACCAGACAGGATATGGCAGTTATCATATCCCGTGCGGCAGCTAAGGCAGGAAAGACTCTTGAAAATGTAAAGGAAGCGGCAGCTTTTGTTGATAACAGCTATATTTCAGATTATGCAAAAGAGAGTGTAGAAGAACTTGTTAGTGCCGGAATTATTAATGGTTTTGAAGATGGAAGCTTCAGACCAAATGAACGTGCAACAAGAGCGCAGAGCGCAGTTATGGTTTATAACATTATAAAATAAAGGAAGGGAGATGTGAAAATGAAAAAATTTATTTCTTTTGTGATAGCAGCGATAATGGTATTATCGACATTAAGTTATGCGCAGGCTACTGAAACAAGTGGAAAATATGAAGAAGAAATGAAAGTTATAAAGAGCTTTAATATTTTTTCGTATTTCCATAATGCAAAAGAAGATGATTCAGTATCGCGAGCAGAGTTTTTGTCAACTGCTTTGGAATTTATGTATGGAACAATTCCAACTGGTGACGAAATAATCAAATTTTCAGATGTTTCTCCCGATAGTCAGTATGCAGGGGCGATAGCATATGCAGAAAATATGGGATGGATTGATGGTGTGTCGGGCGGAGAGTTTCATCCGGACGCTGCAATCACCACAGCTCAGGCAGTGAAAATTCTCATTACTGCTATGGGTTATAAGGACATTGCAATCATTGAGGGAGGATATCCGTCAGGATTTTATAGCATAGCATATGACCTTGATATTTTAAAAGGTGTTTCATCTAAAAGTGATGAGCATATTACAGCCGGAGCATACGCAAAAATGCTGATAAATGCAGGGTTTGCAGATCCGTTGGATGTGAAACAAATAGCGGACGGGATGTTCGTTACTTTGACAGACGATGAAAATATATTCTGGAAAGTACATAAAATTGCCTATGGCGATGGCATTTTGTCAGCAAACGAATATACTGCAATTAATAGTAGTGCAAATCCTGGAGCAGGACATATTACTATTGGAAATTTTACAGGGAAGGCATATAACAGTGCGAGCATTGAAGAATATATCGGATACCATGTAAGATATTACTGGCGAGAGGGCGATATGAACGATATGGTTCTATGCGTTCTGCCTTCAAAGAAAAATGACGTTGTAGTTGTTGATGCTGAAAATGTGGGGGCATTTTCAGACGGAGTAATTTCATATTATAAAGATGATGAACATTCAAGGCTCGCTAAAAAGACAATCCCTTTGAATGCATCAGTGATTTATAACGGCAGACTTATTACTACATACGATGCAAATGATTTTGTAGGAAAGACAGGTACAGTTACAATTATAGACAACAATGGTGACGGAGCTATTGATGTTGTAAATGTAGTTGCATACGAAAACTATGTTATAAGGAACATTGACCTTAAAGATAAGGTTATCTATGATATTATTGACAGCAGCCGTCAGATTAGCTATGAAAATGATGTGAACCAGCAGGCAATAGTTATATGGGATGAGGAAGGCAACAGAGTTGATGTAGAAAATCTTAAGACAAATGATGTTTTATCTGTTGTAAAAAGTAAAGATTCTGCATACATAAGAGGCTTTGTAAGCACAAACGCTGTAAGCGGAACAATCACAGGAAAAGACATAGACAGTAATGACATTCCATATATTGAGATTGACAGCCAGAGCTATAAAATAGAAAGCCGTTGTTATGCGAGTAGCTGGGCGCAGATTGTCAGGGGAGAAAAAACAACAGTCCTACTTGATATCTTCGGAAGAGTTGCATATATTGAAAGAAAAATATCTAAAGATGGATATGCACTTATATTGAAAGAGTATCCCGAATGGGGAGATGACGGAAGAATGGCACTTAAGCTGTTTACCTCGAGTGGTGCGACGGAAACTTTGGAATTTGCCGAAAAACTTAAGGTAGATGGTACTCGCTACACTGGAAGTGGGGTTATTCCGCCGAATGTATCATCAAGTAAGATAATAAGATATACACTTAACAATGAAGGACTTATATCTTCTATAGATACTCCGATTGTGACAACGGAACCGCAAGGGTCTATATATAAGTATACAGATATCAATGATGCAAAATATGTAATAAATTCAAAGAATTTCGGCGGACAGCTTCAGACAACAGCAAATATGGTGATTTTCAGGGGCCCTGAAAACCCGAGGACAGCAGACGAAGATGATTATAAAATAACTGCAGTCAGCGAGCTTGAAAATTCTAAGCAATATACAGGTGTGGCTTATGCGGTTGATACAGATACGTTGCTTCCAGATGTGCTTTTATTATATGATGAAAGCGATATGTCACTTATTCACACATCACCTACTGCAGTTGTCAAAAGGGTAACAGTCGGCTGTGATGAAGATGATGAGATAATGTATGAGATAAATGCTATTACTGCTCAGAGTGATGATATACAAATCAAGGTGCGTCAGGATGGATATATGGCGGTTTCAACCGGAGACATAATAAAATACTCTATCGGTAATGACGGATATGCAACAAAAATAGAACCTATTTTCTATGAAAGCACGCAGCAGGCTAACCATAATGAAGCAGCAGGCAGAGGTACGCCGCTTACAGGTCTGAGTACTTATTATGATTCTCAGTTTAAACTCTATTACGGAACAGTAACGAATAAAGAAGACAGCCTGATTGAGTTTAAAATTGATGATACATTACTTGCAAATCCAAGCAACAAGACTGCACAAAAGACATATCACAATATTGCGTCTGCAAAAATTATAGCAGTTGATACTGATGAATATTTGCAGGAAGACAAAATATATGTGACAAACATAAACGAAATAAAAGACTTAAAGCATTTTGGCAAGGGGTCAAGGATGGCATTCTGCACAGGCTATGGAAATGTGTCGCTATGCGTTGTTTATAAAAACAAGTGAAAGGAAATGATGTAACGATGAAAAGATTCTTCAGAATATTAATCTGTTGTCTTAGTCTTTTGATTCTGAGCGCTTCAGTAATGGGTGCAGACAGAACCATTTACAATGATTTAGGGACAGTAGAAGAAATGAGCATTGAACTTTGTGACCTTTCAGTAGCAAAAACAATGACAAAGGAAAATGCCGGATTTATTATTAACTCATATATTGAGGCAAGCGACATTGTAAAATATAATGTGTCATACGAGCTTGACGGGAAAAACTATGATTTGGGTAATTTTACCGCAGTTCCTTATGAACATCAGAAAACAGAATTCAAATTCCTTAATTTGAAAAATGGTATATACAATGTCATTATCAATGTTAAGCAGGGACAAAGAGTTGCCGCAAGCCTTGAGCAAAGGCTTGTAATAATGGACGGCTATGAGCATCAGTTCATGGATGAGCTTTCAGGCTACGGCATAAACGTTCACTTTAACCAGTCCCAGCGATTTGACTACAGCGAAACAGAGCTTCAAAGGCTACAATATGCAGGAATAAAAAGAGTCCGTGAAGCTATTGACTGGAGACACGTAGAGCTTATAAAAGGAAAATACGATTGGGGCAGAACATTCTCTGCCGGAGCGGAAAGCTCAAGACTCGGACATACCGAGTATTTCAACAAGCTTCAGGAATATGGAATAGACCAGTATCGTATTTTGGGATATGCAAACTATAACTATCAGTTCTATCCTGAGGATGACCCTGAAAATGTTTTAGACAGCTGGAACAAACGAGGACTTTCATGGTGGGGCGGCGGAGTTATGCCGACCATGCCGGACGGACTTTCGGGATGGGAAAATTATGTTGAGGCATCGGTAGATCACTGGGGCGAAGAGAATGATTTTGAAATCTTTAACGAAACACAGCTCTGGAGTAATTTATTCCCTAAAAATGTGGGAAATGCCAACACATACACAACACTTTTAAAATTCTCAACTATGGGAAAAATCTCTACAGGTGTAAAAGGCTACAATGCTGATATAAACGGATTCTCGGTTGACCAGGCAGGTCACTGGCAGCTTACTGAAAGTCTTAAGCAGGGTGTATATCCATATGTAAGTTCGGCGGGAACGCATGCATACGTTCACCCGAACGACCCTGATTACAACGACTCCTTCAGACGTGAAATAAAGCAGGTTCGTCAGGACTTTGTTGATTACGGCGGTTGGAAGGACGTGAACTTGAGTGAGTTCGGTTGGACATTTAGAGAAGGCACAAATCTGCCATTCCCATTCGTAAAGCCGGAACTTGCAGCAAAATATCTTGTGAAAAACTTTGTGCTGGCAGATGATGTTGATGTTGGCGAGATGTATTGGTATGTTTATGCAAGATATAGAGAGACTGAAGAGACGCTGAGGAAAATAAAGAACGGGGAAATTGTGGATTCAGAGCAGAGCTTTGGATTGTTCAATATATTCTATGAACCGCAGCCGACATACCTTGCATTTACTGAGATGAACAGAAGACTTGCAGGAGCAATATATTTAGGAGAAGTATCTCTTGGTATAGGCGATGGCGAGAGAGCTTTCCTTTATGCAAAAGATGGAAAGCCGGTGCTTGTCGTATGGTATTATGACGGAAACGATGGTATAGAAAGCTTTGACCTTAAAGAAGCGGTTAATGTATACGATATTTACGGAAACCTTGTTCACAGCGGCGAGGGAAGCTTTGAAGTTACAAATGACCCACGCTATGTTGAAGGTCTTTCAAACGAGTGGTTCAAAAAATGCATAAATGAAAATTTTGCTCAGATGAATAAGGATTATATTAAAGAATATGCTCCTGAATTCAGTGATGAGTTTGCAACAGTAATTAATGAAACATTTAAAAATGCAGAAAACAAGATAGAAGAAAATACAACAGATGATACTGTTTTTGAAGTTATTAATGAATATGCCGAGCTTGGCAATAAGATTATAGAGCAGGGAAGAGACGGAAAGGTAACGCATCTTGTTGCATCAAAGACCTTGTTTAAGCTATACGAAATTATGTGCTTCTTAGATAATGGATACATTCCTCTTTATGACGGTGAAATGCCTGAAAAGGTAGTTAATAATGACATCACACCGCTTACAGAGAAGATGAATAACCTTTATCGAAACGATAACAGACTAATGCCATACAGCGATGAAATGCACCGCCACGCAAAGAGATTTGTTGACAATGTAAACGAAGTATTTGCATTTGAAGATAACCCTCAAAAGGCAGGTGTTGTAGCAGCATATGACCTTATGGCAGGCATCGTTATCAACTGGACAGATAAGTTCTCAGATATGGAAGAGGTTATGAGACACGCAATTTTTGCTCAGGTTCCATATAAGAACACTGTCACAACATCAGGATTTACAACAAAGGCAGATTTATCAGTATTTAACTATGAAAAAGAGCCGGTAAATCTGTTTGTTAAGCTTGTTGACGAAGAGGGAAATCTTGTTGTTGAGACAAAGACTGTTACAGTTGAGCCAAGCAAGTTTGTCACACTGCCTGTTTCCTTTATAATTGAAAAGGATATGGGTGTGGACACATATTACTACAGAGCAGAGATATATGATGAAAACGGCGAGTATATAAGCACAAGCATTTTCGCATTCTCAGTATCTGACAGCTTAGACGTAAATATGAAGCCGATTGACTCAACACCTGATAAAGCAACAAATCTTGTGTTTGAAATAGAAAACTTCTCAAATGACGATATTGCGCTTACTCTTAATATCAAGAGCAATGAAGATGTTAAGTTCGGTCAGTCAAGTGTAGACTTTATGCTTGAAGCACACGGAAAAACAAGTGTGAGTGTACCGATTGTTTCTATGACGAACACCAAGTTCCATTACTATACGGCAGAGTATAGCATAGTAACAGATAACGGAGAGGCACTTTATGAGGCATCTCAGCCTATTAATTTCTCATGCATAACAAAGGCAACAAGTCCGATTGATGTAAAGAAGTATGACGGAAGCCTTGATGGTTGGGAGGATGCATATCCTGTTTACATAAATGCACCGAAAAATGCAAATGAAACTGAGGGATGGAAGACATCGAATCTGTCTGCAAGAGTTCTTTATAAGTGGGATGAATCAAACCTTTATATGCTTGCAGATGTATTTGACAACAGACTCTATAATGCACTTATGAAGTCTGATATGTGGAACGGCGACTGTATCCAGATGTCATTTGACACGGGCAACGAAAAGTCAAAGGCATATGATTCAAATGACTTAGAGATGGGATTTGCAATAACCTCTTTAGGTGACAACTTCCATGTATGGAATTCACCTGAAAAGTACACAGGAAGTCCAACTCCTGAATGGTTAAATATCATACGAAACGATGATAATCACATAACAAGATATGTTGTTGCAATACCAAAGAGCCTCCTTCCGGGAATGTCACTTGCAAATGGCTTTAAGTTTGGATATAACGTTGGTATGAACGATGCTGATACACTTTATCGTGAGAGATGGGAACAGCTTACGAATGGTACTATAGATTCTAAAAATCCAAGCCTGTACGAAACTTTTACTTTGATAGACGATACAAACAAAGACTTTAAGGAAGGTATCGCTGCTTCAATATTTATAAACAGCCTTGAAAGCAATACCAACAAGATAATATCCTTTGAGGATATAGGGAGCCATTGGTCTGAAAATCAGGTAACAACCTTATATGGAATGGGCATTGTAAATGGAAAGAGTGAAACTCAGTTTGACCCTAACGGAACATTAACCCGTGCAGAATTTATGCAGATGGCAGCACTGGCATCTAAAGAGGAAACTGGAGCAGTGTATAATATATATGCCGATGTCAATAAGGATGACTGGTATGCTGAGGCAGTACAGATTCTGTATGAAAACGATATTATTCCAGAAGAAATGATTGCCGACAACGCATTAAATCCAAATGAAGAAATCACAAGGGAAGAAGCTGCTGTGATTGCATTTAATGTATATAAAGCGGTGAAGAACAGGACAGTTAAAACAGGGCAGCTTGAGTTGGCACCTGACGGAGACAGTGTGTCAGAATGGGCGAGAGAAGGCGTTGATAAAGCAATGAAGCTTGAGATTATAGTGGGTGATGAGACAGGTGCTGTAAATCCTCAAAATCATTTAACTCGTGCAGAAGGTGCCACTGTGATATTTAAATTGATAGGAGAGTTATAATGCGTCGATTAACAAGTGTAGTCACATTAATTGCTATGTTGTTATGTGTGTTACCGTCTTTTGCTTTAGCAGAAGACGGTACATACAAATCAGAAATAAACTCTGATTATGTGTTTGCAATACAAGGCGAAAAGGAAACATACACCCTTTTAGGCGGAGATGCTGATACGGGGTTTTTTGTGCTGGCTAATGACTATTATGGTACACATTCGTATTCAACCAGCGCATCGGGATATGACTTTACAGACACAACATCTATCGCATACTGGCTTAATAATGGATTCTTGTCATCCTCAAACACTCTTTCTGAAAATATATTAAAATATATTGATATGGATCAACAATGGAGTGAAGGAGTCGGAGGGATAAGCCTTTTGTCTAAAGCAGAAGTAGATGCGAATTCTGATAAAATAGGATTTAGTGCAAGCTATAATGAAACCACGGGTACAACGAGCGAAAGTTGGTGGCTTAGAGATAATGGCGGAACTGTGAGCAGACCATATGCTGCCGTTGGCGGTAATGCTCCTTATGTAAAGACAATGAATGCTACCACGGAGCAGTTGGTAAGACCTGCATTTTATCTTGATGCAGAATTTTTTGAAAAAGTATCCTTGAACACATTTTATATCGGTAAAAAAGTGAAAGAAGCAATTTATGATATAAATGTGAGAGGGGCAGGATATACAAGCTATGAGATTGAAAGACTGAAGGACAAGGATAATAACGATGTTCTTGAACTTAGTGCAAACATCTTACCTGATGATAAATATATTCTCAATGACCCTTATTACGAAATCAGTGTAACTGCAGATACGACGGTCAAAGAAGGGTATAAGCTTATTATAGCAGCAGACGGAATGATTCCGATAACAAAAAATATAAATTTCAATAGTTCACCTGTTGTTAATTCAAGAATTTATCTTCCGACTGATGAGGGAAAGAAGACATATACGGTAAAGCTTTGCTATGGAAGTGATACAATTAAAAGCTATAGCGAAGAAATGCAATCTATGACGGATGTAGCAAATGATAACTATATGAACAAAGGATTTGTAACACATATTGGCGATCCGAATCAGGATGTAAAAGAGACTGTTGAAATGCTTGATAACATCGGGGCAACAGTAGTCCGTGACCACGGCATTTGGTCATCTGTTGAAACGATAGAAGGCGAGTATAAGTGGGACAGCAAGTATATAGAGTATTTCGATGCCCTTAAAGAAAAAGGGATAGATATAATGTATATCTTGGTGGACAACAATTCGCTCTATGGAGATGCGTGGAATGGAGTCATTGATACTCCGAAGGAAATCGAGGGATTTGCGGATTATGCTGTTGAGACAGCAAAGAAATTCCCGCATATTAAAATGTTTGAAATATTAAATGAAAAGAATGCTCAGTATACAGTAGAGCAGTATGTCACACTTTGTAATGCTACGGCAAGAGCCTTGAAAGAGTATGACCCTTCTATTAAAGTAATAGTCGGTGCATTGTCAGATGGGACAGGCTGGCAGGAATTTGCAAGTCAGATGGTAACTGCCGATACATATCCGTATATTGATGCGGTTTCATTCCACCAGTATATAGTTTGGTACACAGGTGATTCAAAGAAGTTTGTAGAAACTGCAACACATATGAAGGAGTGTGTCCGTGAATTCGGAGGCTGGCTCGATGTGATGCTGACAGAAACAGGCTATACAACTTCAACTGCAGAATCTCTTAACGGACTTGGCGTAACACGTGAAGTGCAGGCTATTGAAATGGTAAAGAGAAGTGTTACAAATGATATGCTGGACTTTTCACTTGTGACCAATTACGTTCTGAAAGATAAAGCAAATTCTGATTATGGATTTTCATTTGTTGAGGAGGGCGCCAGCCCTACACCTGCATACTATGCGATGAAAACCTTTAATGAAAAAACGTCAATGGCAATGTTTATGGGCGAAATAAGCATAAAAGACGGAGTCCGCGCTTATTGGTACAGAGACAATGGCTATAATAAGGCAGTTATATGGCAGAAGCCGGACAGTGCTAATCAGAGCCCTAAAAAAGCAAATTCAAAAACCATAGAAGTAACATTTAATGATGATGTTAAGATATATGATATTTACGGAGACGAGATTGAGCAAAGCGGAACAATCACTCTTACAGGAACACCTGTCTATGTTGAGGGACTTTCCGATAGCTTTATGCTTGGAGCATACCAAAAAACAGCACTTTCACGAATTGAAAATGAGGTTACGGCTCTTAATGATGCAACTGTAAATGATTTTGCTGACAGATATTCACAGACTTGTGCTAATCCTCAGGCAAGTGCGGTAGAAGCATTGATTGCGGATATTTATTCATATGGAAATACATTGATGGAAGATAGTGCAGAAGAAAGACGTGTATTAAGCGGAAAGCTTTTTGACTTGTATCTGATTGCGAAAGAGGTTTCAAAGCTTGCAATACTTTGTGAAGAAACTGTTTCGACAGAGGATATAACCAACACAGAAACTCTTTATGCGAGCTTTGAAAGAACTGTAAAAGATATAAGTGCTGATGATGTAATATATGAGAACGAGCCTTATAAAAAAGGAAAAGAACTTATTGAGGAAATTAGGGCCTATAAAAACAGAGACACTATTGTAGAAGGACAGACGGCTCATTCAAAGTTGACAGCAGACGGAGTATTAAAAATCTTTGGAGAAACTGAAGTAAATAAAAACGTCACAATAAAGGTTGAAGATTCTGACGGTGTTGCCTTTGCATCTTATACTATGTCTGACAATAACGGAAAATATGCTATAGAGTGTAAGCTTAATAATTATGGAGATTATACTTTAAGCTTGAATGACGGAACTCTTCACACTGAGAGCATCAGTTATGATGTTGCAGAATATTCAGACGAAACAAAGATGATGTCTGTTAAAAATCTGCATGCAAAAAGTCTGCTTGAGTGGGCACAGGAGCTTATGAAGGCAGAGGGCGGAGTTGCAGAGTATTTATATCTTAAAAATGTGAATTATGATGTTACCGAAGATGGTAATGTTCGATTTATGTTTAATTATGAAAACAACGGAACGTATGAAAAGGATCCGGTAATTTTAGTGGCATCATATGATGGTAATAATTTGCTGGATGTTAAGATAATGAATACAACAGATGGTGAAAATCCGTTTAATGAAACTCTTCTTTGCGGAAATGATGAGATTAACATAAAGGTTATGTTGTGGAGCGGCATAGAAGAGGCAGAGCCTTTGAAAAGAGTATTTACTTTGAAACAATAAAGGTTTAATGAAAAGTTTGTGATAATTCAAAATGGAAGGACTGATAATATGAAGAGTGTCACATCAGATGAAATTATATCTAAAAGCAAAAGGAAGGGTGCAATCAAAAAGAATGTAGTCGGCTGGATACTGTTTATACCTTTTGCACTACTGTTGTATTTTTTCATTTTAAGACCGCAGGCGATAGGAATTATATATTCTTTCTTTGATATGCAAGGTTTTACACCTATCAAATTTTGTGGGTTTGATAACTATATTGATGTTATAACAAACTCCGATTTTATGCAGAATTTGACAAATACACTTAAATATGTTTTGTGGAGTTTGGTTATAGGATATCCATTGCCAATAATTGTTGCGATAATGCTTAACGAAATAGTCCATGGTCAGTCCTTTTTCAGAGTAGGAGTATATTTGCCGACAATCGTTCCGGCTATTGCGGCATCGTTGATTTGGTTCTTTATGTATTATCCGGATCAGGCAGGATTATTGAATATTGTGCTGACAAAGATGGGTATGGAACCATTTAACTGGCTGCAAAACGAAAAATATACAATTCCTCTTATTATAATTTCAGGAACGTGGAAATCAGCCGGTAGCACAGCGATTTTGTATCTGGCAGCACTTACGGGAATCAATCAAGAGTTGTATGAGGCATCTATTGTAGATGGTGCAGGATTTTTCGCAAGGGTAAAGAATATTACGTTGCCACAGATTTCTCCGATGTTAATTTTGGGATTTGTGCAGCAGATAATATCTGTGTTCCAGACAATGGAGGCGCCGATGGCCATGACAGGCGGCGGTCCGGACGGAGCGTCTATGACAATGGCATACTGGGCATATAAAGAAGGTTTTGAGGGCTTTAGAATAGGAAACTCGCTGGCTATCAGTACCATAACTTTCATCATTCTTATATTTATGACGATATTCTATTTTAAAATCAACAAAAAGTTAGAAGAGAATATCTAAGCCGTAAACAGGAAAGGAATGTGAAAAAATATGTCAATTTACAATAAAAAAAGAGTAGGAATTATCTCTGCTGTCGAGATGAAACATACCAAATATAAGCTGATATATTGGTCTATGTATGCATTTTTGATTTTGTGTGTGCTTGTGAGCACATTGCCGGCAATCTGGATAATGCTGTCCGGATTTAAGAGTGTTAAGGAAATATATGCAGTTCCGCCGACATTTTTCCCAAATGAGTTTGATTTTGGCAAAGTGGGAGAAGTGTGGAATAAACTTAAAATCCCTATGTACTTTAAGAATTCTGCCATAATATTGATTGGAGAAGTGTTCTTTTCAATCGTAGTAAATGCATTGGGCGGATATGTTATATCAAAAATGAAACCTGTGGGACATAAGCTCGTTTTTGCACTTGTTGTATGGACTATGCTCATGCCTGGTGCGGGCAGAACAGTTCCTATTTATATGGAGCTTGTGGACTTCCCTGTTTTTCATTTCAGTATGATTGATACATACTGGCCGATGTGGCTTATGGCAGGAGCGAGTTGCTTCAATTTGCTACTATTTAAAAATTTTTTCGATTCAGTTTCTACGTCCCTGATAGAAGCTGCAAGAATCGACGGGGCAACGGATATTGGTATTTTTGTAAAAATACTTCTTCCATTATCACTCCCGATAGTTACATATGTGGGAATAACAACTGCTCAGGGAGCATGGGGTGCATTTTTCTGGCCAAACATAGTTATTGAAGATCAGTACATGATTCCAATTGCTACAAAATTATATAAAATGAAGGCTGAATCATACACAATGGACCAGTATTTCCTCACGCTGATCTTCTCGATAATTCCGCCGTTCTTTATATTCCTCATATTCCAGAAACAGATTATGGGTGGTATAAATGTCGGAGGAGTTAAGGGATGATATGAAAAGGTTTGAATTTAAAAAAAGTGTTCCTGTCTGGGAGGCAGGAACACAAAAAGAAAAAAACTACACCCTGATATTTAAGGCAAATATAAAAAGCGAAGCAGAAGCTTTTTTATACATAGCATGCTCGTCTGTATATCAGGTGTTTGCAAATGGAAGGTTTATATGTGCCGGACCTGCAAGAGCAGGGCATAGCCTTTATAGAGTAGATAAAATAGAATTAGGCAAGCTCTCAGACGAAACGGAGTTTAATATATTTGTGACGGGTTATAATACTGACACGTTTTTTTGCGTTAATGAGCCGTCTTTTTTGTGTGCAGAGATTGTTTGTGAAGACAATGTACTTGCAGCAACGGGAGATTTTGGTTTTGAAGCGACTGTTTTTGAAGGAAGATTACAAAAGGTTCAGAGATTATCATATCAAAGGGCATATGCGGAATATTATCGCCTTGACAGTAATAAAAAAATGAACTTTGACTGCAAATTGGAGAAGGTTGAAGAGAGAACATTTATCGAAAGAGAAGTATACTATCCCGAATATGATGTAGTTCCAATAAAGCACATTGTTAATCGCGGAAAAGCAGAAATGGGAGAGCTTATCCGAAGCTATGACGATAGAGCAATCACGGAGATATTAACAAGCGACGACGGCTTTTTGAGAAATGAACTTGCTGTTGAACAAACAAAAGAGGCAGGAAAAATCTTATATGAAATAACTGACAAAAAAGAGATGAGCGTCAGTGATTTTTGTGTTGAAAAAAACGGATTTGTTACTCTCAAGACAGAGTATAACAATACTGGCTTTATCGAGATTGTGATAGAAGCCGAAGACGATGCAAAAGTTTTTATAACTTTTGATGAGACAATAGATAAAAATGGTGAAATAAACTACACAAGAAACACTATTGCAAATGTAATAGTATATGACCTGAAAAAAGGAAAATATAATCTGGTTTCACAGGAGCCGAATACATTGCAATACATACGAATTACTGCGATGGGTTCGGGAATAAGTGTAAAAAGACTTAATTTAATTGAATATAAATTTCCAAAGGTGAACCTTGAATGTAACTCAACAGAACCGGAGGATTTGAAGATATATAATGCCGCCCTCGAAAGCTTCCGTCAGAGCACGCTTGATATTTTTATGGACTGTCCGTCCAGAGAAAGAGCGGGCTGGCTTTGTGACAGCTTTTTTATGGGAAGAGTAGAAAAAAAGCTGACCGGAAAAAATATTGTAGAAAAGAATTTTCTTGAGAATTTTCTTATGTATGATAATATTAAGAACATTCCAAATGGGATGATTCCTATGCTTTATCCTGCAGATTTCAGGACAGAGCTTTTTATACCTAATTGGGCTATGTGGTTTGTTTTAGAGCTTGAAGATTATTTTAAACGCAGTGGAGACAAAGAATTGATTTTGAATGCTCAGGGGAGAGTATATAACCTCCTTCAATATTTTCGCAGGTTTGAAAATGAATATTTTATGCTTGAAAATCTTGAAAATTGGGTATTTATAGAATGGTCGAAGGCGAATGAATATACACAGGACATAAATTTCCCTACAAATATGTTGTACTTTAAAATGAAGGAGGCTATCGGGAATTTATATGGTGATGAAAGTTTGCTTTTGGAGGCAAGAAAGCTAAAGGAAAGGATAATTCAGTTTTCGTATAAAGACGGATTTTTCCATGACAGAGCGATGCGCACTGGCAAAGGTATTGAGACTACCGATGAAATAAGCGAAACCGCTCAATATTATGCATTTTTTATGGGAGTAGCAGACATCGATGCTTATAGTAGCTTATGGGAAACGTTATTGACAAAGTTTGGAGCAAAAAGAACAGAGGATACTTATAGCAATATCGCAAAGTCAAACGCATTCATTGGTAATTATTTAAGACTTGAGCTTATACGTCAGTATGGAACAAAAAAGCAGTTATTCAGCGAAACAAGAGACTTTTTTGGATATATGGCAGACGAAACAGGAACACTATGGGAGGATGTAAGCAGTAAGAGCAGCAGTCTTTGTCATGGGTTTGCTTCTTACGTACTGCTTTGGTATGTTAATTAGAAAAACAAATAATTACTGTTGTTTTAAGCAGAGAAAGTTATATGAAAGGGAGTGAAACGATGCTTACAAGTTACAGTGTAAATTTAGGAATAAATGATTTGGGATATGCATATCTTCACCTGCATGAGCATTATGAAATATGCTATGTACTTGAAGATGGTGTGACACTCACATTGGAAAACAATGTGTATGATGTGCACGCAGGAGATTTGTTTGTTATTCCTCCGTATATCTTTCATAAGTTTTCTTCTGATTTACCATATGACCGTGCGTGTATATTCTTTGATGAATATACATTTTTGAAAAAAGCTCCCACGTTGGAGAGTGCCTTTAAATACTTGGGTGAAAATGGCTTTTTTGTTGTGACTATTCCGGAAGAAGAAAAGGTTAATGTTGCACAGCAGTTTATTGATGCATATAATGCGCTCAATGATACAGATTCATTTATGTATGATTATATAAACACAAGAAGCTTAGGAGATTTGCTTTTTTACATCATTAATATGCATAAATTAAAGCCGACAACCATTTTAAAGAGAGATACCTCAGGTTCAATTATCGGCTCAATACTGCAATATATAAGTCACAACCTGACTGAGAACATAAGCACAGAAGCGATAACCAAGAAATACAATATCAGCAAAACAAAGCTGTATAATATGTTTAAAGAATCTACAGGAATGTCGCTTAAGGAGTTTACTGTACAGTTGCGTATTTCAAGGGCAGCAGAGCTTTTGTCTCAGGGACTATCTGTTACAGAAGTGTCAAACAGGACGGGCTTTAATTCATATGCGCATTTCATAAAAATATTTAAGCAAAAAACAGGGGTATCGCCATATCGCTATGGAAAAAGGCTCCAGTCAAGCAACTCGCTTTTAGACAGGATTGATTCTAATGGTGGATTGCCCATTAACAGACCGGGGGCTCGAGAAAATTTAGATATCGAAAAAGGGAAGAATAGTAATAATACCGGAGAAACAAAAAAGAATTAAAAGCGATGTGCGATATATAAAAGTCGGCTTAGGAGGAATGGATTTTGTTAGATTTTTCACAAGAAGATATAAAAATGATATTTGAAGTTACTGATGAGAATACGGTTGCATTAGTAAATTTTTCAAATAAATCATTTGCTGATAATAATAAAAAACTGAAGTGGTGTAATATTTGTGATGTCCATATAAGCGGTGAGAATCATAATGACCATCACGGGGCGAAGCATACAGGGACATGGGGTGGACTTACTCTGAAATATGAAAGCCACAAATATTATGAGAACGAGCTCGGCAAAAAGCTGGAGTTTGAATTAAAAAATGAACAAATAAAAGCAGTAGTACACTATCAATTTTATAAAGGAATATCAGCAGTTCGTGCGTGGACTGTTGTTACAAATATTTCAAATAAAATAATAGGTCTTGAGTATATTTCTTCATTTTGTTATACAGGAATTGAGGAGACAGGGGTAAAAGTATCTGTCCCTCATAATGCGTGGGAACAGGAAGTAGACTGGGAGGAATACAGTCTTTCCGACTTGGGTGTCGAGAGGATAATACCATTTTCCACTAAAAGAATTTCGATATCAAATACAGGGACGTGGTCAACAAAAGAATATTTGCCTATGGGTGCTGTCCGGAATGAAGAAACTGCGTATTTATGGCAGATTGAGGCAAACGGCTCATGGCAATGGGAGATAAGTGACATTTCAAATATGCTCTACTTAAAGCTTTCAGGACCGAACGAACAGGAAAACGGCTGGTACAAGGAGCTTGCGCCTGGAGAAAGCTTTGAAAGCATAAAAGCGTGTATTGCCATTGGCGCAGACTTTAATGATGCACTCAGGCAGTTGACGAAATACAGACGTCAGATTTTTGAAAATAATGAGCCGAATAGCAGACTCCCAATAATTTTCAATGACTATATGCACTGTCTGTGGGCTGACCCGACAACTGAGAAAATGATTCCTGTAATTGATAGGGCGGCTGAGGTTGGAGCTGAATATTATTGTATGGACGCAGGCTGGTATGCCGATGGATATTGGTGGGAAACTGTTGGAGAATGGATGCCACAGGAAAAGCGTTTTCCAAATGGAATAAAAGAGGTTTTTGATTACATAAAAAGTAAAGGAATGGTTCCGGGAATATGGCTTGAAATTGAGGCTATGGGTATCGAATGTCCGATTTTAAATCAATTTGATGATGAGTGTTTCTTTATGCGCCATGGGAAAAAAGTCATTGACCACGGAAGGTATCAGCTCGATTTTAACAACGAAAAGGTACGTCAGTTTGCTACATCTGTTATTGACAGGCTGGTGTCAGACTATGGAGTCGGTTATATAAAGATGGATTACAATATTGAAGGTGGTCTAGGAACGGAAGTTGGAGCGAACAGCTTTGGCGACGGCCTTTTGGAACACAACAGAGCATATCTTGACTGGATTTCGGAAATTGAGGATAAATATCCTGACCTAATTCTTGAAAGCTGTTCAAGTGGCGGAATGAGAATGGATTATGCGACGCTTTCAAAGTATCACATACAGTCGCTGACCGATCAGGAGGGATATCAGTATATAGGATATATTGCGGCGGGTGCCGCTACTGCTGTTTTGCCTGAGCAGGCGGCGATTTGGTCATACCCGGTCGCAAGTGACGATAAGGATGCAGTAGCATTTAATATGACGAGCTCAATGCTCCAGAGAATACATCTCGGCGGACAGATAACAGAGCTTAGTGAAAAAAGCTTCAATTTGGTAAAGGAAGCACTTGATTGTTACCGAAGAATTAGGGCAGATATCCCAAATTCAATTCCGTTTTATCCGCTTGGACTCCCTAAGTATGGCAAAGACATTGCTTGTGTGGCGTTTGACTGTAAAGATTGCATCAGGCTTTGTGTATGGTGCTTTAAGGATTCTAAGAAAGTGAATATTCCAATAAAAGGAACTGATTTAGAGGTGCTGTATCCGTCAGATACAGACGCAGAGGTAAAATTGACTGATGACGGAGTTTCGTTAATATTCCAGAAAGCGTACTCATCAGTTGTAATAGAAATAGAAAGGAAGTAAAACTATGAAATTTGCATTGTATTTTGGAAATCGCGGCTTTATGCCGGCAGAACTTATTGAAGGGGCAAGAGATGATATGGTTAAGGCAGTTACAGATGCCGGCTATGAATATATCATTATGGACAAAGACGCAACTCGCTACGGTGCCGTTGAAACCCGTGACGAAGGAAGAACTTATGCTGCGTGGCTTAAATCTCACGAGGGTGAATATGATGGTGTAATCCTTTGTATGCCGATTTTCGTTGATGAAAATGGTGCTATTGCCGCACTTCAGGACGCAGGTGTGCCAATTTTGATGCAGGCATATCCTGACGAAATAGGCAAGATGGACTTCCAGCACAGACGTGACGCATACTGCGGGAAATTCTCTGTAACCGATGTTTTCGAGCAGTACAAAGTGCCATACACAGTTATGACACCGCACGTTGTTCATCCGCTGACAAAGGAATTCGCACAGAATCTTCACGATTTTGCAGGAATTTGCCGAGTTGTAAATGGAATGAAGAGATTTACTATTGGCTGTATCGGTGCGAGAACAACTGCATTTAAGACAGTTCGCTTTGATGAGCTTACTATGCAGCGTCATGGCATAAATGTAGAATGCTTTGACTTATCAGAACTTTTTGAGTTTGTACGCGCAAAGGCTGACGATGACGAAAAGGTTTTGGCTAAAAAGGCTACACTTGAAAACTATACGGACTTTTCAAATGTACCTGAAGATAAGAAGATTATGCTTTCAAAAATCAGTGTGGTTATTGATGAATATATTGATACATACCACCTAGATGCTATTGCACTCAGGTGTTGGAACGAAATGGAGACATATTTAAGAGTTTGCCCGTGCGTGCTTCTTTCTGAGCTTAACGACAGAGGAATTACTGCATCTTGTGAAATTGATATGTGCTCAGCAATCACAATGCGTGCATTATCTCTTGCAACTGAAGGGCCGGCAGCTTGTCTTGACTGGAACAATAACTACGGCGATGATCCTGATAAGGTAATCCTGTTCCACTGTGGCTCAACTGCACAAAAACTTATGGCAGGAAAAGGAACGGTTACATCTCATAAGATGTTCGATAAGGGTGACCCTGGCAGTGGTTGGGGAACTAATGAAGGCAGAATTGCGGCATTCCCGATGACCTTCTCAAACTGCAAGACAGAGGACGGAAAAATCACAATCTACTTCAGTGAAGGTGAATTCACGGGTGAAGATATTGAAAAAGAATTCTTTGGATGCGGCGGTGTTGCTAAAATTGACGGGCTTCAAAAGAAACTTATCAAGCTTGCAAGAGGCGGATTTAAACACCACACCACTGTTGCGAATGGGCACGTTAAGCTAATTCTTGAAGAAGCATTCAAATATTATCTTGGCTATGATGTAGTAAGCATTGAGGAGTAAGGCTATGTTGATAGGCGGTCTTGATGTTGGAACAACAGGCTGTAAACTGACGGTTTACAGCGAAAAGGGTGAGTTTGTATATAATTCATACAAAGAATACGATGTTTCAAGGGTAAATGGCGAGCATGAGATTGATGCAAATATAATATTTCCTGCGGTTTTGGAATGTATAAAAGATGCAACACAAAAATACAGCAATTTGGGTGTAATTGGAATTACCACATTTGGCGAATCCTTTGTGCTTGTAGATGAGGGCGGAAATCCGCTGCTGCCATCAATGCTCTATACCGACCCGAGAGGCGGTGATGAGGTAGAGTATCTTTGCAATAAATTAGGTGAGGGGTATATAACTAAAATTGTCGGCGTAAAGCCACACCAGATGTATAGTCTACCAAAGATTATGTGGATAAAAAACAATCTTCCTGATGTTTATAAAAAGGCAGAAAAGGTGCTTTTGATGGAGGACTATATAGTATATAAGCTGACAGGAATTGCACAAATAGACTATTCACTCGCAGCACGTACAATGGCATTTGATATTCGCAAAAAGGAATGGGCAAAAGAAATTTTTGATGCATCGGGTGTTGATATGAAGCTGATGTCAAAGCCTGTTCAGACAGGAACTCTTGCTGGAAGCATATCGGATGCAGTTAAAACCGAGCTTGGAATAGAAAACGATATTCTCATTGTAAATGTATCACATGATCAGGTTGCGGCGGCTGTCGGAGCAGGTGTTTTCTGTGTTGGTCAGGCAGTAGATGGTACGGGAACGGTTGAGTGCGTAACACCTGTTTTCGATAATGTGCCAGAAAATGAGCAGCTTTACAATGAGGGATATTCCGTTGTGCCTTATGTTTTTGACGGAACATATGTGTGTTATGCGCTGTCCTTTACAGGAGGTGCGACACTTAAATGGTACAGAGATAACTTTGCAAGATATGAACATAAAATTGCGGAAGATGCAGGCAAGAATGTTTATGCAGAGCTTGACAGCAAAATCCCTGACGAGCCAACCGATATTTTAATACTTCCGCATTTTGCGGGTGCGGCAAATCCGTATATGGATAATGACGCAAAGGCTGTGATTGCAGGGCTTACTCTTGAGCATACAAATTATGATTTGTATAAGGCATTGATGGAGGGTGTTACCTACGAGATTATGACTAATATCAGGCACCTCGAAAGCTTTGGAATAAATCCGCACAGGTTGTATGCAACAGGCGGCGGTGCGGCATCGGAGAAATGGCTGCAGATTAAGGCAGATATCCTAAACCGCCCTGTGACAGCACTTGATGCAAGAGAAGCAGGTGCTTGCGGAACGTGTATGCTCGCAGGATGCGCAGCAGGTATGTTTACAAGCCTTGAAGAAGCAAGAAAGCTTTTTGTAAAGGAAAAGAAAACCTTTATTCCAAATCCCCAAAATGTGAAAATATATAAAGAGAATTACGAAAAATATATAAAAATGTACCCTATGATGAAAGAAGTTATGGGTAGGTAGGAGAGACAATATGATAGTATCACTAAATGAAATTTTAAAATATGCCGAGGCAAAAAAATGTGCAATAGGCTCATTCAATACACCAAACTTAACAAGCCTAAAGGCTGTGCTTTCAGCAGCCGAGGAGCTTGGCGAACCGGTTATAATTATGCACGCTCAAATTCATGAGGAGATGGGTGTTTGCAAAATGGAGGAAATTGCACCTATTATGCTTTTTATGGCAGACAGGGCGAAAGTGCCTGTATGTGTGCATCTTGACCACGGCACAGACCTTGACTATGTAAAAAAAGCACTTGACTTGGGATTTAATTCTGTTATGTATGACGGCTCAGAGCTTTCAGAGGAACTTAACTATGCCAATACAAGTATGGTAGTCGATATGGCTGCACGTTATGGTGCTGCAGTCGAGGGTGAAATCGGCTCGATGGGTGTAAGAGAATCGGGAGTAAGCAGCGGTGAGAGTATCTATACAGACCCTGATGATGCAAAGAAATTTGCAGAAGAAACAGGAATTGATGCACTCTCCTGCGCATTCGGAACAGTACACGGTCTTTACTTAAAAGAGCCTAAGCTTGACTTTGACCGCCTCGGAAAAATCAACAGCCTTGTAGACATTCCGCTTGTAATGCACGGTGGCTCAGGTGTCAGTGAGGAAGATTTTAAAAAGGTAATCAGCCTTGGTATAAGAAAAGTAAACTACTATGCATATATGGCAAAGGCAGGAGCGGAGGCTATAAATAAAATGACAGATGTAAAGTACTTCCACGAAGCCGAACTTGAGGCAACCGATGCCATTAAGGAAAATGTAAAGTCGGCTATGAAAGTGTTTATGCGATAAAAGTAGCGTCAAATGGTGTTGAAACTAAAAATGACGGGGAAAATGTATGAAAAAAGAAGCTTACATTGATTTGATGGATAGTGTTTTGTCGGCATATTCAGAAGGGCACATAAAAAGATATATAGAAAATGTCAAAGAAAACAAGTTGCAGGAGCATGGGTTTCCAAGGCTTACAGCAAATCTTGGCATACTAATTGCATATGGCAGAAAATCCGAGTATAAAAATGAATTTCTTATTATGATGGATTTGTGCTGCGATCAAATACCATACGCGAAAGTATGGAGTGGTGATGTCGGTAATGACTTTGCTGTCAAGGAGATTATATTTTGCTTATTAGAGATTGAAAAAGCAAAGGTTTTTGACAAAAGTATTACTGACAACTGGAGAAAAAAGTTAGCTTTAATAAATATACAGGACACATATAGTGTAATAGCGCCAACACCGCTTGCACCGGTGGGGAACTGGGCAGCCTTTGGTGCTGCAAGCGAGCAACTCAGAAAATACTCAGGGATAGCAGATGAGAGCGATTTTATTGAGCACCAAATCCTGTCTCAGCTTTTCTCATTTGACGAAAATGGAATGTATATGGATCCACACGAGCCAATGGTTTATGATTTTGTGACAAGAGTGCAGCTTGCTATGGCACTTTATTTTGGATTTGACGGAAAAGGAAGACGGGAGCTTGAAGAAAAACTGTTAAAATCAGCAGATATCACTCTTAAGATGCAATCGGTCACAGGCGAAATCCCCTATGGCGGAAGAAGTGGCCAGTTCCTTCACAATGAGGCAACGTTTGCATCGCTATGCGAATTTTACGCAAGTTTTTTTGCAAAATGTGGTGATTTGGAAAAAGCCGGCGAGTTTAAGAGTGCCGCACAGCTTGCTGTCGGCAATGTTATGAAATGGCTTAAAGAGGGCGAAATGCGCCACGTCAAAAATCATTATGATAAAGACAGTATGTTTGGCTGTGAAACATATGCTTATTTTGATAAATATATGATAACTGCTGCATCTTTCTTTTATGCTGCCTATCTGTTTGCAGACGATAATATATCAAAAACAGGATGTCCTGCCGAAAAAGGGAAGTATATTTGCAGTACAAGCCATAAATTCCATAAAACGATGTGTAAATTTGGTGAGTATTTTGTCGAGATTGATACCTTGGCAGATATGAATTATGATGCAAGCGGAATTGGAAGGATACATAAAAAAGATGCGCCTTCAGCAATATGTTTATCAATGCCATTTGCGCAAGCTCCGTCTTATGGAATTGACATTGAAAACCCGTCTCCGTTTTCTGTTTGTGCGGGTATAAGGACTGATGCTGGCTATATTTATACCTATGACCGAAACACTGAATACAAACTCATAAAAAAGGAAATAACAGACAGTTTTGTGTCGGTTCGGTTTGAATGTAGGCTGGGAGAAAAATATTCCATAACTGAAAGTTGTATGATTACTGAAGACGGAGTTACAATCGAAGCTATGGGAAACGGTGATGTTGAAATACTTTTCCCTGCATTTGATTTTGACGGAAAAACATACACCGACATTCGTATCGCAGAGAAAAATGTTGCTGTGTCATATAAAGGATTTGAATGTCGCTATACGACAGATGGTACTGTTTCAGATAAAAATTTAGTGATTGCAAACAGAAATGGACATTACAAAGGCTTTGTCGCTATGGGTAGAGACAAAGTCACATTAAAAATCAGCATTGAAAAAGTGTGATACAGGAGTGATATTATGTTTGATGGCAAGAATAAAGCACTTACGTTCAGCTATGATGACGGAATTAAGCAGGATATACGTCTTATAAACATTCTTAATAAGTATAATTTAAAGGCAACCTTCAACATTAATTCCGGACTTCTGGGGAAGAGCGGAATATTGGATTATGACGGAAAGAAATTGGATTTTGTGAGAAATAATCCAGAGGATGTGAAGTATATATACGAGGGACACGAGGTTGCGGCACATACTCTTACACATCCCAATCTTGTTAATATTAAAGATGATGACGAGGTTCTGCGTCAGGTCGAAGAGGATAGGATTAACCTTTCCGAAATGGTGGGGTATGAGGTTAAAGGAATGGCATACCCAGGGGGAGATATTAACTGTGATAAACGTGTGGCTGATATTATAAAAAACAATACTCCAATAAAATATGCGAGGACTGTGGACGTAACAAAAACCTTTGAGCCATATGGTGATTTGTATCAGTACAAGCCGACTTTGAGTAATTTCTGGAATTGGGAAATACTTTTTCAAATGGGAAAAGAATTTTTAGAACTAAAAACAGACTCTCCAAAAGTTTTTTATATATGGGGTCATACATATGAATTTGATATATTCCCTGAGCGCTGGAAACTTTTTGAGGAGTTCTGCGAAATGATGAGCGGTAGGACCGATATTTTTTATGGTACAAACATAGAAGTACTGAAGCCGTGCAACCAAGAAAAACTGACATAGAAAAAATAATAATTAAGTATGAAAAAACGGTTGGGAAATCCCAACCGTTTTTAGAATCATTCTTTAAATTGACTGTTGATTACCACTCGAATTCAACAAAAGTTGACTGTTCTGTAGCACCTGTCTTGAGGTACTCTGTGTAGATGCTGTCAGCTGTGCCTGTAAGCTCAGACTTAGTTCCTGCAACACCACTTGCTGTGATAATATCTTCAACATTAAACTTTGTCAATTCGATAGATGGCTTAACATAATTTTTCATTCTTATTGTCCTCCTCTTTCTCGAATTATTCAGCTGGAGCATCTGTGTAGCCGATGCTCATTGTAAGGTTAGCAAGACCTGTTTTTAGAGACTTAACAATAAGAGCAAATGAGATGTCATCATTAACTTCCTTGTTGTTTAAGTTAAGCTCTCTTGTTACGCTCTTTGTACCATCTGTAAATGTAACCTTGTAGTTGATACCCTTTGATACGTTTTCAATCTTAACGTTGTTCCAAACCTTACCGTTCCAAACTTCACCCTCGTCGTTTGCAGGTAATGTGATAACTTCAGAAGCAGCATCTGTACCTGTGATTACAGGTGTTGTTGGTTCTGGAGCAGCTGTGCCAAGTGTAATTTTCGCTACATTCATCTTTAAGTTGTCCCCGTAGTATTCTGCACTAACAGTTGATGCGTCATCAAATGGGCACAATGCTATCATTGTTTCTGAACCAGTTGATTTTCTATATGTTATATCTATTGACTCACCCTCTGCTACATACCATATTGTATAAATCAAAGGATATGTTTCTCCTGGATTAGCATAATCCGTTACAGTGCTAGGATAAGGGAAGTAGCCATCACCACCTGATTTCGTAAAATTTAAAGCATCCTGCTCAAACATAAATGGTACTACAGTAGCGTCCCAAGTTTTGTATACTCCATTCTTTGCTGCTGGTCGTGAACTTGGTAGTTTAAAAGAAGATGGCTCAACCTTACTTGCATCTGAAATATTCCAAGCGATAGTGATTGCCTGGAATGCATCGTTAGTCAAATCAAATCCATCCAAAGTATAATATACCAAGTATCTATCATAACCTTCTTTTTCGTCTATATCAGTGTATAATGCTGCATTTTCCTCTACATTTATTGTATAAACATTTAATGTAGGCTCAGTTGCAGCAGATACAACATTGCTTAGAGCAACAAACATAGTTGATGCAATAGCAAGAGTTGTAATAAAAGAAACAAGTTTTCTTAGTTTCATTGTATTATCCTCCTAAATTATTTTATAGTTACTGTATAAGGTTCTCCAACTTTATACGTTTTTCCTGTTGCAGTATCAGTATATTCATTGTACTTATTTGCAACAGAAACTAAGGCTGCAAGAGCATCCGTACTGTTAATATTTCCGTCAAGAGTTAAATCTCCCCACTTAATATTATCATAGGTCTCTCCTATTTTTAACACTTTTCCTGTTGCAGTATCAGTATATTCATTGTACTTATTTGCAACAGAAACTAAGGCTGCAAGAGCATCCGTACTGTTAATATTTCCGTCAAGAGTTAAATCTCCCCACTTAATATTA
>JAZNNI010000125.1:0-1543 GCA_045580145.1 Clostridia bacterium
ATACCCGCTAAAAGACTTGTTAAAGCTATCCGGTATTGCAAGAAGCACATACTATTACCACATCAAGCAGCAGGATAAGGATAAGTACGCAGGTGAGAAAGCAGATATTATAGAGATTTTTGACAAGAACAAGGGTGTTTACGGATATCGTAGAGTAACAGCACAGCTGAAAAAGAAAGGCTATTCCATAAACCACAAAACCGTATTAAAATTAATGAAAAGTCTTGGTTTGCAGGGGAAACAGAGCAAAAACGGAAAATATCACTCTTACAAAGGTGAAGTTGGCAAGATTGCAGATAACATCTTGAAAAGAGATTTCACCGCAGAGAAGCCATTTGAAAAGCTGACAACAGATGTAACCGAATTTAAGGTTTGCAACGATAAAGTTTATCTGTCGCCTGTGTTGGATTTGTTCAATAGAGAAATTATTTCTTACTCCATATCTCTAAGTCCAAACCTGCAGCAGGTCAGAGATATGCTTACCGGCTTGTTTGCGAAGCTGCCTGATACTGCAAGACCGATATTTCATTCAGATCAAGGCTGGCAATACCAGCATACAGAATACCAAAGATTACTAACTGAACACAATATTACTCAGAGCATGTCCAGAAAAGGCAACTGTATGGACAATGGAGCTATGGAGAATTTTTTTGGCAGACTAAAGGTTGAGATGTACTATGGCGAACAATTTGAGAGTGTAGAGGACTTTATCCAAGCTCTAGATGATTACATCTATTATTACAACAACGACCGAATATCTATAAAATTAAAAGGAATGAGTCCGGTGCAATACCGAACTCATTCACAAGCAAGTTAATATTAAATTTTTTGTCTAAACTTTGGGGTTCACTTCAAAAGAATACTCCATTTTTTATTTGTGATCAAATTCCTGGAATTTAGAATCCTTGCGGTTATATACAATGATATAGTCTGTAAAAGCAATCAGCAGGAAAATGCCATCCACGATGGTGATCCAGAAAACTGCCGTTTCTCCGATATTGGGGAACATCACAAGGGTAATCAGGCTTACAAACAACACCGTGGTGCAGATCTTTCCGGTGAACTGGGCACCCTTGAGCATTTTTCCTTTCCGGAAAAGGACGATACCTGCCACAAGCTGGAAGATTTCCTTGACGAAAATCAAAATGATCAAACTCCAAAGGATGGGATACTTGATGGACAGACAGACCACCAGGGTGAACTGTGTGACCTTATCTGCAAAGGGGTCCAACACCTTGCCTACAGTGGACATCATATTGCAGCGCCGTGCGATTTGACCGTCGATCAGGTCTGTAAGACAGGAGACTGCCAAAATGGTTGCAGCAAGATAGTAATCCTCCGGGGATTGTGCTTTCAGATAAATGATAATATAAAAGGGAATCAGGGCCAACCGGAACAAACTCAGAAAGTTTGGTATGGTAAAGACATCCTTTTTCCAGTCTTTGATAATCATAACTCTGCCTCCGAATGTGCGATATTTACATTATATGCCATTTTCTCTTATGAATCAAGTAATTTTTTTAAGTTTCCAAAATGTTAAAAA
>JAZNNI010000126.1:0-29848 GCA_045580145.1 Clostridia bacterium
TTGGTTTAAATTGTTATATTAGAAGGTGAATTAGTGAATAAAAATTCAAGAACAGTCAATGTCATAAAAAATGCAATAGGTGGCATAGGCGGTCAGATATTTACGAGCATTTTTATGTTTGTATGCCGTACATATTTTATAAAGCTTTTGGGTGCTACATATCTTGGCATAAACGGATTGTTTTCAAACATTTTGAGTATGCTCTCTCTTGCGGAGTTGGGCATAGGCCCTGCAATAGTTTTCAGTATGTATAAGCCTATTGCTGAAAATGATGAAATTCACGTAGCAAGGCTTATGAATTTTTATAAAAATGCATATCGGATTGTTGCGCTTGTTGTTGCAGTAATCGGGATTTGCCTGCTTCCGTTTTTGGAATTTCTTATAAAGGATGCTCCTGATGCTGTGAACTTAAAGCTTATATTTGTTTTAATTCTTTCAAACACGGTTGTTTCATATTTTTATGCATACAAAGGGTCTATGTTAAATGCCGACCAAAAGGCGTATGTTACAGTTATATTCAGGAACATATTTTCAGTTGTTCAAAATGTGTTGCAAATAGTTGTTTTGATTACTACCGGAAATTTTATATTATATCTGATAACACAGATTATAACTACTTTTTTGGGCAACTTATGCCAGGCTATATATGTGGATAAAAAGTATCCGTTTTTGGTAAAGTATAAGCAGGAGAGAATAGACAAATCAGAACGCGCTGATATTATGAAGCGTGTACGCGGAATGATGATGCATAAATTAGGAGGCTTTGTTTTAAACAGTACTGATAATCTGGTGATTTCCAAGTTTGTTGGCGTTATTGCTGTCGGAATTTACTCAAATTATCTTATGATAATAAACCTTGTAAAAACATTTGTGCACCAGCTTTCGGGAAGTATCGGTGCAAGTGTTGGAAATCTCATTGCAAGCGAGAGCAAGGAAAAAAGCTATTCAGTATTCAATTCGATATTATTGGTATACTTTTGGATATATTCTTTTTGCACAATATGCTTCTGGGTTATGTTTCAACCATTTATAGAGTGGTGGATAGGTGACGAATTTTTGCTTGGAGGTGCCACGCTGTTTCTGGTGCTTATAAATTTTTACTGCACAGGTATTCAGGACTGCGTAAACACGTTCACAAATGCAACCGGTCTTTTCTGGGAGACTCGTCATAAGCCCATTTTTGAATGTATCATCAATTTAGGTGTGTCAGTTGTTCTGGCATATAAAATCGGTATCGCGGGGGTATTTATCGGAACTTTGGCAAGTTATATATGTACGTTCTGGATAAATCCTGTGTTGATATTTAAAAAGCAGTTCAAAAAAAATGTGACAGTATATTTTATGAAGTTTATTATGTATTTAATAATAACCGTAGCAGTATCGTTGTCTTTAGGGGCAATTTGCAACAATATATTTGATAATGCAACGCTTTTCACTATACTTATGCGGGCTTTAATGTGCATTGTTGTACCTAATCTTTTATATTTAATCTTATTCGGTACAACGCAAGAGTTCAGGTATTGCTATAATCTGGTTAGAAAAACAATAAAGGGGAGAATAAAATAATGGGAATATTTAAGGATAAAACACTTTTAATAACAGGTGGGACAGGCTCTTTTGGAAATGCTGTTTTAAACAGGTTTTTAGATACTGACATAAAGGAGATAAGGATTTTTTCGCGAGATGAGAAAAAACAGGACGATATGCGTCACGAATATCAGGTAAAATTCCCTGAGGTTAGTTCAAAGATAAAGTTCTACATAGGAGATGTAAGAGACATCCAGAGCGTAAGAAATGCAATGTATGGTGTTGACTACGTTTTTCACGCTGCGGCGCTCAAACAGGTTCCATCTTGTGAATTTTTCCCGATAGAAGCCGTTAAAACCAATGTAATTGGAACGGAGAATGTTCTTACGGCTGCGATTGAAGCAGGGGTGAAAAAGGTAATATGTTTGTCTACTGATAAGGCAGCATACCCTGTTAATGCAATGGGAACATCGAAGGCTATGATGGAAAAGGTTGCTGTCGCGAAGGCGAGATCGGTGGACCCTGAGAAAACTATGATTTGTTGCACACGCTATGGGAATGTTATGTGCTCAAGGGGGTCTGTAATACCTCTTTGGATTGAACAAATTAAAAAAGGAGATCCTGTAACAATAACAGACCCATCAATGACCCGTTTTATAATGAGCCTTGAGGAAGCAGTTGATTTAGTATTATTCGCGTTTGAAAATGCAAAAGGCGGCGATATCTTGGTTCAGAAAGCACCTGCCTGCACAATAAAAACTCAGGCGGAAGCAGTTTGTGAGCTTTTTGGTTCGGGAGAGGAAAATATAAAGATAATAGGCATCCGTCACGGAGAAAAAATGTATGAAACATTACTCACTAATGAAGAGTGTGCAAATGCTATAGATATGGGTGATTTTTATAGAGTGCCTGCAGACAATCGTGATCTTAACTATGATAAGTATTTTAAAGATGGCGATGCAAAAAGAAATACATTGACAGAGTTTAATTCGAGCAATACAGAGTTGTTGAATGTGGAGGAAGTCAAGGAGAAACTTTTGGCGCTTTCGTATATAAAACACGAATTGGAGAAGAAGGATGAATAATATTATTAGAAATATTTTAGTAGCCACTTTTGTTATGCTATGCGGTTCGGTTTGTGCCTATGCAAGTTCTGACTATGATATATCAGATGATATGATAATTAAATATAACGGAAATGCTGATGTTGTAACTGTTCCGTCGGTTATAGACGGCATAGAAATTGTGGGAATTGACACAAATGCCTTTCAGAACAAGGATATGCATACGGTTATAATAGAGGAAGGCATAGAGTTTGTGCAGCGGAAAGCTTTTATAGGTTGTGAGAATTTGCAGTACGTAAAGTCCCCAGAGTCTATGCTTTTAATAAATGAAAATGCATTTTTTGAATGTCCGTCGCTGTGGAATTTTGATGTAAGCGAGAACACACATATTATTTATAATGAACCTGTCAGTGTGATTTCGGAGACGGATAGCGAAGCCTACAACGGATTTTTGTATTCGGAAGGCACTATAACAGGCTACACAGGAGAAGATGCAGAAATAATAATTCCTGAGACTATAAATGATGTAACAATAACAGCTATAGGGCAGGGTGCATTTCAGAGAAATACAGTTATCACATCGGTTACAATTCCTGATACCGTAACGACGATAGGAGATAATGCCTTCGAGGGATGTACGGCACTTACGGAGGTTACTTTACCAAAAACACTGACTTCTTCGGGAAATTATGCTTTCAGCGGATGCACGTCTCTTATAAGAGTTACTGTGCCTGGCAGTTTAAAAAAAATATCCGATTATATGTTTTACGGCTGCTTGTCTCTTGTGGATGTGGTGCTGGAGGAAGGTGTGGAAAAGACGAGCTGGTATACGTTTTGTGACTGTGCGGCCTTGAAAACCGTATCAGTGCCCTCCACACTTAAAAGTGTAGGCGTGTGGTCATTTGGAAACTGTCTTCTTTTGGAAGCTTTTCCGCTTCCTGAGGGTTTGACCAGTATTGAATCGGCGGCTTTTTATCGTTGTAAGAAGATTACCAATATTGTTATGCCCGATACTGTTACATCTATGGGTACTCATGCCTTCAGGGGATGTAGCGGGCTTACTAACTTAAAACTATCCGAAAATATATCGGCAATACCATATCGTGCCTTAAACGGATGCGGATTTTCAGAGATTAAAATCCCTCAAAATGTGAGGGAGTTGGGTGACGATGCCTTTTATCAGTGTCAAAAACTCACATCGATACAGATTCCTGATAATGTTACGTCAATCGGCAAAAACGCATTTTATGGTTGCTTCAGATTGACAGAGTGCATCATATACGGGGAAGAAGTTACCTTTGGAACTGATCCATTTCTTAATGTTGCGGATGGCTGCAAGATTTGGATTCCTGAAAAATCGGATACTTTAGCATCGGCAAAAGAGAAAGGGATATCATATTCCTTGATAAAGAACTATGCAACGGTGGCAGACCAACGGGTGTTTATAAACGGAAACGAAATTTTTTCCGATACGGATATTAATATAAATGAAGGAGATATAATATCTGTAAAGTACAGACTTATAACGGCAGATGATACTGATAACACTCTGTTCTTTTCATTCCTGAGATTAGGTTCTGGAAAACAGTTTTTGGGATTTGAACCATTTGATGTAAGCATATCACGGAATTCATATAGAATGCTGGAAGAAAGCTTTGAAGTGACTGACGAAGAACAAGTAAAAATAATTTTATTTAATTCTATCTCCGGACTAAATGCATTGTGTTCGGCGAGAAGCTTAAAAGCGAGTAACGTGTGAGTGTTTATAAACCACACTAACATAATATAAGAGGTGTACTATGAAGGTAGTTCAGGTAAATGCAGTATATGGCCACGGCAGTACGGGAATTATCGTGTCGGAGATAAGCCAAATGCTGGCAGAAAATAATGTTGAGAACTATGTTTTTTATACAGGCAAGAAGTGTTCGGAGGGAAATAAGATTTCCTATGCCGGCAACTTTAGTGTGAAGCTAAATGCCTTGTTATCAAAAATATTGGGAAACTACGGATTTAATTCTCATTATGAAACAGCAAAGCTGATCAGAGAAATAAAAAGAATCAATCCTGACATAGTGCATCTTCATAATATACACGGACATAATGTGAATTTAAAGACTTTTTTTGAGTATCTTAAGGACAATAATGTGAGGGTTATCTGGACATTTCACGATTGTTGGGCTTTTACTGGGTATTGCACACACTTTGAATTCTTGCCTTGTGATAAATGGAAAAAAGGATGTAATCACTGCTTGCAAAAAGAAAGCTTTAGTTGGTTTTTCGACAGAAGCAAACGGCAACAGGAAAGAAAAAAGGAGCTGTTCTGCTCACTTTTTGATATGACTATAGTTACACCGAGTAATTGGTTGGCTGATTTGGTTAAGGCTTCTTTTTTAAAGGATTTTCCTTTAGTAGTCATAAATAATGGAATAGATCTTGATATTTTCAGGTATAACCCCAAAAATATAATAAGTAAAGAAGATGGGCGAAGGATAATTATGGGTATGCCGAAAGGAAAGCTCTATGCATTTTTTGAATTAAACAATATACTGGACAAGTCCAGATATAAGTTGGTTTTGGCAGGGCTTTCAGAAGATGAAATGCAATCCCTTCCGGACGACATAATAGGTATAAGGCGTACATCTGACAGAGAGCAGCTTTCCCATATTTATTCTGCGGCAGATGTTTTTGTAAATCTTACATTAGAAGACACTTTCCCGACTGTTAATTTAGAAGCGCTTGCTTGTGGGCGACCAATAGTTACTTATGCAACGGGAGGAAGCCCTGAAACAATAGACGACGAGACCGGAATAATCGTTCCGCAAAAGGATATTAAGGGCGTTTATGAGGCGATACAAGAAATATGCAACGGGCCTGACAGAAGCGAAGCTTGTATTAAGAGAGCAAGGAAATTATATAATGCTAATGAACGATTTGCCGATTATTTGGATTTGTATTTAAAAAAGGGGAGATTTAAATGAATATAGACACCTATGTGGATTACTTGATGCATTTGCTTAGGTGTGTGCTAAAAGATGATATTCCGTCAGACTTTCCGCAAGAATTGGATTTTAATGAGTTTTTTAAACTTTCCAGAGACCATAGGTTAGAAAACATTGCCTATGTTATGCTGAAACAAACCAATATGTCTGGCATTTCAAAGCAGGATGCACAAAAGCTTGAAAATGCCTATATGCAGTCTATGATGATAACTGCGACACAGCAGCATTATCTTGAGCAGGTGGAAAAGGCATTTGAAGAAAATTCCATAGACTATCTTGTTCTTAAAGGAAGAGAACTATCTAGGCTATATCTGTCTCCTGATATGAGGCAGTCCTCTGATTTTGATATATATATCGGTGTGGAGAACTCGGAAAAAGCAAAGGGCATTATGCGTAACATCGGTTTTGCTGTCAAGGAATACAGCGAAGACGAAAATCACGATGAATATGTTATAGGCAAATGGGTGCTTTGTGAGTTGCACAGGGTTTTAATTCAGGGAAACTATCCGTGGAAAAAGGGATGCAATAAAATCGTCGATAATCTTACACTATGTGACGGAACCAAGCATTGCTATAAGATGTCAAAGGAAGATTTTTATGTGTATAATATTGCTCATGCAGCAAAGCATATGAAATTCAGCGGGATAGGAATCAAGGTATTCTTAGATATAGAGGTTATATACTTAAAATATAAGGACAGCTTTGATTATGAATATCTTAATGCGAAATTAGAAGCTTGCCATCTTAAGGAGTTTGAAAAAAATGCACGTCTTTTATGCGAATACTGGTTTGAGGGGAATAATAATGTCAGTGTTACTATAAAGAAAATGGCATCATACGTTGTGTCAAGCGGCTGGATAGGTACTGTCGAGCAAATGCTTGCTACTGACGTGGCGGAACGTTCAGGAAAAACAAATTCAAAGCTTGTTGCGAAGATAAAAAAATGTATCAGCATTGTTTTATCGCCATACGAAACAATGGTGGAGCGTTATCCTATCTTAAGAAAACACAAATGGCTTACACCACTTTATCGCGTCAGAAGGGCGATATCTGCGATTGTTAAAAAGCGGAGTCTTATCAAGTCTGTTACAAATACAATAGACGAAACTGATATGGATGTAGGTAAACGAATTTTAGAATTTAAGAAAAGTATTGGGTTGTGAGGTGTAATATGAATATTTTGGTGACGGGAGCAAATGGATTTGTAGGCAAAAATCTTTGTGCCGCGCTTTCAAATATAAGGGATGGAAAGGATAAAACAAGAAATATAATCGGGGACATCAATATCTTTGAATATGACATTGATACAGGGGAAGAAAAGCTTGAATATTACTGCAAAAATGCAGATATTGTTTTTAATCTTGCAGGTGTAAACCGACCCAAAGAGGAGACTGAATTTATGGATGGCAACTTCGGATTTGCATCCGAGCTTTTAGATTATTTAAAGAAATATAATAATCTGTGTCCGGTTGTGTTGTCATCATCTATTCAGGCAGCTCTTGATAACCCATATGGAAAATCCAAAAAAGCAGGGGAGGACTTGTTTTTTGAGTATTCTCGCACGACAGGAGCAAAGGTCTTCATTTACCGTTTCCCAAATGTTTTCGGGAAGTGGTGCAGACCGAATTATAACAGTGTGGTGGCAACGTTTTGCCATAATATTGCACACGACCTGCCGATAACAATAAATAACAGAGACCACGAGATGCAGCTTGTTTATATCGATGATGTTGTAGATGAGCTTTTAAGAGTTCTTACGGGAAATGAAACGCGAAATGGTGATTTCTGTGAAATCCCCGTTGTGTATAGTATAACATTGGGAAGAATAGCAGACCTTATTTATTCGTTTAAGGAAAGCAGAAATGATAAGAGTGTGTCTGATTTAGGCGATGCTTTCACAAACAAGCTGTATGCCACATATCTTTCATATCTGCCGGAGGATAAGTTTTCCTATCCGTTAAAAATGAACTGTGACGAGCGTGGCAGCTTTACCGAAATTCTGCGAACAGAAAATCGAGGACAGTTTAGCGTTAATATATCAAAACCGGGCATAACAAAAGGTAACCACTGGCACAATACAAAAAATGAGAAGTTTGTTGTAGTAAGTGGTCGTGGTGTCATAAGGCTTCGTAAAATCGGAGAAAGCACGGTGTATGAACACTTTGTTTCAGGCGATAAAATAGAAGTGGTGGATATCCCTGTCGGATATACGCACAATATTGAAAACCTGGGCGATACCGATATGGTTACTTTTATGTGGGCAAATGAGTGTTTTAATCCTGAAAGGCCTGATACTTTTTTTGAAGAGGTGTGAAAATGAGCAAACTTAAATTAATGACAATCGTCGGAACAAGACCTGAAATAATAAGGCTTTCAGCCGTAATAAAGGCTTGTGATAAGTATTTTGATCATATTCTGGTCCACACGGGACAGAACTATGACTATAATTTAAATCAAGTATTCTTCGATGACTTAGGCTTAAGAGCACCTGATTATTACTTAAATGCTGTTGGTGACGGACTTGGACAAACAATCGGAAATATTATTGCAAAGTCTTATGACCTTATGGCTGAGGTCAGACCTGATGCAGTTCTTGTTTTGGGTGATACGAATTCGTGCCTTTCGGTTATAGGGGCGAAAAGACTTCATATTCCTATTTTCCATATGGAAGCAGGAAATCGCTGTTTTGACGAATGTCTGCCCGAGGAAACTAACAGAAGAATTGTTGATGTAACAGCAGACGTTAATTTGTGCTACTCTGAGCACGCAAGAAGGTACCTCAATGCATCAGCAGTTCCCAAAGAGCGTACATACGTTGTGGGCTCGCCAATGGCGGAGGTTTTACATAATAATCTTGATAAAATCAAATCGAGCAACATTTTAGAAAAGCTTGGACTTGAAAAGAAGAAATACATTCTCTTGTCAGCGCACCGAGAGGAAAATATAGATACCGAGAAAAACTTTTTCTCACTTATGGGTGCAGTTAATGCAATGGCAGAAAAATATGATATGCCTATTTTATATTCCTGTCATCCGCGTAGCCAGAAATTCATCAGTCAGCGTGGGTTTGAATTTGATAAACGTGTTATTAAGCACGAGCCGCTCGGCTTCCACGACTATAACAATCTTCAGATGAATGCATATGCGGTGGTTTCCGACTCGGGAACTTTGCCGGAAGAATCAAGCTTTTTCCTGTCTGTCGGACAGGCCTTTCCTGCAGTATGCGTAAGGACGTCGACAGAACGCCCTGAAGCTATGGATAGAGGCAACTTTATACTGGCAGGAATAACGACGAACGAAGTTTTGCAAGCTGTTGACACAGCGGTTAAAATGAATGATAGCGGTGATTTAGGTCTTCCTGTAGAGAACTATGTTGATGAAAATGTTTCTGTTAAGGTTGTGAAGATTATTCAAAGCTATACAGGAATTGTAAACCGAATGGTATGGAGAAAGGATGTATAAAATGAAGATAGCAGTAGCAGGACTGGGATATGTTGGTCTTTCAAACGCTGTTTTGCTGGCGCAGAATAATGAAGTAAAGGCAATCGATGTAATTCCTCAAAAGGTTGAAATGATAAATAACAAAAAATCCCCCATAATTGATAAAGAAATCGAAGAATATCTTATGGAAAAGGATTTAAATCTTGAGGCAACACTTGATGCTCAAGCGGCTTATAACGAGGCAGAGTTTGTGATAATTTCAACACCTACAAACTATGACCCTAAGCTTAATTATTTTGATACATCGAGTGTTGAAAATGTAATTGAGACGGTTATAAATGTAAATCCTGATGCAACGATGGTTATAAAATCGACTGTTCCGGTTGGATTTACCGAGGATATGAAGAAAAAGTATAATTGTAATAATATTCTGTTCTCTCCGGAATTTTTGCGTGAAGGGAGGGCGTTATACGACAATCTTTATCCGTCAAGAATTATTGTGGGTGCAGATGATACATTGAAGGATAAGGCAAATGCATTTGCAAAGCTTTTGTCTGATGGTGCAATCAAAAAGGATGTGCCTATCCTAATAATGAGGCCTACTGAGGCGGAGGCTGTGAAGTTATTTGCAAATACATACCTTGCGCTGAGAGTATCATATTTTAATGAACTTGATACATATGCTGAGGTCAGGGGATTAAATACAAAATCAATAATTGAGGGAGTGTGCCTTGACCCAAGAATTGGAAGTCATTACAATAATCCATCTTTCGGGTATGGAGGATATTGCCTGCCAAAAGATACAAAACAGCTTCTTGCAAACTATAATGATGTGCCAAACAACATTATTGGGGCGATTGTTGATGCAAACAGAACCAGAAAGGATTATATCGCAGAGCGAATTCTTCATCTTGCAGGGTTTGGAGTTAAAGAAAAACCGATTGTAGGTGTATACAGGCTGACAATGAAAAGCGGAAGCGATAATTTCAGACAAAGCTCTATACAAGGTGTTATGAAACGCATTAAAGCAAAAGGTGTTGAAGTCATTGTTTATGAACCGACATTGGAGGATAAAGAGTTTTTCAGTTCAAAGGTAACTCACGATATTGATTATTTTAAAAATACCTGTGATATCATCATTGCAAACAGATACAGTGAAGAAATAGCTGATGTGATAGATAGGGTATATACGAGAGATTTATTTTTCAGAGATTAATAGGAATTGATACACATAATCAGAAAATAGCCACCGAGGTTAATCGGTGGCTATTTTTAAAATGATGGGTGTTTTTTTGTTTGTAGCGGATAACAGAGGATTTTCGTTGAAAAAAGAGGATATTCGTGTTATAATGAGTTTGTAGGACAAGCGTTTAAATAGGAAAAACCTATAACAAGAAGGATGAAGGAATGAAAACAGTTTTTATTATAAACCCGTGTGCAGGACAGGGAAGGAACGTCGGCTCGCTGATTGATAAAATCAACACCCTGACGGAGCTGGACAAAGAAATTTATATAACGAAGTTTATTGGTGATGCGACCGGATATGTCAAATCTTTTTGTGAAAAGTTCGGCGTAGCAAGGTTTATTGCTTGTGGCGGTGACGGGACTTTAAACGAAGTTTTAAATGGGGTTATTGGCTTTAGAAAAGCAGAGGTGGGTGTAATTCCTGTCGGAACAGGTAACGATTTTTGCCGAAATTTTGAGGATAATACTGCCGAAGATATTTTGTACTCTGCTTTTGGGGAAAGTGTAAAATGCGATGCTATAAAATATACGACAGAAACAGAAAACGGAGCGGTGATAGGGTATTGTGCCAATATGTTCAATATTGGTTTTGATTGTAACGTGGCTGATTTAACAGCCAAAATAAAGAAAAAGCCATTTATATCGGGGTCCGTGGCATATCTGATTTCGATTTTTGCTATGTTGATAGGCAAAAAGGGTGCAAATTTAAAAATCGAAATCGACGGAAAAGAAAGACATCTTGGAAAACTTTTGCTTACTTCTGTTGCCAATGGTTGCTACTGCGGCGGCGGAATAAAAAGTAATCCACTGGCTTCAATTTGTGACGGAAAGATAAATATAAATATTATAAAAAATGTGTCAAGACTCAAGTTCTTGCGCTTGCTTCCACACTATATGAAAGGGAGTTTTTTGAAGCTTAAAAATATAGACAGGGTAATAACAAGCGAAAAATGCTGCGAAATTACAGTTACTCCGCTTAACGGTAAAATGAGGCTTTGTGTTGACGGGGAGATTATGGATGCCGGAAAAACAAGGTTTGAAATCTGTCCAGCTGCATTTAATTTCGTTCTTCCAAAGAGTAAGAATCTTGAAATGGTTTCAGCAGCACAAAAAGTTACATATTAAAAACATTATTATTACACAAAAATATGCACTCCGAATGGAGTGCATATTTTATATTGAGCTTAATTATTTAGCCATTTCAACTAACTTTTCATACTTAGCCTTTGCATCAGCTTCAGCCTTTTTAAAGAGTTCTTTTGCTCTTTCAGGATTCTGACGAGCAAGTGAGTTGTAACGAACTTCGCCCATAATGAAGTCTTCATAGCTTGCCTTTGGCTCTTTTGAGTCAAGCTGGAACGGATTTTTGCCTTCAAGAGCAAGTCTTGGGTCGTATCTGAAGAGATGCCAGTAGCCTGCTTCAACAGCCTTCTTCTCTTCTGTCTGAGCGATGCTCATACCACCCTTAATTCCGTGGTTGATACAAGGAGCGTAAGCAATGATAAGTGATGGACCGTTGTAGCTTTCAGCTTCAAGCATTGCCTTTAAGCACTGGTTGTAGTCAGCGCCCTGAGCAATTTGAGCAACGTAGATGTAGCCATAGCTCATAGCGATAGCAGCAAGGTCTTTCTTCTTAACAGCCTTACCAGCTGCAGCAAACTGTGCGATAGCACCTGTTGGTGTAGCCTTTGATGACTGTCCGCCTGTATTTGAGTAAACTTCTGTATCGAATACCATAATGTTTACGTCTTCGCCGGATGCTAAAACGTGGTCAACACCGCCGTAGCCGATGTCGTATGCCCAACCGTCACCACCAAATATCCAAACTGACTTCTTGTTTAAGAAATCCTTATCAGCAAGAACGTCCTTTGCATCCTGTGAGTTCAGGTTAGCAATAGCCTTTAAGAGTTCATCTGTTGCAACGCGGTTAGCTGTTCCGCAGTCCTTTGTTTCGATGAACTTATCAACTGCGCCCTTAACTTCTGCATTGTCAGCTGCAATTCTTTCAAGCTTTTCAATGTTCTTTTCGCGGATAGCCTTCTGACCTAAGAACATACCATAGCCGTATTCAGCATTATCCTCAAAGAGTGAGTTAGCCCAAGCCGGACCCTTGCCTTCTGCGTTGGTTGTGTAAGGTGTTGAAGGTGATGAACCGCCCCAGATTGATGAACAACCTGTTGCGTTTGCAATATACATTCTGTCACCAAAGAGCTGTGTTACAAGCTTAGCGTAAGGTGTTTCACCACAACCTGCACAAGCACCTGAGAATTCAAGATAAGGAGTTCTGAACTGTGAACCCTTAACGGTTGTGATTGGGAATTTTTCAAGTACAGATGGCTTAGTTGCAAGCTTAACGCCGTAGTCAAAGCCCTTCTGAACGTCTAAGTTATTATCAAGCGGTGACATTGAAAGTGCTTTTGTACCCTTAACTTCAGGACATACGTTCACACATGAGCCACAGCCTGTACAGTCAAGAACTGAAATAGCCATACCATAGTAGTAGCCATCAAGCTGTTTCATCTTAACATACTTAATGCCTTCCGGTGCATTGTTCATTTCCTCTTCTGTTAAAACAACAGGACGGATACATCCGTGAGGACATACATATGAACAGAGTCCGCACTGCAAGCAGACATCGCCATTCCAAGTAGGAACGTCGATAGCGATTCCTCTCTTTTCGAATGCTGATGAACCGAGCGGAACCTCACCATTAGCATAAGGAACGAATGTTGAAACAGGAAGCTGCATTCCGCGGAAGCCGTTAATTGGAACGAGCACATTGTTTACGTAATCAACAAGTCTTCCTTCGCCGTCGTGCTTAACTGAAAGGTCTTCGTCCTTTGCGTCCTTCCAAGATGCTGGAACTTCTACCTTAACGATAGCGTCTGCGCCTGCATCGATAGCATCGTGGTTCATCTTAACGACAGCATCGCCCTTCTTAGAGTAAGAAGCTGTTGCTGCGTCCTTCATATACTTAATTGCATCTTCTGCTGGGATAATGTCTGCAAGCTTGAAGAATGCTGACTGAAGAACTGTGTTGATTCTGTTGCCAAGACCGATTTCTTTACCGATCTTAACACCGTCGATTGTATAGAACTGAATATTATTTTCAGCGATATATCTCTTAACCTGACCAGGAAGATGTGATTCAAGCTCTTCTTGATTCCAAGAACAGTTCAAGAGGAATACTCCGCCTGGCTTAACATCCTGAACCATATCATACTGTCTGATATATGAAGCCTTGTGACAAGCAACGAAGTCAGCCTTGTTGATAAGGTATGTTGATGTAATTTTAGCATTACCGAAACGAAGGTGTGATACTGTAAGACCGCCTGACTTTTTAGAGTCATAGTCAAAGTATGCCTGAACGTTCATATCTGTGTGGTCACCGATAATCTTAACTGAGTTCTTGTTAGCACCAACAGTACCGTCAGCACCGAGACCCCAGAACTTACAGCTCTTGATACCGCTTGGAGTTGTATCAGGATTTTCCTTAATTTCAAGTGAAAGACCTGTAACGTCGTCTACGATACCGATTGTAAACTGCTTCTTTTCGTTGTTTTTAAATGCTGCAATAATCTGAGCAGGAGTTGTATCCTTTGAGCCAAGACCATAGCGGCCAGCAAATACAGGTGTGTTTGCAAACTGTGTGCCTGAAAGAGCTGCAACAACGTCAAGGTATAATGGCTCACCAACTGAACCTGACTCTTTTGTTCTGTCAAGAACAACAATCTTCTTAACAGTCTGAGGGATTGATTCAACGAAGTGCTTAACTGAGAAAGGTCTGTAAAGACGAACTTTAATCATACCAACCTTTTCGCCGTTTGCGTTTAAGTAATCAACAGACTCTGAAATTGTGTCGTTAACTGAACCCATAGCGATGATAACTGTTTCAGCATCGTTAGCGCCATAGTAGTTAAAGAGCTTGTAGTCTGTACCGATTTTAGCATTAACCTTGTCCATATATTCCTGAGTAAGTTCAGGGATTGCATTATAATAGTTGTTTGAAGCTTCCTTTGCCTGGAAGAATACGTCAGGGTTTTGAGCAGTACCTCTCTGAGCTGGATGCTCAGGATTTAAAGCCTTATTTCTGAAATCATTGATTGCATCCCAGTCAACCATTTCGGCAAGGTCAGCATAATCCCAGCAAGCAACCTTCTGGTATTCGTGAGAAGTTCTGAAACCATCAAAGAAGTGAAGGAATGGAACCTTACCCTTAATTGTTGTAAGGTGAGCGATAGCGCCTAAGTCCATAGCTTCCTGTGGGTTTGTAGATGCAAGCATTGCAAAGCCTGTCTGACGGCAAGCCATAACGTCCTGATGGTCACCGAAGATTGAAAGTGCGTGTGATGCAAGAGCTCTTGCAGATACGTTAAATACGCAAGGGAGAAGTTCACCTGCGATTTTGTACATATTAGGAATCATCAAAAGAAGACCCTGTGAAGCAGTATAAGTGGTTGTAAGTGCACCAGCTGCGAGTGAGCCGTGAACAGTACCTGCAGCACCTGCCTCTGACTGCATTTCTGTTACCTGAACAGTTCTGCCAAAGATGTTCTTCTGTCCGGCAGTTGCCCACTTGTCAGTTATTTCTGCCATATTAGAAGATGGTGTGATAGGATAGATAGCAGCAACGTCTGTAAACGCATAGGAAGCATATGCAGCGGCTGTGTTACCATCCATGGTTTTCATTTTTCTTGCCATGAAAATTTTTCCTCCTTTTAGTTAATCCGGACTTATAAAATCTTATTTATACAAAAAGAATTAATTTAATCCATACATTATATATAATAGCACCTTTCTTTATCAAAATCAATAACAAAATGCGATAAAATTGTAATATTTTAGTTTTTTTATGCATTATGATAAAAAAATAACGGCAAGAAAAAGTATAAGTGTTAAAAAAGTTGAAAATACTAAAAGCAAATAAACTTAAAAGGAGAAAAATTATGGGAAATAAAAATAATGAAGGAGGAGTATTCGGCGTTCTTCAGAGGGTGGGAAGAAGCTTTATGTTTCCGATAGCTCTTTTGCCGGTTGCCGGACTCTTGTTGGGAGTAGGCTCGTCTTTTTCAAATCAGACAACAGTAGCAAAATATGGTCTTGAATGGCTTTTGGGAGAAGGTACATTTTTATTTGCAATACTGACCATATTTTCAAAGGTTGGCGGTGTTATTTTCGATAACCTGCCGCTCATATTTGCAATGGGTGTTGCGCTTGGTATGGCGAAAAAGGAAAAGGAAATCGCAACCTTGTCTGCCGCGATTGCATTTTTAGTAATGAATATGACAATATCGGCACTTTTATCAATTACAGGAAGTGCCGAGTCCTTGGCAGAAGGAGCGGTCGCAAGCGTGCTGGGAATAGAGACCTTGCAGATGGGTGTTTTCGGGGGAATTATTGTAGGTCTTGGTGTTGCGGCACTTCATAACAGGTTCTACAAAATAGAGCTTCCGCAGATGCTTTCCTTCTTCGGCGGAACAAGATTTATACCGATTATTTCTACTTTAGTGTATATTTTAGTCGGTGTTTTGATGTACTACCTGTGGCCGATAATCCAGAGCGGAATTTATGCACTCGGAAACCTCGTAACAGGAGCAGGATATTTCGGTACACTTATTTATGGATATATCGAAAGAGCATTAATCCCGTTTGGACTTCACCACGTGTTCTATTTGCCTTTCTGGCAGACGGGCCTTGGCGGAACACAGGTGATAGACGGAGTTACCATAACCGGTGCACAAAACATTTTCTTTGCAGAGCTTGCGTCACCGAATACAACCCGCTTTACTGTCGATGCGGCGCGCTTTATGACAGGGAAGTTCCCGTTTATGATGTTTGGTCTTCCGGGTGCGGCACTTGCTATGTATAAGTGTGCAAAGCCGGGGAAAAAGAAGGTGGTAGGGTCGCTTTTATTTTCTGCCGCACTTACAAGCTTTTTGACAGGAATTACCGAACCGCTTGAGTTTACCTTCCTGTTTGTTGCGCCAGTTTTATATTATGGAATACACTGCGTTTTGGCGGGTCTTTCCTTTATGCTGATGCATATTTTGAGTGTCGCGATAGGAATGACCTTCTCAGGAGGACTCATTGACTTTATCCTGTTTGGCGTTATGCAGGGACAGGGAAAAACAAACTGGCTCTTTGCAGTTTTGGTGGGAGCGGTTTACTTCTTTATCTACTACTTCCTGTTCAGCTTCGTAATAAGAAAGTTTAATTTAAAAACTCCGGGACGCGAGGATGAAAATGAAGAAACAAAGCTTTATACAAAAGCCGACTATAAGGAGAAAAAGCAGAGCAGTGACTATGACCGTGCTGAAATGATTGTTGAAGGTCTTGGAGGAAGAGAAAATATTTCCGACCTTGACTGCTGTGCAACGAGACTGAGAGTTACTGTAAACGATTCTTCCAAGGTTTCAGATGCGACGCTGAAGCGAAGCGGAGCGTCGGGAGTTATCAAAAAAGGAAATGGCGTTCAGGTTATTTACGGACCGAAGGTTACAGTAATTAAATCACAAATTGAAGATATTTTATAGCTTTTCGTTGGGCGGACAAATCTCCGCCCAATGAAAAAATTATATGTCCCTTTAAGTACATAATCTTTAAATAAAAGGGGATAAATCAATGAACAAAGTAGAAATCTGCGGAGTAAATACATCAAAGCTGCCTGTACTTTCAAGAAAGCAGAAGGAAGAACTTTTTATAAGGATAAAACAAGGGGATGAGCTTGCCAGAGAGGAATTTATACACGGGAATTTGAGGCTTGTTTTAAGCGTTATTCAAAGGTTTTCGGGAAGAGGGGAAAATGCAGATGACCTGTTTCAGGTAGGTTGCGTGGGACTTATAAAGGCAATAGACAATTTTGATTTATCTCAAAATGTGCAGTTTTCAACCTATGCAGTCCCGATGATAATAGGAGAAATAAGAAGATATTTAAGGGATAATAATGCAATTCGTGTGAGCAGGTCCTTAAAGGATATTGCGTATAAAGCACTTTATGCAAAGGAGAGCCTTATTAATAAAAATTCAAAAGAGCCAACCATCTCGGAAATTGCAGAAAAGCTCGGCATACCAAAGGAAGATGTTGTTTATGCACTTGATGCGATTGCTGACCCTGTGAGTCTTTTTGAGCCTGTTTATCACGATGGCGGAGAAGCAATTTATGTTATGGATCAGGTAAAGGATTCAAAGAATACTGATGAAAATTGGCTTAGAAATATCGCTATTTCGGAAGCAATGCAACATCTCGGAGACAGAGAAAAGCATATTCTTGATTTAAGATTTTTTCAAGGTAAAACGCAAATGGAGGTGGCTGATGAAATAGGAATTTCTCAGGCACAGGTGTCACGGCTTGAGAAAAGTGCACTGAAGCATATGCGAAAATATGTATAAAAAGGGAAACAGAAAAAACGACAGAATTTAAAAATCTGTCGTTTTTTCTGTGTCCCTTTTATTTAAACAAATCGAGAATTTCCTCTTTTGTAAGATTTGAAAGTGTTGAGGAATTGGTGCGTATCATATCGTCTGCCAAAAGACGTTTTTTGTCCTGAAGTTTTAAAATTTGTTCTTCAATCGTGCCTTTAGCCGCAAGCCTTATGACGTGTACTGCGCGCGTCTGACCTATTCTGTAAGCTCGGTCAGAGGCTTGATTTTGTGCAGCAGGGTTCCACCAAGGGTCATAGTGGATGACCATATCGGCACCAATTAAGTTAAGACCTGTTCCGCCGGCTTTTAGTGAAACCAAGAATACACTCCTGTCGCCACTATTAAATTTTTCGGCGATTTCAGTTCTTATGGGAGCAGGGGTCTTGCCGTCTAAATAGAAGCTGCTTATATTAAGACTGTTTAAGCGGTCGCGTATAATTGACAGCATTTGAGTAAATTGCGAGAAGATAAGTATTCTGTGACCTGCGGCAATTCCGCCTGTTACAAGGTCTTCTAAAAGCTGTAGCTTTCCACTATCCTTTTCATAAGATGCATCAATAAGCCGTGGATGGCAACAAATCTGTCTAAGACGCATTAAAAGTGACAAAATTCGCATATTGTCACCAAACTCCAAAAGCTCGGTTGCCTCTTTTCTTGCTGCAGCAAGATAGGCGGTGTAAAGCTTTTTCTGTGAGGTGTCAAGCTCTGCAAAGAAGGTGTTTTCTATCTTGTCGGGAAGTTCAGAAAGCACTTCGTATTTCATTCTGCGGAGAATAAATGGCTTAATCTTGCTGCGGAGAGCGTTTCGTGCCAATTCATCCTCGTTTTGCATTATCGGCTTTTCATAGATTGATGCAAACTGCTGATAAGTGAGAAGATACCCTGGCATAATGAAGTCGAAAATTGACCATAGCTCAGAAAGTGAGTTTTCGATGGGAGTACCGCTTAGGGCGAAATACTTTCCTGCCCGTATCTTTTTGACCGATTTAGCACTTAGTGTTTTGGGATTTTTGATGTGTTGTGCCTCGTCTATGAAACAGTATTCAAAATCAATTTCCTGATATTCTGCTATGTCGCGCCGCAGGAGTGGATAGGAGGTTATGATAAAATCATAGCCTGATATGTCGGAAAGCGAAGATGTGCGTTCTTCTTTTGCTCCGTCAATGATTTTTGCGCGTGCCGTGGGCGCGAATTTTTTTATTTCGTGAAGCCAGTTATAGGTAAGAGAGCTTGGAGTGACAACAAGAGTAGGTTTTTGTCGCACTTCACTCATAACAAAGGCAATAACCTCCAAAGTTTTACCAAGACCCATATCGTCAGCGAGAATGCCGCCGAGACCTAACTCAGACAGCTGTTTAAGCCAGTTTACGCCAATTTTCTGATAGTCACGAAGCACTGAGTCAAGGTAATCGGGAATATCAGCACGAATGTCCTGTATTTTTCTTGTAAGCTCCTCGAATTCACTGTCGGACGAGATTTTTCCATCCTTTAAAAGTCCGGAAAGAAAGAGTGTGTTGTATCTTGCAAGAGCCTTTTTCCCTGATTTTACATCAGCATATGAAAAGTCAAGACTGCTCAAAATATCAAAGCCGTAAAGGTCATCATTTAAATCAAGGAATGAGCCACCCGATATGCGATAGTATTTCTTTTTATGCCTTATCGCGTGAAGAATTCCGATAATGTCTGCAGGCGACAGCTCGCTTTCAAATCCAACTTCTAAAAGGTCAATTTTTGGATTATAATGCGCTGTGCTTTTAATTTCGGGAGGGGATATGAGCATTTGATTGAAGGCATCTGATGTGTGAATTTGTGCAAGTTGAGAGAGCTTTTTTATGCTTTGGGTCAAGAAGGCATAAAGCTCGTCGCTATTGTCTAAATAAAGCATTTGTCCCGAGGTGTAAAAATGCTCAAAAAAGGACAGGATATACCGCTCGTCAGCATAGTCACGCACTATAATTTTATCAAATTCCTCGCCCAAATCGGGAAGACGTATGGAGATTTTGCCGTAGCTTGCGGTTAAGGCTGCGGATATGCCGTCTTCAAAGCGGTCGAAATAAATGTCAAATCTCGGCTTATCGTCAACTACTGCATTTTCCAGCCCCTGCGTGATTACACCGCGCTTTCCCCTCAAATATGGCAGAACATTTGCGGCAAATTCCACAGAGTTTCTGCCCGTAAAATCAATCTGCGTACGGTTTTGCGTTACGGTTGAATTATAAAGAGGCATAAACCAGCCTCTCCATTCGGAGGTGGTTGCATAGATGTCGCCGTCATATAAAAACCAACTGCCGTCGGGAACAAGGGCTGTTCCGTTTTGTGGTACAGACAGGTTGATGCTGTCGTCGGTAGCGGTTATGTCGACTAAAATGTCGGGGTCTTCCTCCTTTATCATAAGGTTTGGAAAGGGCATTCCGTCGATTATAAATTTGCAATCGACTCCTTTTAAAAGCGGTATAATCCGCATTGCCGTGAAGCTGCCGAAATCGGTTGCAGTAAGCTTTGGAGTGTAAACTGATGCAGATGCTGATTTGTTCTGGAAGGCTTCTGCCAAAATGGTTAGAATGTGCTCCTCGTATGCTCCGAATGTAAAATGTTCATTCTTAAATGACTTGTGCTTAGAAAGCTTGTATTCATCTCCTGAGATAAATGCACTAAGGAAACTCTCAATGCCGGCGATTTGTGTATCTGAGTCTCCGAGAGTGATAGACATTGAGTAGCTACACTTGGTGCCGTTTGAGGTGTTAATCCTAAATATAAAGCCTGCACGAAGTTGGTTTTTGTGTTCGTGGATAATCTCAAATTCACGGCACAGCTTTTGTGCGGCACGCTCGTTGTTGCCTAAAAAACCCTCTCCGGCATCAAGCTCCTGCTTGCGGGTTTTCAAGGTTGCAATAATATGTTTACAGTTTGCGCCCATAGTTTGAAAATATGGGCAGGTACAAAAGGTTTCGCTGATTTTTCCGGAATCGTCAAACCCGATGTGGACATTGTATAGCTTGTCCGAATCGACAGAGGCAACAATATTATTCTTATCACGTACACGAATATGAACTCTGCCCTCACGAAAGTAATCCGAACCTGATTTGTAAATTCCTTCGGAACAAATCTTTTTTATGTCGCTTTCGGAAATTTTCACAAAAATGCACTCCTTTCCCACTGTATCCTTTTATTATAACATTCAAATATTGTAAATTCAATAGTTTTTATTGATTTTTAGCTTGGTTTGAGTTATAATTGAAAGTATGATACAATCGGGAGGAAAATTCGATGAAGTTTGGAACGTTAACAAATGATGTTGCAATAGATTTAGGGACTGACTATACAAGAATTTACTATAAAGGAACAATTACGGACGAGCCATCGGTTATAGCATATGATGCGTTTGACGGTACAATCATATGTGTCGGCAGCGAGGCGGAAGAAATGATTGGGAAGAATCCTGAAACAATCGCCGTGGAAAAGCCGATTTCGGGTGGTGTAATAACCGATTTTGAGCTTGCCAGCCAGATGATAAATGCATTTCTTTCAAAAACAACAGGTGGCGTTTTAAAGCCGAGAGTTATGATAACTGTGCCGTGCGGAATAACTGATGTAGAGCGTCGGGCTGTTTGCGATGCGGTAAGGGCGGCGGATATACGTGATGTATATTTAATAGAAGCCCCTGTTGCCTCTGCAATCGGAGCAAACTGCGATGTAACTCTTGCAAGAGGTATGATGGTCGTCGATATTGGCGGAGGCAAGTGCAATATAGCGGCAATTTCGCTCGGTCAGGCCGTTATTTCGCGCCTTGTAAGGTTTGGAGGCGGTGAGTTTACCGAGGCGATTATTGACTATGCCCAGCAAAAGCACGACCTTAAAATCGGCATAAAGACAGCGGAAAATATAAAAACAGAGGTTGGATGCGCTATTCAGCGTGAACGTGATGAGGCAGCATTAGCAGCGGGATATAATGTCAAATCCAGAAAGCCTGAAAAACTGCTTATTCATTCTGAAGAGACACGTGAAGCTTTTACCGAGCTTATAGGAAAAATTACTGCCGAAATAAAATCGGCGCTTGACGAAACTCCGACAGAGCTCTTGGGGGACATTATGGAAGATGGAATTCTTTTGACTGGCGGAGGTGCTGCACTTTACGGACTTGCTAAAAAACTCAGAGTCGAGCTTGGCGTAAAGGTTTTTCTTGCTGAAGACCCACAGCTTTGTGCGGCGCGTGGTGCAGGCTCAGTTATGGGAAATATGGATAAGATGCCAGAGGATACCTATGTTTTTACAAAGTGCTGATATTATGGAAAATGAAACCATAGAGGACCTGCAGCTTGGCGGCTTAAAGATACTGCAGAAAAAGGACGGCTTCAGATTTGGCATAGATGCGGTGCTTTTGTCGGACTTTGCAAAGGATGTCCGCGCAGAAAAAGTGCTTGACCTTTGTTCAGGAGGGGGTATTATTCCTATCCTCTTGTCACATAAGTCCTCTGCAAAGCAAATTTTTGGGATTGAGCTACAGAAAAAGTATTATGAAATGGCACTTCGCTCGGTGGAGCTTAATGGTCTTTCGGATAAGGTGTTTTTAGAAAACGGCGACCTTAAAGATGCCGTAGGGATATATGGAAAAAGAGCGTTTGGACTGATAACCTGCAATCCGCCGTATATGCCGAAAGACAGTGCAGTTAAAAATGAGTTGGACGAGAAAATAATAGCACGTCACGAGGTAATGTGTACTTTAGAGGATGTGATTGCAGTTTCGTCAAAGCTTTTGAAGCAACAGGGAAGACTTATGCTTGTGCATAAGCCGTCAAGGCTGGCGGATATAATGTGCCTTATGCGAAAGTATGAAATTGAGCCTAAAAGAGTCAGGCTTATACATAAAAAAACGGAGTCTGAGCCGAGTCTCGTATTGGTTGACGGTTCATATAAGGGCGGAAAAGAGCTCAGGATTATGCCGCCTGTATATCTGTATGATGATGACGGAAATGAAACAGAGGAATTGAAAAGGATTTACGGAAAATGAGTGGAATTTTGTATTTATGCGCAACACCTATAGGGAATTTGGGCGACGTGTCTTCACGTTGCCTTGAGGTTTTTGAAAAGGTGGAGCTGATTGCTTGTGAGGATACGAGGCGCACAGTTCAGCTTTTAAATTATTTCGGCATAAAAAAACAGCTTACAAGCTATCACGAGCACAACAAACGTGAGAAGGGCGAGTATATCATCAGACTTTTAAAGGAAGGAAAGGATGTTGCGCTTGTTTCTGATGCAGGGACTCCTGCAATTTCCGACCCGGGCGAAGATTTGGTTAGAATGTGTATTGAAAATGATGTTTCAGTCACATCAATTCCGGGGTGCGTAGCAGGAATAAATGCACTCATTCTGTCGGGACTTCCGACAAGCCGCTTTGCTTTCGAGGGCTTTTTGTCAGTGAATAAAAGGCACAGAAGAGAGCATCTTGAAAGTGTGAAAAATGACACGCATACCCTTATTTTTTATGAGGCTCCGCATAAGCTTACATATACTTTAAAGGATATGCTTGATATCTTTGGTGACCGACGGATCGCACTTTGCCGCGAGCTTACAAAGCTACACGAGGAAATTATCCGTACAACACTTATAGAGGCGCAGGAGCTATATAAAGAGAAATCTCCAAAAGGGGAATATGTGATAGTAATCGAGGGCACAAAAGAGCCTGAAAAGGAAGATACGTGGTGGGAAGAACTTTCAGTTTCAGAGCACGTTGAAAAATATGTAGAAAACGGAGATGACCCAAAGGAAGCAATTAAAAAAGTGGCTACGGATAGGGGAGTTCCAAAACGTGATGTTTATAACGAATATCATAAAATTTGAATACGAGGAAATAATAACTTCGAGAAATCGAGTTTAGATATACAAAAGAAAGGCACTTATGATGGTGCAAAGAGAGGAGAGATGTTTTATGGTAAAAGAGATTTTAGAAAAGGTAGGATTTATATGTGATATGGACGGGGTTATATACCACGGCAATAAAATACTTGACGGTGTTTCAGAATTTGTAAACTGGCTTGTTGATAATGATAAAAAATTTGTGTTTTTAACAAACAGCCCTGAAAAAACTCCGCATGAGTTGAGTATGAAGCTTGAAAGAATGGGGCTTTCAGTATCGGCAGACCATTTTTATACAAGTGCAATGGCAACGGCTGCATTTTTACATAGCCAAAACCCAAATTGTACGGCTTATGTAATCGGTGAAGCGGCTCTTACCAAGGCACTGTATGATCAGGGCATATATATGAACGATGTAAACCCTGATTACGTGGTTGTGGGAGAGACAAGAACGTATAACTTTGAGAAAATCGAAAAAGCAATCGAGCTTGTAAATAAAGGGGCAAAGCTGATAGGTACAAATCCGGATATAACAGGGCCGACAGAAAGGGGAATTATGCCGGCGACAGGCTCACTGATTTCGCCGATTGAGATTGCGACGGGCAAGAAGGCATACTTTGTCGGCAAACCAAACCCGCTTATGCTTCGTCACGGATTGAAAAAGATTGACTGTCATAGCGAAGAAATTGCATTTATCGGCGATAGAATGGATACCGACATTATTGCGGGAATTGAGTCCAATGTCGATACTGTTTTGGTGCTTTCGGGAGTGACAAGTATGGAGGATATTGATAAATTCCCATATAGACCGAAATATATTGCAAACGGTGTGGGAGATATAGTAAGATAACAAAAAACGTCTTCATATGAGGTGTACTCATAAGGACAGTAAAAGAGGTTGCAGCGACTCGGTTAAACGAGTTGCTGCAACCTCTTTTAGGATTGTTTTACTATCTGCGAAATAATATTATAGTCATTAGTCAGTATTGTATCAATACCCATATCAAGGAATTTTTTGGTTTCTTCTGTATCATCTGACCAGAATACATTACAAACAATTCCGTTTTTGTGCGCTTTATCTATCATTTCCTGATTAAAATGCGGTTTGACAAGCTGAACCTTTTTACAATCGTATTTGATTGCTCTGTCAACAATTTCCCAAGGGGTCTTTCCGCCTCCGCAGCAACGGCAAATATCGGGCGCAATCTCATTTGCAAGTTTTAGGAAGTTGTCATTCCCAGACATGAAATAAACATACTTTCTGCAATCATATTTATCTATGAGAGCAATTATTTTTTTAAGAAGTTCGCTGTCATATTCACAGTCGTTATCTATGGTTTTAACATGAATGTTCATAATAACATGACATGCAAATTTTTTCAGAATTTCTTCAAATTTAAGGATTTTCATGCCTTTGAATTTTTCGGAATATTTAATACCAAAGTCATATTCCAAAAGCTCTTCAAATGTATGCTCATAGACCTCGCCGATGCCGTCAGACACACGCTCTAAGCTGCTATCATGAATTGACACAATTTCTCCATCTTTTGTATACCACAAGTCAAATTCGATTTCTTCTGCTCCCATGGCTATTGCTGAACCGAATGCCGGCATACTGTTTTCAGGCGCTACGGTATTAAAGCCGCGATGAGCACATACTCTCGGATATGGCATAATATCGTCAGGTCTTACAATCGCACTTCCTGCCGGACGGTATTTCCAAGGACGACGTCCTTTTTCAATATATTCGTAGTGTGCAGAGGGTGCATTCCCGAATCCGGCAGGTTTATAATATTTCTGATGTACATCTATGTCAACAACTTCCATGCCAACACGACTATACATATTTACAAGAACCTTTCCGTCAGGAGCTACCACCATACTTGCGCCGCCAATGTCAGAATTTTCATCCATAGAAACCGATGAGCGGATAACATAAGCATTTGTGTTGTATGCCAAAAACTGAGACATAATTTGAAGCGCTCTGTGCGTATCACTTCTTTGGTGCGAACAACCTATTATAACATCAAGATTTTTTCTTGCCATATTTGCAAAATTCTCATAAAAATAAAAATCATAACAGGTTAAAAAACCAAACCTGATTCCTTCCATTTCTATAACCGTCGGAGAAGAAAATTCAAAGCTGTAATCGCTGTCAAGCTTCATAACCGAAACTTCGCTCGGTACCAGATGCTCCTTAAAATATTTTCCGGAAATTTCTCCGTCCCTGTTAAAAGCATATGTTGTGTTCCTGTATCCTTTATCATTTTTAAACCGTGCATTTACAAATACCATGGCATTGCAACGCTTAGCTGTTTCAGAAACTTTTTTGAGAAGTTTATCGTTGAATTTTTCCACACTTGCCTCTGCTTGCTCTCTTGTTTTTGCACGACAAGGAATGTCACAAGACTCCGGCATAACAATAATGTCCATTGAATCATCGCATTTTTCAAGAAGCTCTATTTCGCTTCTAAAATATTCATCTGTTTTTTCATAATCAACCGAGTAAGGCGGCTGAATAATACATACTTTCATTTTTCTCATCCTTTCTATGTATATCATTGTTAATTCTATTATACAACCTTGCTTGCATATTGTAAATAATTTTATAGAATATACTTGCAATATCTTGTGAAATATGGTAAAATAAAGCGGGTGATGAAAATGGAAATTTTACAAATGCGTTACTTTTATGAAACTGCACAAAACGAAAACATTGCTAAAACAGCACAAAAGTTCATGGTTCCTGCATCTTCTGTATCAGCCTCTATAAAGAGATTGGAAAAAGAATGGGGCGTAACATTGTTTGATCGTTCTTGCAACAAGATAAAACTTAATGATAAAGGCTATTTGCTTGCCAAAAGCCTGGGAGAAATTTTTGAAAAATTTGAGAATACACTAACTAAGGTGACAGAACAATCTCCAGAACCAAAAGAAATATGTATATTAATAAAAGCCCGCAGAAAGTGGATTACCGATTTGATTGTTGAATACAAACAATCTCATCCTGATGTGCGGTTTCGTATCTATAATGATGTTCATATGGATGATGTAGATAATTTTGATATTATCATTGATGAACAATCAGACGCATATGAAGATTTACACAGATTTCTTATTGCTGTTGAAGAAATCTGTGTAAAAGCATCGAAAAACAGTCCTCTGGTTGGACAAACATTAAGCTTTAGTCAGTTAAGAGAACAGCCGTTTGTTATGCCAAGGAAAGCTATTGGTATTCGTAAGCTTTTGGAGAGTACAGGCAAAAAATACGGATTCATACCCAATATCACAATAGAATGTAACGATAGCTATTGCCTTGCACGATACGTAACAGCAGATATGGGACTTACTTTAGGTTCCCGCCGGGCACTTGAGAATGATATTGAAAAAGAAATTGTTTCGCTTGATATAAATGATTTCAATGAAACGCAGTTGGTTTATGTATATCATCAAAAAAATAATGAAATCGATGCCACGATAAAAGATTTTTGTGATTTTTTGTATGCGAAAAAACAAAAACTCAACACATACTGATTTTATCTGTCCGGTACTGTAACAAGCAGGGAAGATATATCGCATCTTCCGAAATGTTTAGGATAATCTTAAAACCTTATAAAGCAGAACGACACACAGTCGTTCACTACGATAAAAGGCTAAACGATTGATTTCGTTCAGCCTTTTAACATTACTATCCTTTAGAGTACACCCCATATGAAGGCGTTTTTAAATTTCATCATTAAATTCAAATAATTCGTTTGGTGTAATTCCAAAGATATGACACATAGCATCGATGTTTTCATATTGGATGGATTTTGTTTCGTTGTTAATCATTTTGTTGAAATTCTGACAACTCATTCCGAACTGTTTATAAAGCCAATATCTGCTCTTGTTTCGCTCGTCCAGAAGCGCTAAGACCCGCAATCTTATCAAATTCTTCACCTCATATCTGTATGTATTAGTATTATATTAATACATAAGATAAAAATACATATAGACTATTGCATTATAATGAAAACATATATAATGGTGTTGAGGTGAATTTTATGACTGTTACGTTTTTTTGGTCATAGCAAAGAGTGCTATTCATTAGACACTAAAAATAAATTAAAAAAAGAGATTGAAAGTTTAATTGAGAGTGGAGCGGATGAATATTGCTAAACGACCATTGTAACTTCTTCGCAACACCATTTCCACTTTTTTTCATATTATATAATGGTACAAAATTTGAAAGGAGTGGAAAAATGAGCAACATATTAGTTGTAGTCGGTGCTATAACGAGCGCCTCGCGGCTTGCTAAACGGCTTACCAAAAATGGCGACAGGAACGTGTATGTGATAAGTACTCCTGCTATGCTTGGAGGGGGCGGATGCTCGTACTCTGTCAGAGCGTCTTTAGCGAGTGAACAGTTTATAAGAAATAATCCTGATGGAATAAATATAAAAGGCATTTATATAGAGGAGCAAAAAGGAAAGGAGAGATATTATCGTGATATATCTTGACAATCCTGCTACCAGTATGAAAAAGCCGGCGGTGGTTTATTCTGCTATGTATGCGAACACGATTAATTGCAGTGTAAATGCGGGTCGGGGCGGTCATTGGGCGAGTATAAAGGGCGCAGAGGGTATATCGGCGGCGCAAGATGAGCTTGCCGGTCTTTTTAATATCAGGACTCCCGAACGGCTTGCTTTTACGCAAAATGCAACATATGCTTTGAATATGGCAATTGGCGGAATCTTGCGTCGGGGCGACCACGTGGTTATGACCTCGATGGAGCATAACAGTGTACTTCGTCCGGTGCATCGTATATGCAGTTATACGCTTGTGGAAGCAAACCTGAGAGGCGAGATAAATCCTGCTGATATAGAGCGTGCAATCCGAAAAAATACCCGCTTAGTGATAACAACACACGCATCAAATGTCTGCGGGACGATTATGCCTGTTTACGAGATAGGCAGAATTTGCAAAAAATATAATATTCCATACCTTGTAGATGCCGCACAGACAGCAGGTATAATTCCTATAGATGTGGAGAAAATGAACATTTCCTGCCTTGCGTTTTCGGGGCATAAGGGGCTTATGGGGCCACTGGGTACGGGAGGACTTTATGTTCGGGAGGATGTAAGGCTTACACCTGTGATTGTAGGAGGTACAGGGACGGAATCTATGAATAAAAATCAGCCTGAGGATATGCCTGATATGCTGCATTCAGGAACACTAAATACCCCTGCAATAATGGCGCTTTCCGAGGCGGTCAGGTATATAAAAAGAGTGGGCATTGAAAAGATTGAAGAAAAGGAACGCAGGCTGGCGGAGAGTTTGTATGAAAGACTTGCGAATATAGACGGCGTGAGCGTCTATGGATTGCATAAGGGGAATCGCAATGGAACAGTGGCATTTAATATCAGGGATTTGCCGTCACAGGAGGTTTCAGAAATGCTAAGCCGTGATTACAAAATTGCAACGCGTGGCGGGTATCACTGCTCGTATATAAGCCACCAGACGCTTGGAACAGAGGAGACGGGAGCTGTGCGTGTGGGGTTTGGTTGGTTTTCAACCGAAAGCGATGCAAACACCTTAGTTTTGTGTGTGAATAAAATTGCGAAAAATACGAAATAATAAAATTGACGGTGGCAGGAGGGTGCGCCTGCCGCTGCTTTTAAGGTTTAAGAAACAAAATGGCGCAAAATAAAGACTTTTTTGGAAAAAAATTAAAAAAAGTATTGACAAACCATAAACACTTTGCTATAATAGGTTAGGTCAGTTGATTTGACATAAGTAAATATAGTTTTATTATGCGGGTGTAGTTCAATGGCTAGAATTCCAGCCTTCCAAGCTGGCTGTGTGGGTTCGATTCCCATCACCCGCTCCATATTTTTACACGCGTCTGTAGCTCAGCCGGATAGAGCAACTGCCTTCTAAGCAGTAGGCCAGGGGTTCGAATCCCTTCAGACGCGCCAATTTTTTTAAATATGGTGGATATAGTTCAGCTGGTTAGAGCGTCAGTTTGTGGCACTGAATGTCGTGGGTTCGAATCCCACTATCCACCCCACTTTTGCAATTTAATCCCAAGGGATTTGATTGATATATACGCAGGAAGGAATCCTGTATGCGAGATGTATGCCAAACTCGATTGCATCTTCAATGTATAGGGATATAGCCAAGCGGTAAGGCACCAGATTTTGATTCTGGCATTTCGTAGGTTCGAATCCTGCTATCCCTGCCAGGGCCATTAGCTCAGTTGGCAGAGCACTTGACTTTTAATCAAGTTGTCCGGAGTTCGAATCTCCGATGGCTCAC
>JAZNNI010000127.1:0-5890 GCA_045580145.1 Clostridia bacterium
TATCCATTCTCTAAACCCAAGTTCAAGAATTTCTCTTTCTTTTCTTACTGCTTTTGCTCTTTGGGCAATCGTGCGAATTTCTGCATGGAGTTGTTGTTTTTTCAGTGTCAGAGTAGGCAAATATCTGCGGTACATTTTGAGTGCGTCCTTTTGCACTTTTAATTCATTTTTTGTTAGCTTGATTTTTGCCAAAACCGCATCCCTCCTTACTTCTTAGGCCAAAATTCATCAGTAAGGTCTGATTTTATTCCGGTTTCATCCTTATCAAAGCAATCCGCTAAAATTTCCCAACCCAAATCAAGTGCTTCTTCAAGTGAAAGATTAACAGACAGTGACATCATCTTGCATTCAAACAGTTCACCATATTTAAGCAATTTTTCGTCCCATCGGCTCATAGAGAAGCCCATATTCTTCTTTTCGAGTGTTTCTTTATATGAAGAATATAAGCGAATCATTGCATCCATTAATGCACGATGGTCTTTTCGTGTTTTACCATTTACATTTTGTTTCAGTCGGGAAAGTGAACCAAAAGGCTCTATGCGGCCGCCTTTAAGGTAATATTGTCCTTCTGTAATATATCCGGTATTGTCGGGAACAGGATGTGTTACGTCATCGCCCGGCATTGTGGTAACTGCCAAAACGGTAACTGAACCTGAATCAGCAAAGTCAACCGCTTTTTCATAACGTGCTGCAAGCTGAGAATAAAGATCTCCGGGATATCCACGATTTGATGGCACCTGTTCTTGAGTAATAGCAATTTCTTTCATTGCATCAGCAAAGTTGGTCATATCGGTAAGAAGCACCAATACATCCTTGTCTTGCAATGCGAATTGTTCTGCTACCGCCAGTACCATATCCGGTATCATCATACATTCTACCGTAGGATCGGAAGCAGTATGAATAAACATTACAGTTTTACTCAAAGCGCCGCCTTTGGAAAGTGCGTCCTTAAAATATAAAAAATCGTCATATTTAAGTCCCATTCCTCCGAGCACAATTACATCAGCTTCAGCCTGCATTGCAATACGTGCAAGAAGTTGATTGTACGGCTCACCGGAAATAGAGAAAATAGGCAGTTTTTGAGAAACAACCAATGTGTTAAACATATCAATCATAGGAATGTTGGTTCTCATCATTCGGTTGGCAAGAATACGTTTGGTAGGGTTAACGGAAGGCCCTCCGATAGACTTCATGTTTTCTGTAAGAGCCGGACCCTTATCTCTTGGTTCACCCGAACCGTTGAATATACGTCCTAACAAGTCATCGCTGAATGATATTCTCATTTCATGACCGAGAAAACGCACTTCATCTCCGGTAGAAACACCCTGACCACCGGCAAAGACCTGCAATGATACAATATCTCCATCAATTTTGTTAACCTGAGCCAAGGATTTGCCGAATCGCGTATTGATCTGTGCCAATTCCTTATATTGAACATCTTTTGCAAGAACGGTAATGACGTTTCCGGTAATGGATTCTATTCGATTATATACTTTATTCATTCTCATTCACCGTCCTTTAATATTTTTTCAGCCGGTGCAGATAATTTTCCGCCACCCTTAGCATATAATTTGTCAATTTCGGATTCTGCTTTTTTAAATGACTCACTCTCAAACTCTGTGTAATTCCAGTCAATGAATTTTTGACGCATACGATTAAAGAAACTACGTGCATCGTCTTTGCTCTCGATAGCATAATTACTTCCCAAAATATATACCAGCTTATCGGTAACATAGCGCTGACGCAATGTTGTGCAGTTTGCCTCAATTAAATCAAATGAGTTTTGTTGCAGATAGACGGCATCAAGGATTTCCGACTTTAGATAAGTAATATAATCCGAAAGAGGCGTACCTTCTTCGCCGATAACCTTCATCATAGAGCCAATCTCGTCACCATGTTGAAGAATCCCTTTGCAAAATTCCAACTTATTATTGTCAATAACGCTTTTGTACTTTGACCAAGAAATAAGAGGATCAATAGCCGGATATTTTCTTGCATCCGAACGCTCACGGGATAGTCCATGAAAAGCTCCTACAACCTTCAATGTTGCCTGAGTTACAGGTTCTTCAAAGTTACCACCCGCCGGAGAAACTGTACCGCCAATGGTAACCGAGCCTGTGCTTCCGTCAGGCAAGCGGACATAACCTGCTCTTTCGTAGAATGCCGCAATATAGGATTCCAGGTACGCAGGAAAAGCTTCTTCGCCGGGGATTTCTTCAAGTCTGCCTGACATTTCGCGAAGAGCCTGTGCCCAACGGGAAGTAGAATCAGCCAGGAGAAGAACGTTAAGTCCCATTTGTCGATAATACTCGGCAAGTGTTACCGAGGTATAAACGGAAGCCTCACGTGATGCAACTGGCATTGAGGATGTGTTACATATAATAATGGTACGCTCCATAAGCGAACGCCCTGTTTTAGGATCTGTCAGCTCGGGGAATTCTGTCAGCGTTTCAACAACTTCACCGGCTCGTTCTCCACAGGCAGCAATGATTACAATATCCACATCTGCATATTTTGAAGTGGTATGCTGTAATACTGTCTTACCTGCACCGAATGGACCGGGAGTACAATAGGTGCCGCCCTTTGCAACCGGAAAGAACGAGTCAATAAGACGAACCTTGGTTTCCATTGTCTCAACGGGTGCCAATCTCTCGCTATAACACTTTATTGCACGTTTAACAGGCCACTTGAACGACATAGATACAGGAATTTCACGCCCTCTTTCATCAGTTACGACCGCAATAGTTTCCCTAACGGTATATTCGCCCTTTTGTACAATGGATTTCACTGTATAGTTTCCGAGCAGATAAAATGGCACGAAAATTTTATGTGTAAACGGACCTTCTGGAACAGTTCCTATATATTCACCTGCACGAACAACATCGCCAATTTTTGCGGTAGGTGTAAATTCCCACTTCTTTTCAGTATCAAGCCCGTCTGCGTAAATGCCTCTTTCTAAAAACCAACCCGCCTGTTTTGCTAAAACAGGAAGCGGATTCTGAAGCCCATCATATATTTGACCAAGCAAACCAGGTCCAAGCTCTGCGGACAGCATATCACCCGTGAATTCTACTGTGTCTCCGCATTTGATACCGTCAGTCATTTCATAAACCTGCACTTGAGCAACATTGCCTCTTATACGAATTATTTCACTCTTTAGGGCTGTATTGCCCACTTTTACAAAGCATATCTCATTCATAGAAACATTGCCGTCAAACTCAACTGACACCAAGTTTCCGTTTATGCTTACTACCTTTCCTTTATTTTCGGTCATTGTTCTGCCTCCAAATTATCTCCTTTTATAATGGAGTTATATATATTTCTGTATGCTTTTTTCCCCGTCTCTGTATCAAACTGCCTTATGCGGAGAAGCAATTTTAATTTAAGTCCGTAATAGAAAATATACTCATCAGAAAAAGCATCCATAGGTCTGAGTGTTTCCAACATTTCTAAACGATAACTATTGAGATATTTTTCCGCTTCCATCGGGTTTTCTTTTTCTATTGCCGTATTAGCAACTTTGATGTATTCCACAGGTAAAATCCTGTTTTCTGTATCGAAAACTTTATTCATTTTTTCTGCCCGAACCTTGCCGAGAGCAAATCGAAGATTTATCTCACATTCGTTCCATGCATCAATCAAAGATGAACCCAATCTTTCTGCATTTTTTGGGGGAGATAAGCTAATCTTCTTTATAGCTTCTTGAGATTTTTTCCCTAAGAAGCGTTCGCAAAGTTCATTGAAGCGTTCTTCGGTAATCGGAAGCGAAACATTCTCACTTACTCCATCCAAAGACGGCAATTGTGAAATCAAATAATATTCAGCCATAATTTATTCCTTCGCCTCTTTCAAAAGTTCAGTAACCTTTGGACTAAGATAGTTCGAAAGCATATCCACTACAGCCTCTGCAGAATAATCATAATAAGCACTGCCGTTATTCACAGCAATGCGAAAACCGCCGTCAAAATTATCATTGGCTTTCAAGGTAATACCATTTAGCATTTTTTCTTTAAGGGACGCAAGAATGTTATCTTCAAATCTATTAATGTCTTGACTGTTCATTATCACAGTAATATCTTCTGCATCCGGCTTGTTCGCCCAACACTCAATAATATTGATAATTAGCCCTGCAAGTTCATCTGATGAATATATGGTGTTAACATTTTCACTAATAATTGTTTTAAGCTCTCTTGTTACACTTTCTCTGAAAGATATTAACAGATTGCGACCTGCTTGACGAATTGCATCCTCGCTAGATTTTGTCATTCGCTCAGTTTCTGCTCTTGCATCAGCCATAATTTTATCTGCCTGTGCCTGTGCTTCGGCAATAATCTTTTCGGCGTCTGCCTTTGCTGCATCGACTATGTCCTTGGCTTCTGTCTCAGCAACCGCAACACCATCCTTTTTGATCTGTTCAATTAACTCTTGGAGTTGTACTTCCATAATGTAATCTCCTTTTCACATTTAATCATGATTTTGTAGAAAAAACAAAAGGGAACCAACGTCCTCTGCAGTCAGCTGGTTCCCATAATTATCATTATATTTATTTTGAATGATTATATCATGATTTTAATTTATTGTCAAGACTTTTTGAAATTATTACATACTAAAGCCTTTCAATGTACACTTTCTGACTTGATGTATTAATTATATGCTGCGTTTTTATAGTATAACAAGTTTTAAGCCTACAGGTCTTTTCTTTGGTTAAGGTGTATCAAAATTCAATATGGTATATTAAAGGAGTGAGCAGCTGCGACTCACTCCTTTATGTTATTTATTTTACTAAATCTTTGAAAGCTTTGCCTGCCTTAAATGCAGGAACCTTGCAAGCAGCGATTTTAATTTTTTCGCCTGTCTGCGGATTCTTGCCTTCACGAGCGGCTCTCTCACGAGCTTCAAATGTACCAAAGCCGATTAAGGAAACCTTATCTCCGGCTTTAACTGTGTTCTGTACGCTGCCGATAAATGCGTTCAATGCCTTTTCAGCATCTTTCTTTGACAATCCGGCTTCTTCAGCCATAAGTGCAACAAGTTCTGTTTTATTCATCGTAAAATACACCTCCTTATTTTTTTATATTTTATCATATTTTTTGTAGTAAAACAAGGTAATTTGGAAAATTTGGAATTATTTACTTGAATAAATCCCAAAGACTGAACGATGTTTTATGATAAACCTTATTATATGCCGCCTTTTTGGGATTCTTTATGAAAAATGTATTAAGAGGAATTATAAATCCTATCGAACCTGATTTTGATATTTCGATGCAATAATTTATAATTGTTGGTATAAAAAATTGAAGGTGAAAATGTCCGTTGCATTTAAGCAATTTTCATTTTCGCCTTTTTCTTTGTTTATGCGTATCAAATTTTGACATAGTGAATGGAGAATATATTTGTGTAATTGGCTCAAAAACGCTTTGTATTGCGTTTTATTTTGTTAGTCGAGTAATTCTGCTAATATTTTATTCTGCCATGCTTAAAACGGGCAATTCCGTTTGGTTCTATTTGCAATTTCACGGAATGTATGTTATACTGAAATAAAATTAAGTGTGTCGATTTTTTGGCAGTTGGGCATCAAATTTGATGAGAATTTTCAATAGCATCAATAAAGCATCATAAGTGAAAAACAGACTTTTGGCAACCCTCAAACAAGGCTCAACAGTGGGAACAAATTGGACGGTCTTTTAAATTTGACATGACCTCCAAAACCGTGTGCCCAAGGTTCGAGTCCTTGTACCCCTGCCATAAGCGAATTGTCCTTGGACTCAGCATAAATGCTGGGCTCGAGGGCTTTTTATTTTGTGTAAAAAGCCCTATATATGCAAACTTCAAGTAAAACTTCAAGTAGATTTCAAACATCAAGCAGGCGTTGCATTTTTCTCATTGTATT
>JAZNNI010000128.1:0-15094 GCA_045580145.1 Clostridia bacterium
ACTCGCATTCCATCGATACTAACAGCTATAACGAAGGCACCACGATCCAGTGGAGAGTTAGAACGGCCGGTATTACCAAAACCTATGGTGATTGGTCTGTGCAGAGGACTGTGGATATTTACGCACCACCGACATTAGCTATGAGCGTGATTGACGGCGCTGGTAATTCAATTGAGACGTTATATGCATTTCCATTCTACGTATCTGGATTAGCGGGTCCGAATACTCAGGCTCCGATCGGTTATCACGTGACAATTATAGCTAACGAAAGTTATGAAACGGTAGATAATATCGGAAATCCTAAATTGGTAAGTGCTGGAGAAATCATATATTCAAAATATTTCGATACGAATGATTTCCGTACATTGAAAATGCCGGAAGTCCTCTTTGTGCAAACGCAGCCATAACAGCAGCTAAATAAACTGCACCCGGTCTCTCTGTTCCGTTAAAGCCCCAAACAGCCTTTATAGTATTCGGGTCCAAATCCATTGTTTCCGAGCCATAGCACCAGCAGGGTGTAACCGCTAAGGATGCACAGATATTTTGTGTCTTAAAAAAGTCTGCACACTTTGCAGCTTCAGCACCCGAACCGATTGTGCAAGGTGAAATAACACACTCTACCGGAGTTCCGTCCTGATAACGTACATTTGCCTCAATTAATTCCTTTGCGGCCTTTGCCATCGCCATTGTCTTTTCCTCAAGGCTTTCACGAACACCGCCCCAACGACCATCAATAGTCGGTCTTATTCCTATTTTTGGATACATATAAATTCCTCCTCTTTTATTTCTTAACACAATTATATCATTGACTATTATATAATTCTTGTGTTATAATACGATAAAGTATAATTATTTTATCATTTTGCGAGGGTTTATGAATATTTTATCATATCACGAAAATTTACAAAGAGGAACTCCTGATTTTCCTGTCGAGTTTTTTCATCTTTCCAAAAATCATCCCAAGTACCAGATGCGTACCCATTGGCATAAGGATTTTGAGCTTATACGCATTATCAGCGGAAGCTTTCATCTTATCCTGAACGAAATGCACTTTACACTTACAGAGGGGCAAAGTGTATTAATTCCCGGTGGAATAGTACATAGCGGCGAACCCGAGGATTGCAGATATGAATGTCTTGTTTTTTCTGCCGGAATTTTATATGCAGTGCAAAAATGCCGTTCTCTCGTTAAAACTCACCTTCAGGCTCCTGTGATTTATAACGAAAATACCGATGTTGACTGCATTTTTGAGCTTTTTCGGGATCGGCCTGTCGGCTTTGAGCTTTCTGTCATAAGCAGACTCTATAAGCTTGCGGGCGACGCTGTCCAAAGCCGTCCCGAAACACTCGTTACACCAAATGAAAAGCTCGAAAAAATTAAGGCGGCTATTTCTATGATAGAGGATAATTACTCAAAGAAAATCACGCTTTTGGAGCTTGCTGATGTTTGCAGAATGAGTCCAAACTATTTCAGCAGATTCTTTAAGGAAATAACCCACCAGACTCCGTTTGAATATATTGTTACATATCGAATTGAAACCGCGTGTGAGATGCTTTCTGGCGGCAATTATACCATAACCGAGGTTTGTTATAGCTGTGGCTTTAATGATTTGAGCTATTTTATACATATTTTTAGAAAGCACAAAGGAATGTCCCCAAAGGCATATGCTAAGCTTTTTAATACTTCCAAATGACATAATAAAAACAGACCCGAAGGTCTGTTTAGACTGTCGAAAAAGTCGTTCTACCACAAGCAAGTCTTTTGTTGTTAAAAAAATTGTATATTAAAATGAGTATGTAAAATGGCAAGAAAAAAACTCAAGTTTTTTCTTGCCATTGCTTGCTTTTTGCCAATTCAAACTCTACCGTACCATAGTACGCCGACGAATTTGAATTAACAAAATATAACTTCCTTTTTCGAAATCTGCCAGCGTGCCGATAGGTTTATCGACACGCTGAACAGACCCGAAGGTCTGTTTTATTTTCCTGTGCTTCCAAAGCCGCCAGCTCCGCGTTCAGTCTGGCTAAGCTCGTCCATTTCTTCAAATTCGACCGGAAGATATGGCATAACAACAAGCTGGGCAATTCTCTCCTGAGGCTCTATTACCCTGTCCTCATCGGTATCGTTATGGAGTGCAACGATATATTCTCCGCGGTAGTCGCTATCGGCAACACCTACACAGTTTGCAGGTCTTAACCCTTGCTTTGCCGCAAGTCCGCTGCGTGCAAAAATTGCTCCAAAATATCCGTCCGGCACAGCGAAAGCAAGACCTGTTCCTATTTTCGCTGTTGTGTGCGGCTTTATTGTGACAGCCTCGTCGATACACGCATACAAATCATATCCCGCTGCCTGCTCCGAGCCCCTTGTGGGGATAGTCGCATTTTCTCTTAGCTTTTTTACTTCAACTTTCATCCTTATTCTTCCTCCCAAAGTACAATCTCGCCTTTTTCTCTTGTTTTATTCATATCTATCAAGCGCTGATTTTCCGAGCCGCAAAACTTAAGGCTTATATTCTTTTTTTCTATCTGAAACTCGCCGTCAACCAGTACGTCTACCATTCCGAGCAGCCTGTCCGTCACCTCGCACCTTGCACGCGATGGTTTTAACAGCTCTTCATCCAAAAGGTAGCCTGTGTATGCCCATATATTTTTTTTAGGATATACATTTTTTACTCTTTCTACAAACTCCACCAAAACCCGCTGATTTTCCGGTTCAAATGGTTCACCGCCCAAAAGGGTAAGTCCGTGTATATATTCCGGCTTTAATGCATCGATGATTTCATCCTCGACCTCTTTTGTAAATTCGCTTCCATAGTTAAAGTCCCAGGTTTCCGGCTGAAAACAACCCTTACAATGATGCGTGCATCCCGAAACAAACAAGGTCACGCGAACACCGAGTCCGTTTGCTATATCGCATTTTTTTATACCGCAGTAGTTCATATTAATTCCTTTCAACATATATGGGCGGATACTAAATCCGCCCATATTCTTATAAGTGCAACACTCTTTCTTTTATTTCCTGTGTTCTTCCTTGATTCCAGAACTGTGTTCCGATGTATCCGCAGGTACGTCTTGCGACATTCAGCTTTGTTTCATCAGAGTTTCCGCATTTCGGGCAAGTCCAGATAAGCTTTCCGTCCTCGTCCTCTTTGATTTCAATTTCACCGTCAAAACCGCACTCCTGACAGTAGTCTGACTTTGTATTAAGCTCAGCATACATAATGTTATCATAGATAAACTTCATTACGTCAAGAACTGCCTCTAAGTTGTTCTGCATATTCGGAACTTCAACATAGCTGATTGCTCCACCCGGCGAAAGCTGCTGGAACTGTGATTCAAATGCAAGCTTTTCAAATGCATCAATTTCCTCAGTTACGTGAACGTGATAGCTGTTTGTTATATAGTTCTTGTCTGTCACACCCTCAATTATACCAAAGCGCATCTGCAAGCATTTAGAGAACTTATATGTTGTGCTCTCAAGCGGAGTTCCGTACAAGCTGAAGTCAATATTGTGTTTTTCTTTCCATCTCTTTGTAGCTGCATTCAAGTATTCCATAACCTCAAGTGCAAATGGTGTTGCAGTTGCGTCTGTGTGTGATTTTCCTGTCATATACTTAACACATTCATAAAGACCTGCATAGCCAAGCGAAATTGTTGAATATCCACCATATAAAAGCTTGTCGATTGTCTCGCCTTTTTTAAGTCTTGCAAGCGCCCCGTACTGCCACAAAATAGGTGCAGCATCTGAAAGTGTACCCTTTAGTCTGTTATGACGGCACATAAGTGCAGTATAGCAAATATCCAGTCTTTCATCAAAAATTTCCCAGAATTTATCTATGTTTCCACCCGAAGAAAGCGCAATATCAACGAGGTTAATTGTTACAACACCCTGGTTGAATCTTCCGTAGTACTTAGGCTTTCCATTTTCGTCAACATAAGGTGTAAGGAAAGAGCGGCAACCCATACAGGTATAGCAATGTCCGTCACCGTTTTTGTCAACCTTAAGCTTGAGCATCATTTTCTCTGAAATATAGTCCGGAACCATACGCTTAGCAGTACATTTAGCTGCAAGCTTTGTAAGGTAATAGAACTTTGAATCCTCGTGGATATTATCCTCCTCAAGTACGTAAATAAGCTTCGGGAATGCAGGGGTAATCCATACTCCTGACTCGTTTTTAACACCGACAATTCTCTGATTGAGCATTTCCTCAATAATCATAGCAAGGTCGTGCTTTAACTGTTCATCCTTTGCCTCGTTTAAGTACATAAATACTGTAACAAATGGTGCCTGACCATTTGTAGTCATCAAGGTTACTACCTGATACTGAATCATCTGGCAACCCTTTTTGATTTCTTCTTTAAGACGTTTTTCAACAACATCAGCAACAACATCTTCCGCTGCATTTGCACCCAGTGCTTTAAGCTCTGCTTCAACGTCTTTTCTTATTTTCTTACGGCTTACATCAACAAACGGTGCTAAGTGAGTAAGAGATATACTCTGTCCACCGTACTGGCTTGATGCAACCTGTGCTATAATCTGTGTAGAGATATTGCAGGCGGTTGAAAAGCTATGCGGAGTTTCAATCATTGTTCCTGATATAACTGTACCATTTTGCAGCATATCCTCAAGGTTTACAAGGTCGCAGTTATGCATATGCTGTGCAAAATAGTCTGCATCATGGAAGTGGATAAGTCCCTTTTCGTGCGCATCAACAACTTCCTGCGGAAGAAGAATACGCTTTGTTATATCCTTTGAAACCTCACCTGCCATATAGTCTCTCTGAACACTATTTACAGTCGGGTTTTTGTTTGAGTTTTCCTGCTTAACCTCTTCGTTATTGCACTCAATAAGGCTTAAAATCTGGTTGTCAGTAGTGTTTGCAATACGAGCAAGGTTACGTGTAAAGCGGTATCTGATATATCTTTTTGCAGTCTCAGGCGCACCCTGAAGAATGATATGTGTTTCCACAAGCTCCTGTATTTCTTCCACAGAAAGACTCCTGTTCATATCTCTGCAGTGGTCTTCAATGACATTTACAATGTATTCAATTTGTCTTTCAGAAAGTTCTTTTTTCTTTTCAGTCGCATCGTTTGCCTTCTGTATGGCTTTAGTGATTTTCTCACGGTCAAAGGTAACCTCTGTTCCGTTTCTCTTAATAATCTTCATTTTGTACCTCCTGTAAGAGAGTGTCCGCGCTTTCCTTAACACACAATATATATTATCGCAGACATTTCTCCAATTCTTCCCCAAAATCCTTGTTTTTAGTATATGTCAATCATAATATGTACCTTTTTATCGGGCAATTCCTATTATACCATATCTTGTTTTAAATGCAAGTATTTTTTTAATTTTTTTCTATATATTGTGTGTTACAATTTTGTGTCATTAACTAATTTTCACATTCAATGTCACGCAAACAGCGGTCTTGACAGCTTTTACACTCGTCAACCATATCTATTTGTCGGTTGACAATAACTATATTTAGTGGTATAATACTACTATAAATACAATATGGGGTATATTTATGAAAAAATCGCAATCACAAATTACAGTTTTATCCGCTCTTTGCGTCGCACTCTTAGTTTTATGTTCGTGGATTTCAGTGCCGACAGCTGTTCCCTTTACTATGCAGACCTTTGCTGTGGCTTTTTTAGGAGCTTTTTTAGGAGCAAGGCGCGGAAGCCTCACAATATGCGTATACATCTTGCTTGGTTTTATCGGACTGCCTGTATTTTCAGGGCTTCAGGCAGGTATGCCTGCAATTTTGGGTGCGACAGGCGGATACACTTTGGGGTTTATTCCCTTTTGTATAGTGACCGGTGTTCTCAGCAAAAAGCATATGAAAAGCTATATTGCTCTTTTTCTTTCAATGTTAGCAGGACTTTTTCTATGCTACGTCTTCGGCACACTATGGTATGCATACATCTATCTGTCGGGCTCAAAAAATCTATGCTCCGCAATTTCTCTGTGCATTCTCCCTTTTATTATTCCCGATTTAATCAAAATATCTCTCGCCGCATTTTTCGCAAAAAAGGCAGAACAGTTTATAAAATAATTGACTTTTTCTTTTGGATGTGCTAACATATCACGTAAAGTGAGTTCGAGACCTTCCTCACTTAAAACAAAACTAAAGGAGAAAATTTAATATGAAAAATTCAAGACAACTTACCTATGGCGCAACGATTGCATCACTTTATGTTGTGCTTACGATGCTGTCGCGTATTTTTGGGCTTGACAGCGGTGTCATACAAGTCCGATTTTCCGAGGCACTATGTATACTGCCCTGCTTTACTCCGGCTGCAATTTTCGGGCTTTTCGCAGGTTGCCTACTTTCAAACATTCTGGCAGGCGCAATGATATGGGATGTGATTTTCGGTAGCCTCGCAACCTTAATCGGTGCAATTTTTACATATAAATTGCGCAATAACCGATTTTTAGCAGTCCTTCCGCCGATTATTTCAAATACGATTATTATTCCATTTGTGCTTGCATATGCATACGGATTTGAGGGCGGAATACCTTATTTTATGCTTACTGTCGGCATTGGCGAGGTCATTTCCTGCGGAATTTTAGGACTGATACTTTACTCAGCAGTTAAAAAAACGAAAATATTTAAATAAGAACTTAAAACGGATATGTGCATTTCACATATCCGTTTCTTCTATTAATGATACAAATTCTTACTTTGGTACTGCGGGTCGCAAGTTAAATTGACCTTTATTTTTCTGAACACACCTGCGTCTGCCGAGGATAAAATCACAGTTGAATGTGCCTCACAACCATCTAATCGTGGAAGCATAGAAAGCGCTTTTGCTGCAATCGGGTCATTCGCCGCACTTACAGATAATGCAACAAGTACCTCATCAACGTGAAGTCTTGGGTTGTTGCATCCCAAAAATGTTACCTTTAAATCCTGAACCGGCTCAATAAGTGCCGGTGGAATAAGCTCTGTTTTATCATCAATCCCCGCAAGATATTTGAGTGAATTGAGTATAGCCGCAGCAGATGAACCTAAAAGATTTTTCGTTTTGCCTGTGATAATCGTTCCGTCGTGCATTTGGATAGCGACAGCCGGAAGTCCCGTTTCTTCCTCAACCGCTTTAGCCGCTGTGGCAACACTTCTGTCCGAAACAGAAACCCCCGCCTTATTCATAATAATCTCTATCTTTGCCGGCTCATCGCTCTTAGTTCCGCTTTTAAATTGGTCGCAAAGCGCCGAATAGTATCTTCTTAAAATCTCCTGTTTTGATGCATCACTTACTGCCTCATCATCAACAATGCAAAATCCTGCCATATTGACACCCATATCAGTCGGTGACTTATATGGAGAGCTTCCGTAAATGCGTTCAAACATAGCATTTAAAACGGGAAAAATCTCAACATCACGGTTATAGTTTATTGCCACCTCGCCATATGCATCATAATGGAACGGGTCAATCATATTAACGTCGTTAAGGTCTGCAGTTGCCGCCTCATACGCAAGATTTACAGGGTGCTTTAAAGGAATACTCCAGATAGGGAAAGTCTCAAATTTTGCATATCCCGCCTTAATTCCTCGTTTGTTTTCGTGATAAAGCTGAGACAGGCAAACTGCCATCTTTCCGCTTCCTGGTCCCGGCGCCGTTACTACAACAAGAGAGCGGCTTGTCTTAACATAATCATTTTTTCCATAACCGTCATCGCTCACAATAAGCTCCACATCAGACGGATAACCCGGAATAGTGTAATGAATAAATACAGGTACATCATTATTTTCAAGACGCATTTTTAAAGCATCTGCCGCTTTTTGTCCCTCATACTGCGTGATTACCACGCTTCCTACATAAAGCCCGACACTTCTGAAAAGGTCTATAAGCCTTAAAACCTCCATATCATAAGTGATACCAAGGTCGCGACGCTTTTTGTTCATAGACAGAGCCACGGCACTCACCGCAATTACTATTTCAGCCTGTTCTTTCAGTTCAAGAAGCATTTGCAGCTTACTGTCCGGAGCAAAACCTGGGAGGACGCGTGCCGCGTGATGGTCGTCAAACAATTTGCCGCCAAACTCCATATAAAGCTTGCCGCCAAATTCAGAAATTCTCTTTTTTATCTGTTCTGATTGAATTTTGATATATTTTTCGTTATCGTACCCTTGCTTCCTCATTTTTCCGTCCTCTTTATAAATTTTAAATCATCACATATTAGTATATCATTTTTTTGTTTTATTTTCAAGCAGTTATCGAAAAACTATCAAAAAATTTTAAAACAAATTTGTGTTGACATTTGTGGAGTTTTGTGTTAAAATGTGGATATTGTTGGAGGTGTATATATGTTATCGCGTGACAGACATAATGAAATATTGATTTTATTAGAGAAAAAAGGTTCTGTAACTGTTTCTGAGCTTGCCAAAAAATTTAATGTTTCAATAGAAACAATCAGGCGTGACCTTTACTATCTTGAAAACAAAAATCTTCTTTCAAGGGTTCATGGTGGTGCAATACTTCCATCCCGTATGAACGGATACTTAACTCTCGAGGAAAGACTTGAGGAAAATAAAGAAAAGAAAACAGAGTGTTCCCAAGTTGCTATGAAATTTTTGCACGAAGATGACGTCATATTTATTGATTCGGGCAGTACTGCTGTGGAATTTGCACGAGTTCTGCAAAAAAGCTTTGAAAGAATGACGGTCATTACACATTCTCTCGACGTATGGTCCGAGCTTCGTCACAAGTCAGGGTTCAAGCTCTTTATAATAGGCGGAGAATATTCAAAAAAGGAAGCCGCAAATTTTGGATATAACACGGTCGAAATCGCAAAAAGTATGCACGCCTCAAAGGCATTTATATTTCCATATGCCATTTCCTTAAAACACGGTGTGGCAAATCAGGATTTAATCTTTATTCCTATCCAGAAAGCATATGTGGAAAACTCAGATGAAACAATTTTTGTGGCTGACAGCTCAAAATTCGAGAAAAATTCATTTGCAAAGCTTTGCGACACAGTAGATGAGCATATTTTTGTGACCGACTCTGGCATCAGCAATGAAATTTACAAAGCCTATAAAGAAAGAAATATACGCATTTTTAATAATCCTGACAATATATAAGGGAGATTTAATTTTATGAAGAAGTTTTATACCATATTTGGTTTTTTTTGCTGTCTGATTTATTTTACAAGCTACATATCCCGAATAAATTTAGGTGCGGTGGTCGCAGAAATAATCACAGCCGAGGGAATATCAAAATCCTCAATCTCCATAGTTTTATTAATGAGTTTTATTTCCTATGGTTCCGGGCAGCTTTTAAGCGGTGCTTTGGGAGACAAGATTTCACCTGTAAAATTGATACTAACAGGACTTTTAGTTACCGGCATATGCAATATTTTTATCCCCCTCGCGCCAAACACAGGGGCAATGTCGGTAATATGGTTTATTAACGGACTTGCACAAGCATTTATGTGGCCGCCACTTGTAAAGCTGATGTCGGGCTACCTCGACGAATACAGATATAGTCATACTGCTGCAAATGTGTCTGCCTCAAGCTGTGTAGGAACAATTTTTGTTTATCTGACTGCTCCACTATTTATCCGGCTTTCCGGCTGGAGAAGTGTATTTTTCTTTTCAGGTGCGGCAGCACTTTTAGTTGCAGGACTTCTGAAGATTTTTCTTCCTAAAATTTTGAGCCACCTGTCCCCCGTTTCTTCAAAGTCTATTTCCTCGGAGGAAGACACATCAACAGAACTGACAGTATGGCAGCTCTTTAAAAAATATTCTCTTATCGCAATCTGTATCGCCATAATATCACAAGGCATACTGCGTGACGGAATAACAACCTGGATGCCAACCTGTATAACTGAGGTTTTCCACATCGAAGCAGCATCTTCTATACTGATTTCTGTAATACTTCCAATCTTCTCGGTGTTCAGTGTTCAATTATTCAGTATGTTGCAACGAACTTTAATAAAAAATGAGGTCGCACTATGTGCATATATGTTCGCATTATGCGTTTTACTCATAGCTCTTTGGAGTATTTTTTACGCTGTCAGCATCGTAGTATCGGTAATACTGTCAGCAATAATAATTGCAGTCGTTCACGGTATTTGTCATATGCTTACCTGCACCGTAGCAAAACGTTTTTCAAACACAGGCCACGTTTCGCTTTTTTCAGGGCTTTTAAACTGCTTTACCTATGTAGGAAGTGCGGCTTCAACATATGGTATGGCTAAAATTTCTGAACTTTTCGGCTGGCAAGTCACCATCTTTACTTGGTGCGGCGTCGCTGTATTGGGTCTTTTAATGTGCCTCATTTGTATACCCAAATTCAGCTATAAAAGAAAAGCCTATAACTCGATTTTCTGTGGAACGGACTTTTCGTTGAAATCTCAAAGAGAAATTGAATTGTAAAGGCATTTTTATATGCATAATTGGTCGTGTTGCAAAGTTGCACACATTATAAACAATATTAGAGGTTTTATAAAAACTGTCAAAAGTTTTATAAAATCTCTTTTGTTTTTTATAAAACCGATTATAAAAAATCCCTATTCTTTTATAAAAGATTGCAGAAGATTTATAAAAAATATTTAGACTTTTATAAATCATTGACCGACTTTTTATAAAATCAAACACGGATTTTTATAATTTTACCACCGACCTTTTATAATTTCAGCATAAATGTTTTATAATTCCTTCCGTAATCTTTTATAATTTTAGTTCCGGAGTTTTATAATTTCTGTCCTACCCTTTTATAAAAACTGTTAGAAATGCCGATTTGACAATATTTGCACACTTTTATATAATATAAGTATCAAAAAGGGGGTGTATAGGTATGCACTTGAGTAAATTAATGGAAAAATATCCTAAAATAGATAAAAGGTTAAAAGAATTAAAAAAGGAATTAAAATCCTTGTCAAAAGAAGACTTGGCTTGGGTGTTAAAGGGATTTTTACCACCCGAGAAAAAGCCAAACCGACCACTAACAGATTATGAAATCTTTATTGACAAGTATGGGTTAAAACCTGCTTGTCCTTACTGCACAAGCCGATTATATCACCCACACGGTTTAGACGATTATGGAAAACCCCGATATAAGTGCAGAAAATGCGGGAAAACTTATACCATAATGACAGGTACTTTTGCAGATAAATCTACATTCCCCCTACCTGTGCAGATTGCAGTAATCAACTATACTTTAATGGGATTATCCTTATCCGCTTGTCGGCGTAATTTAGCGGTTGACTACGGGTGGCATACCTCAGAAGGCACAATCTTGTTATACAGACATAAGTTCTTGAAAGCCCTTTTAGAACACTATGGAATGCCGAAATTGTCGGGGGTAGTTCAAGTTGACGAAACTTATTTCAGGGAAAATCAAAAGGGAGCAATGGAATTAGTCAATGTTGCACCAACCGCAGTAAAAGAGAGAAAACCCCGACTTGAAAACACACATATCCCGTCCGAACTTGGGATTTTCGGACCAGAGTTTGCCTGTGTTGTTACAGGGATAGACAGTAATGGTTATGTTGTAGCAGTTCTGTCGGGTTTAGGGAAAAGCAGTTCTCAAATACTTGAAGATTATTTTAGTGATTATTTAGGGGATATAACCTTCTTATGTAGTGACGATTATGACGCCTACACTCGGTATTGTGATAATAATGCTATTCCGCACTACATACAACCTTCTGATATGAAGAATATAGTTAGAAAAGAACAAAAGGACTGGGCAGAAAAGCATAATGGCAGAGAATTGGCAGAAGAAACAATCCTTAAAAGATATTATCAAACACAAGGGCTTGACAGGGTGGAAAACTACGGAAGATTAAGTTTTGCAGAGTTTGAGAGATTAAAAGCCGAAAAACATTTGACATTAAATAATATTGACAGTTTTCACATTCAATTAAAGCGACATATCAACAAAAACTTGACTGGTGTTGCTACTGTGTATTTGCCTTTATACCTTGCTTTATATGTATTCAAGCATAATTGGAGTATCAGCCACAATCAACAACACCCCACCTCCCGACATGACGCTGAAAACATACTGATTGACTTACTGCAAAGCAAGGGGACAGCATATCGTAGTGAGGATATAAAGGGTGGGAATATTCTTGATTATGTAAAGCCTACCACCCATTATATAAATAATCTGCAAGAACTAACAGAAGAAATGAGAAGAAAATCAAACATTATGGGCTTTACTTTTGACGAAAATGATAGACTTTTGACATTTAACAAAAGAAAATATTTCAGGAATTGCGGAATAACAAAGTTAAAGCAGATATGCAAGGAATACCATATAAAAGGCTATACTGCCATTGACAGTAAAGAGAGATTGGCAAAGTTAATCTGTGAATTACCACAAGTCAATAAGATTTTTCTTGGACTTGTTGCCGCAGACCATTTACACTCTCAATTTATGGAAGATATACAACTTATGATACAACAAGCAAGAGAACTTGACTAGATCTCAAAAGTGTCATTTATAAGTGTCGGAAAATTGCAGAAGATTTTCCGACCGCACTATTTTTGCTGATTTTACCCCCTGAAAAGTATAGTTTTTTAGAAAAATTAATAGGCATAAAGGGGTAAATGGTCAAAAGTGTCGTTTTTTTCTTCTTCGAGGATATCCACCAGAAGGAGATTAGCACAACAGGGCACTATGCCGAAAATTGCCACAATTGTTGACTTTATGGTATTTTTTTGATATAATAACTGCATAGAATAAAAATTATATATTAAAAATATAGGTTTTGTGTTGTATATATAAAGGGGGAGTAAATTAATGCAAAAAAATCCAGCAAAAATTGAGTTTTTAAAAAAATGTAAGGAATATAACAAAGGAACAGGATTTCTGCGATTTTTCGTGATTTATGCTATACCAATATACATAATTTTGAGTGTTATTACAATTTTTGCACTTGTGATAAATGAGCCAGATTTCTCTATTGAAGAAAAAATATTTATCTTTTTATTCGAACTTATTAAGGCAGTTTTTATGTATATAACCCGTAAAGAAACATTTCTTCTCTCGAAAAAAGCCTATTATTTCCTCTATATCACCTTTGCATTTATATGCGTTACTGGTTTGATAACAGAAGGGCTTGGTTCTTTACCACTTGGTATTATTTTATATTTTTGTTTTTTTGCATATCTATACAGCAGAAGTTTTTTATTCGGTGTAGGTTGAGATTAATTTGAAGGTTGCTCTGTAAACATGAAAATGTTATATAGGGCAACTTTTTTTAGTTTGTGAGTTGTTTCAAAATCAATTTTATGCGAAATCTCAACGAAAAAATTATTCCACAGAAAATAAAGTTATAGACCGTGCTTGTTTCAATTGACAAGTGCGGTTTTTTTTGATATAATAATACAATCTATGATACGATAGTATAATTATGTTTTTTGGAGGTATAGTATATGTTCTTGTTACTACTGAGAAGACTTCTCGAGTTGGTACTGTTTTCTGTTGTTCCAGGATGTTTGGCCCTTATAATAATCTACCAGGACAGCTTGCAGCGCAGCGCGTGGTTTTATCCGGTTCTGCTGATTGTAAGTATAGTGTGCGCGCTGATATTCTTTTTAGCAAATATGCTTATGATGCGCCGAATGGTGCGTGATATTTCTTCAAAGGAAAAATATCACTTTGTACAATGGGTCGCATTTGGAATATATACAGTGTTGATTGCGTTGGTTTGTTTTTTACAGAAAGATATTCCAATCTGGAAGGACTTAAGAGCTGCGTGCTTCTTCCACTCACGTGTGTTTGAAGTTATCACAGACCCTATTGTAATTGACGCCGAAAGACCTGAGCTGGCGCTTATAACACCAACACAGTCAATGATAATTTCGACTGTTCTATATGGAATTTTGACAGCAGTTTCCTATAAGTGGTTTAACTATCTATACGACAAAGAGGTGGCAACACAGTTTGAACAAAATGAAGCAGAACGAATTGCCACAATGGAAGTAAGAAAAGTATATCAGCATCGACAAGAAAAGATAGAAAAAGCAATCCGCAAAGGCCATCGTGTGCCACATGGAGATTTCTTTGACGATTTAGATTTTTCATCCCGCAAACGATTTGGCTCAAGAACTGCCATGAACTCATCAGAAAAACTTAAGTACAGACTTAAGTCTGCGATATTTGAAGCCGGATCATATTCCTTCTATCAAAGATATATTATGAAAAAGGAAAACGGTGAGGATGCAGCAGCATTTGCAAGACATTATTTTAAAAATAAACTTTCGATAAACTTTTCACTGAAGCAGACACGAAAAATGAGATAAGAGGTGGACATAAAAATGTACAATAAAGTAGAAACAAATCTTAACTTTGTAGAAAGAGAAAAAAAGACCCTAAAGTTCTGGAACGATAACGATATTTTCAAAAAGAGTATCGAACAAAGAAAGGACGGCGAGGTTTATACCTTCTATGACGGACCTCCGACTGCAAACGGCAAGCCACATATCGGTCACGTGCTTACACGTGTAATCAAGGATATGATTCCAAGATACCGCACAATGAAGGGTGCAAAGGTTATCCGTAAAGCCGGCTGGGACACTCATGGACTTCCTGTTGAGCTTGAGGTTGAAAAGCTTTTGGGCCTTGACGGCAAAGAGCAGATTGAACAGTATGGTCTTGAGCCTTTCATTAATAAGTGTAAGGAAAGCGTGTGGAAGTATAAGGGTATGTGGGAGGATTTCTCCGGCACAGTAGGCTTTTGGGCAGATATGGATGACCCATATGTAACATACCACAACGACTTCATTGAATCAGAATGGTGGGCACTTAAAAAGATTTGGGACAAAGACCTTCTTTATAAAGGTTACAAGATTGTTCCTTATTGCCCCCGTTGCGGAACTCCGCTTTCAAGCCACGAGGTTGCCCAAGGGTATAAAGATGTTAAGGAAAAGAGTGCTATTGCAAAATTTAAGGTTAAGGGTACTGATAACGAGTACTTCCTCGCATGGACAACAACACCATGGACACTTCCTTCGAACGTTGCTCTTTGTGTAAACCCTGTTGAAAAATATGTGAAAATCAATAACGAGGGAAATATCTACATTCTTGCAGAAGCACTTATTCCCTCTGTTATCGAGGGCGACTATTCTGTAATT